>NZ_AOID01000046.1 GCF_000337195.1 Natrinema versiforme JCM 10478 | reverse complement strand
CAGCCCGCTCAGAGATGTGTATAAGAGACAGGTTCCACGTCACCGAGACCTGCTTTCGCTCGCCGCCGCGGAAGTCGAAGGTCGCGGGCCGACCCCGGGTGTAGCGGCGCTCGTCGCTGGCCTCGAGGTCGCCGTCGACGCGCCAGCCCCAGCGGCGCTGGCCGGCCGTCGGGAGTTCGACGGGTACCGGGAGTCGGTTTTTGAACTCGACGGTAATTTCGACGGGATCGTCCCGCTCGTAGACGCCGCGGTCGGTCGCGATGGAGACGGAAACGGCTCGTCGGGCGAGCGCGTTCGGGACCAGCGCCGCGAGGAACGTGACGACGGACGGCCGGGACGTGCCGTGATCGAACCCGAACTCGTCGCTCGACTTCGATTCCGCCTGCCGTCGCGGTCGAGAGCGTCCCATAGACGACGCGACCAGCCCAGCGTACTAAACGGTAGGGTATGCCATACCTCGGTGAGAACCGCCGGCTCGAGCCGATGCGAGCCGTCCCGTCGCGCGGCACGGACGAACGGTGGGCTGCGCAGGTCTCAGCAGCGACTGTCGGTATGTCGTTGCCGGCCGCGACGGGAGTCGCGACCGGACTCGTTGCAGAACAATCCCATTTCCCACCCCCAGTTATCGCCAGGCCGGAAGCGTCGGTGCGTCGTCCGCCTGCATGGACATCCACGCACCGTCCGCGGAGATATCCGCGATGACGTACTCGTCGCTCGCGGCCGTCGAATCGATCGAACCGACGATCGTGTCGTCGGACGTCATGGCGTGGGAGTTCGTCGCCATGTGAGAGAGTGACACTCACGTACATATAAACGCATCGAATCTGACTGTCCGCTCGCGATACCGATCGGAAATCGAACCGATACCGGGTGTGAAACACTGGGTTTATACTCATTTTCGCCGTACCGTGGGGATATGAACGTAGCCGACGCGATGACGCCCCGCGAAGACGTGGTGACCGCCGACCTGCCGGGGACCCGCTCGGACGTCCTCGAGTACATCCAAGAACAGTCGTTCTCCTCGGTCCCGGTCGTCAAACCGACCGACGACGGCCTCGAGTACCGGGGACTGATCTCCCGGGAGACGCTCATCGACCAGCCCGACGAGGACCAGCTCGTCATGCTAATGGACGAGGCCGTCCCGACGACGACCGCCGGGACCGCCCTCGAGGACGTCGCGCGGACGATGGTCGAGGACGGGGCACGCCGCGTGCCGGTCGTCGACGGGGAGTTCGAGGGCATCATCACGGTGACCGACGTGATCCACGCGATCGCGGCCGGCGATCAGGAAACCGAGGGCACCGTGGATACCTACGCGAGCGAGAACGTCAACACGACCTACGAGGGCGCGCCGCTACCCGTCGCCGAGCGGGAGCTCTCCTACGCGAACGTCCCCTACACCGTCGCGCTGGACGACGACGGCCGGATGAGCGGCGTTCTGACGGAGGTCGACGTTCTCGAGGTCGCCCGCATCGTCGAGGGCGAAGAGGAGACGGGCGACAACTTCGGCGACCAGGACGACGAGTGGTCGTGGGAGGGCATCAAGGCCGTCGGCAGCCGCTATCTCCCCACGCGGGACATCGAGCTGCCGGCGGGGCCGGTTCGGGAGTTCATGAGCGACGACGTCGTGACGGTCGCGGCGGACACGACGGTCCAGGAGGCCGCACAGCGCATGATCAGCAACGACATCGAACAGATTCCGTTGGTCACGGGCGAGGAGCTGGTCGGCATCGTCTGTGACGTGGACCTCCTGGAGGCGCTGTATGAGTGACGACCACCAGGCCGCGGGTGAGTCGGACCCGACGAGCGAGAAACTGGTCGAACTGGCCAAACGGCGGGGCTACTTCTTCCAGTCCTCCGGCGCGTACGGCGGCGTCGGCGGCTTCTACACCTTCGGCCCGCAGGGCGCGGCCCTGAAGGGCAACGTCGAGGACGCGTGGCGGGACCGCTTCGCGGTCGCGGAGGGCAACATGGAGATCGACGCGCCGACGATCATGCCCGAACCCGTCTTCGAGGCCTCGGGCCACCTCGACGGCTTCGACGACATGCTCGTCGAGTGTCCGGAGTGCGGCGAGAGCCACCGCGCGGACCACGTTGTCGAGGACAACACCGAGTACGAGGACGCCGAGAGCCTCCCCATCCCCGAGGTCGAGGAGGTCATCGCCGAGTACGAACTCGTCTGTCCGAACTGCGGCGCGGGACTGGCAGACCAGGACGTCGAGACCTTCAACCTCATGTTCGCGACGAACATCGGCCCCGGCGACTCCGACCCCGGCTACATGCGCCCCGAGACCGCACAGGGCATCTTCGTCGAGTTCCCGCGGCTCAAGGAGTACGCGCGCAATCAGCTCCCCTTCGGCGTCACCCAGATCGGCCGGGCCTACCGCAACGAGATCAGTCCGCGGCGCTCGATCATCCGGACCCGGGAGTTCACGCAGGCCGAACTCGAGTACTTCATCGACCCCGAGGAAGACGAGCCGGACCTCGAGGCGGTCGCGGACGTCGAGGTGACGCTCTATCCCGCGAGCGAACAGAACGCCGACGACGGCTCGGAGATTCGAACGACGATCGGCGAGGCCATCGAGGAAGGGATCATCACCAGCCCGTGGGTCGCCTACTTCCTCGGCGTCGCCAAGCCGTGGTACGAGGCGGTCGGCGTGGACATGGACCGATTCCGGTTCCGCCAACACCTCTCCGGCGAGCGCGCCCACTACGCGGCGGACTGTTGGGACGCCGAAAGCGAGGTCGACGGCAACTGGATCGAGATGGCCGGCTTCGCCTACCGGAGCGATTACGACCTCTCGAAACACGCCGAACACTCCGGCGACCGCTTTACCGTCTTCCGGCAGTACGACGAGCCGAAGACCGTCGAGCGAGCCACCGTCGACCCCGACATGAGCTACCTCGGCCCCGAGTTCGGCGGCGACGCCCAAGCCGTGGTCGACGAACTCGAGGCCCTCGCTGCACGCGACCGCGAGGCCTTCGAGGGCGACACCGTCGAGATCGACCTCGAGGGCGAGAGCCACGAGATCCCCGTCGAACAGACCGGCTTCGCGGTCGAGGAACAGACCGAGGCCGGCGAGCACATCACGCCCCACGTCATCGAACCCTCCTTCGGCGTCGATCGACTCGTCTACACCGTCCTCCACCACGCCTACCGCGAGGACGAGGTTTCCGGCGAGGACCGGACCTTCCTCGAGCTCGAGCCGGAAGTCGCCCCTACGTTCGTCGGCGTCTTCCCGCTCCAGACCGACGACGAACTCGAGGCCGAAGCGCAGACGATCGCGGCGGAACTGCGAGAGGCCGGGCTGTCGGTCACCTACGACGACTCGGGCAATATCGGGCGGCGCTACCGCCGGCAGGACGAGGTCGGGACGCCGTTCTGCGTGACGGTGGACTACGAGAGCATCGAGCAGGAGGACGGCGGCGTCACGGTCCGCGAACGCGACTCGACCGACCAGAAGCGACTGCCGATCGACGACCTCGCCGAGACGCTGTCGGCGATCCGGGCCGGTGACCTCGAGTTCGAGGAGTTGTAGCGGGCGTATCGCCAGCCTCGACGACACAGGTTTCCGTTGCATCCGCGAGCGAACGAGAGCGCGGCGCTACGCGCCGCGAAAAGACGAGCGGTTAAGCCGCGAGTCGAGTGAGCGAGCGGGCCGACAACCGATGTGGAGGGACGCGAAGCGTCCCGAAACGGAGGGAGGAGTGCTTTTGATCAACCGTTTACCGAGGGACGCCGCGCTGTGTGGCAACGCCACCAGCGCGGCAGACCGCAGGGTAAAAGGTTGGAACTGATCGACGGACTGAAGGTCACCTCTCTCGAGGCACGACATGATGGCCGACGAACTGAAGCGGCGACTCGTCCACGCCAGCGGCTCGGGGCTGGTCGCCCTCTATCTGCTCGCTAACTATCTCGAGCTCGGGCTCACGTGGCCCCGATTTCAGGTTCTTATGGTCGCGCTTGCGACCGGCGCGCTCGTCCTCGAGTTCCTGCGGCTCCGGGTCGGGCTCGACTGGCGGCTCTACGACGTGCTCACCCGCGAGTACGAGCAGGACAACCCCGCCGCCTACGCGCTGTACCTGATAAGCATGGCCGCCGTCGTGGTGGTCTTCGAGCCGGATATCGCCCTCCCCGCGATGTTGATGCTCGCGCTTGGCGACCCGATCAGCGGCACGGTCTCGGACAACACGCTCAAGCGGGTCAAGCCGCCGAAGGTGCTCGGCACGATGTTTCTCGTCTCGACGGTGATCGCGATCCCGTTCCTGCCGATCGCCGCGGCGCTGGTCGCCGCCCTCGGCGCGACGCTGGCCGACGGCGTCACCCTCGAGATCCGGACCTACATCATCGACGACAATCTGACGATCCCCATCTACGCCGCCTGTCTGGCGTTTCTCGCCCTCGAGCTCGCGCCGGTGTAGGCCCGAGCCGGAGTCGAGAGATCGCCGCCGGGCGAGCTGACCGGTTCCGATATCGGCACGGCCGTCCCGTTCTGGGTCGCTCGAGGCCGTCGCCGGTCGGTGGAGATCGGATCAACCTGTTTGTGCGGCCGTCAGGCGTTCAGCCGCCAGAGTTCAAAATTGAGGACAGCCGCGAAGGTCACCCACGCGAGGTAGGGGACCAGCAACGCCGCAGCGCGCGTATCGACCCGTCGGAACGCGACGATCGTACCGACGACGAGTCCCCAGAGCGCGACGATGACGCCGAGCGCGAGAAGCGGTGCCTCGAGCGCGAAAAAGGCGGGCGTCCACGCGACGTTGAACGCCAGCTGTCCGACGAACAGCCCCAGCGCGAGGCGACGGCCGTCGGCATCGCTGCGCCAGACGAGCCAGACGGCGACGCCGAGCAAGGTGAAGAGTAGCGTCCAGACGACCGGAAACGCGATCGTCGGCGGGTAGAACCACGGCTTCTCGAGGGCGCGAAACCACGGCGTGTCGGGCGAGGAGACGACACTCGGCGCTGCGCCGATGAGGTTGACCAGCAGGACGAAGCCGGCCGCAGTGAGGATCGATCCGCCGTCGGGGGGGCGATGGGCGATCGGTCGATTCTCCATACGCCGCCTACGGCAGCGACGGACGTATACTCCCCTCCCGACCCCGTCGGACCGCGAAACCACTTTCACCGCGGTACGGGAACCCTTATTCGCGGCGGCGGTGAACGGCCGGTAATGGCTACGACGGACGAGGAAATCGCGTCTATTGAGCACCCCCTCCTCGAGCCCGACTTCCTCGAGCGGCGGCTCTACCAGTTGAAACTCGCCGGTACGGCGGCGAACCACCACACGCTCGTCTGTCTCCCCACCGGGCTCGGGAAGACGACGGTGAGCCTGCTCGTCACGGCGCGGCGACTCGAGGAGGTCGGCGGCAAGTCCCTGATGCTCGCCCCGACCAAGCCCCTCGTCCAGCAGCACGCGGATTTCTATCGCGAAGCGCTGCAGATTCTCGACGAGGAGATCGTCGTCTTCACCGGCGACGTGAGCCCGGACGATCGCGCCGCGATGTGGGAGTCGGCGACGGTCGTGATGGCGACGCCGCAGGTGATCGAGAACGACCTCGTCGGAAGTCGGATCTCGCTTGCCGACGTGACCCACATCACCTTCGACGAGTGCCACCGGGCGACCGGCGACTACGCCTACAACTACATCGCAGAGCGCTACCACGCCGATGCGAAGCAGCCGCTGGTCACCGGGATGTCGGCCTCGCCCGGCGGCGACGAGGAGGCCATCCTCGAGGTCTGTGAGAACCTCGGCCTGGACGAAGTCGAAGTGATGACCGAGGAGGACGCCGACGTCGACGAGTTCACCCACGACACCGACGTCGAGTGGGAACGGATCGACCTCCCCGAGGAAGTTCTCGAGATCCGGGACGCGCTAAACGAGGTGATCAAAGAGCGTCTCGAGAAGCTCAAGGAACTCGGCGTCGCGAGTTCGACCCAGCCCGATCAGTCCCAGAAGGACCTGAATCGGATGCGGGCCGAGTTGCAGGAACTGATCAACAACGACCAGTCCGAGGGGTTCGAGGGGATGTCCATTCACGCGGAAGTGATGAAACTGCGGCAGGCCGTCACCCTCGTCGAGACCCAGAGTGTCGAGGCGCTGCGTCGCTACTTCGAGCGCCAGCGCAATCAGGCCCGGTCGTCAGGCGCATCGAAGGCGAGCCAGCGGATGGTCTCCGATCCGCGGGTACGCGAGGCCATGCGGAAAGCAGAGAGCTTCGACGAGATCCATCCCAAGTACAGCAAGGCGCGGATGCTGCTGGCCGAAACGCTGGGGCTCGAGGGCGGCGATCGGGTCATCGTCTTCACCGAGTCCCGCGATACGGCCGAGGCGCTAACCGACTTCCTCTCGGAGAGTTTCGACGCGAAGCGGTTCGTCGGGCAGGGCGACCGCGAGGGGTCGGACGGTATGACCCAGAAACAGCAACAAGAGGTGTTAGACGAGTTCCGCGCGGGCGAGTTCGAAGTACTCGTCTCCACGTCGGTCGCCGAGGAGGGACTGGACGTGCCGGAGGTCGACCTCGTGCTCTTCTACGAGCCCGTGCCGACCGCGATCCGGTCGATCCAGCGGAAGGGTCGGACCGGTCGCCAGTCCGAGGGCCGCGTGGTCGTCCTGATGGCCGAAGACACCCGCGACGAGGCCTACTTCTGGATCTCGCGCCGCCGCGAGAAGGAGATGGAAAACGAACTCCGGGAGCTGAAGGGGATGGCCGACGAACTCGCCGAGGAACTCGACGATTCCCAGCAGTCGCTGGCCGATTTCGGCGACGGGGAAAGCGGAGTGAAAGTAGACGGGAACGGCGGCGAAGGCGACGCCGTCGGCGATTCTTCCAGCGGAAGCGAGGGGGTCGAGGACCGGCCCGGATTACAAGAGTTCGCTCTTGAAAACTCGAGCGGCGAGGCGGACGCTGAGGACGCCGATGGAGCCGACGACGAAGTCGAGACTCACGAACCCCACGCCGAGGGTGACGCGGTCGAAATCGTCGCCGACCAGCGCGAGATGGACGCCAACATCGCACGGGACCTCTCGAGACGCGAGGAGATCGAGGTCAGCCTCGAGACGCTCGACGTGGGCGACTACGTCCTGTCGGATCGCGTCGTCGTCGAGCGCAAGTCAGTCGCGGACTTCGTCGACTCGCTGGTCGGGGGCGACCGGTCGGTCTTCGAGCAGGTCGGCGCGATGGCCCGCCACTACTCGCGCCCGATCGTGGTCGTCGAGGGCGAGGGGCTGTACGAACAGCGGGACATCCACCCGAACGCGGTCCGGGGCGCGCTCTCGAGTCTCGCCGTCGACTTCGGCGCGAGCGTCCTGCGGACCGAGAGCGAGGACGACACGACCGACCTGCTGGCGGTGATCGGCGGCCGCGAACAGGAGACCGCCGACCGCGAGATATCGGTCCACGGTGAGAAAGGCAGCAAGACCTTAAGCGAGCAACAGGAGTACGTCGTTGCCTCGATCGCCGAGATCGGGCCCGTCACCGCACGGTCGCTGCTCGAGGAGTTCGGCACGGTCGAGGAGATGATGATCGCGACCGAAGACGAGTTACAAGCAGCCGACGGCGTCGGGGCAGTGACCGCCGAGCGCATCCGAGAGGTCGTCGGGAGCGAGTATACGGGGTAGTCGGCGTTTGTGATCGGCTCGAGCGGCTCGGGTCAATCGCTGATTTCGGACGCGATTCCGTCCTCGCCGTCGTCGGGGGTGGAAACGCGGTCGGCTTTTCCCTCCGCGCGGGCGACGAGCCGTTCGGCGGTGAGGACACACCAGATTCCGAGGACGACGCCCGCGAGGACGTCCACTAACCAGTGGATGCCAAGATACATCGTCGAGACGACGACGAGGGTTGCCACGACCGACGCGATCGAGAACCACCGCGGATAGACCCGACGCGAGCGCCACGCGAACAGCGCGACGATGACCACGAGCGACGTGTGCAGCGACGGGAATACGTTCGTATTCGCCGAGACCTCCGCCGTGAGTTCCTGGGTCTGCGGATAGAACTCGTACATCAGTCCGCTGACCGCAGACAGGTGATTTCGCGGGCCGTAGGCGATAAACAGCGTGTAGAAGAGCGAGCCGACCGCGGCGTTGAGCGCGTAGGCGGTCAGCAGTTCCTTGAAGCGGCGCTGGGTCGGCAACAGGAAGTAGAGGGCGAGTGCGGTCACCAGCAGGTACGGGAACCCGAACATGTACATCGCGGAGAAAAAGCCGATCAGGGCATCGGGGACGATCGCCTGCAGGTGGGCGACGAACAGCCCTTCGACGGCGTAGATCTCCTCGGTGATGTCCCAATCGAGCGCGTACGACAGTTCCAGACGGGATTGATGCGTGAACCGTTTGAGCAGCAACACCAGCACCGAGACCCCGACGTAGGGCGCGATAGCGCGGAGACGCCCCGTAATGTCGCCGGCCGCTTGCCGGAACGCCGAGGGGGACACACAGAGGGTACAGGTGACTCCGATGCCGATACAGACGATCGCCGCCGTGATGAACGTGACATAACCCAGTGCCATCAGTATACGTCCTCCATGAGTGAGGTAGTAAGCGGTCGCGAGCCACGGTCTGGATGCTTCTGGCACCGAATATCGCGGGAGGGCGATGCGCCGTTCCGGGACGGACTGGACGAGTGGTCCAGCCGTCGTCGGGACCGGTGTCGTGTCATTCGGTACCCGTTATTTGATGGCTCGTCACCGCACGACCGTTATCGATACGTGTAGGTTAATTTAATGTATATCTATTGGTCCGTCTCTCCACTCGAGTCGAACCCGGCCCGGGTCTCGAAAGGCAGCTCTGACGATTGGGAGATCGGAGAGTGAACACGGGGAACGGACACCTGTGTCCTCGACGAGCAAAGCGAGCGGGTGACTCCCGCCGACTACCAGTCAGCGCAGCGTCGATAGCGCCTCGCCGGCCTCGCGGGCCGCCTCGAGGCATTCCCGTGCATAGCGGGGGTCGTCCGTCGCAGCGGCCTCGTCGGCGAATTTTTCGAGGGATCGGAGGAGCGCGTCGCGAGCGGCCTCGAGGTCGCCGTCGACCGACGACGGACTCGCGGCGGGGGCGCGGCGGGACGACCGCGCGGACCCGGAATCGGCCGAGTTCGAGGCGTTCGATCGGGCCGTCGAGCGCGGTTGCCGAGCATTGGTCGAGCCGCTCGAGGCGTCCGCGTCGGCTCGCGTCGACTGCGTTCGCTCGTCGGCTGGCTGGGTCGCCGACGTGGGGTCGGTCGTCGGCTCGGCGTCGAGTTCGGAACCAGTGCGGCCGGCATCGCCCGGTTGGGGGCCGGAGTCGGTATCGACCTCGGCCGCGGAATCGGTCGGTATCTCCTGCTCGGCGGCCGTCGCGGCGGCGTCAGAACCGTCGTCGGCCGCTCCCGCTTGTCCGCCCTCGGCCGGCTGGGCCTCGAGGTCGGTGCCCTGGACGGCGTCGGGGTTGCCGTGACAGCTGGGACAGAAGGTGGTGCCGTTCTCCTGAAAGAGCGGATCGCCGCAGGTGCCACAGTGGGCGTTGGTCATCGTCGCGCCCTTGAGCAGCAGGTCGCTCATTCGCTGGGTCGCCTCGCGCTCGGCCTTGTCCTGCTCGTATTTCTCGCGAAGTTTCTCGCGCTCGGCTTCCTTGTCGAAGTCGCTCATGTCCGTTGAGACGTGTCGAAGCGTCGAAAAAGCTGCGACACTCGACGGTCCCCGAATCGGGGGTTGGTCACGGCTCGAGCGCGGCTTCGACGGCGTCGACGGCCTCGGCCGGCGTGTCGACCGGCTCGAGGTCGATGCCGAGATCGGAGACGTCGTGGGTCTCGAGGCCGATGACCGGCCGATCGTAGATGCTAGCAAAGCCGATCTCCGAGAGGGTGCCGACGCCGCCGGCGAGCGCGATGACTGCATCGCCGTTCAGCGGGACGAGCGCGTTCCGGGCGTGGCCGAGCCCGGTCGCGATAGCGACGTCGACGAACTCGTTGGCCGCGTCCCGGTCCTCGCCGGGGAGAATCCCGATCGTCGTCCCGCCTTCGGCGTTCGCGCCGCGACAGACCGCCGCCATCGTGCCGCCGCGACCGCCACAGACGACCGTGTGGCCTCGAGCGGCGAGTTCGCGTCCCACCGCTTCCGCGCGGGCCGCCTGTTCGTCCGTGATCGTTCCACCGCCGACGACGCTGACGCGCATGTCCGAGTCCTCGGCGGCGGTGGACATGATCGGTTCGGGCCGCAGGCGTCGCGCCGGACACCTCGGGTCGATCTCGAGCCGATCATAACTCGCGGAGCGACGAGAAATCGCCCGGCCGAGAGATACGACAATCGTCGAGATGATTTCGTCACTGCCGGGTAAACCGACGGGTTCCGACGGATTTAACGTGTGGGATGGGGAAGCATTACGCGATATGACGAAAGTGAGCGTGGTCGGCGCGGCCGGGACCGTCGGGGCCGCCGCGGGCTACAACATCGCGCTTCGGGACATCGCGGACGAACTCGTCTTCGTGGACATTCCGGACAAGGAAGACGACACGATCGGACAGGCCGCCGACGCCAATCACGGCGCGGCCTACGACTCGAACACGACGATCCGGCAGGGCGGCTACGAGGACACCGAGGGCTCGGACGTCGTCGTCATCACCGCCGGCATTCCGCGCCAGCCGGGCCAGACCCGGATCGATCTGGCGGGCGACAACGCCCCGATCATGGAGGACATTGGCTCCTCGATCGCCGAGCACAACGACGACTTCATCACGGTCACGACGTCGAACCCCGTCGACCTGCTGAACCGGCACCTCTACGAGACGGGCGACCGCGCCCGCGAGAAGGTGATCGGGTTCGGCGGCCGGCTCGACTCCGCCCGCTTTCGCTACGTGATCTCCAAGCGCTTCGACGCACCGGTACAGAACGTCGACGCCACGATCCTCGGCGAGCACGGTGATGCACAGGTTCCGGTCTTCTCCAAGGTCCGGGTCAACGGCCAGGACCCCGAGTTCGACGAGGACGAGCGCGACGACCTGCTCTCCGAGCTCCAGACCTCGGCGATGAACGTCATCGAGAAGAAGGGCGCGACCCAGTGGGGGCCGGCGACCGGCGTCGGTCACATGGTCGAG
This sequence comes from Natrinema versiforme JCM 10478, assembly GCF_000337195.1. Lineage (GTDB taxonomy): Archaea > Halobacteriota > Halobacteria > Halobacteriales > Natrialbaceae > Natrinema > Natrinema versiforme. Next base: position 8,922 of record NZ_AOID01000046.1, on the reverse strand, counting down.
GCCATTCTCCGGGACACCGGCGAGGTGCTCCCCGGCAGCGTGAAACTCGAGGGCGAGTTCGGCCACGAGGACACCGCCTTCGGCGTGCCGGTCAAGCTCGGTTCCGACGGCGTCGAGGAGATCGTCGAGTGGGACCTCACCGAATTCGAGCGCAACCAGCTCGGCGAAGCCGCCGAGAAGCTTTCCGAACAGTACGACAAAATCTCGTAGACGGCGGCGTTCCGAGACCGAGGCAGTAGCCGTCTTTCGTTCTTTCTCACGCCGCTCGAGTCGCTGTTAGGGAATCAGTTGCTCGCCGTCGTCGTCGTAGATGACGATCGCGTCGACGGGACAGGATCGGGCGGCGAACTTCGCGTCGAGTTCCGCGTCCTCGGGGACTTCCCGGACGAACATCCCGTCCTCGACTTCCTCGCTGTCGGCGAGGATCGCTTTTCCCTTCGATTTGTCCTTCTCGAAGGCGTCCCACTCCGCGACGCACTGGAACATCCCGATACAGGTGTCCTCGTCGAACTCGACTTTCATGGCCGGAGATTCGGTCGATCGCGGTAAATCGTTAGCGGTCGTCGTCCGTGTGGTGTGTTAGTCGGAATCATTTATCAGTATGAAGTTATTATCGGAGACGGTCTCGACACGAACATGGCGCGGGACCGGACCGATCCGTCGAGGAAACCGAACCGACAGGCTACTCGAGCGGACCCGCTTGGACGGGCGATGCTCGCACACTGGCGCGACGATCCGGGACGGTTGACCTATCGCGACGGGACGGACACACAGGACGGCACCGTCGCCGAGTTCTACTTCTCGAGCCCCGAGTCGTGGGAGGCGAAGACGATCGACCGGCTCGAGCGCCTGTGCGATCACGACCCGATCCTCGACGTGGGCTGCGGAGCGGGGAAACACCTCCTGTGGTGGGCCGAGCACGGGGTCGAAGCCACCGGCGTCGACGTGAGTCCGAACGCTGTTCTGACGGCCCGAGAGCGGTGCGAGGTCCACAGGACCTCGAGGCGAAGCGGTGAAGCCGCGGAGCGCGGCTTCGAGGCCGTTCTCCTCGGCAACATGTTCGCGCTCCCCGTGGAAACGGGCGCGTTCGGAGCCGTCCACGCCGTCGGCACCCAGCTCGGGCTCGGCCGCTCGCTGGCCGGCATCCGCGAACTGCTCGGCGAGTTCGCTCGCGTCACCGACGACGGCGGGGTCGCGGTCGTCGACAACTACGATCCGACGCGGGTGGGCGACGACTTCCTCGGCTATCGGTCCGATCCCCGAGCGGGAATCGCTCACCGGTGCTTCCACCTCGAGTTCGAACGCGAGACGGCGGCGGGTGAGCGCTACCGCGAGGTCGGGCGGACGCTCCAGTTCCTGCTGTGTTCGCCCGCGCGGCTCCGCGAGGCGACGAACGCGACGCCGTGGTCCATCTGCGACGTCCGCCGAACCGACGGAACGGGCCATTACAGCGCAGTTCTGGAAAAACGGGGTCCCGCGGGCAGCGAACCCGGATAGCAACGGAATCCCGATCGCGGATCGTCTGCCGAGCCAACGCTTTTCCGCGGGGTCGTGGAGACGGCGTACGAGAGACGGAATGGTCGCACTCTCCTCTGGGGTCCTCGTCGGGGTCGCTATCCTGACCTGTCTGTTCATGGCGTGGGTGCTCGGGGCGAACAGCAACTCGCCGCCCTTCGCCCCCGCGATCGGTGCGAACGCGATTTCGACGATGCAGGCCGCGTTCGTCATCGGAATCCTCGCGGCTGCCGGCGCACTCATGCAGGGCGGGAGCATCTCCGAGACGATCGGCGCGGATCTCATCGACGGCGTCACGATCACGCCGCTGGCCGCGACCGCCGGGCTGCTGACCGCGGCGAGCTTCATGGCGATCGGGATCTACACGCGGTATCCGATCCCCGCCGCGTTCGCGACGACCGGTGCGATGGTCGGCGTGGGCCTCTCGCTGGGCGGCGATCCGGCGATGGCGACCTACCGGCGGCTCGGAACCTTCTGGCTGCTGGTGCCGATCATGTCCGGCGGACTGGCGTACGCGACGGCGACCGTTCTGCGGCGCGACGACGTCCCCGAGACGATCGGGGTGCCGCTGTTGGCCGGCATCGTCGGTGCGATCGTCGCCAACGTCGGTCTCGGGGTGATTCCAGATCCGGCCGCCGGTCAAGGGACACTGGCCGGATTCGTTGCCCGGCAGTTCGGCGGTGGCCCGATGCTCGCCTCGGGCGTCGATCTCGGAACCGTCCTCGTGACGATCGGCGTCGGCGTGCTGGCGTTCTACTGGGTCCGCAACCGCGTCCTCGTCTCCGTCGAAAGCGGGATCCGCTCGTTTCTGCTCGTTCTCGGCGGCATCGTCGCCTTCTCTTCGGGCGGTTCGCAGGTCGGGCTCGCCACCGGCCCGCTCGAGAACCTCTTTCGAGCCGAACTCGGTCTCCCCGGAATCCTCCTGCTCGCGATCGGCGCGGCCGGGATCCTCGCCGGGGCCTGGATGGGCGCGCCGCGACTGTTACAGGCGACTTCCCGAGAGTACGCGCAACTGGGCGTCCGGCGGTCGATCGCGGCGCTGGTGCCGGGCTTTATCATCGCGCAGCTAGCGATCGCTCTCGGAATCCCCATCTCGCTGAACAACATCATCCTCTCAGGGGTCATCGGCGGCGGACTGGCTGGCGGCTCCGCCGGCGTCTCGCGGCGCAAAATCGGCGTCACGGTCACCTTCTGGTTGCTCACACTCGCGAGTTCCGTCGTCGTCAGCTACGGCCTGTACCGACTGTTCGCCGCGGTAATCGGGGGCTGATCCCGGATGGGTTCGGCTTCGAGCGCACCGGGAGCTACTCGAGGACCGTCACCGGCTCGGCGGTGCGTTCGACGACCGTCGCGGCGATACCGTGGCCGAGAAACCGCCGCAGGAATCCCGCCGATCCGGTCCCGGAGCCGTACATCACGACGTGGTCGATCCCCTCGTCGGACGCGTATCGGGGAACGACGGTTCCCGGTCGTCCCTCGGCCGTCTCGATCCGGACGCGATCCGCCGCCGCGGAATCGGCGACCGACTCGAGCAGTTCGGTCGCGCTCTGTCGGGCCTGTGCGGTCCGTTCCTCGCTTCGCTCGAGGACCCCGCCCTCGCTGAGCGGCGCGTCAAGCGGCGTCACGACGGCGAGAAGAGTGATTTCGGCCTGTGGAAACGTCTCGAGGGCGTAGGCGAGTGCCTCGTCCTCTCGCGGACGGCCGAGAGTGGGGACGAGGACGCGGTCGGGGGCGGCCATAGGGCGGTCTTCGACCGCTACTCCTATCGGTTTATCGCCGCGGTGCTACCACGGGACTCGAACGGAATCCGATTCGGAGGGGAAGAGAAGGCTGTAGATCCCTTTTGTGGGCGCAATACCGGAAGCGCCCGTATCGAGACGATAGTTTAAACCGCGGGACGCGCCAAGGGCGGATAATGAATACCGAGGAGCTGACGGGGCTCCCGCCCGGTGCCATCGACCACTTCCGGAACGAGGGCATCGAGGAGCTCTACCCGCCCCAAGCCGAGGCGGTCGAGGCCGGGGCGACCGAGGGCGAAAACCTCGTGGCCGCCGTCCCGACTGCCAGCGGGAAGACGATGATCGCCGCGCTGTCGATGCTGTCGGCGGTCCAGCGGGGCGGGAAAGCGCTCTACATCGTCCCCCTGCGGGCGCTCGCCAGCGAGAAAAAGGAGGAGTTCGAGGCCTACGAGCAGTTCGGCGTGACGACGGGCGTCACGACCGGCAACTACGAGAGCACCAGCGACTGGCTCGCGACGAAAGACATCATCGTCGCCACGAGCGAGAAGGTCGACTCGCTCGTGCGAAACGGAGCCGACTGGCTCTCGGATCTCACCTGCGTCGTCAGCGACGAGGTCCACCTGATCGACGACCGGAACCGGGGGCCGACGCTCGAGGTGACCCTCGCCAAACTCAGGAAGCTCAACCCGCGGATGCAGGTCGTCGCGCTCTCGGCGACGGTCGGCAACGCCGACGAGATCGCCGACTGGCTCGACGCCGCGCTTGTAGATACGGACTGGCGACCGATCGACCTCCAGATGGGGGTCCACTACGGCAACGCCCTGAACTTCGACGACGGCTCGACCCGGGAGGTGCCCGTCGACGGTAGCGAAAAGCAAGAGGCCGCACTCGTCCGCGACATCCTCCAAGAGGAGGGATCCTCGCTCGTATTCGTCAACTCGCGGCGGAACGCTGAGGCTGCCGCGCGGCGGTTGGGCGGCGTCTCGAAGAACGAACTGACCGCCGAGGAACAGGCCGAACTCGCGGAGTTGGCCGACGAGATCCGGGACGATAGCGATACCGAGACGAGCGCGGATCTGGCCGAGGCCGTGGAACACGGGTCGGCCTTCCACCACGCCGGCCTCTCGAGCACCCAGCGGACCATCGTCGAGGACGCGTTCCGCGACCGGCTGCTGAAGGTGATCTCGGCGACGCCGACCCTCGCCGCGGGCGTCAACACCCCCGCCCGCCGCGTGATCGTCCGCGACTGGCGGCGCTTCGACCCCAGCGCCGGCGGCATGGCACCCTTGGATGTCCTCGAGGTCCACCAGATGATGGGTCGAGCGGGTCGACCGGGGCTCGACCCCTACGGCGAGGCCGTCTTGCTCGCCAAGAGCCACGACGAGAGCGAGGAGCTGTTCGACCGCTACATCTGGGCCGATCCCGAACCCGTCCGATCGAAACTGGCGGCCGAACCCGCCCTGCGGACCCACGTCCTTGCGACCATCGCCTCCGGCTTCGCCCGCACCCGCGAAGGGCTGCTCGAGTTCCTGGAAGCAACGCTCTATGCCAGCCAGTCGAGCGAACCCGGCCGGCTCGAGACGGTCACCGACACCGTCCTCGAGTACCTCGAATCGAATGATTTCATCGAGCGCGATAGCGCCGGAAGCGACGGCAGCGAGGACATCGCCGACGGCGCGTTCACCACCGCGGCCGACCTCGAGAGCGGTGGCCGCGACGAGACACTCGAGGCGACCAGCCTCGGTCACACCGTCTCGCGGCTTTATCTGGACCCGATGAGCGCCGCCGAGATCGTCCACGGCCTCGAGCACGCCGACGAGCGCCCGACGGCGCTGGGGCTCTACCACCTCGTCTCGCGGACGCCGGACATGTACGAACTCTACCTACGCTCCGGCGAGGACGAGGAGTACGGCGAACTCTACTACGAGCGCGAGACCGAGTTGCTGGGCGACGCCCCGAGCGAGTACGAAGAGGACCGCTTCGAGGACTGGCTCTCCGCGCTCAAGACAGGCAAGTTACTCGAGGACTGGGCCGACGAAACGGACGAAGAGCGGATCACGGACCGGTACAAGATCGGGCCGGGTGACCTGCGCGGCAAGGTCGACACCGCGGAGTGGCTGCTGGGCGCAGCCGAGTCGCTGGCCGCCGAAATCGACAGCGAGTGGACCGTCGCGGTCCGCGAGGCCCGCGCCCGCGTCGAGCACGGCGTGAGTGAGGAATTACTGGAACTCGTCTCGGTCGGCGGCGTGGGCCGCAAGCGTGCCCGCCGGCTCCACGATGCGGGGATCGAGGAGCCCGCCGACCTCCGGTCCGCGGACAAGGGCGTCGTACTGAGCGTGCTCAAAGGGGAGAAAACAGCCGAGAATATCCTCGAGAACGCCGGCCGGGAGGACCCCTCAATGGATGGCGTCGAACCGGCATCGACAGGGTCGGGCGGCGGTGGTGACGTGACGAAAGCGAACTCGCGCGACGATGCGGATACCGAGAAAACGGCGGCGGAGACGCCGGAGGCGGACGACAGTCAGGCAAGTCTGGGTGATTTCTGATGGAGCTACTCGAATGCCGTCTCGAGATCGACGATCTGGACGCGTTCGTGGCCGACCTCGGCCCGATCGGTGACCGCCACGGCGTGACGATCCAAGCGTTTGACGCCCGCTACGTCGCCGACCGCGCCCACCTCGAGCGAGCCGTCGAATTCGCCGCCCGCGCCATCGAACGCGGCGAGAACGTCGCCCGGGACCGCGCCGTCGAAATCTTGCTGTACGCCGCAGGTCGCCGACAGATCGACCGCGCCCTCGAGATGGGCGTCGGCGAGGGCGAGACCCGGGCGGTCGTCCTCGTCGACGGCAGTGGGAACAGTGATGTCGACGCCGACGGAGCGGCCGCGCTCGACGAAATCGAGGGCCTCGAGGCGTTCGACAAGCGAGCGTCGACCCTCGAGAGACAGGACAGCGAGACCCTCTGTGACTTCTTCGAGATCACCGACACCGAGCGGGCGGCCACCGTCGCGTCGCTCTCGGCGCTGGTCCGCGAGCGGGTCGCGCTGCTCGAGGTCGAGAAGTAGCCGCAGCAACGAGCGGCCGCCGCGGTTCGAGAGAGTCGACGGCACGCTCTTGTGCGATCGTCTCGAACTCCGTTCATGGCCAGCCTCGAGGATCCGCTCGAGATCGGCGGCATGACGGTTCCGAACCGACTCTATCGCGCGCCGCTGCTCGAGTGTGCCGGCAACGGCCCCGACGCGGTCGACGCGCTGATCGACGACCTCGAGCCTGCGGCGGCATCGGGCATCGGGCTCATCTGTCAGGGCGCGACGATCGTCCGCGGCGACGGCGGCTGTGCCGCGCCGGGGATGACCCGCGTCCACGACCCCGCGTTCGTCTCGCGACTGTCGCGACTGACCGACCGCATTCACGATCACGGGAGCCGGATCGTCGTCCAACTCGAGCACGGCGGCCTCCGAAGCATGGAGACGTGGCACGCCCAATATCGCGAGGAGCATCCGGGTCTCGAGCAACTCGCCGTCTCGGAGCCACCGTGGCAGTTGCGGCTGCTCGACCGACTTGGGTTCCTCGAGTACGATCCGCACGTCCTCACGACCGCGGAGGTGTACGAGCTCGCGGCGGATTTCGGCCGCGCGGCGGCCCGCGCCGTCGACGCGGGCTACGACGGCGTCCACCTCGCCGGAGCGAACATGGGCATCGTCCAGCAATTCCTCTCTCCCTTTTACAACCGCCGGGACGACGAGTTCGGCGGCTCGCCCGAGGCCCGCCTGCAGTTTCTCGCCGTCGTCCACGACGAGATCCGCGACCGGGCCGGCGACGTGCCGCTGCTGACCAAGGTCCCGGCGGAGACGCCGGCACCGCCCGCGCCCGTCGTTCGCCGGAAGCTTTCGCTCGAGGACGGGGTCGAAATCGCTCGCCGACTCGAGAAAATCGGCTACGACGCGGTCGTACCGGTGCAGACGTCGGTCGTCTGGGACATGAGCATCGTCCGCGGGGAGTACCCCGAGCGAGCGTGGACCAACGAGGGGCTGCAAGCGGAGTACGACGCGGCGTTCGGCGGCGCGGCGCGAAAGCGACTCGTCTCGATCGCGAACCGGGTCCAGTCGCTCCAGTACGACTTCGAACCCGCGTGGAACGCGGACTTCTGTCGGCGCGTTCGCGAGCAGGTTTCGATTCCCGTGCTGGCGGAGGGAGGGATTCGCGAGCGAGCGCAGATGGATCGGTTGCTGGGTGGCTCGAGCGGCGGAGACGAGCCACCGACCTGCGACATGGTCGGCATGGCCCGGCCCTTCTACGCCGAACCGCGGCTGGGTGCGCGGCTGCTCGAGACTGAGTCCGAGACCGAAAATCCGCGCGTGCTCTGTGAAAGTTGCAACAACTGTACGGTGCCGCAGGTAACCGGCGCGCCGGGAATCTGTCGGACGCCTGCTGTGCTACGCAAGCGGGGCGATCTCGAGCGGGAGGGGGCGTACGAACGACCCGAATCGTAACTTATCCGGAGACGGTGCCGTTCGTCAGTTCCTCGAGGGTTCCCTCGACGGTATAGTCGGGCGCTTCGACTTTGAACTGCGAGTCCGCCGACCCCGCGAAGTAGAGCTGGAGCGTGTACGAACCGTCATCTCGGATCGGCGCGATCTCGCTGCGATTCGCATCGATTTGATTGAGAGCGACCGTCTCATCCGAGTACTCGGAATCGGTCGTTCCGTTGATTTCATACTTTTTCCATTCGGCGTCGACAGCCGAGCCTTCGATGGGGTAGGCGTTGTTGATCCAGCCGCTGAGTCCCTCGTCGATCGCGTAGGTGTTTTCGTATCCCGCATCGATCAGGGAGGCGGCACGCTGGGACGACAGGTGGTGTGGACACCGACAGTAGGTGACGATCCGGGTATCAGTTGACCACTCCTCGACCGGATCATCATCGACGCTGCCTGCGTCGCTCGCCGGCGAGAAGACGGCCCCTTTGATCCGGGCTTCGTCGTACTGGGCCCGGCCGCGCGCATCGGCGAACCGCGCCTCGTCGTTTTTGAACCACTCGTAGGCGTCCTCGACCGGGACAAGTGGAACTTCGGGGCTGGTCCTCGAGTTCAGTTCGTAGTCGAATTCGTTGGCCGCTGTCGCGTCGCTATTGCCACCGAGACAGCCCGCGACCAGGCCGACCGTCGTCGTCCCGCTGACGGCAAGGAACGTCCGTCGATTCATACGGACAGCTAACGAGGACAGGGAGATATGACTTCTGGTGACGCGGGAGTTACCGCGAGACCCCTTCGTTTCGACTGGAAACCGGGAGACAGGGCTGGTGAAGTGCTCGAGTCGAAACAGCAGAGAAGTAGTCCATGCTGGATTCGAACCAGCGTCGAAGCCCCCAGAAGGCTTCAGGATTGGCCACTACCCTAATGGACTTGACATGTTTCGCCGGTCTCCGATTTCCGACGAGGTACCAGATAGTAGTGGGAGTGCATATTAGAGTGTTACGAACTGGACCGGGAACGGGTCGCGTGTCGAGTACATCTCGAGTCGGGGCTGCCGTTCACGACGTATCGACCGCCGGTGGTTCATAATGTTCCGCTCGATGGCAGTGGCCGTGTTAAGTTAGGAATGAGGCGGTCGAAGTTCTGGATGCCTATGGCCAAAACTGACCGCCTCGCCGTCTCTACTGGATGGATCGA
>NZ_AOID01000045.1 GCF_000337195.1 Natrinema versiforme JCM 10478 | reverse complement strand
TATACGATCCCGATTGCACGGGAGTTTCTCACCGAGCTAACCGAGAAACACGACGTCGAAGACGCCCTGTTTCTCGTCGACGACGCCGACGATCTGATTGGCGGACTCCGCCGAGAAGGCCTCAGCTACCGCGTTCAATTACACGGCGGTAGAAACCAGGTCGAACGTGTCTTCAGAGAGGTACAACGACGAACCTCATCGTTTTCAAACTGCTTCAGTCACGTCGATCCAGTCACCGCAGAAACCTGGCTTCAAGCCCACGCCGTCTGGTGGAATCATGCTTAAGTTAACACGACCGGCTCCGATCCGGGAACCGAACGCGAACCGACATTCCTTTTCCCAGTCGCGCGCACGCTCGAGTATGTACGTCGGACGATTCGTCGTCGTCGGCCCCGAAGGAGGCGCGTACCGCGTCTCTTCGCGATCGTTCCCGAACCGCAAGCTTACCGCTCGAGACGAGGCGCTCACCGTCGGTCCCACCGAGGATGCCCCGGAGACGGACAACCCCTACGTCTCCTACAACTGCCTGCGGGTCGTCGAGACGCCGACGGGCGAGACGGCCGCCTTCGGCAACGGGTCGCACGTCGATCCGATCGCGGAGAAACTCGAGTTGGGATATCCCGCCCGGGACGCGCTGGCCGAGAGCCTGCTGGCGCTGGACTACGAGAAAGACGACTACGACACGCCCCGCATCGCGGCGACGATCGGCGGCGACGGCGAGGCGCTGATCGGCACCGTTCGAAAGGACGCACTGCTGGTCGAGACCGTCGACGAGCCGACGCTGGTCGCGACCTACGAGAAGGACGCGCCCGAAGCGATCGAGTTCGAGGCCGAAACCGCTGCCGAGGCCGCCAGCGAAGCGTACGACCTCGAGTTCGAACACGCGGTCTGTGCGGCCGGCGTCGCCCGGACCGAAGACGGGTTCGAAACGGCGATCGAGAACGGCGACTGAGCGACGCGACGGCGCTCGACCCGGTCGTTGGCGGCAACTACTAACTCCGCTCGGCGATGCGTCTAGCGTATGTCGACAGATTCCGGCGCTGGTATTCGTCTCGTACGGAACGCGACCGTTCTCGTGACCATCGGTGAGACGACGTTCCTCGTCGACCCGCTGTTCGCGTCACCGGGCGATATCCCGCCGATCCCGGACACGCCGAACGACCGCGAGAACCCGCTCGTTCCGCTGCCCGACGTCGACCTCTCACACGACGCCGTGGTCGTCACCCACCGCCACCGCGATCACTTCCACGAGACGGCGAAAGAGCAACTCGACGCGGACGTACCCTTGTTCTGTCAGCCCGAGGAGGCAGACGAGTTCGTCGACGACGGCTTTACCGACGTGCGACCCGTCGACGACAAGGCGTCGTTCAACGACGTGACCATTCACCGGACGCCCGGTCGCCACGGGCACGGGGAGTTAGCCGAGGAGATGGGGCCGGTCTCCGGGTTCGTCTTCGAGGCCGACGAGACGGTGTACGTCGCCGGGGACACGGTCTGGTACGACGCGGTCGAACAGACGCTCGAGCGGTTCGAGCCCGAGACGGTCGTCCTCAACGCCGGTGAAGCGCAGTTCAATCAGGGCGAGCCGATCACCATGGGCGTCTCGGACGTCACCGCCGTCCGCGAGGCCACCGACGCGACGGTCATCGTCGTCCACATGGAGGCAATCAACCACTGTCTGCTCACGCGTGACGAATTGCGGGCGGAGACCGAGGACGTTCACGTCCCCGAGGACGGGGACCGAATCAGCCTGTAATCGTTCCGGAAGCGGGAAGCAAGCGAGACCGATCATCGGACCGGTTCGCGGCCCGACCGCCGGCGAACCTACAAACCCCTCGAGCCAGTTACCCTCGAGCATGAAGGTCGGACTCGTTTCGGACATTCACGGCAACCGGGTCGCGCTCGAGGCCGTCCTCGAGGACATGCCGCCGGTCGACGAGCTGTACTGTGCGGGCGACGTCGTCGGCTACAACCCGTGGCCCGCCGACTGCGTCGACGAACTGCGAGAGCGGGGCGTACCGACGGTGATGGGGAACCACGACGCCGCCGTGGCCGCGGAGACGCCCTTCCGGTTCAACGGGATGGCGAAAGCAGGTGTCGAATATGCCGAGCAGGAGCTTTCGGCCAACCAACTCGAGTGGCTCGGCTCCCTGCCGGCGGAGCGACTCGAGTGCGACGGCCGCGTGAAGTTGGTCCACGGGCACCCGGATGATCCGGATCGATACACTCGATACACGTATCCCGAGGAGTTCTCGCCCCGGATACTGGGCGACGAAGACGTGCTGGTGCTCGGCCACACCCACGATCAGGGCGCGCGACAGTTCGCGGAGGGAATCGTCGTCAATCCGGGCAGTGTCGGCCAGCCCCGCGACGGCGATCCGCGGGCGGGCTATGCGGTGCTCGATCTCGACGCGCTGACCGTCGACACCCATCGCGTCGAGTACGACATCGAGGCGGTCCAAGCGGCGGTCGCCGAGGCGGGGCTACCCGAACGCATCGGGACGCGGCTCGCTCGCGGCAAGTAGTTCGAGAGGAACGACGCCGCCGAGATCTGCGATGGGGGCCCTTCGTACGCCGAGGCAACGGAACGCCGGAAACGAATCTTTTTACACTACCCCCACTGCTACGTTCGGATATGGTATCTACCGGCCCCACCGGGCGTCCCGACAGGAACTGTCCTCGTTACGCCGTGGGCCGGTGTTGTCGCTCGCCGACTCGGCCGTCGACCCGCGGCCAGCGTCGCGTCGAGACCGTCCCTGCGAACGCGATCCAGAGCGATGATGTTCGAACGCGTGCGTGAGGACGTGCGGGCGATGCGCGAGCGCGACCCCGCCGCGCAGGGGTGGCTCGAGGTACTGCTCTGTTATCCGGGCCTGCACGCGGTCTGGGCCCACCGGATCGCCCACCGCTGCTGGAACAGTGGGGTCGGCTGTCGCCTGTTGGCACGGCTGTTCTCCCACGTCGTTCGTCTGTTGACCGGCGTGGAGATCCACCCGGCCGCCGAACTCGGCCGGCGGGTGACGATCGATCACGGGATGGGCGTCGTCATCGGCGAAACGGCCGAAATCGGCGACGACGTTCACATGTACCACGGCGTCACGCTCGGCGGCGACACCAACGCGCCGGTCAAACGCCATCCGACGGTCGAGGACGGCGCGCAGTTGGGCGCGAACGCGACGCTGCTCGGCGAGATCACGATCGGCGAGGACGCCGCCGTCGGTGCGGGCTCGGTCGTCACCCAAGACGTCGAACCCGGCGCGACCGTGGTCGGCGTGCCGGCGGAGCGAGTCGACTAACCGAATTCTTTCGGCAGCCGTTATCGGTTCGATACCGGGAGTTCTCAGTTATCGCTGGGCAGTCGGGGAGCGAGGACCGACACCAACGCGTCCATATCGCGCGTCTGGTACCAGGCAGTTCCCGGGCCAGTGAACTCGAAGACGAGCCCCTCTCCGCTCAGTAGCGTCGATTTGAGATTGCCGACTCGCCGGATCGAGTAGTCGACCTGGTCGTCCCAGGCGATCAGATGTTCGTTGTCCAAAACGTAGGACTCGCCGGCCGCCAGTTCGAGTTTCTCGAGGCCGCCGTACGCGTCGATGAAGACCGTGCCGGTCCCTTTCAGTGCCAGTGGCGTCACGCTGGCCTCGCCCAACATCGACTTGAGACCGCCGATCTCCGAGTCGATGTCGATCCCCGCAGTCGCCGCGAGAAACGCCCCGTCGGTGGAGTACAGCGTCTCGTCCCGAAGCTCGTGGGGCATGACGTCGCCCGGTGACGGCGGAGCGAACGTTACCGTCCCCGGTTCGTCTTCGGCGGTGAATTCGTTAGCGAACGCCGACTCCCCACCGAGCAGCGACTTCGCCGAGCTGAGGAGTCCGTCTCGACTCGTGCCGGTATCCATCGAGACGTTCGCGGAGTGACCGACCATCGCGCCCGGTTCGGCGATGACCGACTCGCCCGGCTCCAGTGTCACGATCAAGTGCGTGTACGACGGTCGGTGTGTAAACTCGTAGTCCATTGGAGGGTCTTGCCGTACGATTCGTCGTAATGTTAATTAAATTACCGACTACCCGGTTCGACCACTGAACAGTTTACACACGTCGGTATCGGATCGAGTGCCAGCCCGTTTCTGAATACCGGAATCGCGCTACTCTCTACTGCTATCCCCCGTGGCCCGCTCAGATCAAGGGGTCGACCAGTTCCTCGCCCGCCTCGAGCAACTCTCCGACCCGATCCTCGTCGGCGGCTTCGGCGTAGACCCGCAAGACGGGCTCGGTCCCGCTCGGCCGGACCAGCAGCCACGAGCCGTCGGCGAGTTGCAGTTTGAACCCGTCTGCGGTGTTGATTCCCTCGACTGCCGTTCCGGCGACGGTCTCGGGGATCACGTCCTCGAGGTCGGCGAGCACTCGCGACTTCTCGTCGTCGGGACAGTCGACGCTGATCTTGTCCTGGACGACGGTACCGTGTTCGGAGAGCAGCCGATCGACCCGGTCGTCGAGCGGCTCTTCGGCGTGCATCGCGGCCGCGAGCACGGCCAGGAGGACGCCGTCTTTCTCGCGGACGTGGCCGCGGACGGTGAAGCCGCCGGACTCCTCGCCGCCGACCAGGGCGTCGCCGTCGGCCATCGCCTCGGCGACCCACTTGAAGCCAACCGGGACCTCGCGGACGGACTCGCCGTGGGCCTCGGCGACCCGGTCGATCAGGAAGGTCGTCGAGACGGATCGGACCGCCGCGCCCGACGCGTCCTCGAGCAGGTAGTCGTAGAGGGCAGCGAAAAACAGGTTCTCGTCCAGATAGCCGCGTTCCGGCGTGACGATGGCGATTCGGTCGGCGTCGCCGTCATTGGCGATGCCGAGATCGACATCGCTCCCGTCGTCGGTGACGGCCGCGATCAGGTCCCCGAGGTTCTCCGCGGCGGGTTCCGGCGAACCGCCGCCGAACTCGGGGTCGCGCTCGCAGCGATAGCGCTCGAGAGTCGCGCCGGCGCGCTCGAGCAGGGCGTCGGTGGTCCCGCGGCCGCTGCCGTGCATGGCGTCGTAGGCGACGCCGAGTCCGGCAAGGTCGGCGCTGCCGGTGATCGATTCCACCAACTCGAGGGCGGCGTCGGCGTGTGGCTCGGCGAAGTCGACCTCGCGGGCGGTCCCGTGCTCGGCCTCGGGGAGCGGGTCGGGTTCGGCGAGTCGCTCCGCGATGGCGTCGGTGACGGCGGGCAGGGCCGGCGCGCCGTCCTCGGGAATGAACTTCACGCCGTTGTACTCCGGCGGGTTGTGCGAGGCGGTGATGACGAGCCCGCCAGCGAGGTCGCGGTCGACGATCGCGTGGGCGATCAGCGGCGTCGGTCGGTCCCGATCGGACAGCAGGACGTCGAAGCCGTTCGAACACAGCACCCGCGCCAGTTCCTCGGCGAACCCACGCGAGGTCTCGCGGGCGTCGTAGCCCACCGCGACCGGCCCCTCGAGGCCCTCGTCCGCGAGATACGTCGCGACCGCTTGCCCCACCATTCGAACGCGGGGAGCGGTGAACTCCTCGAGCGTCGCCCGCCAGCCGTCGGTGCCGAAGCTGATCGTCTCCATGCTCCGGTGGTCGATGGCCGGCGCGAAAAAAGCGACGCTGGCGGAGAACGCGATAGTCACGGAGTCACACGATGGATTCGGCGAATCGGTCCGCATCGTCGAACGTCGGCAACGGCGTTTTCCGGATCTGCCGCCTACAGCGGGTCATGACGCCCTCCCCATCCGTCGTCGCCGTCAGCGGCAGTCTCCGCGAGGAGAGCTACACGCGGACGGCGCTGAAGTACGTCCTCCGAGCGGCCGAGGAAGCCGGTGCCGAGACGACGCTGCTCGATCTCCGCGAGTACGACCTCCCCGTCTACGCCCCCGACATCGACGAACAGGGCGACAGCGAAGCGGTGACCCGTCTCGTTCGCGAGGGCGACGCCGTCGTCCTCGGAACGCCGGTCTATCACGGCTCGTACTCGGGCGCGCTGAAGAACTTCCACGACTACTGTGGTGCTCAAAATCGCAGATTTTTGGCATGCTAAAGCGGCTTCGCCGCTTTAAGCAGTTCGACGAGTACGAAGAAACGACCGTCGGCCTGCTGGCGACCGCCGGCGGCGGGAGCTACGGGTCGACGCTCGATCACCTGCGGATCACCGTCCGCGGCGTCCACGGCTGGGTCCTCCCCCATCAGGTCGGGCTCCGAAACGCGTCCGAGAAGTTCGAGGCCGACCCCGACGCGATCGACGGCCGCGGGTTCCGCGACCCCGCGCTCCGGGACCGCGTCGAGAAACTCGGCCGGATGATCGCCGAGTACGCCTTCATCGACCCCAGCGTCACGTCGTCGCGATCCGCGGCGGCCGACGACTGAGATCCGATTTGCGCCTCGAGTCGGCAGTCGACCGGCACGGGACCGACGACTCACTCAGGCGTCGACATCGGCGAGACGCTGTTCGAAGAGTCGCTCGCCCGTCTCCTCGCAGGTGACCGCGACGACCTCGTGGCTGCTACAGCAGGACTCGACGACCTCCTCGCCCATCACCACGTCGCCGCCGGACGGGCACGTCTCGAGGAACATGCGGAGGCCGTTCAGAACCTCGCCTTTCGTCTCGGGGCCGAACGCGGCCCAGTCATCGACCCACGACTCGAGGGTCCGACTCGCGGCGACATCCGCGATCAGTGCGGCCCGGGAAGGCCACCGACCGACCCGACGCGACTGCGACAGCAGAGCGCGGGACTCGCCCCGTGTCTCGAGTTCGAAGGCATCTTGATCGGCGTCGAATCCGAAGGCGTCGACGGCCGCCGGAGCGCCGACGGTCCCCTCCGCGAGCGGCTCGATTTCGTCGAACCATGCGACCTCGAAGTCGTCGGTGAGACAGAGGTCGTCCCGGTCCGAACACGGCTCGAGAACGTCGTGTTCGCGGAAGAACGTCTCGAGGTCGAGTGCCGCTCGGTCGGCACCGCCGTTGCTGGCGGCGACGGTGGCGTCGTCCGCGTCAGGCGTCTCGGTAGCGTCGGCCTCGTTGTCAGCGGTCGCGTCGTCGGCCTCACCAGGGCCCGTTGCCGCGTCGGTTTCGGCGGCGGATCGGGCCGTGTCGATGGCATCGGTCGACCCGGTATCGACGGGGCCGAGCCCGCTCGCGACAGCAGGCTCAGGGTCCTTACCAAACCAGCGCAGGACCTCGGGTGGGAGGTAGCGCTTGGTCAGCGTCGGCGTCCCCGGAACGAGGTAGCCGCGGAGGGAGATCAGTGCGATGGAGACGGCGGCGGCGAGCAGGCCGCCGACTCGGGACTTGCGCGCGATGGCCGCGCTGGCTACCGCCGCGATACCGAGGTTCAGGACGGTACAGGGTTCACACCGGTTCTCGCCGGTGTACTCGGATTGTTTGAGATCGTCGACGATATCGGGTTCCATCTCGAGACCGACATCGCGTGCGACGCCCATCTATTTTTCGGACCCGGAAGGGGAGAGAATAGTGACTGTACTACGGGAAATGATCGGACAGCAGTCGGCGACCGCTCACTCGAGGCCGACGAGTCGCTCCTTTTGGGCACGGCTCAGTTGCTTGATCTCGTACTCGCGGGACATCGCGGCGGATTTGGAGTCGAATCGCTCGTGGTGTCGGAGTTCGACCGGCGTCCGCCCGCGAGTGTACTTCGCGCCCTCGCCGGCGTCGTGTTCGGCGACGCGTCGCTCGAGGTCGGTCGTGTAACCGGTGTACAGCGAGCCGTCGGCACACTCGAGGACGTAGACGACGTGATCGGCCATCGCTCGTGGGCAGGTGTGGGACGGTAAAAAGCGACTCGTCCGAGGGGGCGTGTGGTTGTCGGTCGCGATGCGTCAGGTGCCGCGGGCGCGCTCTTTTGCAGCTTCCGCGATTCCGGCGTTGGCCGAACAGCTCACGCAGGCGTGGATTTCGCCGTGTTCGTCGGCGAAGACGCGTGCGAACCGTTCGGAGACGTGCGCGCCGCAGTGGTCACACTTGGGCATTGGTCACACCGGCCGAAGCCGGTAGCTCCTACTACTGGGTGAACGAATAAATAACCTTCACCATACACTATTTGGCTTTTCGGTTGCGAAAAGGATTTTTCGGGAGTGACTATGCGATCTATTCACGAGCGGCGGCGATCGCCCGGGCGATCAGGGTCGCCTGCGACCCGGCGACGAACCCCGCATCGATGTTGACGACCGACAGCACGGTACAGGACTGGAGCATCCCGTCGAGCGCCGCTTCACCGTCGCTGGCGTGACCGTACCCGCTCGAGACGGGGACTCCGATGACCGGCGTGTCGACGAGGCCAGCGACGACGGTCGGCAGGGCTCCCTCTCGGCCGGCGGCGACGATGAGAACGTCCGCCTCGCGGAGTCGCTCGAGTTGGTCGAGGGTTCGGGAAAGCGCTGCGACCCCGATGTCGTCGACCCGGTCGACCGTCGCGCCGGCGTCCAGACAGACGGCCGCCGCCTCGTCGGCGACCGGGCCGTCGACCGTTCCGCCGGTCGCGATTCCGACCGTCGCGTCCAGCGACGGTTGCTCGTAGTCGGGTGCCGTAACACGGACCGTCCCACTCCAGCGATCGATCGTCGCATCGGGGACGGCAGTGTCGAGGTGGGACTCGAGCGCGTCGTACTGCGAGTCGGACAGTCTGGTGAGCAACGCCCGGCCCGTCGTCTCGAGGGCGGTTTCGGCGAGCGCGGCGACCTGTTCGGCCGATTTGCCTTCCGCGAAGATCGCTTCCGGAATCCCGCGGCGCTGGTCGCGGGCGGCGTCGAACCGGCCCGCCTCGCCGACGACGTATCCCCTGAGCTCGGCTTCGGCCTGTGCCGGCGACAGCGAGCCGTCGGCCACGGCCTCGAGGAGTTCGCGCATGGTCGTCCTCGGCGGTCGACATACTCGAATCCGTCGACCCGATTTCGATGGTTGGTTGATACTCATTACCAATCGCGCAGTATCACTGAACGTGCGCGCCAGCCCCGGAGGACCGCGCGCGACCCGGATGCCGGGGTTCGGACGGCCCGAAATTCCCGGTGGCTACTCATCCGACATATACTTTCCGGTGATTTTGGTACCCGAAACGGGCGAATCAACCGCTGCAACCCCCGTATTTCGACGACTAACCAAAACCGTTATATGAGGTAACGCGAAACGGGTACATCGTATGGCAGATCTTATCGTCAAAGCCGCCGTCAAGGAAGCGCTCGATGACAAAAACGTAGCTTCGGACTTCTACGACGCACTCGACGAGGAAGTCGACGAACTGCTCGAGGACGCCGCCCGACGCGCAGAAGCCAACGACCGGAAGACGGTCCAGCCCCGCGACCTGTAAGGCACGATCGCCCGCGATTTTTTCGGCCGCTACTCGGATAGCGATGCGTCCAGTCGGCGAGAGGGTGTCGACGGTCACTGGCACCCCGACTGCCGGCTCGAGTTTTTTGCCACTCGCCGTGGGAGGAGCGACACATGTTGCGCAAGCTCCTGATCGGGTTCGGGCTCGTCGAAATCACCAAACCGGAGCCGATCATCGGCCTGTGCGAACGAATCGGGCTGCGAAACCCCTCAGAGACCCGGCGACGGCCGCTGGCGCTGACCGGCGCGCGACTCGAGGGGCTAGCGTTCGTCTGGCTGCTGATCCGCGGCCGGCAAGGATCGACGCTCGTCAGCGGATTGCTCGGGCTCGCCGGTCTGACGCTCGTCTTGGTTCCGCAGCCGATCATCGATCTCAGCCAGCAGCTGGTCTACGCGAACACCGACGACCTCGAACTGCAGCCGTGGGTTGTCCCCGCGGCGCGGCTGTTGGGCGTGCTCTATCTCACCGTGACCCTGCTCTCGCGGAGTACGTCCGAGGAGACGGCAGCGGCCGCAAGCGAGACCGACGCGGACTCTGACTCGAGTCGACTGCGCCTCCGCTCGAGGTGACGGCGATCGCTACGACCATGCGACGACCACTGGCGATCGGAGTCGCGCTCCTCGAGATCGTCGCCCCGAGACGGATCATCGGAATCGGCGAGCGGATCGCGTTTACAGACCCCGACGCGGGACGGCTGCGACCGTGGACGGTTCCGATGGTTCGACTCGAGGGGCTGGCGTTCGTCTGGCTGCTCGACCGTGAGGACGGCATCCCGGCAGGTCTCGAGAACGCCCTCGCGGTCGCCGGGCTCGTACTGGGGCTGTTTCCGCGAACGGTCGTCGAATTCAATCTCGAGGTGGCCTACGAGAACAGCGACGACCTCGAGTTGAAACGGTGGGTCGTGCCCGCGACCCGCCTGCTGGGAGCGATCTACGCGATCGTCGGACTGTTCGCACGGCGGGTCGATACGCCAACCGACGAACGCGAAGAGCGGCCGAAACAGGTCTGAACCGGCCGGCAGCGGGAGACGGATCGTCAGTAGTGTCGAACCTCGACGCCGTCGTCGGTGCCGATGTAGGTCGCGTCGGCCACTCCGACGAACAGGCCGTGTTCCACGACGCCCGGAATCGCCGAGAGCGTCGCCGCCAGCGCCGCGGGATCGCCGATCCGCCCGAACGCGCAGTCGAGCACCAGATTGCCGTTGTCGGTCACGACCGGGCCGTCCTTTCGCTCGGCGGTGCGAAGCGTCGGCTCGCCCTCCATCGCGTCGATCCGATCCGCCACGGTGGTGTGGGCGTCGGGAAGCACTTCGACCGGCACCGACCGCTCGAGCCGGTCGGTCAGCTTCGAGGGATCGGCGACGACGACGAACCGGTCCGCCGCCGTGTCGACCAGTTTCTCGCGTGCGTGCGCTGCGCCGCCGCCCTTGATGAGCGCGCCGCGAGCGGCGGCGTCGGGGTCGTCGACCACCTGATCGGCCCCGTCGATCGCGAGGTCGACGCGGTCGACCGCGTCGAGTTCGGTGAGGGGGATGCTGACCTCGAGCGCCAGTTGGCGGGACTGAAACGAGGTCGGGATGGCGCGGATATCGCGGCCGTCGGCGACGGCCCGGCCGATCGCCCGGATCGCGTGGGCGGTCGTCGATCCGGTGCCGAGCCCGACGACGAACCCGTCTTCGACTTCCTCGGCCGCGCGTTCGCCGGCGCGGCGCTTCGCTGTGTCGGAGCCACCGTCCGTCTTCATGGGTGTGCAAGCGAGCGGCGACGGGAAAAGCGTTGCATCTCGCGGTGCTGTCGGAGGTCGACGCGCTCGAACCGCCGCGTTGACTCGTTTCGGCCGCGGACAACACTGTTGCGCCGAACGTTTTTTGAACCGTCCGTGGACGACCGAGCATGGCACGGGAGACGGCGGTCCGCCTCTCGAATGTCCGCAAGACCTACCGTATCGGCGAACCCGTCCACGCCCTCGACGGCGTCTCCCTCGCGGTTCCGCAGGGCTCTTACACCGCGATCATGGGACCCAGCGGCTCGGGGAAGTCGACACTGATGAACCTCGTGGGCTGTCTGGACACGCCGACTGCGGGCGAGGTCGTCGTCGGCGGTCGCGAAGTCGGGGCGCTCGGGGACCGCGAACGGACCCGGCTCCGGGGGACGGAGGTCGGATTCGTCTTCCAAACGTTCAACCTCATGCCGCGGCTGCGGGCCCTCGAGAACGTGGCGCTTCCGCAGCTGTTTCAGGGTGTCGACCGAACCGAGCGCCGGGAACGGGCCCGGGACCTGCTCGAGCGCGTCGGCCTCGGCGACCGGGCGGATCACCTGCCGAACGAACTGTCCGGGGGCCAACGCCAGCGGGTCGCGCTCGCGCGGGCGTTGGTCAACGATCCGGCGATCGTACTGGCCGACGAGCCGTCGGGGAATCTCGATACTGATACCGAGGCGGACATTCTGGACCTCTTCGACGAGTTTCACGAGGGCGGGACGACGATGCTCGTCGTCACCCACGAGCGCCACGTCGCCGAGCGGGCCGACCGGATTGTCCACCTCCTCGACGGGCGAATCGAGCGGATCGAGGACCTCGGCGGAGCCGCCGACGGCGCGACGACGGATCCGACGGCGAGCCGAACGTCGGAGTCGGGCGGTGATTCCGAATGAACCCGCTCGAGAGCCTGCGCCTCTCGTGGCGGTCCATCCGCGGCCACAAGCTCCGGTCGGCGCTGACGACGCTGGGGATCGTGATCGGCATCGCGGCGGTGATCGCCTTCGTCACGCTGGGGGCGAGCCTGCAAGCGGGAATCATCGGCGACATCAGCCCCGACGACCAGCGCAACGTCTACGGCTGGGCCGCCGACCCCGACACCGAGGGCGGCCCGCTGGCGGGCGCGCAGCCGGTCTTCACGCAGGACGACCTCGAGGCGGTCGAGGGCCTCGAGGACGTCGAGGCGGCCTACGGCTACGCGACGATTCAGACGCAAGCGATCTCGAACGGGAACGAGACGGTCGCACAGGGGAACGGACTGATCGCCTCGGGGCCCTCGTACATCCGCGAGGACCGGCTCTCGGCGGGCAGCCAGTTCGAGATGGGCGAACGCGAGGCGGTGCTCAACCCCGCGGCGGCGAACCAGTTCGATGAGAACGTCACCGTCGGCGACGAACTCACGGTGACGATCCTCGGCGGCGAGCGGACGACCCTCGAGGTGGTCGGCATCACCGACACCAGCGAGGGACTGAGCCCGTTCGAAGGGTTCGAGTCCTCGCCGCGGGTCTACGTGCCGACCGATCCCTACTACGCCGAGCAGGCGTCCGGACTGGGGATCGGCGGCGGAGAGGGCGGAGACGGTGGGAGCGATGGCGGCGATGGTAGTGGCGAGAGTACCGGAGAGGGCGACGGGAGCGGCGACGACGCTCGCTTCCTCGCGATCATCGTCGAGGCCGAATCGACCGACCAGTCCGATATCGACGCCGCCCGCGAGAGCGCGACCGCCTACCTCGAGAGCGACGACTCCGACGCGAGCGAGTTGCTGGACGACGACCTCGCGGTCACCTTCCAGACGAGTACGGAACTGCTCCAGCAGTTACAGGACATCCTGGATCTCCTGCGGAACTTCATCGTCGGTATCGCGGCTATCTCCCTGCTGGTCGGCTCGATCGGCATCGCGAACATCATGCTGGTCAGCGTCACCGAGCGGACCCGCGAGATCGGCATTATGAAAGCCGTCGGCGCGCAGAACCGCGACGTGCTCGGCCTGTTCCTGACCGAGGCGGTCATCCTCGGGGTCATCGGCGCGATCTTGGGGACGGGGCTGGGACTGCTCGCCGGCTATCTCGGCGCGCAGTATATCGAAATCCCGCTGGTCTATCCCCTCGAGTACGTCGCGCTCGCCGTCGTCGTCGGCGTTCTCGTCGGGATTCTCGCGGGGCTGTATCCCGCGTGGCGGGCGGCGCGGACGGACCCGATCGACGCGCTCAGATACGAGTGACTGGAGTCCGACGCCGCCGCTGTAGCCACTCGCCGCTTACGACTCGCGTTCGGGGTCGCGACCGCGCTCTCGGTCCCGGTCGCGGTCCGAATAGCGGTCGCCCTCGAGGCCGCCGGACGCGGGTCGATCGCGATCCCGCTCGCGATCCCTGACCCCCGTCGTTTCGGCCGTTCGGGGCGGTTGCCTCGACGCCGTGTCGAGTCGGATCGTCTCCCGCGTGTGCCGTCGCTGGTCGGGATACTCGCGTGCGAGGTACGCGCCCAGATAGCCGCCCAGCAGCGCCGGGCCGACGGTATAGAAGAGGAGGAACAGCATGCCGCCGACGAGGAAGACCCAGAGGAGCGCGACGCCCTCGAAGGGCACGCCGAAGCCGAGTCCCAGTCCGAGGAAGCCGAACACGAGGACCGCGCCGCCCGCGATCGGAAGGAACGTGATCGCGCCGGCCAGCGTCCCGGCGATCGCCCCCGCGCGGCCATCCGGTCCCTCGAGGAAGCCGGCGATCGCCCCGGCGAGCACGGTCGAGAACGGGATAAACGAGAGGACGACGCCGACGACGGCTCCGATGATCGCGTTGATGAGCGTCCGACTGCTAACCATACCGAACGAACGGGGAGCAGGGAGAAAAGTGTCGGTGGTCCGTGGTGTCGGGTCGCCGCGGATCGCCAGCCGGGGTGGACGACGAGCGGCAGATCAGTCGTCGGCGACCGACGAACTCGACTCCTCGAAGGTCGTCTCCGTGTCGGCGTCCTCGCTCGGGGGTTCCTCGAGGTCGGACTCGAGTATCTCGCCGAACGTGGCGTCGCTGTTGACCTCGTCGGCGAGCAGGTCGACGGCCTCGACGAAGACCGCGACGAGCAGCGGCCCGACGACGATCCCGATCGGGCCGAGCGTGAAGAGGCCGCCGGTAAAGCCGACGAAGTAGAGGCTGCCGGGGAGGCCGGCAGAGCGGCGGGACAGCCGCGGCCGGACGGCGATATCGGGGAGCCACGCGACGAGTCCGAGGCCGAAGACGCCGATCAGCGTCGCCGCGACGATCTCGCCGACGGCGACGTGATAGAGGGCGATCGGAGCGATGAGCATGCTCGGGCCGATGATCGGGACGAACTGCAACACCGCGGCGATGATTGAGAGGGTCAGGGCACCCTCGTAGCCGAGCACCCAGAACAGCGGGTAGGCGATGAGAAGCGTCGCGATCGAGGTCGCGACCTGCAGGACGTAGATCGCGTACAGCGTCTCGCGGGCCCGTGTCGTGAGCGCGTAGACGACATCCCGATAGTCGTGGGGAATCGGCGCGACGGCGGCCCGCCCCGCCTCTTTGCCTTTGAGGAGGAGGCCGAAGAGGAGGACGACGAACAGCGCGAACTTGATCGCGAGCACCGGCAGCGCCAGCGCGAACGTGGTCGCGGCGCTGCTGAGATAGTCGATTGCGAGCGCTTGAACCTCGCCGGCCTCGATCGAATACGTCGCCTCGAGAACGGTGATCGACAGCTCCTGTGGGAGCCCCTCGACGGCGTCGACCACCTGCTCGATACGGAAATAGAGGGTCAAGACGATCGGCGAGAAGACCGCGATCGCGGCCACGAAGCCGATGATAGTCGCCGCGAGCGCGCCCAGCCACTCGGAGAGGCCCCGCCTGACGAGCCAGCGCTGGACGGGCATGAGCACGTAGGCGACTGTGAGCGCAAAGAGGATCGTCCCGAGGACCTCGAGCAGGATACCGGCCGTAATAGCGCCGAGGAGAACGACGATCCCCGCGAGGACGTACCGACGTCTGGTCGCACTCGAGTCCCTCCCCGTCGTCGGTTCTGTCACAGCGGTGAATCTCACCCGGAGAACAAAGTCTTTCGGCTCGATCGACGGCGACCGAACGGAACGGCGTCGATCAGGGGCCTTAAGACCACCCGGTACAACCACCGCGTAATGAGACGACGCACGTTCGTCGGCGCGGTCGGCGGAAGCGCTATCGCCGGCGTCGCTGGCTGTCTGACTCGCGACGGGGACGGTTCGGAGGACGACGACGGAACCGGCGATCCCGAGCCGGAGAACCCGGACCTCGAGGGCGAGGTTCAGGTCGCGACGTACGATTCGATGGTCAACGGGGAGAATCCGGCTGGACCGTGGCTCAAGGACGCCTTCGAGGAGGCCTACCCCGACGCCGAACTGACGTGGACCGTCCCGGAGAACGGCATCAACGACTACATCGATCGCAGCCAACAGAACGCCGAGATCGATGCCGACGTCTATCTCGGGGCTAACCTCGACGACCTCGTCCGGGTCGACGATAATCTCGAAGACGGCGGCCTCCTCCGGGAACTCAACGTCGATCGGATCGACAACGCCGAGCGCATTCGGGACGGGCTCGACATGGGCGACCCCCACGGGCGCGTCCTCGCCTACGACACGGGCTACGTCAGCCCCGTCTACGACGAGGAACTCGTCGACGAACCCGAGACGCTCGACGACCTGACCGAGCCGGCCTACGAAGACGCGCTGCTCGCCCAGAACGCGCAGGGCTCGGACACGGGACAGGCGTTCCTGCTGTGGACGATCGACGCCTACGGCGAGGACGGCTACCTCGACTACTGGCGCGAGCTCGAGGCGAACGGCGTTCGCATCCTCGAGGACTGGCAGGAGTCGTACAACGGGGCCTACATGAACGGTGAGCGGTCGATGGTCATCTCCTATTCGACCGATCAGGTGTTCGCGAACGAGTACGACTACGAGATGAGCCGCCATCAGGTCGCGTTCCCCGACGGGCAGGCCTACGCCAACCCCGAAGGCATGGGAATCTTCGAGGGGGCGAGCGAACTCGACCTCGCCTACGAGTTCCTCGACTTCGCCCTCTCGAACGACGCCCAAGCCGTCATCGCCCAGCGCAACGTCCAGTTCCCGGCCGTCGACGAGGAGTACGTCGACCTCGACGAGGAATTCGATCAGTACGCCCACACCCCGACGGAGGCGGTGACGATCGGCTACGACCGGCTCCGGGGTAACCTCGACGGCTGGGTCGACGACTGGGCCCGCGAGTTCGCCGGCCGATAGGGCCGTGGGCCACTCGGATCGATCCGGCCGGCTCGTCCGGCTTCGACGAGGGTCCGCCACCGCTCGCCGCTGGCTCGAGCGCCGCGCCCTGTCGCTGACCGCGCTCGCAACGGCCGCCGTCCTCGCCGTCATGCTCTATGTCCCGGTCGGCGTCGTCTTCGTTAACGCCGTCGTCGACGACGGCGGAGCGACGCTGGCGTTCGTCCGCGAGGTTCTCACCGATCCGTTTTATTTCGGGGCGCTCGCGGACGTCTTCGCGGAGCCGCTTTCGGTCCGGCACCACCTCGCGTCGGTCGCCGGCTGGCTCGCGGCCGTCTCGGTGTCGGTCTCGCTCGAGTATCCGCTTCCCGGTGTCCCGCTTCCGGTTCCGGTGCCGGGCCTCGAGACGCCGGGAATACGGACGGGGCTGTTCGGCTTTACGGCCTATCAGGCCGCGCTGTCGACGGTCGCGAGCGTCGCGCTCGGCCTACCGGCGGCGTATATTCTCGCGAACTACGAGTTCCGCGGGCGGCAAACGCTGCGGTCGCTGACGATCCTCCCCTTCGTGTTGCCGGGGATCATGGTCGCGGTCGGCTTCTACGCGATGTTCGGTCGCACGGGAACGCTCAATGGATTACTCGGCGTCGGCGGGGTGGGGCCGTACCCCTTCATCGAGTGGAACCCACTTGCCGTCGTCATCGTCGCCCACGCCTTCTACAACGCGCCGCTGGTGGCGCGAGTCACCGTCGCCGCGTGGGAGTCCGTCGACGCTCGGACCGTCGAAACCGCCCGCAGCCTCGGGGCGAGCCCGCGCCGCGCGTTTCGGGACGTGATCGTCCCACAGCTCCTACCGGCGATACTGACCGGCGCGCTGTTGACGTTCATTTTCACCTTCATGACCTTCCCCATCGTGCTCGCGCTGGGCGGGCTGCAGCTCGCGACCGTCGAGGTCTGGATCTACGACCGTGTCCGCCGGCTCGCCTACGCCGAGGCCGCGACGCTCACGGTCCTCGAGACGCTCCTCTCGCTGGCCCTGACCTACGCCTACCTCCGGTACGAGTCCGCCCAATCCGGGCTGGCCCGGGGAGCCGGCGAGCCCGACAGAGAACCGCTGTTTCCGGATCTCCGGACAGCGCTCTCGCCGCGCCGGGTGGCGATTCTGGGCTACGGGCTCGTCGCCGTCGTCGTCTTCGTCGGGCCGCTGGCGAGTCTCGTCGCGGGCAGCGTCACCGACGGGAGCGGGCTCACGGGTCGGCACTACGCGTTCCTGCTCGAGCGGCAACTCGAGGGGGCCGACTACCAGACCCTGCCGTGGGTCGCGATCCGGAACTCGCTCGTCTTCGGGGTCGCGACGCTGGCCGTCGCCGTGCCGATGGGCGTGGTCGTCTCGGTGGTGACGGTGCGTGCCGGCCGCGGCGGTGCGATCGTCGACACGCTGGCGATGTTGCCGCTGGCGGTCAGCGGCGTCGTCTTCGGAATCGGCCTCCTGCGGGGACTGGTCTTCGGCATCCCGCTGCCCGGCGGCTGGCGGTTTCAGGTGACCGGCGCGGTCGCGATCGTCTTTGCCCACGCCGTCGCGGCCTACCCCTTCGTCACACGGAACGTCTCGCCGCTGCTGTCGAATCTGGACCCGGCGATGGTCGAGTCCGCACGCGCGCTCGGAGCCACCCGGTATCGCGCGCTCCGGGACGTGGAACTCCCGTTGGTGGCCAGTGGCATCGTCGCCGGCGCGGCCTTCGCCTTCGCCATCTCGATCGGCGAGTTCTCTTCGACGGTGATTTTGGCGGGCGGGGGCCAGTCCTACACCATGCCCGTCGCCGTCGAGCGCTACCTCGGTCGCCGCTCCGGCCCCGCCATCGCCATGGGGACCGTACTGTTGGCCGTCACGGCCGCGAGTTTCGTCGTCGTCGACCGCGTCGGCGGGAGGTTCGAGCGATGACCGAGCTTCGCCTCGAGGGCGTCTCGAAGGCCTACGGCGACACGGTCGCCCTCGAGGGCGTCGATCTCACCGTGCGCGACGGGGAGTTTTTCACCCTCGTCGGGCCGTCCGGCTGCGGGAAGACGACGACGCTGCGGACCGTCGCCGGCTTCGAGGAGCCGACCGACGGCGCGGTCCGCTTCGATAGCCGGGAGATGACCGGCGTGCCACCCGAGCAGCGGGACGTCGGCGTGGTCTTCCAGAGTTACGCGCTGTTTCCGCACATGAGCGTCGCCGAAAACGTCGGCTACGGGCTCCAGTTCCGGGAGCCGCCGGACGGGGTAACGGTCGACGAGCGCGTCGCCAACCTGCTCGAGTTAGTCGATCTCGAGGGGATGGGCGAGCGCAGCCCCGAGCAGCTCTCGGGCGGCCAGCGCCAACGGGTGGCGCTCGCTCGAGCGCTCGCCCCGGCTCCGGACCTGCTCTTGCTCGACGAGCCGATGAGCGCGCTCGACGCCCAGCTCCGGGAGTCGCTACGCCGGCAGGTAAAGCGAATTCAATCGACCCTCGAGATCACGACGGTCTACGTCACGCACGATCAGGCCGAGGCGTTGGCGATCTCGGACCGGCTCGCGGTCATGAACGACGGCGGGGTCGAGCAGGTTGGCCGACCGCAGGAGGTCTATCGCGAGCCCGCGACGCGGTTCGTCGCCGAGTTCGTCGGCGACAACAACGTCTTCGAGGGCGAGGTGTGCGGCGGCGACGGCGAGTACTCGCGGGTCGATGTCGATGGCGAGACGTTCACGCTGCCGACGGTCCCCGAGGGAACCGACCGGGTCACCGTCTGCGTGCGCCCGGGTGCGCTCTCGCGGTCCGCCGAGCGAAACCGGCTGACGGTGCGCGTCGAGACCAGCGAGTTCCTCGGCGAGACCGTCCGGGTCAACGGCCGGTGGAACGGCACCGACATCGTCCTCCAGCGGCCGACGGTCCCCGAACGCGACGAACTGACGGTCGGGTTCGCACCCGAGGACGCACACGTCGTTGCTCGGCAGTGAACCGTCTCGAGGCCGCCGCGGCTCGCCGGAACTCGCAGGTGATCGCTTTTCCGCCTCGGGCGTGCTATATACTCGCATGCA
This sequence comes from Natrinema versiforme JCM 10478, assembly GCF_000337195.1. Lineage (GTDB taxonomy): Archaea > Halobacteriota > Halobacteria > Halobacteriales > Natrialbaceae > Natrinema > Natrinema versiforme. Next base: position 109,151 of record NZ_AOID01000045.1, on the reverse strand, counting down.
AACCACTCGGCAGCTCCGGCTCGCCGTTGAGCAGAGGGAGATCGCGGTCGGGACCGAAATCACCGTTCGCGTCCGCGATAACCGGCGACGGCCGGTCGAGGGAGCGATCGTCTCGACCGAAACGAAATCCGTCCGAACGGACGAGCGGGGGCTGTGTCGCCTGCAGTTTCACTCGCCGGGCTTCTGGAAGCTCGTCGCGGCCAAATCGCCGACCGACCGCGTCGCCTACGAGCCGGCGTCAGCGCTCGTCCGCGTCGTGCCGAACGCGGCCGCACTCCGCCCGTATCGGGCGACCGGCTCCCGCTGACTCCGGGGACGGGCAGAAACAGGGGGAAGAGCTATATTGTGCCACGGTGCATGATACCTAATGTCACATACGAAGGCCGGTCGGACGAAGAAAGCCCACGACACCGAGCGACGACAGCGCAAACGGGAACTCGCCGAAGCCCTCGAGCGAGGCGACGAGGCTGAACCGTCGCTCGAGGAACCGATCGATCAAGTCCTGTCCATCGAAGACGGCACAGCGGCGGACGATTAGGGCGTCAGCCCCCAGAAGAAGGCGATTCCGAGGACGGTCACGACGGAGAGCAGCAACTGCAGCGGCGCGCCGACGCGGACGAAGTCCATGAATTTGTAGCCGCCGGGGCCGTAGACGAACAAATTCGTCTGGTAGCCGACGGGCGTGAGGAACGCGGTCGAGGCCGCGAACGTCACCGCGAGCACGAACGCAAAGGGATTTGCACCGATCTGATCGGCGGTCTCGACGGCCACCGGGAGCATCAACACGACGCTCGCGTTGTTGGAGATCACGCCCGTGATGAGTCCCGTCGCGAGGTAGAACACCCAGAGGACGCCGATCGCCGGCAGATAGGCCCCCGTCGCGGCGACGAGCGTGCCGAGCAGGTCCGCGCCGCCGGTCTGTTCGAGGGCCATGCCGAGGGGGATGATGCCGGCCAGCAGGAAGATCACGTCCCACTCGACGGCGTCGTAGATCTCGGTCGGCTTGAGAACGCCCGTCGCGACCATCGCGACGACCCCCGCGAGCGCGGTCACGAGGATCGGTAAGGAGAGCGCCGACATCGCCTCGAACCCGGCGATCCCGGTCGCACCGGCGAGGGCCGCGCCGACCGCCCCCCACGGGACGGCGACGAAGCCGATGACGCCGGCCATGATCGCCGTCGCGTGGGGAATCTTTTCGGTCCGGTAGTCCGGCTCTTCGGGTTCGTGTGCGACGATGAAGTCGTCGTTCTGCGAGAGGCGGTCGATGCTATCGGGTGCCGCCTGCACCAGCAGCGTGTCGCCGACGCGAATGCGGCGCTCGTCCATGTCCTCGCGGACCGTCTCACCCCGGCTGCGGAAGGCCAGCACGGTCGCGTCGTAGCGCTGGCGGAACGTCGACGTCTCGAGGGACTCGCCGACGAGGAACGAGCCGCGGGGGACGACCACTTCGACGAGGGTCCGCTCCGGTACTTCGTCGGGCTCTAAGTCGTCGGCGGTCTCGGGACTGCCCGAGAGGGTGAGCGTCTCCCGGTCGACGAACTGCTGGACGGTGTCGCGGTCGGCGCGCAGTCGGAGCAGGTCGCCGGCCCGGATCGTCTTCTGACCGATCGGTTCGATGAACTCCGCGTCGTCGCGGACGACCTGGATGATGTCGGCGTCGAACTCGACGTGATCGATGGCGTCCGCGACAGTCGTGCCGACGATCGGCGAGTCGTCGTTGACGACGACCTCGGTCAGGTACTCCTCGATCGCATACTCCTGTACGTAGTCCTCCTCGACGGGGACGCGCTCGGGCAGCAGTCGGTGGCCGATGGTCATGAGATAGACGCTGCCGACGATCAGCACGATGATTCCGAGCTTGGTGAACTCGAACATCGAGAACGGGTGATCGAGCAGGCGCGCGGAGACATCGCTCGCGAGGATGTTCGTCGAGGTGCCGATGAGGGTGAGCATCCCGCCGAACATCGAGGCGTAGGAGAGCGGGATCAGGAGCTTCGAGGGAGAGGTCTTCCCCTTGTGGGCGATATCGGAAATGACGGGGACAAGGATAGCAACGACCGGCGTGTTGTTGATAAAGCCGGAGATCGGGCCGCTGACGCCGATCGTCGCGAGCAGTTGTTTGTCGAGATCCTCGCCCGCGAACGCGGACATCTTGCGGCCGATGATCTGGACGACGCCGGTCTGGCTGATTCCCGAACTGAGAATGAGCATCGCGAGGACGGTGATCGTCGCCGAGTTCGAAAACCCCGAGGTCCCTTCGCCCGTCGAAATCTCGGTGAGGTTCACCACGCCGTCGGCCCCGAGCACCATCAACAGGACCATAATCAGGATGGCGGTCACGTCGATGGGCAGCCACTCGGTAATGAACAGCACCAGTGCGATGACAATGATTCCGAACACGACCAGCATCTGGGGCGTCACCTCGAGGCCGCCGACATCGGCGACCAGCGGAGCGATGCCGAGAGCTGACGGGAGCAGTCCGGACACAGTTACCAGGATAGATTCCCAGCCGGCCCCGCTTGAAGCCCCCGGTTCGAGACGGCTGTATCCGGCCCCGAAACCCGGCTCGCGGTTCGATGCCCACTACTGCGAGGCGAGCCGCGAGCGGAACCGCTCGAGACCTACGTCGAGCATGTCGGGGCTGACCGGCTGGAACTCGCTGTCCTCGGGCAGGTACGGCCGAACGGAGTCCCAGCTATCGCGGGCGTAGCGCTCGTCGAGGAGGACGCGAACGCCGACATCCTCGGGACTGCGGATAACGCGGCCGATCGCCTGCCGAGCCTTCCGCACCGCGGGGACCGTCAGCGCGTAGGTGAAGCCGTCGCCGAACTCGTCGTCGTAGGCCCGGCGAACCGCCTTCGTCCGCGGGCTCGAGGTGTTGACGATCGGAACGCCGCAGACGACGGCCGCGGCGAGGCGGTCGCCGCTGTAGTCGACTCCCTCGGTTAGCGTGCCCCGCAGACTCGTGACAAGCACTTTCCCGTCGCCGTCGAAGAACTCGTCTTTGAGCGACTGGGTCGTTTCGTCGTCGCTGGCGGCGTCGAGCAGGACCGGCTTATCGACGCGGGCCTCGAGTTCGCCAGCGACCCACTCGGCTTCGGCGTAACTCGGCATCCCGACGAGGACGTTCCCGGGGAGCCCCGCGATCTTCTCGATCGCGTTCGCGTAGGACCGTCTCGTCTGCGTGTCTTCGTCTCGAGCGCCGCGGTTGTCATAGGTGAACTTCGGCGCGGCGACGGCGAAGCTCTCGCGGTTCTCCGCGGGGAAGTGGAGCCCGTATCGGCGCTCGACGACCGGCCGGTCTTCCTCGCGTGCGAGGTACTGGAGCCCGGTCACCTCGGTGAAGGCGTCCATCGGCTCGAGGGTCGCGCTCATCAGAATCCCGCCGCCGAACATCCCGAGCCGGTCGCCGATCGCGTCGCTTGGCACGCAGTTGTGCAGGGCGAGTCGGGCGTTGTAGGCCCGCCGCCACGAATCGGGTGGCTCGGTGTCGTCCCACGTCCGCTCGAGTTCGATCTCCCGGAAGTAGTCGGTGTGACCGCGGCGGTACCACTCGCCGAGCACGCGGCCGACGGCGGGCGCGGCGCGGGTCCGGTCCTCGTCTTCGGCCTCGTTCAAGACCCGCTCGACGACCGCGCCGACGGCCTCGGCGCGGACCCACTCCGCGTCGCCGTGTCCCGCGTTCTTCGCCCACTCCGTGAGTTCGTCTTCGGCGGGCTCACCCGGATCGCGCAGCGGGATCTCCTCGTCACGGAGATCGTTCAAATTCGACTGCCAGCCCCGATAGTTCCGGTCGAGGTGTGTGGTGACCCGCCGGTCGAGTTCCTCGCGGAGATCCTGGACGAATTCGAGGGTCCGATTGAGTTCCTCGAAGGTGACGTCGCTATCGTTCAGTTCCCCGCGGACGAGGTCAGCGTCGGCGGTCTTCGAGCCGCCTTCGGCCTGCCGACCCTCGCGCTCGAATTTGACCGGCTGGATGACCCGCGAGAGTTCGGTCTCGGCGTCCCGGAGGGTGCGGTCGGCGACCCCTTCGCTGACCAGATCGCGCACGCGGGGCTCTAACATGTGTGCCTCGTCGCAGACGACGAACGTCGACTCGTCCAGTAGTGCGCCGGTAAAGGAGCCGACCGTTCGAGGATCGAACGCGTGGTAGTAGTTGCCGATCACGACCTCGACCTCGCCGAGGGCGGCCCCCATCACCGAATGCGGACAGGTGCCGTGTTTGACCGAGCGAGCGACCAGTTCCTCGGGCGTGACCATCCCCGCGTCGGTGAAATCGTAGGGAACCGCCTCCGCGACCGAGCCGTTTTCCTCCTCTTCGGGCAGATCCTCGAGGTACTGCGCGTAGAACGGACAGTACTCGGTTTCGGCCCCGACGGGGCCGCCCTCGCCGTACTCCGGCAGGTCCGGCGGGTACGGCGTGGGTTCGCCCGCGGTCTCGAGGAACGTGTTCTTCGACCGGCTGCCGCTGTCGGCCAGCCCGATCTGCTGGCTCCGGGCGCGGGCGGCCAAGTTCTTCGCCGTCGTGTCGCCGCCCTCGCCGGTGAGATCGCGGGTGCGATCCCGCAGGGTCTCACAGCGGTCGTAGACGTTGCCGTCGTCGATCCCCGCCGCGTTCTCACGGTTGTACGGACAGACGTCGGCCTTCCCGACGAGCGTGAGTCCCGAAACCGGGTCCCAGTCGGCGGGCAGATTATCGTTGATCGTCTCGAGGTCCGTTTCGAACTGGCGGAGCTGCTGTTTGACGCTCGTCAGCACGAGCACGCGCTCGTAGTCGGTGTCCGGGTCGCGCACGAGGTCGATCCCCGCGGTGAGCGCGATCATCGTCTTCCCGGTGCCACAGGCCCCTTCGATGACGGTGTAGCCGCCCTCTCGCCCGGCGTCGATGGCCGTCTCGATACCGTCGACCTGCGGGTCGTAGGGCTGGGTGTGGCCGAACACCGTCCGCCAGTCCGTCATGCTGCCAGTACTCATCGTCGGTCAGTCATAGCGTTGACGGACTGGAGTGGCCGCGGCATCCGAGATAAACGTCGGGGCCGATTGTACGACGGCGGTTGCACCCCACCGCTCGAGGCGAGTCGCCGATCCCGGTCGGAACTGCACCTGTCGCCCTGACTGTCCGTCCGCTCGATCGGCCCGACAGGTTGCTGCCAGCGTGATGCTTTACTTAGCTGAGTCCCTAGGTCGCGTGTGAAGGTCCCTCACTCTCTCGAGAACGTCGACCGAGACGTCGTCGTTCGCACGTTCGAATACGATGACGGCAGTACCATCGGAGTCGATTTCGGCACCTCGGCCGCGGACATCTCGGTCGACGTCGTCGGGTCGACCGCGATCATCATTGCGGACGGCGACCAGTTCGAGTTCGAACTCCCGCCGGAGGCCAGCGCCGTCTCGGCCCGAAACGGTATCCTCACGATCGAGGACTAACGGCCGAGCAACGGCCGCCCGATCACCCGGCGAGAACGAGCCACCGATCACACACCCTGTTTTGTCGCGGTACGCCGACTGCTCGAGCCTGAAGCGCAACCCCTTCCCCACTCGGTCGAGTATGCCGGGTATGAGCGATTCCATCGATGTCGACCGCTGGCGCGACGAACTCGAGTCGAAACGCGCCGAGAAAGACGAGTTCTTCGCCGACCATCCCCAGTCGCCGATCCCGCCCGAAGAGCGCGCGGACTTCGAGGGGCTCGACTACTTCGAGCCGGACCCGACCTACCGCGTGACCGCGACGGCGCGGGTCCACGAAGAGCCCGAGGTCGTCCCGATCGACACCACCGCGGGCCGCGAGATGCGCTACCTCCGCGTCGCGACGCTGGAGTTCGACCTCGAGCGCGAAAGCGAGGACCTGGAAGACGGCACGTTCGAGCTGGCGGCCTACCAGCAGGAGAGCCCGAACGAGCAGCCGCTGTTCGTCCCGTTCCGCGACAAGACGACGGGCCAACAGACCTACCAGGGCGGCCGGTACATGGAACTCGAGCCCACGGACGACCTCGCGGACGGCGACGAGATCGTCGTCGACTTCAACCTCGCGTACTCCCCGTTCTGTGCCTACAGCGAGACCTTCGACTGCCCGCTCCCGCCCGAGGAGAACTGGCTCGAGGTGACGATTCCCGCCGGCGAACGGGACGACTAACGCGATCGATCGACCGCGGGATCGAGACGACAGCTCGAGTGACTCCCGGTCACGTGTGACCGAGGACCGTTTCGACTCGAACCACCGGACTCGTTACGGCCTGTACCCGACGGATCGATGGCTCGAGTGGAAACCAGGGGGTTTGTGCTGCTATGACAGTCGCCAGTAGCGGACTGGTACCGAAAGACAGGAAAGCGAGTGGTGGAGCGACGAAAATTCAGGGAGCGACGCCGACGGTGAGCAACGTCCCGAACTCGCGGTAGCGTTCGACCATGTCCGCGCGGGTGTCCCAGTCCTCGGTGGGGAACTCGGCCTCGCTGGGGATGGTGATCTCTCGGTCGGGAATGTTGTCCTGCTCGGCGACGGCCAGCCCCGCGTCGCGGAAGGCCTCGCGGTACTGCTGGCGGTCCCAGCGGGTCATCTCGATCGCGATGAACTCCTGCCACTCGTGGGAGTGGACGTTTTCCTCGTAATAATTGACCGCGCAGTAGAACGTGCCGCCGGGTCGGAGGACGCGGGCGATCTCCTCGAGCGTGTGGTGGGGATCCGCGGCGTAATAGAACGCCTCCATGCTCCAGATGTGGTCGATCGAGTCGTCTTCGAACGGCAACTCGTCGAAGTCGCCGACGAGGTAGCCGACGTTCGGGTCATCCGTGTAGCCCGCGGCGTTGCGGGCCATCTCCGGCGAGCCGTCGAGGCCGTAGATCCGGCCGGCACCCTTGGTGTCCCGGAGCGCTCGGCCGGCGTAGCCGCTTCCGCAGCCGAGATCGAGCACAGTGTCGCCGGACTCAACCGGCAGCCGCGCGAGCGCGTGCTTTGCGGTGTGCCAGTGGCGTTCCTCCATTCCTCTGTCGCGACCGCTCGCCGCCCAGTCGTCGAACTCCTCGCGTACGCTCATACGGAAACTATGGGCTCCGCGGGCCTAAACGCGTTCCCATCGGCCGCGTTACTCGACCGCTCGAGTCGCTGGCCACCGTTCTCACTCGACGGGGAACCACCGACAGATACTTTAGGTTAGCCTAAAAACTAGATGGTGAAGGGTCGTCGCTACCCGAAATCCGAGGGCATCCGGATTTCGTGTCACGCTCGGTGAGTCCGCTGTCCCACCCCTCGCCAGTTTTTCAGACCCTTCCTCCCCTTTCCGGAGTTCCCACGACGACCGTCAGCCGCGTCCGTCGGAACGGACATCCGCACGCTTAAGGGAGTTCCCAAAGTTGTTCACGCCACTATGGATTACACGCTTGAAATAGACGGCACCCCGGACACGATACCAGGCGGGACCGGCGTGCTCCTCTTACACCCGAGCACCGGTGAAACCGACCGCATCGACACCGATTTCTTTAAGACCGATACCGACAGCTTCCTCGTCGTCTCCACGCGAACGACCGCCCGCGAAGTCAAACAGAAACTCGAGTACTACGACGTCGACGAGGAGTGTGCCGAAATCTTGGACACGCTCAGCATCGAACGCGGCTACTCGCGGCGCTCTTCGGATACCGTCCACTACGTCGCCGCCCCCGACGACATCGACGGCATCGTCGAACACATCGACGGCTTCCTCGACGACCACGACGGCAAACTCCGCATCAGCATCGACTCCGTCACCGAACTCGCCTACTACGCCGGCGACGACCGGGCCCTCGAGGCCGTCGAGCGGGTTCTCGAACTGCTTGCGGACCACGACGCGGTCGGCCTCTTCCACCTCTCGGAAGAGCCCCACGACGAGGCAGTCGTCGACGAGTTCCGCGACCTATTCGACGGGATCATCGACCTCGATGAAGACGGTAGCGTCGACGCCGAATTCTGACCCGGTCGGCAGCGCAGTTTTCCGTTTTCAGTGGCATACGAGACTGTGATCTCGAGGATGGAGCGACTCGAGAGCGGACAGCTGTGAGAACAGTTGAAGGGCAAGTTGGGACGAGGCGGCCTACGCGTCCTCGAGCGAGTCGAACGTTTTCTCGGCCCACTGGATCGCGTACTCCGGGCCGTGATCGAGATAGGCGTCGGTGTCGAGCGCGGCGAAGGGAGCCGGCAGTTCGATCGCGTGTTTGATCGCGGCACAGGCGAGTTCCGTCGCGTCCGCGAACTCGGTGTCACCGCGCGCGACTGCACGCGGGAGTCCCGAGACGCGGTCCTCGAGTCGCGTCCCCGCGTCCTGCCACGCGTCGGCGAGTTCGGGATGGTCGTCGTGCCAGTCCGCGAAGACCTCGCGGGTCTGGAGTCCGACCCACCCGTCGTACAGCGCCGCGGCGACCTGATAGGTGCCGGTTGGGTCGAGGTCGACCGCCCGGTCGAGATCGCGGTACGACTCCTCGAAGAAGCCGATGAAGTGTTCGGGGAGGTCGAGGTCGGCCTGGACGAGCGCCTCGGCGAGCAGAAAGTCGACGAAGGCCTCCGGCGACCCCTCGACGCGCGGTTTGACCAGCACGACCGGCGGCTCGGTCTGTCGGGTCCAGACGACACTGCCGTCGCCCGGCATCCCGATCGTGAGATCCGAACTGGCATAGCGGGCGAGCAGCGTCGGGGCGTCGTCGGGGAGCCACTCGGCGGGATAGCTCGCCGGCTCGAGTGCGTCGACGAGGAGGCCGAGATCCTCGGCGAGCGCCGGGTTCAGCGTCTCGAAGTCACGCTCGCAGTCGAGGACCTGTCCGTCGGGGACCCGAGCCTCGCGGACGGCCTCGACTCGGTCCGAGAGCGCTCGCGCCTCGAACATCAGGCGAGTGCGTTCTGGAAGACGAGCAGAATCGACAGCAGCGCCGATGCGGCGACCGTGGTGAGAACGACCTTGGTTGCGGTACTCATGTGCGTGGGGTCGTCTCCGCGTCGCTTAAATCCATCTGTCTCCGCTCGGTGTACCCGCTCTCCGTTTGCCACGAGAGCGCTGTCTTCGTGTGCACTCGAGTGCTCGAGCGAGTCTCGGAAGTGGGGAGCCGACGATGCAAACTGGCCGTCATTTCGTATGGAAAGAAACGTTTGCGGAGAGAGATTGTCCCGATTGATCATCTGAGAAGCGCAGTCGAAACGCTCCGGTGTTTTCTCGAGGTATTCGCGAGGATGCTGGCGACCGCTAAGAACCGGACAAGCAGCGAGCGAGTCACAGACGGTAAACGGGGGACAGGTGACGAGCGAGACGCGGACCGGCTATTCAGTCCTCGCCGTCGTCGTCGGCGTGCCACGAATCCGGCACGTCGATCACGTACCGTCCGTCTTCCTGCAGAGAGATGATGTACTCGTCGCGGTTGTAGAGTTCCATCAGGTTGAGTTCGTACTGTCCCGGCCGAACGATCTTGATGCTCTCGAACTGCTCGTTGAGCTCCGCCCGGAGTTCCTCGATCGACGGGCGCTGTCCGCTCGGTTCGCTGACGACGCGCCCGTGGTCCGGGGGCTGGTCGTCGACACCGGTGTCGACTGCGGCTTCGGTCTCGGCTTCGGCGTGTGCATCGACGGCGCTCCCGGCTGCAGGATCGCGGTCGGCTCCGTTTCGACTGGACGGATCGGACTCACGACCGGGCGTCTCGGAGTGGGAGGGGAGGTCGTCCGAGGGGACGACCGTGCTCCGGGCATCTGCCTGTGCCGAGTTCTCGTCGTCCGCCATCGTCGTCGTCGGCCCGCTCGAGGGTTGGTCGGGCCAGTCGTCGTCGGACCGCGTTCGATCGTCGGTCGTCGCCTCAGTCGGCGCGTCGGCGGCCGTCTCGTCCGGCGAGCCGGATCGATCCTCGGGCCGCCGGGCCGTCTCGGGCCACTCGTCGAACTCGCCGTCCGGCGAGGTGTCCGACTCCGGAGCGGCGGCGTCCTCGCTCGAGGGCCACGACTGGTTCGGTGCGGCTGCCGACGTCGCGGTCGAGTCGTCCGAGCGCGATCGCTCGGCGGCGTCGGCCGTCGGTTCGTCCGCGGAATCGGACGACACCCAGTCGCGAACCGTCTCCGCGGCTCGCGTCGCGACGCCGTCCGACTCGGCGGTCGAAGATTGTGCCGCGGCACTCGCGGTCCCGGCCGATCCCGAGTCGTCGGTATCGGCAGCGGTTCCGGCGGACGATTCGGCTGCGGCCGTTGTGGTCGGCGCGAACTGGAACTTGTTCCCGCCGCAGTCGGGACAGCCCGACAGCATCTCCTTGGAGCCGTCGGCGAACGTTCGGCCGCAGTTCGTACACTGATGTGGCATTAGTTACGGGACACGAGCGCGCTGATGAGCGTTTCGTCCTTGTGGAGCGTCTCGATCTGATTCGCCGGGCCGATTACCGTCAGCTTCGCTTCCGTCTCGTCACCCCCCATGATGCGACCGAGCAGCGACGAGTCGCGGGTCTCGGATTTCGGGTAGGTCTCGATCTCGATCCCGTTGAACTCGTCGGGGCTGATCTCGGCCATCGTGACCTCGATGAGCCGGCTTTCCTCGTCGGGGGTGAGCCCTTCCTCTAAGATGACGATGTTGCCGTCGTGGACGCCGTCTAAGATCATCCTGATCTTCTCCATCGTTGCCATGCCGGCCATCCGTTCGCCGCTGATCAGGTCGATCTGGACGCCGTCGGGGGCATCGGAGTCGTCCGCGTTAGTTGCTTTTGGCATCGGTGGTCACCCGAAGTACTCCGCGATATTGTCGTAGACTTCGTCCATGTTGTCCCCCTCTTTGGCCGATAGGGGGACGGTCTTGTGTTGCGGGAACGCGTCCTCGATCCGTTTGACGCTCGAGTCGTCGAGGTCGGTCTTGTTCGCGAAGATCAGAACGGGGAGATCCCGAGACTCGACGATGCCGATCAGCATCGTATTGACCTGTGTGATCGGGTCCTCCGCGCTGTCTAGGACGTAGATGACGCCGTCGACGTCCTCGCGCAGCCAATGCATCGCCTCGGCGACGCCTTCGGTCGCTTCGCGGGAGCGACGGATGGCGTCTTCCTCGTCCATCTCGTCGGTGAACTCCTCGTAGTCGACCTTCGTCGTCACGCCGGGCGTGTCGACGATGTCGATGGTTACCGTCTTGCCGTCGCGTTCGATCTCGACGTTTTCTTTCCTGCGTGCGCGACGCGTCTCGTGGGGGACGTGGCTCTCCGCGCCGACCGCGTCACCAGTCCAGTCACGCGCGATTCGGTTCGCGAGCGTCGTCTTGCCGGCGTTCGGCGGACCGTAGATACCGATTCGTTTGGGCTCCTGTTCCGAAAACAGGCGATCCGTAGCCCGAGAGATACTATCTTTGAGTTCTGTGAACAGTCCCATCGTGGGGGCCTCCAGCACCGCGGGGTGCAGTTGCGCGTACTACAAACTGAACTCACTTAAGCCTACGTCAGACATGTAGACAATTCGATGGAAGAGAGTTGTTAGTACCCCAGATAGTTTCCGCAGAGACGAATCGAGTTTCGATAATCGGGATACTCGTCGCCGAAGAACGATACCTCCGCTCTCACTCGAGAAGAGTGCGAATTGTGATAGTTACTCGGCCAGCAATAGGGAAAGGGGACTGAGAATGAATATCATTCTAGTACTCCGGAGACGATCTCGAATCCCCCACCCCTTCGTTTCAACTGGAGACTGTCGAGGCCGTGGCCGGTCGAACGGATTGATCGGGAGTGAGTGGAGGGATTTCCCACCCTCCGTTCGACTCGAGCCGCCGTTCAGGGGGATGAGACGGACGAATCGGTTGAAAGAGATGGTTCTAGTAACCCAGAAGCTAATCTAGTAACTCGTGGAACGATGAGAACCGATTCTAGCAGGAACTAGCAACAACAAAAACAACTCTAGTAGAATTATTCGGTCTGCTAGTTCTGCGGATACTGTTTCTAGCCTATCCAAATAAAGCTTCCCGTCCTAAATGCCCGTTCTCCCCCTCCCCCACCCTTTGTCTCGTTCCACTCGAAACAAAGGGGTGGGGGGCTTTCCCCTCCAAGAGTCATCTGTTAGCACGGAACACACTCCGATTCGATTTCCAAGATCGTTCTCCGTCTCCTCGCACAAACATACCTGATATCTTATGGAATTCATAGCGTGAATCCGATATGACCTCCCGAATGAGTCACCTCTCCATCGACTCACAGATCGCCTGAATAGAGGCGGAGTCGAAGCCACCGGTCAACCAGTGGGTCGAATCCTGATACGACCTTCGCACATGAATCCCGTCGACTCGAAACGATCCCCAATGGGACACCGTTTCGGTCGTCACCACGACCGGGAGTTGACGAGAACAGCGGCGGATCGACACGCATCCTGATCTTCATCGTGACCGGTCCCGTTTCGTCTCGAGCGAGAACATCCTCCTATCGCTCGTACACACCCTCCTGTCGCTCACACGCACGTTCAATTATAATTATCTTCAAACGATATCGTTCGGCAGCGTTGCGATCGAACACCGGACGTGACTTTCAGCGACCGATAGACGTGGCGGCGAAACGGTTCAGTCGACCGGAACGAGGGGGGAAGGGAAGGCTTTATTAGCGTGGTTTTCCTCTGTTTCGTTTGCATCAACTGGACCCGAATCGGGTATCTGGAACGGTGGATCATCCCACGGAGGCCATCATACCGCGATATTCCTGCTCCCCGGTCCGGCGTTCCACTCGAAATAAGGGGGTGCTGCATGACGGATGTCAGACGATAACTCAGAGACCACTGGCTCAGACGAGGTCGAGGTCGATGGAACGAGCGGGTTCTCGACGGATTTCGAGAACGCGGATCTCGGCGACGAAGAGTCGAATCAAGGGTTATTCGACGACCTTCTCAGCGGGGAACCGATCTTCGAGAACAAGGAAGTCCTCCGCCCGTCCTATACGCCACACGAACTCCCCCATCGGAGCGATCAGATCAACAAGATGGCGACGATTCTCGTCGCCGCGCTCCGCGGCGAAACGCCGTCGAACATTCTCATCTACGGGAAAACGGGAACCGGCAAGACCGCCAGCGCGAAGTTCGTCAGCAAGGAACTCGAGAGCACCTCCCAGAAGTACAGCGTCCCGTGTGACGTCGAGTACATCAACTGCGAGGTCACCGACACCCAGTATCGGGTCCTCGCACAGCTCGCGAACAAGTTCATCGACAAGAACAAAGAGCGCATCGACGACCGAATCGCGGACCTCGAGTCGGTGCTCGACGCCCTCGAGGCGTACGACGCCGACGCGAAACGCCGACGTGCTGACGCGGCCGACTCGAGCGATCGAACTGGCGAGGAAACGGCGTCGGACCCCTTCGATTTCGTCTCGAGCGAGGAGACGCGAGCAGAGACCGAGACGACGGTCTCGGAGACCGATCTTTCGGCTGGAGACGATAGCAGCGATATCGATACTCAGTCGGGCGATCTTCCACTCGAAACAGAGGGGTCCTCCAACGAGTCGGGGCAGCCGCCAGATTCGCCGCCCGCGGCAGATCCCGAACTGGCGGATACCGGGCCGCTCGATCGCGACGAGACGACGTCGGATTCGGCCCCGCTCCCGCCGGATCATCCCCTCGAATCGACGCCGTTCGGGAGCCGATCCGAGGTCGAAGACCGGATCGATGAACTCGAGGCCGACAAGGACTCCTTCGAAGAAGTACCGATGACCGGGTGGCCGACAGATCGGGTCTACAGTGTCTTCTTCGACGCCGTCGACTACGACGAGCGGGTCGTCGTCATCATGTTGGACGAGATCGACAAACTCGTCGAGAAAAGCGGCGACGACACGCTCTATAACCTCTCGCGGATGAACTCCGAACTCGAGAACTCGCGGGTGTCGATCATCGGTATCTCGAACGACCTGAAGTTCACCGACTTCCTCGATCCCCGCGTCAAGTCCTCGCTGGGCGAAGAGGAGATCGTCTTCCCGCCCTACGACGCGAATCAGCTGCGGGACATCCTCAAACACCGATCGGAGGTCGCGTTCAAGGGCAACGCGCTCTCCGACGACGTGATCCCGCTGTGTGCGGCCTTCGCCGCGCAGGAACACGGCGACGCGCGACGCGCGTTGGACCTGTTGCGGACCGCGGGCGAACTGGCAGAGCGGTCCCAAGCCGAGACGATCGTCGAGGAACACGTCCGGCAGGCCCAGGATAAGATCGAACTCGACCGCGTCGTCGAGGTCGTCCGCACCCTGCCCACGCAGTCGAAACTCGTCCTCTTCGCGATCATCCTCCTCGAGAAAAACGGCGTCCACAGCATCAACACGGGCGAGGTGTTCAACATCTACAAGCGCCTCTGCGAGGAAATCGATGCGGACGTATTGACCCAGCGGCGGGTCACCGACCTTATCAGCGAACTCGACATGCTCGGAATCGTCAACGCCGTCGTCGTCTCGAAGGGGCGATACGGCCGAACCAAGGAAATCAGCCTCTCCGTTCCACTCGAAGAGACGGAGGCCGTCCTCCTTTCCGACTCCCGCCTGAGCGACATCGACGACGTTCAGCCGTTCGTTCAGGCCCGGTTCGAGAACTGAAACACGTCTCCGACGCTTCTTGGCTGCTGTGTCCGCCGTTTGTTGTCTGCCTTTCGTGTCTCAGTTATCGTGACTGCTCGCTAGCCCGTTTCGACTGAGCCGGTGACACTTCTCACCAGCGTTGTGCAGCAACCCCCTTCCTTCCACTCGAGAGTGCTCCATTGGCTCGCCACATCCGAACGACTAGGGAACACGACCGAGATGATGGCAAGGACGACGACACCGAATGCGACGACGAACCGTGACAGACGACAAGAACGGACCGGACAAAACGAGTCGTCCCGCTGGGAAGCCGAACTAGCGACGTGATCGGCCGACCGCAACCGCAGCGCCGGCTCCGACACTGGCGAGGCCGGCGGCGACGGCGAGGTCACCGTCTCCCCCGAAGCCGGGAGCGTCGGCACCGGCCGGCGTCACCGTCGCGGCTGTCGGGTCCTGTAGCGACTGACTCGAGGGCGACGTGGGGACGAGCATCCCGCCGAGGAGTTTGTCGAACGTCAGGCGGACGTTGCCGAGCCACGGGATTCGGTACATCGCCTTGCCGGTGACCCACTCGGGTTTGACGATGTCGCTGATCCCGTTCCCGTACTGATCGTAGCCGTCGTTGGCGTCACCTTTCGTGACGAAGCCGGCGTGCTCTGCGGGGCAGGTCGCGATTTCCGTACAGGTCGCGTCGCCGACAATTTCCTCGCTGGCTTTCGTTTCGACCCAGTTTTCGTCCTCTTCGACCCAGAAGTGAGCGCGGTGGATCACTGGAATCTCCGATGGATCACCGTTCGGTTGATAGACGATCACGTCTCCGGGATTGCCGAACTTCTCGTGGCCGCTCTCTTGACCGTTTTCAAGCGTAACGACGCCGGTTCCGGCGGCGGGATTGTCACCGACGAATCGGTCATCGTCGACGACGAAGATGAGATCACCTTTGTGCATGTTCGGCTCCATGCTCCCGCTCTCGACGGCGACCAGCGGCGGCCAGATGCCGCTGACCGCAAACAGCAAGAGCCCGACGGCCGCGACGATGGCGACGCTGCTCAGTACGTCTCGAGCCATCACCACGGTCTCGTCGTCGGTGTGGAGAAACCAGCGGAGAACGCCGTCGTCCTCGATCGTGACGCCGTCAGCGTCGGCTTCGGAAGCGGTGGCGGCGGGTGGATCGTTCCGCGACGGTTCCTCGGCGGCGGGCGGTGGCTGTGACGTGCCGGCGCTTCGATCCCGTTGCTCGCGATCGGTGTCGCCGGGCTCGTCCGGGGGATCCCCGGAGTTAGAACCGCTCATCGTCACCCGTTTTGCGAGGCCCGACAATCAACTTTCTGTTCGGATGGGCCTGAGGTCGGGGACCGCCCGTCCCGTTCTCTCGCGGCCGTCATGGCTTGCGCTTTTCGGCGGCCATCGCGAACAGCGCGAGCGCGACGACTGCTGTACCGGCGAGGATAGCGATCGAGCCGACGCCGGTCAGCGACTGCACCGAGCCGACCGCTAACGTGAGTCCGCCGATCCACGGGACTCGAGCCATCGCTTTCCCGGTGATCCAGTCCGCGCTGACGACCGTCGTGTCCGCGCCCGACCGCGGCAGTTGGTCGTAGCCGGCGTTGGCGTCGCCTTTCGTAATGAAGCCGTCGTGCGGTGCCGGACACGAGACGATCTCGTTGCAGGTCGCGCCGTTCGTGAACTCTGGATTTGCCTCCGTCTCGATCCAGTTTTCGCCCGCCTCGACCCAGAAGTGGGCGCGGTGGATCGTCGGCGTCTCGGTCGGATCGCCGTTCGGCATGAAGACGATCACGTCGCCGGGATTGGCGAACTTCTCGTGATCGGTCGCCTGCCCGCTCTGGAACGTGACCACGCCGGTTCCCGCGACGGCACTGTCCCCCACGAACCGGTCATCGTCGGCGATAAAGACGAGGTCTCCCTGCGCGATGTTCGGCTCCATGCTCCCACTTTCGACGGCGACGAAGGCCGGCCAGACGCCGCTGATACCGAACAGAAGGAGGCTGCTGACGGCCACGATGGCAAGACACGTCGCGATGTCGCGACCCACAGTGACCGTCCAGTCGTCGGTCTCGAGCAGCCAGCGAACGACGCCGTCGTCGTCGATCGTGACCCGCTCCTCGCGCTCGGCCCGCGCTCGAGCACCCGGCTTCGGTTGGCGATCGGTGGCCTCTGAATCGCGATCAGCAGGGGAATCCGCGGAAAACGGAGCCGATTCGGAGTGCTCCTCGCGAGTATCGGACCGCTTCCCGTTCCGTTCGCCGTCGGGACCGTCCATCGGCAGTCGATTTCGCGGACCGAGGCATTAAGCTTCCGACGAACACGCCCTCGCGGGCGAGTCGCACGCGGGAACCAGACGCCCCGCTACTGCTGCCGAGGAGATGCAACTGCTGGCAGTTGCCCTCACCAGTCGCTGCCGAATTCCCCACGCTAACGGCCGACAAACACCCGCCTGAGACGGCGAGTCGCTACCCTTTTGGCCTCCCTCGCGAATGCGAGGAGTGTGCCACTCGAGGCCCCCGCTCGGATCGTCGGCGAACTCACGAGCCGCGGGTACAACGCCGAACGCGAGGCGGTGACGCGGCTCGCGTCGGCGGCGGACCCCGGCGCGGCCCTCGAGCGCGTGCTCGAGGACATTCCCGACGACGCGCTCGTGGTCCGCACCGAGCACGTAGAAGCCGTCCTCTCAGCGGACGGCGCGGGCGGCCCGGTCGGAGCCAGTACCGATGCCGGTGCCGACGCCGGATCCGCCGCCACGACCGAGCCGTCGCCCGCGGACCCGTCGGCCACCCCCTCCGTTTCGACTGGAACCGACGGGGCCCGCGGGAGCGAACCGGCCGACCCATCTCCAGTCGAAACGGGGGGGTCTCCGTCGGCGAACCGGTCCGCAGATCCGGCCCAACGGTCCCTCGAGATCGTCGGCGACATGACCGGTCAGAGTACGGGAACCGGCGAGTACAGCGACTTCGTCTCCGTCTTTCGCGACCGACTCGAGCGACTCGGATCGAAACTGCGCGGTCGGATCAACCACCGCCCGGCGACGGCTATCCAGAGTATGCCGGGCGGCAGCGAGGTCGCGATGGTCGGGCTGGTCAACGATATCCGCTCGACGGCCAGCGGCCACTGGCTGGTCGAACTCGAGGACGCGACCGGGACCTTCCCGTGGCTGGTGATGAAAGACAGGGACTACGCCGACCTCGTCGAGGAACTGCTCTGTGACGAGGTGTTGGCGATGGAGGGAACGCTGGCGGACGATTCGGGGATCGCGTTCGTCGACTCGATGCATTTCCCGGACGTTCCGCGGACCCACGAGCCGTCGACGGCGGACCGCCACGTGCAGGCGGCGCTGATCAGCGACGTCCACGTCGGCAGTCAGGAGTTCATGGCCGACGCGTGGAACGCCTTCGCCGACTGGCTTCACACGCCGGAGGCCCAACACGTCGAGTACCTACTGCTCGCGGGCGATATGGTCGAGGGCGTCGGCGTCTATCCCGACCAGGACGAGGAGCTCGATATCGTCGACATCTACGAGCAGTACGAGGCGTTCAGCGAGCATCTGAAGAAGATCCCCGGCGACATCGAGATCGTCATGATTCCGGGCAACCACGACGCGGTCCGGCTCGCCGAACCCCAGCCCGGCTTCGACGAGGAGCTCCGAGAGATCATGTCCGCCCACGACCCACAGATCGTGAGCAACCCGTCGATGGTGACCGTTGAGGGCGTCTCCGTGCTGATGTATCACGGCGTGTCGCTGGACGAGGTCATCGCGGAACTGCCCGAGGACAAAGCCAGCTACGACGACCCGCACAAGGCGATGTACCACCTCCTCAAGAAGCGCCACGTCGCGCCCCAGTTCGGGGGCCACACCCGGCTCGCACCCGAAGAAAAGGACTACCTGATCATCGACGAAGTGCCCGACATCTTCCATACGGGCCACGTCCACAAACTCGGCTTCGGCAAGTACCACGACGTGCTCGCGATCAACTCCGGCTGCTGGCAGGCCCAGACCGACTTCCAGAAGAGCGTCAACATCGATCCCGACGCCGGCTTCGCGCCGATCGTCGATCTGGACACGCTCGACGTGACCGTCCAGAAATTCAGTTAAGCCGTTGTCGTCCGTTCGTCGGTTCGCTCGAGTCTAGTTACGTACCGCAGCGTAGCGACGTTGAAAGCCCCGCTTACGTTTCGCTCTCAGCCGCCGACAGCCGAATGCGAACGTACTCCTCGAGTTCGCGTCGAGCCGCGAGGATCGGGTCGTCGCTGTTCGTCGTGGCCCGCTGGTTCTGTGCGCCGTAGATCGTCGTCGCGATGAACGCCGCGGTTTGCTCCGGATTGACGTCTCGGAAGACGCCCTGCTCGATCCCCCGGCGGACGATATCGGCGATGTGCTCGCGGAAGAAGTCGTCCGTTCTGGTGAACTGCTCCCGATAGGCGTCGTCGTGGGCGGCCTGCGCCCGAAGTTCCGTGACCGTGCTCATGAACTCGGTGTGGTCCGACTCGGGCGATTCCGGGAGGGAGTGATCGAGGAGTTCCTGTAGGTGCTCGCGGGCGTCGCTGAACCCGTCGGTCGGCACGTCGGCCTCGAGTCGCTCGAGTAAGAATTCAAGGAAGGCGACGAGCAACTCGTCTTTCCCGTCGTAATGCTGGTAGATCAGCGATTTGCTCTTGGGAAACTCCGCGCCGATGCGCTGTATCGTCAGGTCGGCGTACCCGTGTTTCCGCAGCGCGGCGTAGGTCGCGTGCATGATCTCCGTGTGCGTCTCGTCCGGTGCCGATTGGAACGGATCGGGTGCATCCATTATGAATGAATATTCATTCACAAGCTATATGCGTTATGGATCCGTTTGAATACCCGTGAACGCGATCGATGCCCAACACGTCGAACTTACCTATGCCGACGGAACAGAGGCCGTCAGCGACCTCACGCTCGAGATTCCCGAGGGGGAGTTCTTCGGCTTTCTTGGCGCGAACGGGGCCGGGAAGACGACGACCATCAAGGTCCTCGTGACGCTGTTGAAACCGACCGGGGGAACCGTCACCGTCAACGGGTTCGACGTCGAGGCCGATCCGCGCTCGGTCCGCGAATCGATCGGTTACATGGCCCAAGAGACCAGTATCGATCCCGAACTCACGGCCCGCGAGAACATCCGCTTCGCCTGCGAGGCCTACGGCGTCTCGGCCGGCGACCGCGGCGATCGGATCGACGACCTCCTCGAACTCGTCGATCTCGCCGACGTCGCGAACAAACAGGCGAAGGACTTCTCCGGCGGGATGCAGAAACGCCTCGACGTCGCGACCGCGCTGGTCCACGAGCCGCCCATCGTCTTCCTCGACGAGCCGACGACCGGACTCGACCCGAAGGCCCGCAACCGGCTCTGGGACTACTTCGAGCGCATCAACGACCGCGGGACGACGGTCTTTCTGACCACGCAGTACTTGGAGGAGGCCGATCAGCTCTGCGACCGGATCGGCGTCATCCGGGACGGGTCGATAGTCGCCTCGGGCTCGCCGTCGGAGCTCAAGGCCCGCGTCGGCGGTGCCGTCCTCGAGATCGAGATCGCAGACCCCGACGATGCGACCCTCGAGCGCGCTCGCCGGGCCGCGGTCGACGCGGACGTCTTCGACGATGCGCCAATCGAGGTCACCGACGAGGGGCTCAGCGTCCGGTCGACGGCGGCCAGACGGCGCGGCACGGACCTGCTCGTCGCGCTGAAAGAGGCGGAGATCCCCGTCACCGGCTTCAACGTCCGCGATCCGACGCTCGACGACGTCTTCCTCGCGATCACGGGCGACGGTCTCGACGATGAGGAGGCGGCCGCCGAGGATCGAACCGCGGCCGCGGAGGTGGACCGATGAGCGCCGAGGCGGAGACCGGCCGGAAGACCAGCGGGAACGGCTTCGTCGGCGATACGTGGATCAACCTGAAGCGCTGGGTGCTGAAGACCACCCGCAACCCGTTCGTGATGACCGTCTCGCTGCTGAATCCGATCATCTTCCTCGTGCTCTTTACGGAAGTGTTCGGACAGATCACCGCGGGCGCGGTCAGTCAGAGCCTCGGCACGGAGGCGAGCTACGTGACCTATCTCGTCCCCGCGATCGTGATCCAGACGGCGCTCATCGCCGCGACGACCTCCGGGATCGGCCTCGTCGAGGACATCGAAAACGGCATGTTCGAAAAGGTGCTCGTCTCGCCGATGCACCGCGGGGCGGTGTTCCTCGGGAAGTCCCTCTCGGAGGTCCTCCGCATCGTCGTCCAAGTCACGATTATCCTCGTCCTCGGCTACGTCCTCCTCGCTCTCGACACGGGCGCGTCGCTCGACGAGTACATCGCCACGGGCGTTCCCGGCGCGCTCGGCATCGTCGCCGTCGCGATCGTGTTCTCGGTCTGGTTCACCGCGCTCTCGAACGTGGTGGCGCTGCTCACGCGCGATCAGGAGTCGACCATCATCGCGGTGAACCTGCTGCAGTTCCCCCTGCTGTTCCTCTCCAGTGCCTTTCTCCCCCTCGAGATCCTCCCGGGCTGGGTCCAGACCGTCGCCGCGCTCAACCCGATCACCTACGGCGTCGACGCCGCCCGCGCGCTGATGTTCGGACAGGACGTGATGACCGTCATCGAGGTGTCGAGCTTCGGCGGGCTCTGGAACACGCTGGTGCCGGCCCTCGCCGTCTTGGCCGCGCTGGATCTCGTCCTCGGTGCCGTCGCCGTCTCCTCCCTGAACAGCGCCTCGAGCTCAGATGTGCAGTAAGCGCTCCGCTGTCGATTCCGTTCTATCCGCCGGTACGATCGCAGCCATGGCGTCAGGGCTCGAGGCGGAACCGCGTCGTCGGCGAGCCGTTGAATCGCGGGCCTCGGCCGCGTCGGTCGAAGCCGAGGTCTTCGGCGGCGGTCTCGATGGGGTCGGCGTCCTGTGACGCCAACACTTCGACGGCCATCGACTCACGTTCGGCGAATCGGACGGGTTCGGCCAGCAGCCGTTTGCAGGCCTCGCTCGTGCCGTCGAGTTGGGTGACGTGGACGGTGTCCTCGCGCGCGTCGAAGCTGATGAAGCCGAGCAGGTCCTCCGGATCGGAGCCGTCGTACTGCGATCCCGAGACGTCCGCGTTCGGATCGTGGCTCCCGTCCTCCGCGACGCGCACCGTCCGGTCGTGGACGAGATTCCGCATCACGTCCGTCGGGGAGTCGGCGATCGACGCGAGCGCGTCGGCATCGGCCTCGAGTGCGTCCCGTACGTTCATCGACGTATGGTAATGCGGCGCACGAACATAAATCCCGTCGCGGATTGCCGTCGGCGGCGATTCGACCGGGACCGATCGCCGGCCCGGTCGGGCGGACTCGCGCTCGCTCGAGGTGGATAAAAATGCGACCGATGGGACACAGTTATCTGCACGCTCTGGTAACGGACCGAGTATGAGTCATACCACCGTAACGCACGCGGCCAGTGAGGTGTCGGCATGCGCGTCGTAGCCAAGTTCGGCGGGACCAGTCTCGGCAGCGGGGATCGGATCAACCGCGCCGCGGATTCGATCGCCGCGGCCGTTGAGGACGGCCACGAGATCGCGGTCGTCGCCAGCGCGATGGGATCGACCACCGACGAACTGCTCGACGAGATCTCCTTCGAGACCGACGAGGCCGACCGCGCCCAGATCGTCAGCATGGGCGAGCGGACCTCCGTTCGCATGCTCAAGGCCGCGCTGTCGGCCCGCGGCATCGACGCGATCTTCCTCGAGCCCGGCAGCGATCGGTGGCCCGTGGTCACCGACGAGTACGGCGAGGTCAACGTTGAGGAGACCAAGAAACGCGCCGCTGACGTCGCGGCGGATCTCGACGGGACGGTCCCAGTCATCACCGGCTTCCTCGCGGAGGGGCCGGACGGCTCGATCACGACGCTCGGCCGCGGTGGCAGTGACACCACGGCGGTCATGATGGGCAAGTACATGGACGCCGACGAGGTCGTCATCGTGACCGACGTCGAGGGCGTCATGACCGGCGACCCACACGTCGTCGAGGGGGCGCGAAACGTCGGCGAGATCTCGGTCGACGAGCTCCGGAACCTCTCGTTCCGCGGGGCCGAGGTCGTCGCGCCCTCCGCGCTTTCCTACAAGGAGGGCAACTTGGACGTCCGCGTCGTCCACTACCAGCACGGCGACCTGCTCTCGGGCGGGACGAGCATCGAGGGCGAGTTCAAGAACCTCGTCGACCTGCGCGAGCGGCCGCTCGCCTGCCTGACTGTCGCCGGTCGGGCGATCCGAAACGAGCCCGGCATCTTCCATCACCTCTCGGAGGCGCTCCACGAGAGCGACGTCAACGTCGACGCCGTCGCCAGCGGGATGGACACCATCACGTTCTACATCGACGAGGAAGAAGCCGAACGCGCCGAGAACATCCTCCATCGCGAGGTCATCGCCCGCGACGAACTCTCCTCGGTCACCGTCGACTCGCCGATCGCCGTCATCCGCGTCACCGGCGGCGAACTCCCCAACCAGCCGGGAATCATCAGCGAGATCGTCAACCCCCTCGCCGAGGCCCGCATCCACCTGCAGGACATCATCACGAGCGCGACCAGCGTCGCCCTCTTCGTCAACTGGGACGACCGTGAGGAGACCCTCGAACTGACTCAGGACCTGTTCTAGGGCACGCGCCTCGAGTCGGGACCGAACCGATTCCGTCGGCCGATTTCGTGCAACGTTCTCGCGATCGAGACACTGTTTTAGCCGTTGACTAGCCGCTCGAAATCTCGATAACGGGGGTCGTAACGAAGGGGGACGAGATGGGAGTCGTCGCTATGAGCACAGAGCAGCCGGGCACGGACGTGTTCGAAGAGATCGATCCCGATCCCGACGCGGTCCTGGCCGAATTCGGCGTCGACTCGCTCGACGAACTCGCCACAGACGGCGGCGCACACGACCCTACCACCGACGACGAAATCAGCGAGGCGCTACGCGCCTCGAGCAGTCGGACGCAGTCCGACGACGATGTGGACGACACCACCGCGGCCGAACTGTTCGCCGACCTCGCAGACCACGCCACTGACTCTCGAGCGACTGATCCCGCAGACCGGGGCCCCGACGACGGCGTGACCGACGCGCCGGTCGATTCGACCGACGGGGACGCCCCGTCCGGATTCGAGGAGTTCGAGGCGGCCGTCGTCGCCGAGCCGACAGTCGCTGCCCGCGAGGACGAGGGCCTCGTCGAGTCGACGGCCGCCGAACTCAACGCGGTTGCTGAGCGCGTGGTCGGGTCCGACGAGACGGCCGCTGCCGACGAGACCGAAGCGCCGCTCGAGTCCCAATTGCGACTCGAGACCGAAGCACCGACTCCGACCGATTCCGATGCCTCGACTGCTGTGGACGAGGGCGACAGCGGCCCGGTGGCTGACACTCGAAGCGCCGCGGAGACGGATACTCGAGACGCCGCCCGGAGCGACGATTCCGCGTCCGACCGGTCGCTCACGCTGTCCTACGGGACGACGGACGAACTGGAACTCGTCGGTCCCGAGCCGACGACGACGCGAGTCGGGACCGACGCCTTCGGTCGCACCGGCGCGGACGGGTCCTGATCACGGACGTCTCGGCTGGTATTCGAGTCGCTCGAGCGCGGAAACGCTGGGGCCGGTCGGTCGCGCAACGGGCCGCCGCGACGGTTGCCCGTCGATGCGCCGATCCGGTTCGAAACGGACGCTTCGACCCATCGATGCACACGAACTCTCAATTAGACTGAACACGCGCGACGGCGTTGGGTTGGTATGGTCGCATACAAGACGAAAGTAGCCGAACGGATCCACCTCCCCGCTCGAGACCGGCGCGAACGGGCGCTCGCCGAGGCCGGATACAACGTCTTCGATCTCGACGCCGAGGACGTCTTCGTCGATCTCCTGACCGACAGCGGTACCGGTGCGATGAGCGACGCCCAGTGGGCGGCGATAATGGGCGGTGACGAGTCCTATGCCGGCTCGAAGAGCTTCGACGACCTCGAGTCGGCAGTCCGGGACGTGATGGGGTTCTCGCGCGTCGTCCCGACCCATCAGGGCCGGGGCGCGGAGAACATCCTCTACGGAACGCTGCTCTCCGAGGGCGACGTCGCGCTCAACAACACCCACTTCGATACGACTCGCGCCCACGTCGCGAATCAGGGTGCCGACCCGATCGACTGCCCCGCCGAGGGGGCTCACGACCTCGAGTCGGACGATCCGTTCAAGGGGAACTTCTCGCTCGAGCGCGCCCGCTCGGTCGTCGACGAGGTGGGCGCTGAGCGCGTGCCGCTGGTGATTCTGACGATCACGAACAACTCGACGGCAGGTCAGCCGGTCAGCGTCGAAAACACCCGTCGTGTTCGGGACTTTGCCGACGAAATCGACGCAACGTTCGTCATCGACGCCTGCCGGTTCGCTGAGAACGCCGGCTTCGTCCGGCGGCGCGAAGCGGAGTTCGCCGGGGCCGATATCGACGAAATCGTCCGCGAACAGCTCTCCTCCGCCGACGCCATCGTCATGAGCGGCAAGAAAGACGGACTGGCCAACGCGGGCGGCTTCGTCGCGACCGACGACGAGGCGCTGTTCGAGCGGTGCAAGCAGCGAGCGATCCTCTACGAGGGGTTTCCGACCTACGGCGGGATGTCCGGGCGGGACGTCGCCGCGCTGGCCGTCGGCCTCCGCGAGGCCGTCGAGGAGGCGTACGTGGCCGACCGCCTCGACGGCGTCCGGGAGTTTGCCGCACTGCTCGAGGATGCCGGCGTACCGATTTACACGCCGCCCGGCGGCCACGCCGTCTATCTCGACGCGAGCGCCGCGCTCCCGCATCTCCCGGCCGACGAGTTCCCGGGACAGGCGCTGGTCTGTGAACTGTATCGAGAAGGCGGCGTCCGCGGGGTCGAACTCGGGAGTTTCGCGTTCCCCGAGACGGATCGACCCGAACTGGTCCGACTCGCGGTCCCGCGCCGGACCTATCACACCGAACACTTCGAACACGTCGCTGAAACCGCCGCGACCGTCCTCGAGAACCGCGAGACGGTCGCCGGACTCGAGATCGCGTCCGAACCCGACAACCGAGAGCTACGGCATTTCACGGCCGATCTCGAGCCGATATCCGCGTGAGAATCTAAGGACCGCTCGAGTCGTCGGCCGAACCGTGATTAGCGACTCAAGAGCGCGCGCTGGGCCCGATCTTTCAGGCTCGGCTCCGGTTCGGACTGCCGTCCCATCCGCTGTTTCGCGAGGCTTCGGACGCTCCGCTGGGCCTGTTCGGAAGTCGCGAGATCGATCGCCCAGTCGGGGACCTGCGATTCGATTTCCTGCCGTTTCTCGGCCTTGAGCTGACTGTACCGACGCAACGCGAGGCCGACGCCGATGAACATGGCGGCGTCGGTGAGCTCTCGGCGGAATCGGTTTCGGTCGTTACGGACCGCGATCGCCTTGGCCAGCGAAATGACCCCGATCCCGAGGTAGAGCGTGGCGTTTCGCGACGGATTGCCGCTGAGTAACCCTTTGAGTGCCATGCGGCGGTGTCTACCACGTTCGGTCGGGAGAAAGCACCGCTGGCAGGCGACGGGTCTTAGTCGGACTCGGTCTCGAGACTGCGCTTGACGCCGCGGTGTCGCTGCTCGTCGATCGGCTCGATCGAAAAGCCGACCCGCTCGTAGAACGGGCGGACGCCGTCGTCGAACCGCGCCGTCAGCCGTCCTTCTCGCTCGAGGGCGCGGTCGATCAGCGCCCGTCCGATGCCGCGCCCGCGGTGTCGGCGGCGAACACCGATCGCCGAGACGTGTGCCCCCGGCCCCTCGCGGGACTCGAGCACGGCCGTCCCCAGCACCCGTTCGCGGCTCGCGTCGGTCGTTCCGCCGCGGTCGTCGCCGGCGACGAAGACGTTTCCCGCCGCGATCCGGGCCTCGACATCGCCGGGCTCGAGCATGGCCGCGTCGAGGATGCGCCGGACCTCGAGTGCGTCGTCGGGGGTGGCTGTGCGGACGAACATTCGTCAGGTGCGTCGGTCGGCGCGGGCTAACAACGCGTCGATCACGAGTCGGTCGAGCACCGTCCGGTCGCGGTCGGCCGCGGTGACCGCCAGCCCGTCGGAGACGGCGGCCCCCACATCGGAGACGGCCACCGCCGGGTCCGCCGGCTCGACCGGTGCCGTCAGATCCGCAAGCGTCAGTCGATTCGGTCCCGGACCGACGTTCGGCAGGGCCCTATCGAGGGCGGGTTCGGCCATACGCCGTGTACCGCGTCGACCGGCAAAGCGACTGGGCTTTCACCGGCGGCTCGGCAGCCCTTCCGTCGACGCTTGGTGAACCGGAACAGGTTTCGCTCATCGTTTTGCGCCCGAAGTAACGATTAAGTGATCGTGCGTGGTACTATCTATCAGTATGGGGGCTGGACACGTCCGATCAATTGACAATCAGGAAACGAACCATCGTTCACGAGTCGATCTGCGAACCGAACCGCGCTCCAAAGAGCCGATGTGACAACCCGTGAGTCTGATCGCAATCCTCGATATCGCCCACCCGGATCTCGCGTTGACGCCGACGATTCGCGATTGCCCGGACGCCTCCATCGAGGTCGTACCCCACTCCACGACGGACCCGGAGACGGGACTGTTCTTCTACCTTGTCGAGGGCGCAGACGACACCTTCGAGGATGTCCTCGAGCGCGACCACACGGTCGTGGACTGGATGCTCGTCGACGACCTCGGCTCGACGCGCATCTATCGGCTCCAGCACGCTGCGGACACCATGTTGATCTCGCCGATGACGACCGAACTCGGCGGGTTGCTGTTGAAAGCGGAGAGCAACGACCGGGGCTGGACCAATCGCCTCCATCTCCCCGATCGGGAAGCCCTCGCCGAACTCTGCGAGTGCTGTGAGGACACGGACATCGCCTTCGATCTTCAACGGATGTTCCGACAGGACGAGTGGACCGGTGCGACGGCCCCCGAGGTGACCGACGAACAGCGCGCCGCGCTGGTGACCGCCCACGAGGAGGGCTACTTCGAGGAGCCCCGCGACACGTCGCTGGAGGAACTCGCCGAACGCCTCGGCATCTCACCGACGGCCGTCGGCGGGCGCATCCGTCGCGGGACCGGCCAACTGGTCGAAACGACGCTTCTCGAGGAGTAACGCGACAGGACGAACCCGGCGCGGAGTGCTCCGATTCGGGCGGCCGGGAGACCTCGCAGTGGGACGAGTCGGCCACGGCCTTACTCGAGGCGTACGACATGCCGGCAGACCCGTCTGGCTCGAGCGCGCTCGCTGCCGGATCTCGTTTCGGCACCGACACCGTCCGGCGCGCTAACGTGTTCGGTCCTGGGTATAAAAGCGGCACCGATTATTAAGATAAACGTTGATTGATACACTTGTTATCTTACCCCGTGGTGCATGTCATCATGGAAAGGCACGACGCGGAATCGGTGCCGTCACGGGGCGACGGTGCGGTCGTCTGCCCGTCAGCGAGTATGACTGAATCGATCACGACCGCCGTTGGAACGCCACAGGCGCGTGATCCCTCATGAGCGAGACCGACCGCACGACCGACGAAACCGGACCGATCCGTACCTTTCTCGACGAGCTCGATCCCGTCGTCTTCGGGGTCGGCTTCGTCGTCGCCGCGTTAGTCGTCGTGGCGTTTCTCTTCCGGGAGAGTCGAACGCTCGAGATCATGGAGGGGACAAACGAGTTCCTGTGGACGAGTTTCGGCTGGGCGTATCTCGTGTCGATGTTCGCCCTCGTGGCGTTCGTGTTGTACCTCATCTTCGGCCCGTGGGGCAATATCAAGCTGGGAAAGGACGACGAAGAGCCCGAGTTCAGCTTCCTCGGGTACTTCGCGATGTTGTACTCCGCGGGGATCGCCGCCGGTATCGTTTTCTGGGGGCCGGCGGAGGCGATCTTCCACTACTCGACGCCCTCGCCGTTTTCGGGTGTCGAAGCCGAGTCGACGGGTGCCGCCGTCAGCGCGCTCCAGTACACGTTCTTCCACTGGGGGCTCTCGGCGTGGTCGGCCTACGTGATCGTGGCGATCCCGATCGCCTACTTCGCCTACCGCCGGGACGCGCCGCTGCGCATCTCGACGATCATCGGCCCGATCATCGGGTTCGACAACCTCGACAGCCCGTGGGCGAAACTCGTTGACATCCTCGCCGTCTTCGCCACGATCGGCGGCATCGCGACGACGCTCGGACTGGTCGGCAATCAGTTCCTCGTCGGCCTCGAGTACGCCGCCGGGGTCTCCTTCGGCGACGCCGGCACGGTGCTCGTGATCACGGGGCTGACGGTGGCCTTTACGATCTCGGTCGCGCTCGGCGTCGAGAAAGGGATCCGCCGCATTTCGTACTTCAACATGGGGCTGTTTGTCGTCCTGACGGTCGCGGCGTTCATCCTCGGGCCGACGGTGTACATCATGACCGTCGGCACCCAAGCGCTGGGGGCGTACGTCAACGAGTTCATCTCGATGAGCTTCTTCATGGGCGCGAGCGAGACCGGCGGACAGGGTGCCGACGCCGGCTTCGTCGGCGCGTGGACCGTCTTCTACTGGGCGTGGTGGTTCTCGTGGGCTCCGTTCGTCGGCCTCTTCATCGCCCGCATTTCCCGCGGGCGAACCGTCCGGCAGGTCGCCGCCACCGGCGTCGTCGCCTCGACGGCCATCACGATCCCGTGGTTCGCGACGATGGGCGGGACCTCGATCTTCCTGCAATCGAGCGGGCAGGCCGACATCCTCGGCACGCTCGAGGCGTGGGGCTTCGAGGAGGCCGTCGCCGGCTACCCGCTGTTCGAAGCGCTGCCGGCCGGCCAGTTGCTCACCGCGCTCTTCCTGGTGCTGGTGACGACCTTTTTCGTGACGTCGGCGGACTCCTCGACGCTCGCGCTGGGGATGCTCACCACCGGCGGCAAGGAGAAGCCGTCGACGATCAACCGGGTCATCTGGAGCGTTCTCATGGGGACGCTGGCCTCGCTGTTGATGGTCGCCGGCGGCACCACCGCGTTACAACAGGCCGCGATCATCGCCGGCGGTCCCTTCGCGATCATCACGCTGATCGCCGTCGGCGTCATGATCTGGGTCTTCGGCAGCCGTCGGGCGGTCTTCTTACACGAGGAGGATCGATCGACCACGCCGACCGGCTCGGCCGCCTCCGACGACGACTAACTGCGGGCGTCGGACGGCGATACGATCGGCCTGCAGTCGCCGTTCTCGTTTCGTCTCGGATCACCGCGATCCGAGAATACCACTGTGTTCTCCCGTCTCCCAACGAACGGTACGTACAGCAGAGAGGGATCTCGAGCCGGTTCGGATACGAAACGCGAACAAATTCGCGACGCGGTCGTATCGCCGCGTGACTCGCCGGTCTCACCCGCCCTTGATCAGCCGGAGCACCGTCACGTGGTCGCTCTCGACGGGCTGGTCCTCGGGGACCGGACGACCGTCGACGAGGACACTGACCTCGTGGGGGCTCAGGTCGACTTCGCGCAGCAGGTCCGCGTAGGTCGGCGTCGCGCCGTCGGGACCGCTGGTATCGTCGCCATCGGCGTCGCCGACCCCGCCAGCGGTGTCAGCGCCGGCGGCCGCGGCTCCCGCCACCGCCTCGAGATCGAGTTCGTAGGTGTCCTCGCCCTTGACGTCGACGGTGACGTGCATACCTCGCCTTGCGCGAGCGCGGCCTTGAGCGCATCGCTCGAGGATCGCGGCCCCTCTCAGTCTGCGGTCCGTTCGTCCGGACCGGGACCGACGGGTCTGTCCTGCTCGCGATTTCGGGCGGCCCGCCAGTGGCCGACCAGCCCGCGAGCGAGCGCGCCGAGGCCGAGCAGGAGGACGAGCAGGTTGATCGCGTCGCCGACGATCGGTATCGGGAGCCGACCGAGGAGGGCACCGGCGACCAGCCCGACGACGAGCGCGAGCCAGCGGTTGCCCAGGCCGACCAGCGAGAGGAGCCACGCGGCGATGGCGAAGCGACCGTAGATGACGCCGATCCAGAGCAACAGGCCGAACGCGAAGCCGCCGATCAGCGACAGCGGAATGCCGACGACGGTGATCGCGAGCGCGACCAAGAGCACGGGAACCCCGATCAGGACACCCAGTCCGACCAGTCCCGAGCGGAGCGGCCCCGACGCGACGCGGTCGGCGACGCCGTCGGAGAACCGCGGGAACAGCGCAAGCAACACGGCCCCGATCAGCAGGTTCACCGCGAGGACGTAGGCCGCGAACAACCACGACGCGAACGGTTGGATCGTCGGCGCGACGTCGACGCCGAGCGAGGCGTCCTCTTCGATCTCGCCCGCGACTGCGTCGGTGTTGCCCTCGAGGTCGCCGTCGTAGCGCAGATCGCCCGCGATCGACGCGCTCTCGCCCAGCCGGATCGTCTCGGCACCGATTTCGGCGTCGCCCTCGATCGTGCCGTCGATCGTCGCGCTTCCGACGCCGGCCATCAAACTGTCGCCGACGGTGCCCGATTCGGTGATCGTGAGACTCCCCGCACCGATCTCCACGTCGCCGTCGACGCTGCCGGCGATGGTCACGCTCCCGCCGGCGGCCTCGAGGTCGCCGCCAACCTCGCCCGTGGTTTCGATCCGCACGTCGCCCCCGACCGCGCTGACGTCGCCGGTGACGGTGCCGCGGACGATGACGCTCCCGCCGAACGCCTCGAGGCTGTCGACCGTTTCGCCCTCCTCGACGACGACCGTGCCACCGGTCTGCCCGTCAGTCTGTGCCGCCACCGTCGCCGGGACGGTCCCACAGATCAGGAGGATGACCAGTGCCGCGACAGCGATCCGCGATCGTGTGATATTTGCAACCATTGCAGCTAGTCCTTCCTCGAGCAGGGTGTAAAAGCCGCCACCACGACTTCCGGTGCAGAAACCGTCAGGGTGCGTGATCCGTTCGCGACGGGACCGAACCCGCGGCCGCTCTGTCGGGGAGCGACCTTCGGGCGATTTATCTTCCGGCCGCACCTTCGGCCAGTATGAGCGAGGCCGACGCCGAGGCGGCGGAGCCCACACCCGGGAAGACCGAAGTCTGGATCGAGAAGTATCGACCGGAGCGCCTCGACGAGATCAAGGGCCACGAGGACATCGTTCCGCGGCTCCAACGGTACGTCGAGCAGGACGATCTCCCCCATCTCATGTTCGCGGGACCGGCCGGGACGGGGAAGTGTGTCACTGGGGAGACACCGGTGCTGACGAACGATGGTGTCGCTCCGATCTCCACCGTCGTCGGTGATGTCGACGGATTCGGAACGCCGGACGACGACCTCGAGATCCTGACGTACGACAACGACGGTTCGTTCGAATACGTCTCCCCGTCGCACGTCTTCTCGAAGGAAGCGACCGATCTCGTCTCGATTACAACGCGAGACGGAAACGAGTTCACGGTCACGCCGGAACACAAACTTCTCGTGGCCGACGAGACGGGCCTCGAGTGGCAGGAGGCCGGAACGCTGTCCGGCGACGAACGTCTCGCGCGGCCACTGGAAACGCCACTCGCTGCTGACGACACATCCGCATCGCTCGACTGGCTCTCGTCGATGGACGGCGACAGAACGTTCGTCACCGTCTCGGAATCGTTCGCCGAGCGGTACGAAATTCCAGCCGAAGAGAATTACGTCGGACAGAAGAAGACAGTTATTGGTTGCCGTCGACGAGGCTATTCGGTCGCCGAGATCGCCGCCGAATACGATATCACTCGTCAGACAGCGCAGAATTACGCACGAGACGTCTCGATTGATCTCGAGGAGCCGTCGGTAACCTGTTCGCTTGCGTATCTCCGGTCGCTCGATGTTTCAGAATCCGAGCTTCGAGCCAACGTCGAAGCCGTACAGTACGTCACGCCGTACAACAAACGGTCCAGTCCGATCACGCCGCCGTGGGAACTCACGCCGGAACTGGCGCGTTTCGTCGGACTCACAATCAGCGAAGCGCGGATCGATAACGGCCGAATCAAGTTCTATAATACGGACGATGCGCTCCGTGAGGCGTTCGAACGTACCGCACGGAAACTGTTCGGTGTCGAAACGACCCGGGGCGTGCAGAAAGACGTGCCGTACGTCGAACTCCGGACGAAGTCCCTTCATCACTTCCTCGAGTCCTGCTTCGATGTTTTCGACGATTCGGCGGACTCAACCGCCGGTTCGATCCTCGTTCACGCTTCGGACGACGTTCGAACGGCGTTCCTGCGGGCGGTCTTCGATTCCGAAGCGCACGTCGCGGATCAAGGGACGATCGAACTGACGCAGAAAGACGAGTCGGTAATTACGCTCTGTTCGTATCTGCTCGCCTCGTTCGGCGTTCCAACGCGCCGGAAACGCGTTGAGAAGACGGCAACGAACGGCTCCGGACCGAAACGGGAATACCACGCGCTGTACATATCAGGCATCTCGGCGCTCTCGAAATTCGAAGACGCCGTCGGATTCACTATCGATCACAAACGAGAGCGGCTCGCCAACGCGACTGCGGGCACCGGAAATCCGAATCACGATACCATGCCCGCGCAGGCGGCTATCGACGATCTCTGTCGAACGCTCGCGCTGCAGAAAGAACCGCTGGTGACCGACACCCTGAACCCCGACAACCCCGGTCGAGAAGCCGCGCTCGAGGACATCGATCGGGTTCTCGAGGCGGCGTCCGATCGACTCGAGGCGGCACAGCAGGTCGAGCAAGATATCGAGCAGGTACGCTCTGCTATTCGATCGGTGAGTGCCGTTCCGACGACGTGGGTCAGCGAGCGTGATGCGCTGGAGCCGCTCGAGATGCGAAAAGAGGTCGAATCTGCGACGGAAATTCGGACTGACCGACTGCTCGAATATGCGAACGGACGCCGCTCCCCGACTGCGAGTCGAGCGGGTGAGTTACTCGCCACGCTCGAGGCACGGTCCGCTACGCCGGATATCCGTTCCGTTCAGGAGTCGCTGCGAAACGCAATCGACGCGCTCGGCGTTTCGGATAACCGAATCGCGGAGGGCACAGAACTGCTTGGTACGGAGGTCCGAAATCTCATCGAAAACGGCGATCACGATCTCGCGTCGCTGCCGCGGTTCGAAACCGTTGCCGACCGAATCCTCGAGGTCGCTGGCGAGATGTGTTCGATGGCGGTTGTCGAACGGATCGTCGAACTCGATCGACTCTCCCGCGGAACGCTCTACTTTGATCGGGTGACGAACGTCGAGCAAGTACAGAGTGAACAACGCGTCTACGACCTCACAGTACCTGGAACGCGAAACTACGTCGCCGGTGACGTGCCGACGGTCATGCACAACACCACGGCCGCGCAGGCGATCGCCCGCGAGGTCTACGACGACGACTGGCGCGAGAACTTCCTCGAGCTGAACGCCTCCGACCAGCGCGGGATCGACGTCGTCCGCGATCGGATCAAGGACTTCGCGCGCTCTTCGTTCGGCGGCTACGACCACCGCATCATCTTCTTGGACGAGGCCGACGCCCTCACGTCTGATGCCCAATCCGCGCTGCGTCGGACGATGGAGCAGTTCTCTAACAACACGCGCTTTATCCTCTCGTGTAACTACTCGAGCCAGATCATCGATCCCATCCAGTCTCGCTGTGCGGTCTTCCGCTTTACCGAACTGACCGACGACGCCATCGAGGCGCAGGTCCGCGAGATCGCTGCCGATCAGGACATCGCGGTCACCGACGACGGCGTCGACGCCCTCATCTACGCCGCCGACGGCGACATGCGGAAGGCGATCAACGCCTTGCAGGCCGCCGCGGTGATGGGCGAAACCGTCGACGAGGAGACCGTCTTCGCGATCACCGCGACCGCCCGCCCCGAGGAAGTCGAGGCGATGGTCGACCACGCCATCGAGGGCGACTTCACCGCCGCCCGCGCCGCCCTGGAGGACCTGCTGACCGAGCGCGGCCTCGCCGGCGGCGACGTTATCGATCAGCTCCACCGCTCCGCGTGGGAGTTCGACATCCCCGAGCAGGCGACGGTGCGACTGCTCGAGCGACTCGGCGAGGTGGACTTCCGGATCACCGAGGGCGCGAACGAACGCCTGCAACTCGAGGCGATGTTGGCGTCGCTTGCGCTCGACGAAGACAACTGACGGCTACCGGTCGCTTTTCACCGCATCAGTTTCGTCCCCATCGCCGACGCCGCGGAAGGCGAACGCGACGCGATCGTCGTCCTCGGCGACCCCGACGCTCCAGCCGTGCGCGTCGGCGATGCGCTCGACGGTGCCGAGCCCGAACCCGGTGCCGTCGGCCGCGGCCAATCGGCCGGGGACGGGGTTCGTCTCGAGCCCGTCGTCGTCGGTCGCGGCGTCGCCGTCGGTGCTGTGCCGGGCGACGTAGAAGCCGTCGTCGGTCGCGCCGACGGTGACGATCGGGGCGTCGCCGCCCGCGTCGTTCGCACCGGGTCCGGTGCCGAAATCATCGCTCCCTGCGTCCTCGACGACAGCCTGCAGCAGGTGTTCGAACAACTCTCGCAGCCGCGCTTTGTCCGCCTCGAGCACGCGATCGTTCGCCGCCCGAGTGACGAGCCGCGCGTCGCCGGTGTCGACGGCGACCCACGCCCGCCGCGCGACGTCGTGGACGGCGACGGGTTCGGTCTCGACGAGTACGTCGTCCCGCCGGGCGATCGCAACCAGTTGATCGACGAGTTCGCGGAGCCGCTCCTGTGCGTCGTCGACCTCCGCGAAGTGCTCCTGATCGCCGGTTTCGGCGGCCAACTCGAGGTAGCCGCGGGCGACGTTCAGCGGCGTTCGCACGTCCTCGTCGACCAGGTCCGCGATCGTCTCGAGGCGCGCTTCGGCGGCGGCGGCCTCCCGCTCCCGGCGGTTCGCCTCGGTCACGTCGCTGTAGACGATCAGTCCCTCGGGGTTGTGATCGGGCGGTTGCGCCGCCCCGTCTTCGCCGGCCGCCGCGGCTCCGCCCGCGCCCGTCTCGACCGGCACCAGCGTCAGCAGGAACTCGCGGACGCCGTCGACGGTCTCCCGGCGACTGACGAACTGGCGGCGCTCGCCCGCTCGCAGCGACTCGAGCAGGGTCGCCCGCCGGGTCTCGAGGCCCGGCGGGACGGTGTCCTCGTCGACGGGCGCGCCGACGATCGCCTCGGGATCGGTGCCGAAGACCGCGGCGAAGGTGTCGTTGACCGTCCGGACGATCGGCCGTCCGTCGTCGATCTCGTACCGGACTGTCGGCTCCGGCACGTTCGCGAACAGGGCCCGGATGCGGTCGCGTTCGGCTGCCACCCGGTCGCGCTCGGCGGCGATCTCGTCCCGGTCGTTCGCTACTCGATCCCGTTCCGTCTGTAGCCGATCGCGCTCCCGGCGCAGTCGTTCGCGCGCCGTGGCGCGGTTCGCGTCGGCGTCGATCCGCTCGAGGACTGCAGCGGCCGCGCGACACCACGTCGCGAGTAGGTCGCAGTCGCCCTCGTTGAATGCCGCCGTCTCCTCGGCGGCGACCTGGAGGATACCCACGTCGCCGACCGGAACACAGCACAGCGACGCGATCCCCTCGAGCGGGGCCGCCAGCCGGTCGTCGGCCGCGAGATCGTCGATCTGCAGCGCCTTGCCCGTTCGGAGGATATCGCCGAGCGGTCCCTCACGCGGTAGCGCCTCGAGGTCGGCGTCCGACACCGTCGGCGCGGTCGCTCGCGGTGTGAATTCCCCGAAGTGAACCGTCGACAGCCAACAGGCCTCGCGCTCGAGGGCGTCGGCTGCACTCTGGACCAGCAGTTCGAAGAGCCTGTCGCGATCGCGACAGGCCGCCAGTTCGGGGGCCGCCTCGAGGAGCCGGGCCGCTGGGTCGCTCGAGTCGGCCGGATCGCCGACCGATGCCGCTCGCTTGCCGCCCATCGCGATCACGTCGTTCGCGCCGTCTTTCGTCGGTTCGGTTTCGGTCTCGGCGTCGGCAGTCGTCCCGTTCTCGCCCCTGCAGACCCACTCGATCTCGTCGATCAGGTGTGCGACGGCGTCGTCGGTCTCGCGGCGGACGTAGCCGTCGATCCCCCCGGTCGACCGCGCGGCCGCCGGCGCGAACGACGACTCGGTAAAGAGGATCACGGGCGTCGCGCCGCAGGCGTCGACGACCTCGAGCAGCGTCGAGCCGGCCGCCGTCGTCGGCGTCTCGGCGAAGACCACGCAGTCGGCCTCCGGGGCCCAACTCCGGACTCGCTCGACCGCGGTGACGGCGTGGACCGACCGCTTCGGACCCGACGGGTGGGCCTCGAGCTCTCCGGCGCCGTCGCTTGCGGTCCGCTCCGAGCCGGCCACGTAGAGGACCGTCCGCGGTCGCGGGTTCGCCGGTGCGTTGCTCGTGCCGTCGCCGTTCACGTCTCTGTATTGCGTGACCTTCCACCACGGTAAAACGGTATCCCCGATATCGAACACTGAGTCGTCCCTCGGTATCGCCGGATTCAAATTGGGACCTCGGTAGCCGGCCCGCGCTCGGCTCGAGCGACTCGAGTGCGGTTACGAATCTCGAGCGCGGCGACGAACCTGTGGCCGTGACCGCGGATACGCATCGGGGCCACTATCACCGCTGTTCATCCCGCTCGCGGTCGCGTCCGACGATGGTTTCGCCGATGGCAGTTGCGGAACTGTTTTACGCGCTGCAGGGCCAATAGACGCGTAATGAGCGAACTGGCGGAGGAATACCGCCTCGAGTACTTCGAGGAGGAAGGGTTCGAGCGCAAGGAGTGCCCGGAGTGTGGCGCGTACTTCTGGACGCGCGACCACGATCGGGTGACCTGCGGTGAGCCGCCCTGCGAGGAGTACGGCTTCATCGACAACTCGGGCTTCGACGACTCGTACAGCCTGACCGAGATGCGCGAGGCCTTTCTCTCTTACTTCGAGGCCAACGACCACGAGCGAATCGATCCCTACCCGGTCGCGGCGAACCGCTGGCGCGACGACGTGCTGTTGACCCAAGCGTCGATCTACGACTTCCAACCGCTTGTCACCAGCGGCGAGACGCCGCCGCCGGCGAACCCGCTGACCGTCTCTCAGCCCTGCATCCGGATGCAGGACATCGACAACGTCGGCAAGACCGGTCGGCACACGATGGCCTTCGAGATGATGGCCCACCACGCGTTCAACACGCGCGAGGACGTCGAGGAAGACGAGTACGCCTACCACGGCGAGGTCTACTGGAAGGACCGCACCGTCGAACTCTGCGACGGCTTCTTCGACTCCATGGGCGTCGATCTCGACGAGGTCATCTACATCGAGGACCCGTGGGTCGGCGGCGGCAACGCCGGCCCCGCCATCGAGGTCATCTACCGCGGCGTCGAACTCGCCACGCTGGTCTTCATGTCCATGGAGCAAGACCCCGACGGCGAGTACGAGATGAAAGACGGGAACCGCTACAGCCCGATGGACACCTACATCGTCGACACCGGCTACGGGCTCGAGCGGTGGACGTGGGTCTCCCAAGGGACGCCGACCGTCTACGAGGCGGTCTACCCCGACATGATCGCCTTCTTGAAGGAGAACGCGGGCCTCGACCACACCGACGACCAGGAGGAACTGATCCACCGCGCCGCCAAGCTCGCGGGCCACATGGACATCGACGAGGCCGAGGATATGGCAACCGCCCGCGGCGAGATCGCCGCCGAACTCGACGTCGACGCCGACCACCTCGAGGACCTCATGGAACCCCTCGAGGACATCTACGCCATCGCGGACCACTGCCGCACCCTCGCCTACATGCTCGGCGACGGCATCGTCCCCTCGAACGTCGGGACCGGCTACCTCGCGCGGATGGTCCTCCGGCGCACCAAGCGGCTCTGTGACACCGTCGGCGTCGACGCGCCGCTGGACGAACTCGTCGACATGCAGGCAGAGCGCTTGGAGTACGAGAACCGCGACACGATCCGGGACATCGTCCGGACCGAGGTCGAGAAATATCGCGAGACGCTCGAGCGGGGCGGTCGCCGGGTCGAGACGCTGGCCGAGGAGTACGCGAAGAAAGGCGAGCCCATTCCCACCGAGGAGTTGATCGAACTCTACGACTCCCACGGTATCCAGCCCGATATGGTTGCCGAGATCGCCGAGGAGACGGGCGCGGACGTCAAGATTCCCGACGATTTCTACAGTCTCGTCGCGAAGCGCCACGACACGCCTGAGGCCGTCGCCGAGGTCGAGGACGAGGAAGACGAGCGCTTCGAGGATCTCCCGGAGACGGAGAAACTCTACTACGACGATCAGGAGCGGACCCAGTTCGAGGCGGTCGTGCTCGACGTCTTCGAGCGCGAGGACGGCTACGACGTCGTCTTGGACCAGACGATGTTCTACCCCGAGGGCGGCGGCCAGCCGGCCGACACGGGGACGCTCTCGACCGACGATACGACCGTCGAAGTCACCGATGTCCAGATAGAGGACGACGTGATCCTCCACCGGACCGACGAGGACCCCGGCAAGGGCGAACTGGTCAACGGGCAGGTCGACGGCGGTCGCCGCCGCCAGCTCATGCGCCACCACACGGCGACCCATATCGTCATCCACGCCGCACGACAGGTACTCGGCGAACACATCCGGCAGGCCGGTGCCCAGAAGGGCGTCGACTCCTCGCGGATCGACGTTCGCCACTACGATCGGATCTCCCGCGAGGACGTCAAGCGGATCGAGCAACGGGCGAACGAAATCGTGATGGACAACACGCAGGTCACCCAAGAGTGGCCCGACCGCCACGACGCCGAGGCCGAACACGGCTTCGACCTCTATCAGGGCGGCATCCCGCCGGGCGAGCAGATCCGCCTGATCACCGTCGACGAGGATGTCCAAGCCTGCGGTGGCACCCACGTCGCCCGCACCGGCGATATCGGCGCGATCAAGGTCCTGAACACCGAGCGAGTGCAAGACGGCGTCGAACGGATCACCTTCGCCGCCGGCGAGGCCGCCATCGAGGCCACCCAGACCAAAGAAGACGCGCTGTACGAAGCCGCTGAAATCCTCGATGTCTCGCCCGAAGACGTGCCCGAGACCGCCGAACGGTTCTTCGACGAGTGGAAGGCTCGAGGCAAGGAGATCGAAGACCTCACGGAACAACTCGCCGAAGCCCGCGCCGGCGGCGGTGGCGGCGGCGAGGAAGTCGAGGTCGGCGAAACGACGGCCGTCGTCGACCGGATCGACGCCGATATGGGCGAACTCCGCGCGACCGCCAACGCCCTCGTCGAGGAGGGCAAGATCGCAGTGCTGGGCAGCGGCCAGAGCGGTGCCCAGTTCGTCGTCGCGGTGCCCGACGACGTGGGCGTCAACGCCGGCGACGTCGTCGGCGAACTCGCCGCCAAGGTCGGCGGCGGCGGCGGCGGCCCGCCGGACTTCGCACAGGGTGGTGGCCCGAACGTCGACGACTTAGACGAGGCGCTCGAGGACGCGCCTGACGTGTTGCGGCAGGTGCTGGACGCGTAACTTCGGGTTCTAACGCGTTTTCTCGTCGGAGCCGGGGAACGTGGTCGGTACGTGAATCTCGGTGGCTTCGAGGAACGGAAGACCGTCCATCACTCTAACTGTCTGTTGATAGCCAAACACGATAATCGAGACGAGAACGCGATTGAAATCTGACCACCCGAGAATCGATCGCACCAGGGACTCGAGGTGGGGAAAACTGTTACCCTACTTGTGAGCGGAGGACCGAGGGAACAAATCAAAGACTATCGGTGGCCGCGGGAATAAGCCGGGATCCGTACGGAACCGAAACCGTCGCCTTCCTCCGCCTCTCTCCTCGAGTATGCCCACCGTGACGAACGGGTCCGTCTCGCTGTACTACGACCTCGAGGAGGGATCGCTACGAACGGTGTGAGGTGATGCGCTCGACGGGCATCGTCGTGTCTCGATATCGAACTTCACCGTCGCCCGGCCACCACGCTGTCGAGTCGCTCCGATATTACCGCCCCTGTTAGCATGGGTCACGGGCACCATGACTTTTCAAGTAAACACGTCGACCGTTTCGTTCTCCGTCCGCTATCCGGACACTTCTTCGGGCTCGAGTGTCGTTCGAGCACTGGTATCGGTCAGTGGATCGTGTTCAGAGATGTTGTCCGCGGGAATGCGAATGATCTGAACAACTAATTAGTAGTTTAGTTATCACTCGCTTCCTAACTCATAACTATAGTTATCACTATCATTGTTTACCATTTCAATTATGTTTTTGCCACTGCTCCGATCTTCCCGTCGTTCGTATCTGCAATCGGGTCCGTATCGCTGACGATGTGGTTCAATGACTCGTCTCTATCGGCGAGAAACACTCTGTCACCGGCATCAAATCTTCCGCGTTAGTCCGGGAGACGGCTAGCTATACGCTTTGATCTGGCCCGTGCAAGCTTTGTACCCCGTCTCTACTCGGAGTTGGATCGACCGCAACGTACAGCCGATACCGCTCGTTGTCGAGTCGAATCACGGTTTCGTTGACCCCGACATGATCCGAACCCCGGCCGGAATCGGGATATAAATAAGTTTATGGGAGTTGTTGTGAACGGGTGGGAAAGCGCCTTCAGCAGCAAGTATATAGAGAAATAGAACAGTATCTGAAAACGAGAGTATAGCGGAATAGGGGCTGGATACGAGTCTTTATCAACTGATATAGAGTTTCTTCTCGCTCCACGAAATCTGAGACCGAACTCGGGACCGCGAGCGGCGGGAGTGCGGCGTCGGCAGCGATGCGGACGGGATCGACGAGGCGGAGACCACCGACCTGTACCGGAAGCGGCCGGCGCGCTCCCGTTTCCGGCTTCCTCTCGCTGCCACCGGGACGGCCATGTCTTTCAGTCCGAATATTAAGGTATCGGGAGCACGACCGCTCGGGTATGGTTGCGAACATCACGGTGCTCAGTACCGGTGGGACCATCGCGTCGACCGACGGCGAGGGCGGCGCGACGCCCAGCAAGAACGGCGACGAACTCCTCGCGGCTGTGCCGACGATCGACGAGTACGCGACGCTCTCGATCGAACAGGTCACGCAACGGCCGAGCTTCGATATGGACCCGGCGGCGATCGCCGACGTGGGGCGATTCGCTCGCGGGGCCGCCGAGCGCGGTGCCGACGGCGTCGTCGTGACCCACGGCACGGACACCATGGAGGAGTCGGCGTACTACCTCGATCTCGCGCTCGATCTCGACGTGCCGGTCGTGTTCACCGGGGCCCAGCGACGGCCCGACGAGATCAGTTCCGACGGTCCGTCGAACCTCCTCACGGCCGTTCGAGCCGCCAGCCACGACCGGGTTAACGACGGGGTCTATATCGCCTTCGACGAGGAGCTACACGCCGCGCGCGACGCGACCAAGACCCACACCCGCAAGCTCGGCACGTTCGGCTCTCCCGGCAAGGGGCC
Organism: Natrinema versiforme JCM 10478; assembly: GCF_000337195.1. Taxonomy (GTDB): domain Archaea; phylum Halobacteriota; class Halobacteria; order Halobacteriales; family Natrialbaceae; genus Natrinema; species Natrinema versiforme. The sequence continues at coordinate 67,393 of NZ_AOID01000045.1, read as the reverse complement.
GGTCGCGGCGGTCGCGCGCGAGGGCGTCCGGTTCCACCGCGAGCCCGGCAGCTGCTCGGCCGACGTTCCCGTCCTGGACGCCGAGCGGGATGTCGCCCTGGTGAAATCCGGCGCGGGCGTCGACGGGGCGGCGATCGAGCGGGCCGTCGACGCCGGCGTCGACGGGCTCGTGGTCGAAGGGACCGGGCTCGGGAACGCGACCGCCGCAATCGGCGACGCGATCGAGGCGACGATCGACGCCGGCGTTCCGGTCGTCGTCACCTCGCGGTGTCACGCCGGTGCGGTGGCCCCCGTCTACGGCACCGGCGGCGGCGGCCGGACGCTCCGAGCGCACGGAGCGCTCTTCGGCGGCGACCTGCCGGCACACAAGGCCCGGATCAAGCTCATGCTGGCGCTCTCGGCGGACGATATCGCGGTCGAACAGGTCTTCGATACCCCCTGATCCGAGGCCCGCTCGCCGACCCCTGACACCACGCTTCTGCTGCGCTCCGAATCGCGGTCCTCTGCAACGCTTGCGGACCGCGTCCCGGTCGCGCCATCCACATCAATAGGTAGACCGAAACGGTCGGTCACTGACCGAGCCGGCTGGCGACCCCTCTGCGACCGTCGCCGTGTGACGGACTCGCTGGTCATCTCGTACTCTTATCGGACAGCCGTCCTCGATCCGCTGCTTCCGTCTGTCTCGCGACGGCTTCCCGACGGAAAATGGCTCCGCTGATCGGCGGGTTCGCCCCCAACGTCGCGTGGTGTGTTACTGCTCCCAGTCCGGCAGGTCCCGCTCGACGAACGACCCGTGACCGGGGTCTGCGACGATCTCGCCGTCGTCCGCAACGAGTTCGCCCCGGACGAACGTCTGCTCGACCCGTCCGGTCACGTCCCGCCCTTCGTAGATCGAGAAGTCGGCCTCGGAGCCGTTCTCGTCGGCGTCGATCGTGTAGGTCTCTGCGGGATCGAACACGACCACGTCCGCGTCGGTCCCGGGCTCGAGCGTCCCTTTCTCCGGCATCCCGAACGTCCGTGCGGGATTGGTCGACATGAGGCGGACAAGGGCCGGATACGAGAATCCACGCTCGTGTACTGCCTCGTCGTGGAAGACTGGCAGGCTCGTCTGGAGCGCGTTCGCGCCGAACGTGCTGTCCCACCAGTTCTCGACTTCCTTGCTCTCGCGTTTGTAGCCGCAGTGGTCGGTCGAGACGACGCTGAGCGCCCCGCCGCGGAGGTGTTCGAACATGGCGTCGACGTCGTCCGGCTTCCGGATCGGGGGCGCGATCATCGGCAGGTTCCCGCGCTCCGCGAAGACAGAGTCGTCGTAGACCGTGTAGTGGGTACAGGTCTCCGCGCGGATCTGACTGCCGTCGTCCTGATAGCGCTCGAGAACCTCCGCCGACTTCCGGCAGCTGGTGTGGAGGCCGTAGTACTTCGCGCCGGCCTCCTGGGCCATCCGCGCGACGTCGTCGGCGGCCATCGCCTCGGCGTAGTCCGGCCGGGACCGGGGATACCACTCGGGGTCCCCTTTCCCCTCCGCTCGGAACTGCTCGGTCAGCTGGTCACAGACCGTGGCGTCTTCCGTGTGGAAGATCCCGACGGCGTCTAGCTCGGCGATCCGCCGCAGCGCTTGATTCATGAACCCGTAGGAGACGCCGTGTTCGTACGCGGTAAACAGCTTGAACGATGTCACGCCCTCTTCGAGGGCCGGCTCGAGTTGCTCGATCGTCGCATCCCGTTCGGTGGCGAGCACGCCGTGGGAGCTGTGGTCGACGAGGGCGTCGGCGGCCGCTTCTTTCTGGGCTCGAATCCCTTCGACGAGCGTCGTCTCGGGTTCGTAGATGCTCGTCTCGCCGTCCCAGCCTTCCCAGGCGAAGTTGACGAACGTCGTCGTCCCGCCGAGCGCGGCGGCCTCGCTTGCCGTCTGGTACGTGTCGATCGTGAACGGATCCTCTCCGACGTGGACGTGGGGATCGATCACGCCCGGCATCACGAGCCTGTCGCTCGCGTCGATCCGCTGGTCGGCGACGGGTAGCGACTCCTCCGCGCCGACGGCGGCGATCGTCTCGCCGTCGATCGCGACCGCCGCGTCGATCGTTCCCGTCGGCGTCACGACTGTTCCGTCGGCTATGATAGTGTCTACCGTCTCGGGCGACATACGTAGCCAATTATGTCGCTGGTATAAATATATTCCCCGGCTGTCCCGTTCCCGACCGGCCGGTTCGAGAGCCAGCGACCGCCGGGGTTCGGCAGTCGATTCCGGCGGCAAGCGCCACTCGGTCAGTATATAGCGTGATATAAGGACGAACTAGTCAACCGATATATTTTCGGCATCTGTGGTTTACACCCATATAATAGTAAGAAATACACGTGAGTACCGAGGCGATCGCCTCCCAATGGGCGGCTATCGGCGTCTCGTCTCGAAGGCGAAGAGCTGTGAGAGCCAGAAACGGGGCCCCGATCCCGGAGCGCCCGCTCGAGGCCGCTCGGTGGACCCGGGAGCTATTCGTCCGCGGACGGCTCGGTCGATCCGATTCGGAAGATATCCGGATAGCCTGCGATCGCTTTCGGCTCGGGGGAGCCGTAGGTCAGCACGTCGCTCGTCGTCTTCCCCAGGCGGACGACCCCCTCGGCGAGGACGGCCGCCGCGGCCACGCTGTCGATGACTGGAACGGGAAGGGCCTCCTCGAGTTCCCCGTCGAGCCCGCCCATCCCGGCACAGCCGAGACAGATCACTTCGGCGCCGTCCTCCTCGATCGCGCGCTCGCTCGCCTCGAGCAGCGCGTCGACGGCCGCGTCCCGGGTTTCCTCCGTCTCGACGACGGTCAGATCGGTACACCGGACCGAGGCACACTGCGACTCGAGGCCGGTCGTCTCCACCCGTCGCTCGATGAAGTCGCGGGCCCGCGGGATGATCGTCGCGACCGAGAACGTCGCGCCGAGCATGTTCGCGACGTACATCGAACTCTCGGCGATGCCGACGACCGGGGCATCGGTCACTTCCCGACACGCGTCGATCCCGGGATCGCCCCAGCAGGCGTTGACGAACGCGTCGAACTCGTCGGCGTCGCGCCTGATCTCCTCGAGGACGCCGGGGACGGCCAGGTAATCGTCGTAGTAGGACTCGATACTGATCGGGCCGCTGTCGGGCGACACGGCGACGAACTCGGTGTCATCGCTCGTGTGCTCGTCGCCGACCCGCTCGATGTTGTCAGTCATCGCTTCGGTCGTGTTCGGATTGATCGCTTTGATTCGGATGGTCACGGGAATCGTCTCTCGTTCGCGTTTTCGTCTCGAATGCCGTGCGTCTCTCGGGCCCCGCCGTCCAGCTCAGCCATCGCCGTCACCGTTTCGCAGCCGTTCGCGCCGGGCGGTCGTGGCCTCGCGGTCGACGGTCCCGTCCGAATCCAGGACGACGCCGTAGACGCGCTCGGCCCGGTCGGGACTGAGAAGCCCGTCGCGGACGTCGTCCCAGACGTCCGCGGGATCCCTGTCGACGGGATCGCCCCAGCCGCCGCCACAGGGCCCGGTGAGGCGGATCCGCTGGCCCGCGTCCATCGACCGGTTCTCGAGCTTCGAGCCCAGCGAACGCTCGCCGTCGGTCCCGGCGTCGAGGGTGACGGCTCCCGTCGAGCCGTCGCGGCCGCCCCCGACGCCCCACGGAGGATACGTGGTGCCGTCGCCTTCGATCGAGACGCGGCCATCGTCGGTAAACTCTATCTCCCGGACCGGCCCGATCCCGCCCCGGTGTTCGCCGGCCCCGTCGCCGTCCTCGCGGAGCTCGTAGCGGCTGATCCGCAGCGGGTAGTGGCTCTCGATGTCCTCGATGGGGTTGTTCCGAGTGTTGGCGTACAGCGTGTCCACCGCGTCGAGCCCGTCGGCGGTCGGCCGAGCGCCGTAGCTCCCCGAGGAGATGTCCATGTACACCCAGTACTCGTCGTCCGTGACACCGCTGAAGGTGCTGATCTTGATATTGCCGACGCCGGCACAGGTCCTCTCGGGGACGACCTCGGCGAGCGCCTTCAGGGTCAGGTCGGCGAGTCGGTTCCCCGGACAGAACCGGGCGATCGTCGGCGCGGGGAACCGCGGGTTCGCGATCGTCCCCTCGGGGGCGTCGACCGAGACCGGACGGGTAATCCCGTCGTTCTGTGGCACGAACTCGTGGGATTCCGTGTCGAGCAACGTCGAGCGGATCACGAGCAAGATCGCGGGGACGACGGTCCCCTCGAGGGGCATATTGATCGGACGGTTATCGAGCTGGGCGTCACACCGCGACAGGTCGACGCGTATCTCCGAGCCGTCTATCTCGAGGTCGACGGCGAGGAAGACGTCCTTTTCGGCGGGATCCGATGAGTCGAGATAGCCGTCGATGTACCCCTCGGCGGAGTAGGTGCCGTCGGGCAGCGCCGCGATCTCGTCGCGGAGCCGCCCCTCGGAGTAGTCCATCATCGCCTGGCCGGCCAGCGTGACGGTGTCGCGCCCGTGTTCCGCGAAGAGCCCTTCCAGCCGGCGCGCGCCGGCGCGGGCCGCGGAGATCTGGGCCTCGATGTCGCCCATCACCATGTCGGGGACGCGGATGTTGTCGGCGATCAGCTGCCAGGCGGTCTCGTTTCGCTCGCCGCCTTCGACGATCTTCAGCGCGTCCAGCCGGATCGATTCGCTGTAGGCGTCGATCGTCTCGATGATGCAGGTCCCCGGCTTGTCGGCACCGACGTCCAGGTGGTGGGCCGTCGTCACCGCGAACCCCATCAGGTCGCCGTCGTCGAAGACCGGCACGATGACGCCGAAGTCGGGAGCGTGGCTCGCGCCGTAGTACGGATCGTTGTGCAAGATCACGTCCCCGGGCTCGAATACCTCGCCCCGGTCCTCGAAGAGGTCGATGACCCCGCCAACGTACGCCGGTATCGGTCCCATCTGGAGCGGCGTGCTGTCGGTCTCACAGAGCTGTCGCCCCTGCTCGTCGAGGAGGGCACAGCCGAAGTCCTCGGACTCGCGGATGATACTCGAGTAGCTCGTCCGGGTGAGCTTGTGGCCCATCTCGTCGCAGATGTTCTCGAGGCTCCCCGCGATCACGCGCTGCGTGATCGGGTCGATCGCCTCCCGGGGGTCGTCGACGTCGAGGCGCGGTGCGGTCTGTGCGGTTACGGATCGGTCGGATCGGTCTGTGTCGGACATCGGTCTCACTGGTGTACCGCGTCGTTTCGTAGTTCGATATCGCCGTACTCGAGGACGCGAGCGGTGAAGTCGGGCGGGACGAGGATCGTCGAATCGGTCTCGGCGATGATCGCCGGTCCGGCCAGCTCCTGGCCCGCGCCGAGCGCACGCCGTTCGACGAAGGGGGTCGCGTACGCGGTCGGCTCCCCGTCGCCGCCGAAGTAGACGTCTCGGGTGTCAACGGCCAGGTCGTCGATCGCGGCGTCGGGATCGCCGATCGGCACCCGCTCCGAGGAGGGGAGCCGCCCGCGGGCGGTCGCCCGAAGGTTGACGAGTTCGACGGCGTTGTCCGGGAAGTTGTGCCCGAACTCGGCCTCGTGCATCGCGTCGAACGTCTCGCGGATCGCCTCGAGGTCGGGGACCGACTCGTCCGTCCCGATCGGCACGCTCAGCTCGTAACCCTGCCCCTCGTACCGACAGTCGGCCGACAGCTCCACCTCGATGCGATCGCCGTCGACGTCCGCGTCCCGGAGCTGGTCGGTGACCGCGGCCGTCAGCCCCGCGTATTCCTCGCGGAGCGCGTCGCGGTCGACCGCCTCGAGCAGCGAGAACTCGGTCGTGATTCGGTCGTACTGCAGGTCGGTCGTCGAGAGGCCGACCGCGGACAGGACGCCCGGGTTCGACGGGACGAGCGTCCGCGGAATGTCGAGTTCGCGCGCGATGCTCGCCGCGTGCAGCGGTCCCGCGCCGCCGAACGCGACGAGCGTGAACTGTCCGGGATCGCGTCCCTTCTGGACCGTCTTGGAGCGGATCGCGTTCGCCATGTTGGTGTTGACGATCTCCAGGACGCCAAGGCTCGCTTCGATCGGGTCGATCCCGAGCGGGTCCGCGAGCGCCGATTCGATCGCCTCTCGTGGGGCCGCCGTCTCGAGGCCCAGCTCGCCACCGAGGAAGAACTCGTCTCTGATCCGCCCGAGGGTGACGTGCGCGTCGGTCACAGTTGGCTCCTCGCCGCCCCGGTCGTAGGCGACGGGGCCCGGAACGGCGCCCGCGGACTCGGGGCCGACGCGGAACGCGCCGCCCGGATCGACGTAGGCCACGCTGCCGCCGCCGGCCCCGATCGTCTCGATGTCGATCATCGGTATCATCACCGGATACCCCCCGATCTCGGTTTCGCGGACGTTGGCTTCGACGATCTCGTCGTCGGCGACGATGCCGATGTCGGCGCTGGTCCCGCCCATGTCCAGCGTGATGACGTCGGTCGCTTCGTCGTCGGGGACCGTCGCGTCGCTGCGCCACTTCGCGCCGAGGATCCCCGCTGCCGGGCCCGACAGGAGCAGCGACACCGGCGTCTGTCTGACCATCTCCTCGGTCGCGATGCCGCCGTTTGACTGCATGACGTGGAGGTCCGCGTCGACGCCGAGGTCGGCGAGCTGTCGCTCGAACCGGGCCGCGTACTCGATCACCGGCGGGCCGACGAACGCGTTCATGGCGGTCGTCGTGAACCGCTCGAACTCGCGGAACTGGGGGTACACCTCGTTCGACGTAGTGACGTACGCGTCCGGGTGGACCTCCTCGACGATCTCCTTGGCCCGCCGCTCGTGGGCGTCGTTGAGATACGAGAAGAGGAACGCGATCGCGATCGAGTCGACACCCGCCTCCCGGAACTCGGCCGCCGCGTCGGCCACGGCCGATTCCTCGAGTTCCCGCTCGACGCTGCCGTCCGCCGCGATCCGCTCGGGGACTGTCTTCTTGTATCGCCGTTCCACGAGCGGGCGGTCCTGCCACGGCACGGACTGCTGGATCGAGTAGTTCTGCGGCCGCTGGTGGCGTCCGATGTGGGTGATGTCGCGGTAGTTTTCGGTCGTGATCATCCCCGTCTCGACGCCGTCGTACTCGAGGACGGTGTTCGTCGCGATCGTCGTCCCGTGGAGCACGTAGTCGATCTCACCGGGGTCCGTGTCGGTCATCGCACAGAGCTCCCGGATACCGGTCAGCGCGCCCTCGGACGGATCGTCCGGCGTCGTGCTCACCTTATGAATCCGCTGCTCGCCCGTTTCGTTGTCGACAAAGTAGACATCCGTGAACGTCCCACCGATGTCTACTCCAAGCAGTTTCATTTACGTCCGTCTATTTCGAATTACTCTACAAAAATCTTTCCGTATAACCTATCTTCGGCCACTGACACAAACGAATGTTTCGATAGCTCTGATATAATACAACGATACCTTCACGGCATCGGTTTCGGCCCCGCACCGCTGCTCCGTCGGCCGATATCGCTGTAATGAAAACGCTTTTATCACCACCGGAACAAGAATTTGCTTCACAAAGATTCGCCGAACGGATGGATATTGTTCCATCCGTTCACGAATCCGGAGGACTATACGACTATGACAACGACGACTTTCGATCGACTCGGGATCTGGAACTGGGAGCGACCGGACATCAACGACGAAGTCCGGTACGCGAAATACGCCGAAGACGCGGGGTTCGACTCGGTCTGGCAGGGTGAGTCTCGGCTCGTCCGGGACGCCATGTCGGTTCTGGGCGCGTACACGCAAGTCACCGACGAGGTCGATCTGGCCACCGGTGTGACGAACTGTTACACCCGGAACGTCGCGCTGATGGCCCAGACGTTCTCGACGCTCGACGAACTCTCCGGCGGCCGAGCGAAGCTCGGCGTCGGCGCGTGGTGGGACCCGCTCGCCAGCAAGGTCGGTATCGACCGGGAGCAGCCGCTCCGTCGAATGTGGGAGTACTGTACGGTCACCCGGAAGCTCCTCGACCTCGAGAACGTCACGTACGAGGGCCAGACCCTCTCGGTGGAGGACATCGAACTCGACCTCGTGCGGTCGGACGCCGAGGCCCGGTCCGTGCCGATCCTCATCGGCGCGACGGGGTTGACGATGAACGAGATGAGCGGCGAACTCGTCGGGGAGGGGATCGTCGACGGCGTGATGATGAACTACCTCATCCCGCCGGAGCACAACGAGAAGGCGATGGCGAAGCTTGAGGAAGGGGCCGAGCGACGGGGCGGGTCGCTCGACGACATCGACCGCCCACAGCTCATCGCGGTCTCGATGAACGAGGACGCTGACGTCGCGATCGACAACGCGCGCAACCTCGCGACCCAATACATCGGCCAACAGCCCCACATCCGGAAGGCCTGCGGGATCGACGAGGACCTCGGCGAGGCGGTCTCCGAGCGGCTCGGCGGCTGGCCGGCCGACGCCGAGGCGATCGAGGAGGCGAGCGAGCTGGTGTCCGACGACGTCGTGACGAACATCGTCGCCGCCGGCACGCCGGAGGACTGCGTCGAGCGCGTCGGGACGTACTGCGAGACGGGCTGTACCGAGCCCGTACTCTACTCGCTCGACGACAACGTCGAGGAGGTAATCGACGTGTTCGCGGAGTACAAAGCCGAGTAGCGGTTCGCCGACCGGCCCGTTGCTCCGACCCTCCGTCACCGCCTCGAGGCCGAACGGTCGGCCCGTCAGATCCCGTCGACCCGCGCGACGGCGACGGCGGCGGTCGGCAATGCGTTGATATGGGGGTGGCCCGTACGGGTCGGTATGTCGACCGACGACAGTTCGGACGGCGAGGCGTCGCCCCTCGAGTCGCTACTGGCCCGAACGGCCGACGAGACGCGCGGGACGATCGATATCGACGGCGCGATCGGCGAACGCCTCGAGGGCGACGCGGCCGTCCGACACGTTCTCAGGGGCCGAATCGTCGACTACGAGACCGATACCGATGACCGAGACGCCCGGGAAGACTCCCGGACGCGAAAGGTCGTGAGCCCCGGTGTCGACCTCCTGACGCTGGTCACCGACGAGGGGCTGATCGTCGTCGTCCAGCGGCCGGAGGGGGTCGACCACGAGTTCCTGTCGATCCCCTACGCGAGCCTGACTAACGCCGCGCTCGAGACTGCGGCCGGGAACCGACGGCTGGTCGTCCGCGGCTCGAACCGGTACTACGTCGATGTCGGGAAGAGTTCCGAGGCGGCGTGTACCGACGCGCTCGCACACGTTCGGGAGCGGATCGCGGCCGGCGACGAGCCCTCGAGCGAGCCGGCGACGTCCGGCGAGGACGCCGCGGCCGATCCGCTGGAGACCCTCGAGCGACTCGCCGACCTCCGCGATCGCGGCGCGCTCACCGACGAGGAGTTCGCGTCGAAAAAACGGGAGCTACTCGAGCGCCTCTGATCGCGGTCAGTTCGACTCGCGGAACTCCGACGCGACCGCGTCCATCTCCTTGAACTCGACGTCGTCCTTGCTCAGCATGTGCTGGATGAGCTCCTCGAGCCGGGAGAGCCGGTGGCCCTGACCGATCACCTGCGGGTGGAGCGTGAGGATGAAGACGCCGTCGTCGACGTGTTCGTGCATCCAGTCGAACTGGTCGTAGTAGCGCTGGAACAGCGAGTCCTCGCTGACGTAGCCCATCCGGTGGGGACGCGACCAGGTGAACGTCAGCGCCGGCCAGTCGTCGCGCTGCCACGAGACGGGGAGCTCGACGATGTCGGTCGGCTCGCCCCGATCGTACGCGCCGTCTTCGGGCGCGCTCCAGTCGCCGTACACCCAGTGGGGCTCGAAGTCCGACGCCATCTTGCTCGAGTCCCACTCGATCCCGACCTCCTCGAGGATGTCGAGCGTGTTCTCCGAGTAGTCCCACGCGGGGGAGCGGTAGCCGGTCGGTTTCCGGCCGGTGAGATCGACCATCGACTCGATCGCGCGTTCGATGTCCGCCTTCTCGTCTTCTTTCGTCTCGTAGGTCGCGGGCCCGGTGTGGCTCCACCCGTGGTGTTGGATATCGTACCCTCGGTCCCAGATCTCGCCGCTGATCTCCGGGAAGCTATCGATGGTGTGGCCCGGCACGAACCAGGTCGCGGGTACGTCGTACTCGTCGTGTAAGTCGAGGAGCCGCGGCGCACCGACCTCGGCCCCGTACACCCCTCGCGAGTGGCGAGTCGGCATATCCCACGAGTCGTAGGACCAGAGCCAGGTCGATACCGCGTCGAAGTCGTACGTCAGGCATACTGTCGAAGTCATTACGCCCGTTTCCTCGGAGGCGACCGGCAAAAGCGTTTCTATACGAACGTAATCTGGCACTCCTAATCGTGACAGAAATGTCTCTGAGTATGGCACGGAAGTGGATAAACGGGCACCAAAGAGCAAACTCTTGTCCGGTTTCGCGGCTTGAGAGAGTCAGGACCGCCGGGAGCCGTAGATGACGAGTACGCCCGCGACCGCCAGCAACACGGTCGAGAAGACGGTCGTCAGCGTCCCGAGCGCGAACAGTTGGGGGGTCACGCGCTCTGCGGACGCGATGCTGAACACCTCGATCGGCATCGTCCGATCGCGGCCGATGAGGAGCAGTCCACGTTCGGCCTCGTTGTAGGACAGCGTGAAGGCGAACACCGCCGCACCGAGCACGGTCGGCGTGATCTGTGGCAGGATTATCTCGCGGAACGTCGTGAGCCGGTCGGCTCCCAGCACCCGCGCGGACTGTTCGTTCTCCGCGAGGTTCGGCGGGAACCCGGCGAGTAACACGATCACCGCGAACGGGAGCGTCCAGACGACGTGGACCGGCAGGGCCAACCAGACGCTCCGCTCGAGGCCGAGGAGGTTGGTGAGAAAGAGGTCCGCGCCGACGCTGTAGGCGATCCCCGGCGTGATGATGCCCAGGATGATCAGGTAGAGAAACAGCTTCCGGCCCCAGAACTCGTAGCGATAAGCCAGGGCGGCCGCGGTCCCAAGGACCGTCGTGATCACCGTCACGACCAGTGCCAACTGCACCGATCGAACGATCGACTCGATCATCGACTCGTTGGCGAACAGGTTGGCGTACCACTCGAGCGTAAAGCCCTGGTAGGGGGGCGTGACGCCGCCGGTGTTGAACGAGAACACGAGCAGCGAGATAACCGGTGCGTAAATGAAAAGCGAGATCAGTACGAAATACGCGACGAGGAACCGTTCGGTGCCGAAGCGCTCGATGAACCCGGTGAGTGCCGATCGCTGTGGGTCGGCCTGCTGCGTCGATTGCGTTGTTGCCATCTATTCGGAACACCACTCTGTACCCACATAAATGTATTGTGATGGGATAAATAGTACGCCGGACGTAGGGTTTTTATCCGATTGATGGCTGTATCTTCTCGATGACAACCCGACGCGATTCCGAGACGGGAACGGAAATCGAGTTTCCGCAGGCCAACATCGCCGCCGCACGCGCCGTTTCGACCGCCCTCGAGTCGACTGTCGGCCCGACGCCGAGAGACACGCTGATCGTCAACCAGCTCGCCGCCCAGCAGGACCCGGATCCGGGCCAGACCGCGATCGACGACTACACGGTCAGTAGCGACGGAGCGACGATCCTCGACGCTCTCCCGCTGTCCCATCCGATCGCGCCCGTGATTCGACGGATCGTCGGACCCGAACGACCCGGCGAAACGGACGTCGACGGCGAAGCCATTCCCGACGGCGTCTCGAGTACCGTCGTCTTGCTTGGCGCGTTGCTCGAGGAGAGCGAGTCGCTGCTCGAGCGCGGCGTCCACCCATCGACCATCGAACGGGGCTATCTCGCCGGGCTCGAGCACGCCACCCGGACGCTGCGGTCGCTGTCGCGGCCGATCGGCTCGTTCCCGGACGAGCGCGCGGCGAACGTGTCGATCGCCCGCTCGGCGATGACGGGGAACGACGTCGGCGGGCAGGGCGACACGTGGGCCGAGATCGCCGCCGAGGCCGTCGCATCGGTCGGCCCCCCGGACGAGGTCTCCTTCGCAGTGCGCCAGCTCCGCTCGGGCTCGATCGCCGACTCGCGGCTCGTCCGCGGGACGGTCCTCGACCGGGACGAGATCGTCGACGATCGGATGCCCCGGACCGTGACCGACGCGACCGTGCTCGCCCTCGAGGGGTTCAAGCGGGACACGGCCAACGACGGCAAGACGGGCGGGCTCCGCGACCCGGACTTTCAGCGAGACGGCGAGCGGATCCTGATCGACTCCCCGGACGAGATCGGCGAGTACGAGGCCGTCTTCGAGCGCCGCCGCGAGCGGATCGCCGACGGACTCGTCGAGGCCGGTGTCGATGTCGTCGCGACCCGGCTCGGTATCAACGACGCCTTCCAGGACTTACTCGCCGACCGCGGCATCGTCGGGATTCGGGGCGTCAACCGGCTGAAGCTCACGCAACTCGCTCGAGCGACCGGCGCGACGCTCGTCACCGACCCCGACGACATCGATCCGGCCCACCTCGGAACCGCCGGACTCGTCGAGGAACGGCGAGTCGAGCCGCGCCGAAACCGAAAAGCCCGCCGACCGATCGTCGTCTTCGACGACTGTCCCGAGCCGGCCTCGGTAACGGTCATGCTCAGAGGGGTCCGGGGGCAGCTCGCCGAGCAGGCGACGACGGAGGTCCGCAAGGCCGCGGCCGCCGTTGCGGCCGCGAACGGGCACGGCATCGCCCGACCGGGCGTCCTGCCGGGCGGCGGCGCACCCGAACTGCAGGTCGCGCGCACGGTTCGGGAGGCCGCGCCGGGCGTCGACTCCCGAACGCAACTGGCGCTCGAGGCGTTCGCGGATGCAGCCGACGGTTTCGTCTCGCTTCTGGCCCGGAACGCCGGACTGGACCCGCAGACGACGCTCGCGACGCTCCGCGCGCGAACCGACGGCGACGCGACGGCGTCGGTCGGACTCTCGCTGCCGGACGGGGCGATTACGGACGCGTTCGCGGCCGGAATCGTCGATCCGCTCGACGTTCGGCTGGGATGTTACGAGGCCGCCGTCGAGGTCGCGACGATGATCCTCCGGGTCGACGACGCGATCGACGCGACGTTCGGCAAGGAGCCGACGGAGCCGGGTGATGCGATCTACGACGAGCACGCCGAGAAACACCAGGACCACCTCGAGGAAACCGAAGACACGATCTGGGACCAGTAGCCGGTCGCTCGTCCATCGGTTTCTCGTCGCGCGCAGAAAAGAACGCCGGCCGCCGGCTTAGTTCGCGATCTCCGTGATGTCGACGTACCGGAACAGGACGAAGACGAACAGGAAGATCACGACCAGTAGCGTGATCGACAGCGCCGCCGCACTGGGGTAGTTGAGCCCCTGACTGTAGCGGTTGTAGATCAGGGAGGAGACGGTACTCGAGCCGCCGCTGAGGAACGTCGGCACGGTGAAGTTCCCGATCGTCAGCACGAACGTGAACATACAGCCGATCGCCACGCCCGGTTTGCTCAGCGGCCAGGTGACGTTCCGGAAGGTGTCGATGGGGTCTCCCCGGAGCGTCTCCGAGGCGTCGAGTAAGTCGTCGTCGATCTGGGACAGGGAGATGTAGATCGGCGCGGCCATGAACACGACGTAGTTTTGGAGGTAGCCGACGGCCTGCGAGAACCGCGAGTACAGCAGCCACTCGAGGGGGCCGCTGGTAATTCCCAGTCCCATGAGGACGCCGTTGACGGCGCCGTTCTGTCCCAGGATCGGGAGCCAGCCGAACGTTCGGATCAGTTCCGCCGTCCAGAACGGGATCACGAGGAACAACAACAGTATCGTGCCGCCGATCTGTCCGGTGTGGAATCGCAGGTAGTACCCGATCGGGTAGCCGAACAGGAGCGTGATCGCCGTCACGACGATCGCCACGCCCAGCGTGCGGACGAACGCGCTGTGGACGACGCTCGAGGTGAACACGCCGTTGACCCAGGCGAACGTCGAAATCTCGTTGACGACGCTGAACGACTGATAGGTGAGGAAGCTGTAGTACAGGACCACCAACAGCGGGACCATCAGGAACAGCAGGAACCACCCGACGGTCGGCATCGTCAGCGCGGTCACTTCGGTGATCGACACCGATCGGTCCCCCGGCAGATATCGTGAGACCCCGCTCCCGTCGTCCGCAGTTTTCGAGCTCATGGCAGTATCGTTCGTGGCTTTGGGATCGGCGTGCTATGCACTGAGGAACTCCTCCCAGCGCTGGGTCATGTAGTCGGCTTCGCTGGGCCAGATCTGGAAGAACCCGATGCGGTTGATCCGCTCCTCGATGGGGCCGCTGTCTCGAGTGCCGCCGTTCGAATCCGGCTCGCCTTCTTCCATCGACCAGTCGTACTCGGCCGGGTCGAAGAGGGCCGGTTCGTCGACGGGTTCGTAGGTCGACTCGCCCTCGTAGGCCCAGTCGTAGTACTCCGGCCCCATGCCCTCGCCCGAGTCGTCCGAGCCGTCCCGGACGAGCTCTCGGTTCTCGTAGTGGGGAACCGAGTAGCCGCGTTGCTGGACGAAGCCGGGGAACCACGCGCCCATGTGTACGTCGTCGTACAGCGAGTACGCCTCCGCGACGTTGTCCCGCTCCGCGGCCCCCTCGAGGATCGACATCCCGCCGTACCAGAACCGGTAGCCCTGCACGCCGTCGCTCATGGTGGCGTACGTACACGGCGTGCCGTCGCGCCTGACGTCCATCGCGGCCGGCTGCCAGACGTCGCCGATGACGGCCTCCTCGCCGGCCATCAGGGTCACCGACTCGCCGTACGCCTCCCACGTCGAACGGAACTGGCCGGCCTCCTTCTGCTCGACCAGGAAGTCGATCGCGGTGTCGAGCTGGTCCTGTGACGGATCGTTCAACTCACCGATGTTCGCGTCGATCATGTCGTTGTCCAGCAGGTGCATCATCGTCTGCGGAATCGTGATCGCCGCGGTCTCGCCGACGATGACCTCCCCGCTGTACTGGTCGTCGAACAGCGCGCTCCAGAGGGAGACGTCGTCGACGTACGACGGGTTGTACCCCATCGCGTCGAAGTTGTACGCGTACGGCGAGAACAGCAGTTCGTCCTTCGCGTCCCCGTCGGCCCACAGCTCCCGGGTGAACGTCTCGACCTGCTCGTCGAGGTGGCCGAGCGCCGACTCCGGATCGGTGAACAGGTCCGAGACGTTGTCCTCGTTCCAGTTCTCGAGGTCGTCGACGGCCATCGGCAGCGTGACCGGGTTATCGCGGGTCATCGCGGCCGAGCCCGACGTGTCGGTGGTGACCACGTCGATGTTCGTGGAGCCGCCCCCGAGGATCTGGGCCTGCGTGTCCCCGATCGTCGCGATCGTCGTGTTGATGTCGACGTCGGTCATCTCGGTGAACTTGTTAGCCTGCGCGTCGGCGACCGCCCAGTCGGGGCCGATCCACTCGACCGGTCGCTCGCCGTCGTCGAGCGAGTCGCTGTCTCGCCCGACCGAATCGCTGATGGTGTCGTCCCCGTCTCCCCCTCCGACACAGCCGGCCGCTCCGGCGGCGGCTCCCGCGGCAGTTAGCTGTACGAAGTTGCGTCTGCTGAGATTACTGCTAGATCCGTTCGTCATAGCACGTCAATACCAATTCTCCCAATGTGTGTTAAAGGTTTCCCAAACTTACCCCCGTTCGGTACCGTAATTACGCGGAATATACGATATCGATCCCTGACTACGGGTACGATTCGGGTAATTATTGGTGAATCGACCACTGGTGTCCGATCGCACTTTCGCACCGGCCGCCTCACTCGCCCAGCACGTCCGTCTCGAGGTCGATCCCGTCGACGACGCTCGTTTCCTCGAGCAGGGTTCCGTGGTCGGCGCTCCAGCTGACGGTAACGGTTCCGGCCGGGTCGATCCGGTCGAACGACTTGAGCTGGAGCTCCGTCTCCGTCCCGTCCTCGGCCGTCGCGGTGAGGATCACCTTCGTGCCCGAGCCGGGCTGGTGGATCACGTCGTCGACGCGGCACTCGAGTTCGTTTTCCAGCTCCGGACCGAGCGCGATGTGTTGTGGGCGCACCGAGAACGGGATCCGCTCCCCGACGAGCGACGACGGCGGCGACCGGAGGTTCTCCGTCGACGTGTGGAAAGACCCTAGCGGCGTCTCGATCAGCGCGTGCTCGCCGTTCTCGGAGACGTCCGCGAGCTCGCCTCTGAACACGTTCGAGTCGCCGACGAAGGTGGAGACGAACGCGGTCGCCGGGGAGTTGTAGACGTTCTCGACGGAGTCGGACTGTTCGACCTTGCCGTCGTTCATCACGACGATCTGGTCGGCGAGGCGCATGGCCTGAGTCTGGTCGTGGGTCACGTAGACGAAGGTCGTATCGAGCTCCCGGTGGATCCGCAGCAGTTCCCGCTCCATCCGCTTTTGGAGCTTGTAGTCCATGTCCCCCAGCGGCTCGTCGAGCAAGAGAAGCTGTGGCTCGAGGACGATGCTGCGGGTCAGGGCGACCCGCTGTTGCTGGCCCGCGGACAGCTCTTCGGGGGTCCGCTCCTCGAGCCCCTCAAGGTGCATCAGGTCGATGGCGTCGTCGACCCGGCGCTCGATTTCGTCGGGCGGGCAGTCGATCCGCTCGAGCCCGTAGGTGATGTTCTCCCGGACGGTCATGTGCGGGAACAGCTGGAAGTCCTGGAACACCAGCCCGATGTCCCGATCGTAGGTCGGCGTCTCGGTGATATCCTCCCCTTCGAGGAGGACCTGCCCCTCCGTGACGGGGATGTTGCCGATGATCGAGTGCAGGGTCGTCGACTTCCCGCAGCCGCTGGGCCCGATCAGGACACAGAAGTCGCCCGCCTCGATGCCGAAGTCGATCTCGTCGACCGCCAGCGTCCCGTCCGGATAGATTTTCGTCAGCCCGTCGACCTCGAGCGTGAGCTCTCGGTCGGGTTCGGTCGTCGCCCGCTGTACGTCCTCGGCCTCGGGGTTCGCCCCAGTCTGTTCTATGTTAGCCATTATCACTCCTCCACGAGATCCGCCGCGGTAACGGTGTCGGTCGCACTGATATTTTCGAAGTACCACGCGTCCGTCCGGTCCCAGCCGAGCGCGAGATCGTCGCCGACGGTGCCGACGTCGGGGCGACCGGCCGCGACGGCGAGGAACTCCCGGTCGAGGCCGTCGATCGAGAACGCGAACTCGGTCGTCTCGCCGGTGTACGTCCGCCCCTCGAGCGTCCCGGTGATCACGGTGTCGCAGTCGTCGTCGCCGATTTCGACTGACTCCGGGCGAACGAGGTAGAGTCCGTCCCCGCCCGAGACGCTGCCGTTTCGGGGAACCGCCTCGAGCGTCCCGATGCTCGTGTCGACGGCGACGGCGTCGCCGTCCGTCGCCACGGTGCCGTCCGCGACGAAGACGTTCGAGTCGCCCACGAAGCGCGCGGTAAAGGCCGTCGCCGGCGACTCGTAGACCTCGGTCGGCGATCCGATCTGTTCGATCTTCCCGTGGTTCATCACGACGAGCGTATCCGCGAGCGTCAGCGCCTGGTCTTGGTTGTGCGTGACGTAGATGAACGTACTGCCCAGCGAGCGGTGGATCTGGCGCATCTCGAGTTCCATCCGCTTTTGGAGCTTGTAGTCGAGGTCGGCCAGCGGGTCGTCGAGCAACATGACGTCGCACTCTCGCACGAGTTGGCGCGCGAGCTCGACCCGCTGTTGTTGTCCGCCGGAGAGCTCCCCTGGGTAGTCGTCTTTCGTGTGTTCGATCGCCAGCATCGACAGCATCTCGTCGATCCGGTCGTCGATTTCCCCCTCGGTGAACTCCCGGTCCTGTTGTTCCAATCCGAACGCGACGTTTTCGGCGACCGTCTTGTGCGCGAACAGCGTCTCCTCGAACTCCTGAAAGACGAACCCGATGTCCCGCTCCTGGACGGACAGTTCGTCGGCATCCGTTCCGTTCAGTGTGACCGTGCCGGCTTCGTGGTCGACCAGGCCGGCGATGCACTTGAGCAGCGTACTCTTCCCACAGCCGCTGGGGCCGATGACGACGCAGAACTCTCCTTTTTCGACGTTGAGCTCGATATCCCGCAGCACGGTCTCGCTACGGAACGATTTCTGTAACGATTCGATCGCAATCTCGGTAACCGTCATTACATCGTATCCTGTCGGGGGTTCTATTTAATGCTACTCCTTACGGCGAACGCGAACACTTCTGGCACATATACTCTCGGATTGCATGGAATATGGGATATAGAAATACGATTGTCTGCAATACAGGTGTTTTACACTACGAATGAATTCTGGAAGGGAACATTTAAGGTATCACTTGCGAAATCGTTTCCGTATGCGTATTCAGCTCGACCGCGAGCGGTTTATCGAGACGATGAGAGAACAGGCCGAGATCGGTGGCACCGAAGACGGCGGCCTCCACCGCCTCGCGTTGTCCGACGAGGACAAACGGATCCGAGACTGGTTCGCCGACCGAATGGAGGCCGAGGGGCTCGAGGTTCGCGTCGACGAGTTCGGAAACATGTTCGGACGACGCGAGGGGACGGACCCGGACGCGGACCCCGTTCTGGTCGGCTCACACCTCGATTCCCAACCCTACGGCGGCATCTACGACGGGGCGATGGGCGTAATCAGCGCGCTCGAACTCGTTCGCACACTCAACGAGGAGGGGATCGAGACGACCCATCCCATCGAGATCGTCAACTGGACGAACGAGGAGGGCTCGCGCTTTCAGCCCGCGATGCAGGGCAGCGGTGTCTGGGCCGGCGCACACGACCTCGAAGAGGAGTACGCCACGACCGACGCCGACGGCGTCGAGTTCGAGGCGGAACTCGAGCGGATCGGCTACAAGGGCGACGTGCCGGCCGAGCCGACGACCGAGTACGAGGCCTACCTCGAGTTACACATCGAGCAGGGACCGTCTCTCGAACTCGAGGGGAAAGACGTCGGCGTCGTGACCGGGATCGTCGGCTTCACGTGGGGAGCGATCACCTACTACGGGGAGGCCGACCACTCCGGTCCGACGCCGATGCACTACCGGTCGGACGCACTGGTCGCGGCGGCGGACGTCATCACTCAGATCCGGCGCATCCCGTCGACGCTCGGCGATCGAACCGTCGGGACGACCGGCTACATCGACGCCGAACCCAACTCGATCAACATCATCCCGAGCGAGGTCACGTTCACGTGGGGGTTCCGGGACCCCGACGACGCGGTGGTCGAGGAGGCGTTCGCTCGCGTCCTCGACGAGGCCGAAGCCGCGGCCGACCGCGAGGGGCTCGACTGGGAGTGGGAAGAGCGGATGCGAGCGCCGAGCGTCGATTTCGCGGACCAGTGTATCGACGCGGTCGACGCGGCCGCCGCCGACCTCGGCTACGACAGCATGCACATCTTCAGCGGCGCGGGCCACGACGCGACCCATCTGACCGAAATCTGCGATACGGGGATGGTGTTCGCCGTCAGCGAGGACGGCAAGAGCCACACCGAAGCGGAGTACACGAGCTGGGACGACTGTTACGCGTCCGCGAACACGCTGGCAAACGCCGCGCTCGATATCGCGGAATCGGACTCGTGAGGCCCGCTATCGAACGACTGATCACTACCGACGGAACACAGATACTGAGACGATGTCACGATTAGACGGCAAACGAGCACTGGTAACGGGCGGCACCCGTGGAATCGGTCGCGGAATCGCGGAGGGGCTCGCGGCGGCGGGGGCGACGGTCGGCGTCAACCACCCGCCCGGCGAGGCGGCCGCGGCCGACGCGGTCGTCGAATCGATCGAACGCGACGGCGGTGACGCGGTCGCGTTCGAAGCCGACGTGAGCGACGCCGACGACGTCAGCGAGATGATCGACGCCTTCGAGTCGATGCTCGGCCCGATCGACGTCCTGGTGAACAACGCGGGGATCCTCACCCAGTCCCCGCTGGCGGAGATGCCCGTCGAGATGTGGGACGAGACCATGGCCGTGGACCTCCGCGGCGTCTTCCTGACGACGCGGTTCGCGCTTCCCGGGATGCTCGAGGCGGGGAACGGATCGATCGTCAACGTCGCTTCACAGCTCGGGCTCGAGGGCGGCGAAGAACTCGTCCACTACTCTGCGGCGAAAGGCGGCGTGATCGCGATGACACGCGCGCTGGCCCGAGAGGTCGCCCCGACGGTCCGCGTCAACGCGATTGCACCGGGACCGGTCCGGACCGAGCTGCTGGACGACATCTCCGAGGAGTGGCGCGACGCGAAGGAGGCGGAACTCCCGATGGACCGACTCGGGACCGTCAACGACGTGGTCCCGACGGCGGTGTTCCTCGCGTCCGACGAGAGCAGTTACTACACGGGACAGACGCTCAGTCCGGACGGCGGCGACGTGATGCACTGAGCCTCGCCGTCCTCGGACCCGTGTGGGCCAGCCGGGCGCGACGGGTCAGTTAGCGGTGCGTCGGCCGTTCGTTTCGGTCTCGAGGAATCGGACCGTTCGACCCGCGGTTCCGCGTTCCCGTTCGTTCCTCCGGTTCGATCGATAGACGATCATTTTCGCTTGTTTTTCACTCTCGCAGTTATACCTGTCACGTTAATTTTGTTCGGTAATAGCACAGTAGCACGCTGGAAATACCTCTATTCCGCCACTTGAGGCCCACAAGACCGCCGATCCGATCTTGTCGGAAGTCCACGAATAGGTAATATATAATCGGTATTCCATTTCTAGAGCGACATTCGCACATTTCTTACGGACATATGGGTGTAAACTCGGTTCGAACGCCGCGTCCGGATCGGCCGCCGTCATGCTCTGGACGAGCGTCCCCGGTACGACGTCGTCTGGCGGAGTATCGGCACCGAGTTGCGGCACGCTCGAGCGAGCCGACGGGGCGGACGACGGTTCGGCAGTTCCGTCGGCGTTCCGACAGCACGCGTGAGACGGCTGTGCGATCGGTGTGCGACTCCTTCCGTTCGGTACGATCCCGCAACTGGTCGGGCGATACCGGTCTCGATCCCGAACACCATCCTGCGGCGCTCCCGACCGCGAGAACGTGCCGCTAAGTCCGGCTCCGATCACCGCGAGTGCGAGCGCCGTCGAGAGGGCGCTGGTCTCGGAGCCCGGCCAGACCGGGGCGCCGCGTGGATGATCACCGGACTCGCAGTCGCGTCCGCGGAGCTCGCGAACTGCCTCGCACCGAACGACACGAGAAGACGATCACCACTGCGGAGCACGCCCGGCGAGATAATCGGCAGCGCCACGACGAGAATCGGCTCGAGGTGCGTGCCGGCGACGTAGCAGGATACGAACGATAGGTGGTCACGGTTCTATTGTCCCCCGGCTCATACGATCCACTGTACGGCAGTGTAACCCCAGAGCGGTCGGGTTCGTACGGTACATCGTTCCGGCAAACCGTATCAGGCGTCCGGCCAGCGTTCGATGTAGACGCCCTTGTCGGTGTAGAAGTGGATCATGTCCTCGCCCTGGGCGTGGAGGTCGCCGAAGAACGAGTCCTTCCAGCCGCCGAAGTGGAAGAAGGCCATCGGGGCCGAAGTACCGACGTTGACGCCGAGGTTCCCGATCTCAGCCTCGTGGCGGAACTTCCGTGCGTCCGCGCCGCTGCCGGTGAACAGGCTCGCCGCGTTCCCGTACCGGCTCTCGTTCATCCGGTCGATGGCCTCGTCGATGTCCGCGACGGGTGCGAGGCCGAGCACCGGGCCGAAGATCTCCTCCCGGGAGATGACCATGTCGGCGGTGACGTCGCCGAAGACCGTCGGGCCGAGGAAGTTACCGTCCTCGTAGCCGTCGACGGCGACCTCCCGGCCGTCGAGCAGGAGCTCCGCGCCCTCCTCGATCCCCGCTTGGATGTAGTCACGGACCGTCTCCTCGTGTTCGGAGCTGATGAGCGCCCCGATGTCAGTCTCCTCGTCGAGCCCGTAGCCGACCACCTGCGCGGCGGCCTCCTCGAGGACGAGGTCGGTGAACTCGTCGTAGATCGACTCCTCGACGAGGATCACGTCGTTGGCGAGACACCGCTCGCCGCCGCAGGCGGTGGCCGACGAGACGGCCTTCGCCGCGGCGAACTCGAGGTCGGCGGTCTCCGTGACGATGATGTGGTTCTTCGCGCCGCCTTGGGCCTGGACGCGCTTGCCGTTCTGTGCCGCGCGCTCGTAGACGAGCTTCGCGATGGGCGTACTGCCGACGAAGGAGATTCCCTCCACGCCCTCGTGGTCCAGCAGGGCGTTGACGGTATCGGGGCCGCCGTTGACGAGCTGTAAGACGCCATCGGGGAAGCCGGCCTCGTCGATGAGTTCGAACAGCCGCTGGGCGACAAGCGGGTTCTGCTCGCTGGGTTTGAGGACGAAGCTGTTCCCGGTCGCGACGGCGTAGGGCAGGAACCATAGCGGGATCATGCCGGGGAAGTTGAACGGCGTGATCGCTGCGAAGACGCCCAGTGGCTTCCTGACTGCGCTCTCGTCGATATCGGGGGCGGCGTTCAGCAGGGAGCCGCTCTGCATCATCGACGGGATGCCGCAGGCGACCTCGACGTTCTCGATGCCCCGGCGGAGTTCGCCGCGGGCCTCCGCGAGCGTCTTCCCGTGATCCCTGACCAGTAGCTCCGCGAGCTCGTCTTGGTGCTCCTCGAGCAGCATCTTCAGCCGAAAGAGCGGTTGGATTCGCTCTTCGACGGGCCGGGACGACCACGTTTCGAAGGCCTCGTTGCCCGTGGCGACGATCTCGTCGACATCCGCGTCCGAACTGAACGGGACGGTCGCGAGCTCTTCCCCGGTCGCCGGGTTCACGCTCGTCAGCTCGTCGTCGCCGGTGGCGTCCCGCCAGTTTCCGTCGACGTAATTCCGTACCGTCTTGCTCTGACCGATCGACTGTCGTTCAACCATGAGGCTGACTACCGGTAGCGGTGAAATAAAATCTTCGGTGTCTTAGGACACTCTTCGAATATCTCTCCGAATAGCCCCACACTATCCCACCTCTATGCATATATTCTGAATGTTACTGGTGAAATGATACCGATCTCGGAAAGATTAATAACTAACGACTTCATACGGATGCGAACGGATGGCAGACGAAACATCACTGTCGGAGGAGCGAAGCGAGATAGAACGGCTCGACAAAGAGTACGTTTTCGGGACGTGGTCGTTCCAGAGCGAGGTCGACCCAACCGAAGTCGTCGGCGGTGAGGGCGTCCGGTTCACTGACGGGGCGGGCGAGGAGTTCATCGACTTCTCCGGGCAACTCATGTGTTCGAACCTCGGCCACTCGGCCGACGCGGTCGCCGACGCGATCGCCGAACAGGCCCGCGAGGGCGCGTACTTCGCACCCGGCTTCGCGACCGAGGCCCGCGCCCGCCTCGGCGAGAAACTCGCCGAGGTCACCCCGGGCACCCTCTCGAAGACGTTCTTCTCGACCAGCGGCACCGAAGCCGTCGAGGCCGCGATCAAGATCGCCCGTCTGTACACGGGCAAACAGAAGGTCATCTCGCGGTACCGCTCGTACCACGGCGCGACGGCCGGTTCGATCAGCGTCACCGGCGATCCCCGGCGCTTGATGGCCGAGCCCGGCGTCCCCGGCGCGATCAAGGCTCCAGACCCCTACGCCTACGGCTCGACGCTCGACCCCATGGAGAGCCTAGAGTACATCGACGAGATGCTGATGCTCGAGGGTGACACGGTCGCGGCGGTCCTCGTCGAACCGATCGTCGGCTCGAACGGCATCCTCGTCCCACCCGACGAGTACCTGCCGCGGCTCAAGGAGATCGCCCACGAGCACGGCGCGCTGTTGATCTGTGACGAAGTGATGGCCGGCTTCGGCCGCACTGGCGAGTGGTTCGGTTGTGATGTCTTCGACGTGACCCCCGATATCATGACGATGGCAAAGGGGCTCTCCGGCGCGTACGCCCCGCTGGGTGCAACGATCGTCACCGACGAGATCGCCGACCACTTCCAGGACGAAATGTTCTGTCACGGGCATACGTACGCGGGCCACCCCGTCGCCTGCGCCGCCGGGCTCGCAGCCGTCGAGACCTATCAGGAGGAAAACCTCATCGAACACGCCGACGAGGTCGGCGACTACCTCGGCGATCGGCTTGAGGAGCTGGCCGAGGCCCACCCGAGCGTCGGCGACACGCGCGGGGTCGGCCTCTTCCGGGGCATCGAGCTGACGCGGGACCCAGACGAGCGCGTCCCCTTCGGGGAGCGCGAGGACAAGATCTCGACCGGCTCGACGATCGTCGACGAGGTCGCGGCGGCCGCCCACGACGAGGGCGTCTACGTCGCAAACATGATCAACACGCTCATCATCGCCCCGCCGCTGCCGATCACCGAGACCGATATCGACGAGGCCGTCGCGGCCCTCGATACGGCCCTCGAGGTCTCCGACGCCGCGATGGACCGCTGACGGACTGCCAGCCGCCGTTACAGGCGACGAACTGCCCGATTCCGACCGCTATCTGTACTCCCCTTCCGAGCGATTACAACCCGAAACGAACCTGTGCCCGGAAACCGAACCACGACGAACCTCCCGCGCTGGGACGATCTCCGCTCCCGACGACGAGCACAACTCGCCGTTCGCCGCCGGCGCTCCCGCGTAGCTCACCACGGTCGACCGCGTCTCAGTGCTCGAGAGACCCCGCGGTCATCGAGCTGTCAGTGGCGGACTTCCGCCGGATTGACGAGTTCGCCGCTCCGGCGGGTCGTTCCACAACCCGTGAATTGACCAGCAGTTGAGGCGATCGCTGCCTCTTCTGAGCAGTTCGGATCATCGACCACCGTCCCTCGTTATCTCGAGCCCGGTACGAACAGGAGTATTCGAAGACGCTGATCCAACGCGAAGCGGTTATATAAGAAACTAATCGACAGTTTCTATATGGCAGCCTATATAACAACTAAATAACCACATATTATATTTTTTACCTACTGTAGTACATGTTCAATACTGGTCCGATTTCCGTGTCATTCGTCTCCGAAATCGAGAGCCTGTCGCTGACGGGCATACTTCAGGGACTCTCCTCCACCGACGAGAAACCCTGTGCGGTCGACATCGCGTTCCCGGATCATGCCGTAAGGAGCGAACTAGTCCCCATCAATATGGTCGAACCAAGGCTTGTATGGCTAGCTTTCGATCCCGGGTCGATTCCAGCGTACAGCCAATACCGCTCGCCGTCGAGTCGGATCACCGTTTCGTCGACCGCGACGTGATTCGGACGGCGATCGAAACCGGATTGTAGATCTGCGTTGTGGCCCAGTTGTGAACGAGTGTGTGACCGTGTTTGATACCGAATGTATAGATAAATATATTAGTCTATCTATCCGAGTACTCGGAACAGTAGTTCGAATCTGAAAGATACTAAACCGGCGAATAGTTTCTAACCGCTCCTCAAAGTCCAAGTCAAACTGCCCGATACTACCGTCGCCACTGAAAGTCAGTGCACACCTGATCGCACGACGCGCCGCGACCAGTGTGTCTCTCGTTTCAGTGGCTACTATCGGACTGCGGATTCGTTTCGGGCCTGTTCTTTGGAAACGCTACGCCTCCGCTCTTCGACCTTCTCTGACCACCGCCGTACGAATCATCATGAACCACACCACCGCCATGCCGGATCTCGACGAACCCGATCTCGAACACCTCTCCGAACTCGAGCGAAGCACCGAGAAGAACCTCGGCGCTCTCGCCGCGGAGTTCGACCTCTCGAAGTCGACGGGCCACTATCGACTGACCCAACTGAGGGAACGCGGCGTGATATCGGCGATCTCCGCGGACGTGGATCCCCGGTCGCTCGGGATGACGATGGTCGTTATCACAGGCGTGTCCGACGACACCGGTCCCGACCGCTGCGATTGACGCGAAACCGGCTCACACGCTGGTTTCTATAAATCTGACACCTGCTTCTATTCAACTCAAATAGAATGTTAATTAGACAGCTATCCCCTTATTATGTCACAGAGATAATTGTATAGCGTTCCCGGTTCTACGACGCTCGATTCGAGGAGAGTCGGTGTGTCAGCGACGGTCCGGTTCAGCGGACGTACTCGTCGATAGAGCCACGTCTGATCCTCTCGAACCACCGGAAGTACGGTCGATCGTCCGTGCCGCCGTTTCAGTCCTGCACCATCGCTGTGTACACTGCCAACCGTGTGACGACCCCTCGAGTCGTCTCACACCGTTCCCGGACGAATCGAACCGGCCACCGCGATCTCGAGTCGCGGACTGACAGCGACCCCGGTGCAGTCAGTTGACTGTGTGCGTTTCACTGCTATCTACCATTTCATTTAGTATTCTGTAAAACGGAGCTATTCATCGAAACCAGATGCAGTTCTGTGTTCAGAACGAGTATGGCGTTTCCGACTGTCGCAATCGCCCCGCCGCTCGAGCGGAATCGAAACCGTCGCATTGCTTCGGCTGCTGGGTGCGTGCATGCCCACTGTATCGAACGGATCGGTCTCGCTGTACTACGACCGCGCGGGCGAGGGCGACCCGGTCGTCTTCGTCCCCGAGGCCGGGCTCGGCGGCTGGCTCTGGGGCTGGCAACACGCCGCCGTCGCCGGCCCCTACGAGGCCGTCGTTTGGGACCTCCGCGGGACGGGCCGCTCGGACGCGCCGCCGGGCCCCTACGACCTCGAGACGCTCGTCGCCGACCTCGAGGCGGTCCTCGCCGACTGCGAGCTCACCAACGCCCACCTCGTCGGCTGCGGGCTCGGCGGCGCGATCGCGCTGTCGGCGGCCCGGACCTCGAGTCGCGTCGAGACGCTGACGCTGTTCGGGACGGCGGCTGCGGGCTCGGCGTTCGATCTCGAACCGCTGTTCGCGCCGCGGGACGACGCCGATGCACTTCGGGAGTCGCTCGAGGCGGGTTTCTCCGAAGAGTTCCGCGAGGCCCAGCCCGACGCAGTGGAGGGCATCGTTGACTGGCGGGCCGACGGCGACGCCGATCGGGCGGGCTGGGCGGCACAGGTCGCGGCGCTCGAGGAGTTCGATGCGACCGAGTGGCTAGTCGAAGTGACCCAGCCGACGCAGGTAATTCACGGCAGTGCGGACGAGTTGGTGTCGCCCGCGGCGGGCCGGGAACTGGCTCGCGGGCTTCCGCGCGGGGAGTTCAGAGGACTCGAGGGCGCGGGTCACCTCGCCTTCGTCGAGCGCTCCCGGACGGTCAACGATCTGTTGCTGGGCTTTCTCGCGGAGCACACTGACGACGACTGAATCGGCTCGCCGCTATTTAGCGTACTGTCTCTCGGGGCCCGTCGTCCCGTGCTTGCGACTGACCACCTATCTACTACGTACTCGAGCGTGGGAGGGCCCATCGTGACCCTCTCGCTGGCTCGCCGGGCCGAGCAGTTCCCGGATCGGACGGCGGTCGTCGACATCTCCGAGCAGCGGCTGTACGCGCCGGCGGAGACGATCCACGAGGATCGGGTCTCCTACGACGACCTCTCGACGATCGCGACGCGGACGGCAGAGCGGCTCGCGGCGCTGGATATCGGCCCGGGGGATACTGTCTGTCTCGTCACGCGAAACCGGGTCGCGGCGCTCGCCCTGTTTTTCGCCTGCCGGCGACTCGGCGCGACGTTCGCCCCGATTTCCCACCTGCTGACACCGGCCTCCGTCGAACGCCCGTTCGACGTTCTCGAGCCCGATCTGGTCGTCTCGGAGGCGGCCCAACGGGATCTGGTGCGATCGATTCCGTTCGACCGAACGGTGACGCTCGAGGAACTCGCCGACGCTGATCGCGCCGATATCGATCTCGACGAGCAGCACGCGGCCGGCGAGAACCCGCTACTGGCCCTCCACGGTGGGACGGGGCGTCCGATCGCCGGCTATTCGGCGGCGGCCGTCGAGCGCAACTGCACCACGGCCGTCGCGGCGTGGGGGCTCGCCGCAAACGATACCGTCCCGCTGACCGCGCGGCTGTCGGCCGTCGACGGCCTCGTCCGCACCGCGCTGTCGGTGCTACACGTCGGCGGCACGCTCTTGCTCGATCGCGCGTTCGACCCCGGTGACGCGCTCGCCGCGATCGAGGCCGAGTCGGCGACGTTCCTACCCAGCCGAGCGGCCGCTCTTCGCGATCTCGCCGCCGAATCCGGGTTCGACGCCGCCGTCGACTCGCTCGAGCGAGTACTCTGTGCGGCCCCGGTCGCCGAAGACGTCGTCGCGGCCTACCGCGACCGGGGGATTTCGGTCGCCCGGGTCTACGGCCGCCTCGAGTGTCCGATCGCCCTGAGTCAGGCGTTCGAGGAGGAGAAAGCGGCGATGGAATCCGACGCCGACGGAACCGCCATCGGGACGCCGGTGCCGGACTGCCGCGCTCGATTGGTCGACGACGCGGGGGCGGTCCTCGAAGGCGCGACCGAGGGTCGGCTGCAGCTTTCGGGACCGATGGTCGCGGACGGGTACGTACCACCTACCGGAACCGACGGCGAGAACTGGTACGACCCCGCCGAACTCGAGAGCGACGAATACGACGAGAGCGACGACCACGGTCGGTTCGTGGACGGCTGGTTTCACACCGGCGACCGGTTTCGCCGAGCCGAGGACGGCACCTACGTCCTGCTGTAACGCGCGGCGGTCGTACTCGGTTCCGTTGATCGACACGGGGGCGGGCCTCGAGATAGCCGTCCGCGGTCGCGGCAACGACGGCACGGGGCGGAACACCTATTCCCGTCGAGTCGCCACTAGGATCCAATGAGTCAACTCCGAATCGCCGTCCTGAACGCGGCCCATCAGGACGAGAACACGACGCGGAACTTCCGCCGCGAACTCGACGCTTCGCTCGCCGAATTCGACGCCACCGACGGCACGGTCCCCGACGATTTCGCATACGACGGGGCCGTCGTCACCGGCTCCCGATCGTCGGTCTACTGGGACGAAGACTGGATGGAGCCCATCAAGGAGTGGGTCGGCGAGGCGATCGATCGTGGCGTCCCTTTCCTTGGGGTCTGTTGGGGCCACCAGCTACTGGCCGACGTCCTCGGCGGGACGGTCGAAGATATGGGCGTCTACGAGGTCGGCTACAGCGAGATCGACCGACTCGGCGACTCGCGGCTGTTCGAGGGCATCGACGAGCGGTTCCTCTCCTTTACCAGCCACTCCGACGAGGTCGCCGCCCTCCCGCCGGGTGCCGAACCCCTCGCGGAAAACGACTACTCGAACCACGGCTTCCGCAAGGACCGGGTCTTCGGCGTCCAGTTCCACCCCGAGTACGACACCAAGACCGCCCGCGAACTCGTCCACCGGAAGGAACTCTCCGACGAGCGCCTCGAGTCGATCCTCGGCGAGATCACCGAATCGAACTATCAGCGGTCCTGCGAGGCGAAACTGGTCTTCGACAACTTCCTCGAGTTCGCCCGCGAGGTAAAGCGAGCCGACGGCGTCGTCGGCGATGAAGCGACGGGAGACGTGTCGGCGGTTCGCGGGTCAGACTAACGACGGGTCTACTGATTTTCGACGCCGCTAGTTTCGATGAGGATCTTCGAGTAGCGGGATCGGAGCGAAAAACAGTATCCGTCCGCAAAAACGGCCACAGCCTCGGCAGTCGTCAGTCCGCGGCGACTTCGACCTGTGCCTCGTCGGCCTTGCCGATCGCCTCGACGATGAGTTCGGCCACGTCGACGACCTCGATTTCGTCCTCGTAGCCGCCGGTCTTGCGGCCGTCCTCGTACATCGTCATGCACATCGGACAGGCGACGACGAACTTCTCGACGCCGCTGCCGGCGTCGGTGTCCTCGAGCGCCTCGCGGAGCCGTTCCTCGCTGGGTTTTGGCTCCTCTTCGAAGTCCATCCAGAGGCCGCCACCGCCGCCGCCACAGCAGAAGGAGTTGCTGCGGTTGCGGGGCATCTCGTCTAACGTACAGCCCGTTGCTTTGATGAGTTCGCGCGGGGCCTCGTACTCGTCGTTGTACCGGCCGAGGTGACACGGGTCGTGGTAGGTAACGGTGTAGTCGAGTTCGGTCCCGTCGAGGTCGAGCTTGCCGTCCTCGACGAGTTCCTCGACAGCTTGGGTCCAGTGGTAGACGTCGATCTCGCCGTCTTCGTTCCACTGTTCCTCGTAGTCGAAGGGCATCATCGGGTCGTCCGCGAACTCGTCGAAGTTGACCTCGGGATACTCGTTTTTGAACGTGTTGTAGGAGTGGGGGTCCGTACAGACGATTTTGTCGAACTCGCAGTCCTCCCACGTCTCGACGTGGTGGCCGGCCAGTTCGACGTAGAGCAGTTCCTCGCCGACTCGACGGATGTCGTTGCCGTCGAACTTCTCGTCGTCGAAGAGGATGCCGAAGCTGACGTCGGCCTCTTTGAGAATGGTCGCCAGCGAGCGGGCGACCTGCTTGTTGCGCTCGTCGTAGCTCGGGAAGTCGCCGACGTACCAGAGGTAGTCGACTTCCTCCTCGCGGGCGTCGGTGACGTCGAACTCGAGTTCGTCGGCCCAGTCGCCGCGATTGCGCGGCGAGTCGCCGAAGGTATTGCCGTTCTGCATGACGTTCTGGAAGACGTCTTGCATGCTCGAGGAGACGTCACCCTGATCGGTCAGCTGGCGGTTGAGCCGGGTGAAGCTCTTGAGGTGTTCGATCTCGACGGGGCAGGCGTCCATACAGGCCATACAGGCCATACAGGAGTCCATCGTCTCGGAGTTGATCACCGAGGTGCCGCCGTCGGCGACGATCGGTTGTTCCTCGCCGCCGGCGTCGAGATCCTCGCGGTAGGATTTCAGGTCGAGGATGACGTTCCGCGGGTCGAGCGGGCGATCGGACGCTTTGGCGGGACAGACGGAGGAACAGCGACCGCACTTGGTACAGGCGTCCTGATCGAGGATCTCCTTCCAGGTGAAGTCGTCGATGGACTCGGCGTTGGTCGCGTCCAGATCCGAGGGGACGTTCGGCAGGCGCTTGCCGGCTTTCTCGTCCCGCGTGACGACGTTCGCGAACGAGGAGATCATGTGGAACGGCTTGGCGTAGGGGATCCACGCGATGAAGAAGAACGCGATCAGCGAGTGGGACCACCACGCGAGCCAGTGGAGGTTCTCGACGTTGAAGCCGGCCCCGTTCAGTCCGGCCTGCTCGGCACCCATCGTCGGGAGCCCGACGGCGTCGAAGCTAAGCGCCATCCCGTAGGCGACGAAGCTGACGACCTCGTGTTCGGGAATCCCGGCGCTGTAGACGCGCAGCCCCTCGAGCAGGAAGCCCCCGATACCGAGCGCGAACAGCGTCCAGATGAAGAGATCGTCCTCGCTCGAGGTGTGGCGGCCCCAGAGGCGGTGGTTACGGACCCAGTAGCGGCGGTACATCGCCATGCCGATGCCGACGACGAAGAGCAGGCCCATGGCGTCGACCATGAACTGGTAGGCGAGATAGAAGTCACCGTCCCAGAACGAGAAGCCGAGAAGCTTCTGGGCGGCGTACTCGTCGACCATCAGAATGGATGTCGCGATAAACAGCGTCAGGAAGCCCCAGAGGATAAACGAGTGCATCAGGCCGCCGTAGAGGTCCCTGTTGAACTGTTTCTCGTTCGAGAGCGCGATTTTGGCCGCGCTCGCAATACGGCTTTGCAGATCGTTCAGACGCGGGAACGAATCGTCGTCGCCCGCCGCGTAGCGGGCGAACCGCCGGTACACGCCGTAGGTGAAGACGGCGATGGCGGTAAACGCGAGGAGGTAAAACACCGCGTATTCCACGCTGGTGATTCCCCAGTACGTTTCCCTCGCGACGTCCGACTGTGCTAGCGCGTGCATGTCCAGTAGAGGGGGAGGGCTGTAACTTAATTCTTGCCACACCGGCTGCCAGACCACCTCGACGCCGTCTTGCGAAAATTTCTTGGCCATTTCGAGTTTATAATTGTCGTTGCTGTCAATAGTCTGAGCCAACGTAGACTGGCAACAGGTTTAAATAGACTCCTATCTGGAGTGTCCACCCATGAACGATAAAACCGAGGAACTCCGGGATATCTTCACCGATGTCACCGACGGCGAGGAAACTGTCACCGAGTCCCAAGAGAACACCCGCGGTTCCCTCGAGCGAGACGAGCGCTCGGACGAGGACCGCCTCGAGAGCGTCGTCCAACAGATGCGCGAACGCTACGCGTTCGAGACGGGGCTCTCGGACGACGAACTGATATCAGTCGCCAGGGCCTTCTACGACGACCGGAGCGACGAGGCGATCGCCGACGACCTCGGTGTCGACACCGCCGACGTCTTCGAGGCCCGCATGTCGCTTCACCTCGTGGGCGAGGACGACGCCGACGAAGTCGACCTCGCGGCGATCCGTGATCGCGAGGAAGACGACGCCACGCTCGCGGATGAGTACGACGTCAGCGCGGATCGAATCCGGCGCTACCGCCGCGTCGCCGCGGCCGAAGACGAATCGCGAGCGGCAAACGACCGCTACCGCGACGAGTTCGATAGCATCCTCGCGGACTCGGAGCTCTCCGAGCAGATAACGTCCGATCTCCGTGAGGACGGCCTCGAGGACGCGACGGAGGGAATGGAAACCAACGTGGACTTCTAACAACGAACTTTTTTCACCGGGTCCTCGCTCGCTTCGTCTTCGCGCGGCGAAGCCGCGCGAACGGTCCGCGGGACCTTCGGTCCCGCGCTACTCGCTCAAACCCGGCCAAAAAACTTCGATGAAAAAAGGCCGAGCGCGCCGCGGGCGCGCTCGGTGCGACTGATTGCACCGCCGTTTCGGACGAGGCTTTTTATAATAGCGGGCGGCCAGACGGTTCGTGACTGACACTCGAGTCTCGTTTAGCGATTTGCGGACCGCCGCCTACTGCACGCGGAAGTGTTACTACGAGCGGACCCGCGACGACGTCGACCGCGAGCCGCCACCCGAGGTCGCACGGATTCGGGACCTCGAGCCCCGGTACGAAGCCCTGCTCGAGGCCCCGTCCGGTGACCTCGCGGCGGAACCGATCGCCCACTCGCCGGCCCAGTACCGCGATCGGTTGGCCGGGACCAAACGGCGACTCGAGGACGCGGGCCAGTGGGAGCGGCTCCGAAACCCCCGCGATCGGGAGGTGTTCGCGACCGGTCGGGACTGTCGCGGGATCGTCCACAAGGTGCTCGGGGAGCCGCTCGAGCCGGTAGTGATCTCGCCGGGCAAACCCCCCGAAAACGGCGTCTGGGGGCCCCAGTCGGTCCACGCGGTCGCGGCCGCCAAGGCGCTGGCGTGGGAACACCAGGAACCGGTCGAACGGGCGTGGCTCGAGTATCCGGCCTATGGTGTGATCCGATCCGTCCGGATGACGACGCGACGGAAAGCCAAGTATCGGAGCGCGCTCCGGACGGTTCGGGAACTGGATGGGCCACCGTCTCGGACGAGCAATCGCTCGAAGTGTGAGTCCTGTGAGTTCGCCGCGGAGTGTGGCGTCAAAACCCGGACCGTGCGGTCGCTGCTGGGATTGTAGCCCGTCGGCACGAGCTACCGACCTAGCGCGTCTTTCAGGACCGCGGTCGTGACGGCGAAGACGAGCCCGAAGGTGATGCCGATCAGCACCGCTCTCTCGCGGGACTGCCCGCCGAATACAATCCCACTGCCGGCGTACACGCCGCCGGGGACCGCGATGGCGAGGAGGAACCACAGCACTGGTTGCGTCCGGAACCACGACTCGTTGGTGGGATGACTGCTCATGGGGCGACGTATGCGAACCTGTCGGGTCGTTGTCTTATATAGCTACCGTCGCCAAACGGGACGGCAGCAGCGGGAACCGGGCGATCGGCAGTCGCGACTGTCGAGGTTCAGTGTCGCTCGAGCCACGCCTCGATTTCGTCGGCCTTCGCGCCGCGGCGGTGGATCGTCCCGCTCGAGACGTCGACGACGGTGCTCTCGGTCCCGCCGTCGGTTTCGCCCCCGTCGAGGACGACGGCTGCGGCCTCGCGGATCTCGGGATCGAGATCGGCGGGCCGGCGGGCGCTTTCCCGCCCGCTGACGTTCGCGCTGGTCGCCGTGATCGGCGTGCCGGTCCGCTCGCAGAGCCGCAGCGCGATCTCGTTGTCGGGCACCCGAATTCCGACGCGGTCCCGCCCGGCCGTGAGTTCGTCGGGGACGGCCTCGCGTCGCCGACAGAGGACCGTCACGGGGCCGGGGAGAAAGGTTCCCATAAATTGCCGCTCCCGCTCGGTCGCGCGGACGTGTTGGAGCGCCGACGGGACCGAGGGCACCGCCATCGAGATCGGTTTCGATCGATCCCGGCCTTTCGTCTCGAAGACCCGCTCGACGGCGACTCCCTCGAGGGCGTCCGCGGCGAGGCCGTAGACCGTCTCCGTCGGGTAGACGACGAGCTCCCCCGCCTCGATCGCCTCGGCTGCGCGGTCGAACTCGCTCATTCGGTTCGAAATCGGCGGATCGCGCGCAAAAAGCTGTCGCTCAGTGCCGGCCGCTCACTCGAGGCCGAGTTCCGACTCGAGGGCGTCGTAGTCGGGGAAGTTGGGCCAGTCGGTGGCGACCCACGCGCCCTCGATGGTGCGATCCGAATCGAGCGCGAAGAAGGCAACCCGGGGCTCGCTGATGCCGGTCATGCCGTCGAGGTCGTGGTCGATCCCGTACGATTCCGCGACCCTGTTGCCAGGGTCGGCGAAGAACGTGAAGGGCGAGTCGTTGTCCTCGAGGAACCGCTTGACGCCGTAGGGCGTCGAGGCTGTAATGCCGACGACGCGATCCGCGCGCTCGTCCCAGTTGCGCTCCGCGAGTTCGTCCCAGACGTACTTGGCGACAAAGGAGCCGGTCATCGGGGTGAAGACGAGGATCGTTTGGCCGTCGCCCTCGCCGACGAACTCCGACAGCGTTCGGTCCTCCCAGAACTCGTCGGTGACGAGCGGTCGGGTGAACTCGGGGGCTTGCTCGCCCGGTTCGGGATGGTCTGCCGGACCGAGTTCGACGACGTCGAACTCCGGCATCAGTCGTCACCTCCGGCACCCGCCGCGGCCGCGTCGGGACGGTTGTCCTCGCCGTAGGTCGACTCGAGGTAGTCCACGATGTTGGCGCTTTCCGCCATCGTCACGCCCGTGGTCTCGTCGACGACGACGGGAACGGTCCGGACGCCGGCGACGCGCTTGACGACGTTCCGCTCGGAGTGCATCGGTTCGACGAACCGCGACCGGTACTCGAGGTCGTACTCGGTGAGCAGCCGAGCGACCCGCTCGCAGTACGGACAGCCCTGGAGCCGGTAGAACGTGATCGGTGGCGCTGCGGTCTCGCTCATGGACGCTTGTAGGGGAACGGATCGGGTAAACGTGTCGTCGCCGGCGGCGCTGTCCGTGACCCGTTGTAAAATGGGAAACGGTTAACCGATCCGGCTATAAGGCTGTACATCAATGGCGTTGTCTCCGCTGCTTGCGGTTCCGTTGGCTGCCTACAAAGTCCCGTTCGTGGGACTCGAGTTCGATCAGTCGGTAGTGACGACTCTCGGCGCGCTCGCCGTCGTCGTCCTCATCGCCCTCTCCGCGTTCTTCTCTTCGTCCGAGATCGCGATGTTCAACCTGCCGAGACACCGACTCGAAGGGATGATCGAGGACGACGTTCCCGGCGCGGAGTTGGTCAAAGGGCTCAAGGACGACCCCCACCGGCTGCTCGTGACGATCCTGGTCGGCAACAACATCGTCAACATCGCGATGTCCTCGATCGCGACGGCGATCCTCTCGATGCACTTTGGCGGGCTGGTCGGGGTCTTGCTGGCGACGTTCGGGATCACTGCGCTCGTCCTCCTGTTCGGCGAGAGCGTCCCCAAGTCCTACGCCGTCGAGAACACCGAATCGTGGTCGATTCGCATCGCGAGACCGCTGAAGGCGACGGAGTACTTCCTCTTTCCACTGATCGCCCTTTTCGATTATCTCACGCGCCAGATCAACAACCTGATCGGGTCGACGGGCGCGATCGAGTCGCCCTACGTCACCCGCGACGAAATTCAGGAGATGATCGAGTCCGGCGAGCGTGAGGGCGTCTTAGAGGAGGAAGAACACGAGATGCTCCAGCGGATCTTCCGCTTTAACAACACGATCGTCAAGGAGGTGATGACCCCGCGACTCGACATGACGGCGGTTCCGAAAGACGCCGAGATCGACGAGGCGATCGAGACCTGTATTCAGAGCGGTCACGCCCGCGTCCCCGTCTACGAGGGGAGCCTCGACAACGTCCAAGGCGTCGTCCACATCCGCGATCTGGTGCGCGATCTCAACTACGGCGAGGCCGCCGACGCCGAACTCGAACTCGCCGATCTCATTCAGCCGACGCTGCACGTGCCCGAATCGAAGAACGTCGACGAACTCCTGACCGAGATGCGGGAAAACCGGATGCACATGGCGATCGTCATCGACGAGTTCGGCACCACGGAGGGGCTGGTGACGATGGAGGACATGATCGAGGAGATCATCGGCGAGATCTTAGAGGGCGGCGAGGAACAGCCCATCGAGACGATCGACGACGACACCGTCCTCGTCCGCGGCGAGGTCAACATCGAGGACGTCAACGAATCCCTCGAGATCGACCTCCCCGAGGGCCAAGAATTCGAGACCATCGCCGGCTTCATCTTCAACCGCGCGGGCCGGCTCGTCGAGGAAGGCGAGGAGATCACCTACGACGGCGTCCGCATCACGGTCGAGACCGTCGAGAACACCCGCATTCTGAAAGCCCGGCTCAAGAAACTCGAGGTGCCCGACGAGGAGAGCGAGGCGGAGCCGGAAAGCGAGGCTGCGCCGATGGAAGTCGACGAGAACGACGAGTAACGTCGCCGCTCGAGTGTTTCGACCCGTCAGTCCCGCGATTCGACGATCGCCGCGACGTCGCGGGCGACCGCCGGCGGAACGACGATCCGGCGCGGTCCCTGTACGTACTGGCCGTCCGGTTGCGCGTACGTGAGTCCCAGCACCGCGGCGTCCCCGATTTCTCGGACTGACACGGCGTCGATCACCGCGAGGTCGATCGCCTGCTCCGGCTCGTAGAGGTAGATCGTTCCCTCCTCGCGGTCGAGCGCGCCGACGGACTGCAAGAACGAGGCGAGGACGAGCGCGACGAGCGCGAGCGGGAGACAGAGCGCCGCCAGCCCGGTAAAGGGACCGGCACCGGCCAGCAACCCGGTCTGGGAGACGTACCGGCCGATTCCCATCAGCCCACCGATGACCGCCGCCATCACGACCGTGCCGACGGCGGCGTCCATCGCCCGTCTCAGGCTCGCTCCCGAGGGCGCGTCGACGGGGAGCCGCCGGACGAGCCGCTCGAGGTGTCGTTCGGTTTGACTCGAGGCGGCCAGCGCGAGGACCGTCGCGGCGAATGCGACGACGAGCGCAGTGATGATGGTCCGGCCGGCCCCGCCGGCGGCTTCGCCGGCGACCCTGTACAGTCGCCACCAGATGACGATGCCGATCGCGGCGAAGAAGGTCCCGACCCCGACCATCCACAGGAGGCGGACGGTGCGCGAGGTGGTTGCGTCCCGCCGCCACTGGATCGTCTCGTCGGGGGTCTCGGTGACGTCGACGGCGTCCTCGTCCATACTCGAACTCACGATCCGTCGTGTAAAGACCGTTCGATGTCGGCCCGCTCACCACTCAGAGGATGACCGCGGCGACGGCGATGTAGCCGACGTAGGAGACGATGATCGCGCCGGCGAGCGACCCGATCCACGCAAGCACGGTAAAGCCCATTTTGCGACCGCTGACGCCGCCGCCGCTGCCGGCCGCGGCGTAGCCGCTTCCGATGATCGCGCTGACGATGATTTCGTTGAACGAGACGGGGATTCCGAAGAGGACCGCGCTCTGGGCGATCATAAACGAGGGGATGAGCGCGGCGATCGACCGCCGCGGCCCCAGCGAGGAGTAGTCCTGCGAAATCGCCTTGATCATCCGCGGCGCGCCGGTCCACGACCCCAGCAACAGGCCGAAGCCGCCGCCGACGAGCATCGCGATCAACGGCAGATCGAGCTCACCCGACAGCGGGATCAGCGGGCCGATCGCGAGCCCGACCTGACTGCCGCCGGCGGAGAAGGCGACGAGCCCCCCGAGGATCAGTAGGAAGTGGCGCTCGCCGCGTTCGGTTCCGTTCCTGAGATCGAGCGCGATCGCGCCCGCCCAAAGCGCCGCGATCACGAGCGTCACGGCGGCGGTCCCGGCGATCGCTGGTCCACCAATCCAGCCGCTCGAGGCCTGTGCGATCGATTCTCCGCCGGATCCGGATCCGAGGAGCGCGAACTCGATGTTGGCGACGATCGCACCGACGACGGCGGCCAACACGATGATGAGGTACTCCTCGGCGACCACCTCGGAGCGCAGTGCCCGGGCGACCGCGTAGGCGATGGATCCCCCGATGAACGGCGTCAACACCCACAGCGTGGCGATTTCGGTGTACTTGGCCCACGCGGGGTCGCCGCCCATGGCGAACCCGACCCCGATGACCGCCCCGGTAACCGTAAACGCCGTCGCTATGGGATACCCCGTGAAGATCCCGATCGCCACCAGTCCGGCCGCGATGAGCAGGGCGATCGTCGCGGCCAGCGACGACAGCGTCACGCCGCCGATCAGTTCCGTCCCGACTGCCTCGGAGACGTTCGCGCCCTGTAAGACCGCGCCGGCGAAGCCGAGCAGCCCGACGAGAAAGCCGGCCCGCATCACCGAAATCGCGTTCGCGCCGACCGCGGGGGCGAAGGGTGTCGAGCCGCTCGAGCCCGCACCGATCGCCCATGCCATGAAGAGACTCGCAAGTGCGGCCACGAGAAATGTTCCCAGCGTGGCGATTTCGACCATCTACTGGCTTCCTATTAGCGGACCGTACAAGTGTGTGCCGACCTGCGATTGCCAGTGGTCGTCGGTTGCGCGTCGTCGACCCGGCTCAGTTCGTTGTCGATCTCGAGTTGTCGTCGGGTTCCGGCGGCGGCTCGGCACCTTCGATGGCTTCGGCCGCGTCGGTGTCTTTCTCGACTTCGACGTGCCAGCGGTCGACCTCGTCTTCGTACTCGGCGAGTCGGTCGGAGACGTTCTCTTTGAGCACGTCGTCGTTGACGTTGACTTCGAAGACGAACTGTTCGCCGTTCCCGCCGTTGCGCGCGGCCTGCTGGATGTTGGCGCTGATGAGTTCGTTGTCGAAGTAGTAGGGCGCGAGCTGGGTCATCACGTTCTGGTAGACCGTGTCCTCGACCCGACGCAGGGCCTTCCGGCTCGCGGAGTCGGCCGCGCGCGCGACGTAATCGATCGACTCCTTCCAGTTGTCGACCGCGGCCTCGGCGTCGTCGTCCTCGAGTTGCTCGTAGGACTCCGAGAGCTTCTCGCCGGCGGTCTTGATGTCTTCGTCCGGCTCTTTGCCGGCTTTCTCGCCTTTGCCTTCCTCGACGCTGGCCTGATCGGCGGTCTTTTCACTGACGTCGGACTCGAGGGTTTCGTGGGCCTTGGGACGCCACTCGTCCCACTCCTCGAAGGCGCGCACAAAGCGTGCGTCGTCCTGGTCAGGATCGTGGACATCGACGTCTCGAAGCGCGCGCGTGATACGCTCGCCGTGTTCGACGATGTCGCCCCAGTCACCGCGAACTTTGAACCCCGAGATGCTCTCTTCCATTCGACTGACCGAGTGATAGCGTGCGGATAGGTATAAACTTCTCTGCCGTGACTCGCCTGTCCGGGCTCGATGATGTGAGGTGCTAGCGTCGTCCACCCATTTCCTGGCCGCTCATCTGTTGGCCGCCGCCCGTCGACTGCTGCCCGCCCATTTGTTGGCCACCCATGGATTGCTGTCCGCTCGTCTGCTGTTGACCTCTCATCTGCTGGTCGCCACCGACCAT
The DNA here is from genome assembly GCF_000337195.1 of Natrinema versiforme JCM 10478. Classification (GTDB taxonomy): domain Archaea; phylum Halobacteriota; class Halobacteria; order Halobacteriales; family Natrialbaceae; genus Natrinema; species Natrinema versiforme. The sequence continues at coordinate 27,829 of NZ_AOID01000045.1, read as the reverse complement.
CTCGAGCAGCGTCGTACAGGAGTCGATCGTGCGGTCGGTCGCCGAAATCGTCTCGGCGACGTGGGGATGCTGTTGGAACTGCTGGAGTTCGGGCAGGCTCTCGGTTGCGATCCGGACGAACGTGTCCGCGATCTCGGGCCCGAACATCGAGTCGCGCGCGATCAGCTTCTCGTTGAATTCGGCCAGCTCCGCGATGTCTCGACAGATCGCCGCACAGGTCGCGAGCTGTGGCCCCTCCGACGCGCACATCTTCGCACACCAGTCGGCGATGTGGGACAGTTCGGTGAAGTCCTCGAGCGCGATCCGGAGTTCGTTCGTGAGGTGGTTCTCGAACGATTGCCGGCCTTGCGTTGGCTGGCTACCCATCCCCTGCTGGGTCATCTGTTGGCCGCCCGTTCCCTGCGGTCCCATCTGTTCACCCATTTGTTGGCCGCCGGCTTGCTGCCCGCCCGTCGGCTGCTGGCCACCGGTTTGCTGTCTCCCCAGCTGTTGGCCGCCCGTCGGCTGTTGCCCGCCGGGGGTGCCGTACTCGCCCGCCGTCCGTGTCGGCTGCTGTCCGCCCTGCCGTGGCTGTTGGTTCTGGTGATCCATTGGAATGCAGTGCCCGTGGTGGAGCGCCGAAGTCTACGCCGATCGAGCGATTAAACCGGACCCACCGTTTCGACCGTTTCTCACAGCCAAGCATCGTTTTCGATCCGGGAGACCGGCGATCGAATTCGGCCCGCAGCGACGGTCACGGTTCGGTAATACCGAGCTAGCGGTACCAACCCGGGATTTCGAACTCAGTCGGTCCCTCGAGACCGCGGGCCGTCGCGGGGCTCGCGGCTGATCGATACTGTGAACTATCCGGCGAGTGGCTGTTGAGGTATGCCGATCGAAGACCGGGACAACGCGTATCTCATCACACATGCATTGGCGAAGGACACGCTCTCGCGCCTGCGCGACGTCGAGACCGAGCAGGTCAGCTTCCGAAAGGGGCTGGTCAAACTCGGTCGGATCTGTGGCTACGAGATCATCGACGGCCGCATGGAGACCGAGTACGTCGAGATCGAAACGCCCCTCGAGCAGACGATGGGCGAGCGCGTCCGCGGGCTCGACGACGTCGTCATCATCAACGTCTTGCGCGCCGCGACGCCGTTCGTCGAGGGACTACTGAAGGCGTTCCCGCGGGCGCGACAGGGCGTCATCAGCGCGAGTCGCAACGAGGAGGCCGGCCGCGCCGAGGACGGCTCGTTCCCCATCACCGTCGACTACGTGAAACTGCCCGAGATCCACGAGGAGGACACGGTCATCATCGCCGATCCGATGCTCGCGACGGGGAGTACGATGTGTACCGTCCTCGAGCACGTCGTCGAGAACGCCGTGCAACCGGAGAACCTGATCGTCCTCTCCGCGGTGTCGGCACCCGAAGGGCTGCTTCGGGTCAACGAGGCGGTCGACGAGGCCGATCTGCTGACGGTGTCGATCGACGACCGCCTCGACGACGACGGCTTCATCGTGCCCGGCCTCGGTGACGCCGGTGACCGCGCGTTCCGGACGACGTAACCGGCCGATCCGGCGTCCCGTACGGGTGGCGACGGACTTTTGCGGATCGCCTCGAATCGACTTGCTATGAGTTATACCGTCGTCGATCCGGACGACCTCGAGCGAGTCGATGAACGCCCCTGTGATCTCCGCCGACTGAGCGACGCGGCGGGCATGGAAAACGTCGCGATCAACCGGTTTGACGCGGAGCCGGGCGAGCAGTTGCCGCTGGCCTATCACTATCACGAAACCCAAGAGGAGGCGTTCGTCGTCCTTTCCGGAACGCTTCACGTCGAGACGCCCGACGAGGAGTTTACGGTCCCGCAGGGGTCGCTGTTCGCGGTCGAACCCGGCGCGCCCCAGCGGGCGTACAACCCCGACGACGCCGACGACGCGGTCTCGGTGATCGCGATCGGCGCGCCGCCGGTCGACGGTGACGCCGTCCCGTACGAGCCCGAGGAGTGATCGCCGCGCGGTTTTCGACCGCTCTCGAGTGCTTCTCGAGATCCTTTTTCCGCCTCGAGCCCCCTCTCGTCTCGAACTGTGCCGTTACTCTCCGGTCCCGCAGGTGTCGATTCCCAGCACCGCGTTCACTGGACACCGCTGGATGATTGCGGTTGCGAGGATGTCGCTCCCGGCGATAAACGCCAGCGTACCGCGCGTTCGATCCCGATTCCGGTAGCCGACGACGAGGAGTATCGCGGCGAGGACGAGCCGGCCGAGCCGGTCGAACCCGCCGACGTTTCGGTCCATGAGCGGGCGGACGACCTCGATGCGGGTATAGCTGGCCCCGAACGGTCTCGCTTTCGGTTCGGTTACAATTTTAACACGTGCGGTCGAACGCCTACCCGTGTCCGACCGGAAGCCGTCCACCGCGACCGATACCGCTGGCAGCACCGGCGACCGACCGGACGCGGCGTTACAACTCGCGTTCGGCGGGTACGTCGGCGTTCTCGCCGCAGGCGTCGCAGCGGTCGTCGCCGCGTTCACTACCGCGCAGCCGACGCTCGTGCTCGGCGCGGCCATTGCAGGGGTCTCGAGCGGCTGTCTCGTCGGTCTCGTACTCGCGAGGCGCGTTCGCGGACTCGCGGGTCGAATCGGTCGAACCCGTCGCCGTCGGGTGGCGGTCGTCCTGTTTTCCGTCCCGTTCGGGGTAGTGACCGCCGTATCGGTGTTCGGCACGCTCGAGTCGCGGCTCGCGCCCGTTGCGCTCCTTTCGGCGGTCGCCGTCGCCGTCACCGGCTCGCTACTGGAGTGGGTCGCACAGACCCGGTACGTCGACGCGGTCACGGGCGACGACCCCGGGGCCGCGTGGCCGTGGACCCCACCGAGCAACCCGATACTGGATGTCGTCGTGCTCGCACTGTGGCTCCTGTTGGGCGGGATGAACGCCGCCACCGGCGATTGGACGGCGTCGATCGTGTGGTTCGGACTGGCGATATTCTGGGTCTGTGGCGGCCTCGCCGAGGGCCGCTGGCGCGTGGGATCGCTTGGCGACGCGCCCGAAGTCCGGGTTTACGAGGCCGGCCTCGTCAAACGACGGCCGTACACGCGCTCGCTGGTCCCGTGGACCGAGGTCTCGCACGTTCGGCTGCGCGAGGACGAACTCGTGATCGATCGCGGCTTCTTCGACGTTCGTTTCGACCGCGACGAACTCGCGGACCTCGAGGCGCTTCAGACGGAAACCGAGCGCCACCTGCCGGACGACGCGCCTGCGGTTTCCGCACAGTAGCCGTCTGTTGACGGCCAATACCTGTCTCTACCGTTGACGGCTCACTCGAGGTCGGCCCGGTCGCTCGTCGCGCTCCGAATCCGGTCCCGGAGCGCCTCTCCGTCGGCGAGCGGGACGCGCACGTCGAAGCTGACCGCGGCCGCGTAGTCGGCCTCGAACTCGTAGCCCTCGCTCTCCAGAATCGACCGCACGGTCCCCGAGTCGTCGTACTCGACGGTGACCTGCAGTTGCTCGTGGGGTTGTTCCTCGACGACGCCGGCTTTCTCGACCGCCTCTTTCACTGCGCGGGAGTACGCCCGAACGAGACCGCCGACGCCGAGGTTCGTCCCGCCGTAGTAGCGGGTCACGACGACCGCGCAGTTCTCGAGGTCTTGCTGGGTCAGGACGTTCAGCGCCGGCTTGCCGGCCGAACTGGAGGGCTCGCCGTCGTCGCTCGAGTACTCCCGGAGGAAGTGGTCCTCGGTCCCGTCGTCGTCGGTCCGCACGCGGTAGGCGGGGACGTTGTGGGTGGCGTCGGCGTACTCCTCGCGGACGGTGTCGACGAACGACTCGGCGGCGGCGACGGATTCGACGGGCCGGACGTGGCCGAGGAACTCGGATCCTTGGACGACGAACTCGGCGGTGGCGGACTCCGCGACGGTGCGATACACGTCGCTCACGCCCGCTCACGCTCCGCGTCTCGTCGGTCGCGCCGCCGATCTCGGTGCTCGAGGCTGGCCATAGCGATGGTCGGTGGTACCTCGGCCGGCGAAAAGAGCCCATCGGTCCCCGAGGTTTGACGGGTGTGGGTGCGGTTGCAGCGGACGTTTCGCCCGGACCCGTACGCTATTACTTCTCTATGCGTTATGTGCACACATGGACGGCGAAACCATCGACGCCGAACTGGCGGACGAACTCCGCAGCGTCTGCCGGACGACGGTCGGGGACGAACTGCGCAGTATCACCTACTTCACCGAGGCCGACATCGAGCAGCTGTACCTGCGGTCGGACTTGGAGCAGACCGCCGACCTCATCGGCTTCGCCGAACACGAGCGGCTTGGCTTTCGCTCCCAGTCGGCCTACCGGAACACGCAACTCGGCGAGTACCAGGCGACGATCCGCATGTTCGAGAACGGCTACCTGTCGCGGGTCATCCGCGGGCCACACGGCGTCTGGGTGACGACCGACGAGATGTCGATGGAGCGTTTCGAGGAACTCACGAGCGCCCTCGAGTCGGTCCTCGACGACTTCGCGGACACCGTCGACGTCGACGCGGGCGAGGACTGAACGTCCCGAACGCCGGTCACTGGATTTCGATCTTCCGGACGAACTCGAGGTCGCGGATCGCGGTGATCGTCTCGCCGGGGAGTTCCTCGTCCGTGATCAGGTAGAGCCGTGGTTCGTCCGTGAACTCGGGGTCCTCGCTGATCGTTTGGCGGATCGAGATGCCGTGATCGGCCAGCGTCCCAGTGACCTGCGCGACGATCCCCTCTTGCTCGGCGTCGTTCACTTCGATCGAGAGCACCGTCAGATCCAAGACCGGCGCTAAGTCCATCAGGCTCGGCACCTGCGAGATGTTCTGGAAGATGCGGCGCAGTTCGTCGTCCTTGAGGATCACATCGGTCGTGGAGTCGACGACCCGTCGGTCGACGCCGATCTCGCGGGCGATCCCCGTGTTCGGGATCTCGATCCCGCCAGAGACGACCCGCCCGTCGTCGTTGACGGAGAAGCCCCGCTCGAGCAGCAGCCGGATCACCGCCTGCTGGCTCGGTGACCCTTCGAATTTCTCCATGATCTCGTCGAACATTCGTTGCCGGGTGTACGGCCGCGCCGATATAATGTCCGGTGATCGGTCTCGAGCGGCGATCCCGTCGATCACACGCGGCCGCGGACGCTGTCCCGAACGCCGTCTGACGGATGCTTTTTTACTGTCCCCGTGAGAGCCGACACTATGCGCGAACTCCGGAGCTGTGACTTCTGTGACGCCGAGGCCGTCGGCGCGTTCGAGATCGTCCCGCCCGCACTCGAGCCGACCGAGGCCGAACAGCGCCGCGTGGTCCCCTGTGCCGACTGCAAGGATCGACTCGAGACGCTGCTCGAACCGCTGCTCGCCCGCGCCGGGGCCGAGAGTGGGGCCGGGACCGAAACCGATCCCGCCGACCCCGACTCGACCGCCGACGACGACCGGACCGACGGCTCGAGGTCCGTCGTCGCCACCGCCGACGAATCGACGGAGAAACGCCCGCGGTCGACCAGCCCGAACGCGACCGTCTCGGGATCGCCTGCGGAGTCCGACGACTCGAACCCATCCCAGCCCGCCGGCGAGGCCGACTCCGATCCCGACTCGGGGTCGACCGCTGAAGCGGGACTCGAGGACGGCATCACCTTCGAACGCGACGAGGGAACGGTCGACTCCGCTGGGTCGGCGGCCGACGACAGCGATGACCCGGCGGACGGAGCGTCGAACGGAGAGACTGAGACGGGAGATACGTCGAACGCAGCGGCCCCGTCCGATACCGACGACAACGCCGACGATGCCGATCGGTCGACGCCCGACGCCGAGCCGACTGGCTCGAGCAGTCGCCCGCCGACGGCGTACAACAAGGTCATCCGCCTCCTCCGTAACCGAGAGTTCCCGATGAAACGGACCGCCGTCGAAGAACTGGCCGCGGGTGCCTACGACCTCGAGAGTCACGAGGTCGAGGCGATCATCGACTACGCCGTCGAGGATGGCGAGTTCGTGGAGAAACGGGGAATGCTTCGCCGGACGTAGGTCGCGTCGATCCCGACCGCCGGCGCGACCGACCGTGTGCGACGCGACGGCTTCGGGAGCGAAACGTAGAACTACAGCGTTCCTTTCGTGCTCGGGGTTCCGTCCCGCCGCTCGTCGAGTCGCGTCGCGTCGTCGAGGCTCCGGGCGAGAGCCTTGAACAGCGCCTCGACCTCGTGGTGGGCGTTCTCGCCGTCGACCGTGAGGTGCAGCGTCAGCCCGGCGTTCATCGCGACCGATTCTCCGAAGTGACGCGCCATGTCGCTTGTGAACTCGCCGATTTCCGCCTGCGAGAAGTCACCGTCGAAGTAAAAGCGCGGTCGCCCGCTCACGTCGACGACCGCGCCCGCGACGGCCTCGTCCAGCGGCACCCGCCGGTCCGCGTACCGGACGATCCCCGAGCGATCGCCCAGCGCCTCGTCGATCGCCTCGCCGAGGACGATCGCGACGTCTTCGACCGTGTGGTGGTCGTCGATCTCGAGGTCGCCGTCGCAGTCGATTGCGAGGTCGAACAGGCCGTGTTTGGCGAACGACGTCAGCATGTGATCGAAGAAGCCGATCCCGGTGTCGACCGCGGCCGCGCCGCTCCCGTCGATCTCGAGGTCGCACTCGATCGCCGTCTCGGCCGTCTCGCGCGTGATCGTCGCCGTTCGCTCGCTCATGCTGGATCCATACCGTCCCCAGTACAAGGGGATTCCGCTCATCGCCGGCAGTCAGTCGTCGGTCGGGGACTGACCGAACCCCGTCGGACGTATATTATATGCTGAAAAAGAACTCAAAAAGAGTTATAAACCGTCTAATCGATTCTGCAAACGTTTAAAAATGTGATTTCGATCTCACTAACGGGGTGAAACGGACCGAAACCACGCCAATCTTCGGCCGATTATATGATGGGTTGGGTGAATGTCGTAGGTGAGACGAGGTGTCCCGATCCCATGTCCAACCCCTCCCCCGTTTCGAACGAATCGATTCCCCCGTCGAGCCCTGAGACGGAGCCCCAGCGTACCCGCCGCGTCGTCCGCTCGATCAAAGGGCCCGCCCAGTTCCTGTCGTTCTGGGTCGCCATCGCCCTGCCCTTCGTGCACCTCCCCCTCCTCGCACAGGGGCTCGGCGATCCGACCGTCACGCTGACTTTCGGTGTCCTATTGGTGGCCAATGTCTTCGCCCTCTACGCCGGCCACGGCTACGATAGCTGAGATCGCTGCGTCGAGTCGAATTCGACTCCCTCCTCGGATTCGACTGCTCCGCTCGTCCTGATCTCTTCCGAACTGTTATCCCTTCCCGTAGTACACGTGCAGACAGTCGATGACGATTCGCGTCGATTGGCGCTCGAGCTGTAGCCTCACCGGGACGGTCCTGAAGTGGCTCGCCGTTCCACTGGGCGGGCCGCTCGCCCTCGCGGTCGTCGACGGCGACGACCCGGTCCCGTTTTTGCTCACCGTCGCCGTCACGGTCGTCCTCGGGACCGCCCTCGAGCGACTGACCGCCGACCGCGAGATTCAACAACGGGAGGCGTTCCTGATGGTTGCCCTGACGTGGCTCGGGGTCGCGCTGGTCGGCGCGATCCCGTTTCTCGTCGCGGGGGACGGCGTGCTCGCACACCCGGTCAACGCCGTCTTCGAGAGCACCAGCGGCGTGACGACGACGGGCGCGACCGTTATCGAGGACTTCGGTGCGCACTCGCGGGCAATCCTGCTCTGGCGGGCGGTCCTCCAGTGGCTCGGGGGTCTCGGAATCCTGATCGTCGCTATCGGCCTGTTCTCGCACCTGCTCGTCGGTGGTGCCCAGCTGATGGAGACCGAATCGCAGACCCAGAACGTCCACAAGCTCCGCCCCCATCTCGACGAGACCGCACGGCTCATCTGGGGGTTGTACATCGGCCTGACGGTTCTCACGACGGTCGCGCTCTTCGCGCTCTCTCTCGTCGGTCTCGCGCCGGACATGGACCTCTACAACGCCGTCGCGCACGCGCTTACCAGCGTCTCCACCGCCGGATTCTCGCCCCAACCCGACAGCATCGGCGCGTTCTCCGCGTCGGTTCAGTGGACGCTGATCCCGGTGATGTTCCTCGGCGCGACCAACTTCGTGCTCCTCTATGCCGTGACCCAGGGCGATATCCGCCGGCCGCTCGAGTCCGACGAATTCCGGTTCTACGCCGGCCTCCTCGCGTCGGTCACGGCGATCGTCATCGCCATGCTCGTCCTCGACCCCGATCTCGCGATGGGGCTCGAGCCGACGATCCGTCACGGGCTGTTCAACGTAGTCTCGATGCTGACGACGACGGGCTACGCCTCGGTTAATTTCGATCTCTGGTCGCCCGGCGCGAAACACATGCTCTTTCTCTGTATGTTCACCGGTGGGATGGCCGGCTCGACGACGTGTTCGATCAAGTCGCTGCGCTGGCTGGTCATCCTGAAGGCGTTCCGCCGGACCCTGTTTACCGCCGTTCACCCGAACGCCGTGCGGCCGCTCCGGCTCGACGACTCGGTAGTTGACGAGGAGACGATCAGCGACGTCTTCACGTACGTCACCCTCGCGCTGGTCATCTTCTTCCTGCTGACGGTCGTGATCGTCGTCGACGCCGCCCGCGTCGGGACCCCGGTCGACGAGTTCGACGCCCTCGGCGCGGCCGCTTCGATCTTCCTCAACATCGGCCCCGCGTTCGGCGTCGCCGGCCCGTTCGACAACTATCTGGCCTTTTCGCCGCTGACCCGGACGATCATGATCGTCATGATGTGGATCGGCCGCATCGAGATCATCCCCGTTCTCGTGCTGTTGACGCCGGCGTTCTGGCGTTCCTAAATTTTGCTCTGCGGGCCAGCACAGCTGGCCCTCGGCAAAATTTAGTATAAAAGCACTCCTCCCTCCCTTACAGGTCGGTCGTCCGCCCGCTCGCTCACCCTTCGGGTTCGCTCGCGGTGATATCGGTAAACCGCCTGCCCTCCCCCGCTGAGCGGAAGCTCGCTTCCGCGAGGTCGTCGGCGCTTCGCGCCGACTGCTCGAGGGACCAAAGGTCCCTCGCAGTTCGGAAGAGCTTGCTCTTCCGTAGGTTCGCACGGCTCTCGCAGCGCTCGAGCCGTGCTCCCGGCCACCGAAAATAGCTTGTTCTCGGTTGCTTACGCCGTCTCGGACAGCGCATCATCGTTCGAGTCGTCGTCGGGAAGGAAGAATAGTACGACTGCGAGTCCGAGAATCGCGGCGAGCGGGCCGACGAAGATCATCGCCGGTAGCAGAGCGAACACGGCGGCCATTCGGATGTGGTCGGACCAGTGAGAGTCCGCGTCAGCCATCGGGAGACGGTTCGTCGTCCATCGCCTTCAATCTCGTTCGTCGCGCGAGCCGGCTACTCGTCCGGTTCGACCGTCGCCTGCGCTTCCGCGAGCGTGAAGTTCCCCTCGTAGAGCGCGCTCCCGATGACGACGGCCGCTGCGCCGGCGTCTTCGAGGTCGCGCACGTCCGCGAGCGTCGCTACCCCGCCGCTGGCGATCACGGGGATCTCGGTCGCGTCGACTAGTTCGCGGACGGGGTCGGTCGCGACGCCCTCGAGTCGACCCTCGACATCGACGTTGGTAAAGAGGATCGCGGCGGCCCCCAGTTCTTCGTATCGCTCGGCGGCCTCGACCGGCGAGATCCCAGCACCTTCGGTCCAGCCCTCGACGACGACTTCGCCGTCTTTCGCGTCGAGGCTGACGACCACGCTGTCGGGATGTGTCTCGCTGATTTCCGCGACGATTTCGGGGTTCTCGACGGCTGCCGTGCCGAGGATGACGCGGTCGACGCCGCGCTCGAGCAGGTCGATCGCACCTTCGGCGGTACGGATTCCGCCGCCGAGTTGCGTCGGCACGTCGACGGCGTCGATCACGGCCTCGATCGCGGCCGCGTTTCCCCGCTCGCCCTCGAACGCGCCGTCGAGGTCGACGAGGTGCAGCGTTTCGGCACCGGCGTCGATCCACCGCCGGGCGGCCTCGACGGGGTCGCCGTAGCGCTTCTCGGTCCCGCGTTCTCCCTGGACGAGTTGGACGACCTCGCCGTCTTGAATGTCGACCGCGGGGATCACCTCGAAGCTCTCGAACTCGCCGCTCGCGTCGTCGCTGGTCATACCCGTGTCCGCGAGGCCAACGCGAGTAAAGGCGACGGTTTCGCCGACCGTTCTCGGCATCGCGTTCTTCTGGGGCGTCTGAGCCGCTACCCGTTTCTCGGGATCGCTCCCCGTTCGTTTCACGAGCGGGAACGAATAGGCGCGTTTTTACTATCGGATCGCGTGACTTCCGAACGTGAACGCGGAACCGCTACTTATCATCGGGATCCTCACTGCGATTTTCGTCGGGTATAACATCGGTGGCTCGACGACCGGTCCCGCGTTCGGGCCGGCCGTCGGCGCGAACGTGATCACGAAGGTGATGGCCGCGGGCCTGATGTCGATTTTCTTCTTCATCGGGGCCTACACCATCGGTCCGCAGGTCGTCACCACCCTCGGCGAGGAACTCGTTACTGACACGTCGATCTTCACGCTGCGCTCGAACGTCGCCGTCCTCTTTTTCATCGGCGGCGCGCTGTTCATCGGCAACTACGCCGGCGTCCCCGCTTCGACGTCGATGACCGCGGTCGGTGCGATCGCCGCGCTGGGGATGGCGACCGGCGAACTCAACTGGAACGAACTCGGCCAGATCGCCGTCTGGTGGGTCGTCGCGCCGATCATCGGGTTCTGGGTGGCCGGTGTGGTCGGCCGGTACTTCTATCCGCAGATCAACGCGTGGGTCGCAATCGAGGAGAAACAGGGGGGACGCCCGATGGTTTCGGTCGACCGGTCCGGACTCGTCCCGCGACTCCAGTTCGGCGTCGACGCCGATCGCCGGGAGATCACAGGAGCGCTGACCGTCGTCGGGATCGGCTGTCTGATGGGCTTTGCCTCGGGGACGAGCAACATCGCCAACGCGATCGCGCCGATCTACGGCACCGGCGACGTCGATATGATCCCGCTGATCCTGATCGGCTCGGCGGCGGTCGCGGTCGGCTGCTTTACGATCGCCCGCCGCACCCTCGACACGCTTGGCAACGACATCACGAACCTCCCGCTGACCGCGGCGATCGTCGTCGCCGTCATCAGCTCCGGGATCGTCATCGGTCTCTCGTCGATCGGGATCCCCGCGAGTTTCGTCGTCATCGCGACGATGAGCATCGTCGGACTGGGCTGGGGCCGAGCCACCCGGACGACGACGCTGTCCGATGCCGCCCGCGGCGAAGAAACTCGCGTCTCCGTCGGCGCACTCACTGCCGAGGAGGAAGGAGAACGTTCCCCCGAAATCGGCGAGGAAGACGTCGAGGACATCCCGAAGGCCTCGGACCTGTTCGACCCCTCGACGACGGCCCGCGTGATCCTCATGCAGAACGTCGTGCCGGCCATCTCGACGATCGGTGCCTACCTCACGTTCCGGTTCATCCCGATTTTCGGGTTCTGATCGGAACGCGGGCTCGTCACGTTCTGGATCACCGGCCCCTTCGCCGCGGCCGGGCCGGCCTCCGCACTCTTCCTCGTCGTGGCGCTGTACCGCGTCTCGAGATCGAGCGGTCGACATCGAACTCGCTGGCCGCCGAAACCGGTGGTTTCGGGTTCGGAAACAAACACGACGCTCCGTCGAACAGGTTCGGACGTTTCTTTCCCCTCTCCCGTTCGATCCCCGTTCTTGTCAGGAATCGCCGCGTTCTTTCCTTCGAATTGGCCAATTCCGACTCAAAGACAATTTAGGACTGAACAGCAAGCTATACCAGTGCGGCCCTTGAATCGCCAAGTGATGCCCACGGTAGAATACCTCAACTACGAAGTACTGGACGACCAGGGCTGGGACATGGACGACGACGACCTCTTCGAGGAGGCCGCAGACGCCGGCCTTGACGACGAGGACTACGGGACGCTCGACGTCGCCGAGGGCGAATACATCCTCGAGGCGGCCGAGGCGCAGGGCTACGATTGGCCCTTCTCGTGTCGCGCCGGTGCCTGTGCGAACTGTGCAGCGATCGTCTTCGAGGGCGAGATCAACATGGACATGCAGCAGATCCTCTCGGACGAGGAGGTCGAGGAGAAGAACGTCCGCCTGACCTGCATCGGATCGGCCGAGACCGACGAGGTCAAGATCGTCTACAACGCAAAGCACCTCGACTACCTGCAGAACCGCGTTATTTAAACTGACACTGGCACTGCGGTGTGCCGTTGCCGGCGATCCCGCTTCGGGATCGCGTTTTCACGCCCGTTACTGACGTGTCCGCGATCGGCGCGCTCTCGAGACCGCTCGCTCAGTTGGCGACGCTCAGTGACTGCCGTCTCACCGGACTCGAGAGCCATCGCCCCGTTTCGGTCGCGGAAGGGGCCAGCGCGCAGCGACCCGCGTTACTCGATCGCAACGACAGCGTCGATCATCACCGTCGCACCGCCGAGCAGGTCGCAGACGCCGACCGTCGATCGAGCCGGATACGGTTCGCTTGCACGTGAGACGACGCGAGATCGGGTCGCCGATTCGTTCGACATACAGTTGTGTATATACTCAACCAACTTATGCGGACTGGTTGCTATACGGGTCCAAGAAATCCCACTTCCTGCACCATAGCGGCGATACTCGCTGTCGGACCGAAGCTATTAATTTAGTTGTCGCTCAACTCAGTGTTGATGGCACAAGCTACGGACCGATTACAACGCTATCTCGAGGACGAACTCGACGCGTGTCGCGAGGAGGACGTCGAACGGCGACTGGGTGAACTCGAGACGCTCGAGACGGCGATCGGCGCGGAGCAGGTCGAGACGGAACTCGACGTGCTCTCGGCGCTGGCAAACGAGACGCGGTACACGCTCGTCCGCGTGCTCGTCGCGGCCGAGGCGGAGCTCTGTGTCTGCGAGCTCCAGGCGGTCGTCGACGTGACCGAGAGCGGGCTCAGTCACGCGCTCTCGCAACTCGTCGACGCCGGACTCGTCGACGGTCGGAAGGACGGCCGCTGGAAGAAGTACCGGGCGACCAACCGCGCCGTCGCTCTCGTGACCGTCCTCGAGGGGACCGTTCATGAGTAACGCGACCCACGAGCACGGGCCGGACTGCGGCTGCGAGAGCTGCGGTGACCCGAGTTCGATGGATTTTCTGGATAAGTATCTCACCGTGTGGATCTTCGCGGCGATGATCGTCGGCGTCGGCCTCGGGCAGGTCGCCCCGTCGGTGACGGGGCCGATCCGAGACCTCCACCTCGTGGAGATCGGGCTCGTGGCGATGATGTACCCGCCGCTGGCGAAGGCCGACTACTCGCGGCTCCCGACGGTCTTTAGCAACTGGCGCGTCCTCGGCCTGAGCCTCGTCCAGAACTGGCTCATCGGCCCAACGCTGATGTTCGGGCTCGCGGTATTCTTCTTCAGCGGCCTCGTTCCCGGTCTGCCGGCCCGCCCCGAGTACTTCCTCGGACTCGTCTTCATCGGGATGGCCCGGTGTATCGCGATGGTACTGGTCTGGAACGAACTCGCGGAGGGCTCGACCGAGTACGTGACCGGTCTCGTGGCGTTCAACAGCCTCTTCCAGATAGTCACCTACGGGGTGTACGTCTGGTTCTTCGCGCTCGTCCTGCCGCCGCTGCTTGGCATGGACGCTCTCGCGGCCGAGATCACGACGTTCAACGTCTCGCCCGAGCAGGTGTTCTGGGCGATCGTCGTCTTCCTCGGGATCCCCTTCGCCGGGGGAATTCTCACCCGATACGTCGGGACTCGATCGAAGAGCGAAGAGTGGTACGACGAGGAGTTCATTCCGACGATCGACCCGCTCACGCTGGTCGCTCTGCTGTTCACAATCGTCGTGATGTTCGCCACGCAGGGCGAGAACATCGTCGCCGCGCCCGCAGACGTGTTGCTGATCGCCGTCCCGCTAACGATCTACTTCGTCGTCATGTTCTTCGTGAGCTTCGGGATGGGACGGGGCATCGGTGCCGACTACTCCACGACGACCGCGATCGGCTTCACCGCGGCCTCGAACAACTTCGAACTCGCGATCGCCGTCGCCGTCGCCGTCTTCGGCGTCGGCTCCGGCGTCGCCTTCGCGACCGTCGTCGGCCCGCTCATCGAGGTCCCCGTGTTGCTCGCGCTGGTCAACGTCGCGCTGTACTTCCAGCGCCGCTTCGACTGGGGCGGGTTCGACACCGGCAGCCTCGAGCCGACGACAGCCGACTCACCGAGTGACGACTAATGACACACAGTCCACGATCATGACAACTGAACCCACCGCAGACGACCCGATTCGTATCGCCTTCATGTGCGTCCAAAACGCCGGCCGCTCCCAGATGTCCACCGCCTTCGCCGAGCGCGAACGCGACCGGCGCGGGCTCGAGGACCGCGTCGAACTCCGCACTGGCGGGACCCATCCCGCCGACCGCGTCCACGAGGAAGTGATCGAGGTGATGGCCGAAGCGGGGTTCGATCTCGCCGACCGAACGCCGCGGGAGATCTCGCTCGAGGAACTCCAGTCGTGTGACATCGTCGCGACGATGGGCTGTTCGACGCTCGATGTCGGCGAGGTCGGCGACGATGTCGATATCCGCGACTGGGCGCTCGAGGATCCCGACGGGAGCGACCTCGAGGAGGTCCGCGAGACCCGCGACGAGATCGAGCGGCGGGTCGTCGCGCTGTTCGACGAGTTCAGCGATCCCGCATAACTCGAGCGCACTCGGTTCCCGTTTTCCGGTTCAGATCGGCACGGACTCGCCGACCGAGCGCTCGTGCGTGACGAGTTCGTGGACGGCGACGAGGACGACGACGGCGACGACGATCAGCGCGCCGTCTATGATCGAGGGGAGCAAGCCGAGCGAGACGATCAGCGTCGTCGCGCAGGCGGGTGGATGGGCCGTCTCGGTCGCGAGCATGCCGCCGGTGGTGAGGACGACGGCGACCACGCCGCTGGCGACGAAACGGAGCTGTGCGGTGGCAAGCATCGGCGCGGCCGCGGTCACGCTCACGCCGAGTTCGGGCGCGATCGCGTGATAGGCCACCAGCCCAGCCGCGACGCCGATGACGTGACCGCCGATCACCCGATGGGGCGCGGTCACCTCCCCCTCTCGGACCGTCGCGAGCAGGAAGGCGGAGGGGCCGAGACTCGGGAAGATAAGCGGCTGCCCGGTCACCCACGCCAGCAGTCCCGGGACCGCGAGTAAAACGCCGACGTACAGGGTCGAAAACGCCGCGCCCTCCCTCATGCTCGTCGCATTGGCGAGACGGCCTGATATGCCGTTCGTTGTCACGATTGTCACTGATTCGAGCGATTAATCGCCCGAAATCGGCTGATACCAGTCATGATCGGCCGCGCCGTTCACTTTTCGGCGGTCTCCCCGTGACACGCCGGTACTCCCGCGAGTTGGGGGCCCTTGCTCGAGTCCGCGACCGAACCTGAACCCGAAGCGACCGAGCCGCCGCCGACTCGGCGGGAGGCCGAAAACGTAACGGCACCGCGCTTCGGAGGAACGGTCGTGACGATCGCTGGTGCCGTCGCGACGGGTCCGGATCTCCTTCGACTCGTCGCCGTGCCCGTCTTCGCGTTGGTCGCCTACCGCGACATCGAGACCCGCCGCGTCTCGAGTACCGTCTGGATTCCCCTCGCGCTTCTCGGAGCCGTTTTGCTCTGCTGGGACGCCCGACTGGCGTGGGCCGCCGGCGGGAACGCCTGGACTTACGAGTTCCTGATCCCGACGGCGATCAGCCTCGGGCTGGTCGTCCCCATCGCCTATCTGTTCTGGTGGTTCGGCGGCTTCGGCGGGGCCGACGCGAAGGCCCTGCTCGTCCTCGCCGTGCTCTTTCCGACCTTTCCCGAGTACGCGCTGGGATCGTGGACGTTCCCGCTCGCCGGACCGACAAACGTCGGGACGTTCTCGTTTACCATCCTGACGAATGCCGTCCTCGTGGGTATCGCCTTGCCGCTCGCCCTCGCCGTCCGCAACGCCGCCGCGGGCCGGATCGCTCCGGTCATGTTCGTCGGTTGGCCGATCTCGTGGGACCGGGTGCCGGAGACCCACGGCCGCCTGCTCTCGACGCCGGCGGGGCTCTCCCGCGCCGGCCTCGACCTCGACGCACTGCGGATGTACCTGCGCTGGCGGGGCCTCTCGCTGGCCGAGTTGCGGGACGCGCCCGAGCGCTACCGAAATCCGGCCACGCTGCCCGCCGAGCCGAATTCGCCGACCGACGGCGCGGTGGCCGCGGATAGTCAAACTCGCAGCGACGGCGGCGCGCTCGAGTCGGTTGCTGACAATGAGACGCCCGCGGCCGAGTCCGAGTCGGAAACGCGACCCGCCGACTACGACGATCCGTGGGGTGCTGACGCGTTCCTCGCGGACATCGACGGCTCGGCCTACGGCACGACCCCTGAGACGCTGCGCGAGGGCCTCGAGGTGCTCGCCGACGAAGAGACGGTCTGGATCTCGCCGGGAACGCCGTTCCTCGTCCCGGTGTTCGTCGGACTGGTCATCGCGCTGGTCTACGGCGATCTGCTGCTGGGAACGCTGTTCTGACAGCCACTGCGCGTGCGCTTTTCGCGTTCGAGCTATCCGCGGAACCCGCGGTTGATATCGGCCAGCGATATCTCGTCCCGTCTAATCAACCGAGTGCGGTGGCGCGCGCTGTGCCGTGGTGAGGCTACGAGGCCGAGCGAAGCGAGGCCTCGAAAAACGAGCGGTGACCGCAGGGAACCGCGAGTGGATACCGAACCACGGCATGAAGCCGTGCGAGGGATGAGCGAGCGAACGGAGTGAGTGAGCGAATCGGCTGGGGAGGGCGTGGCGATTCCCTGCCGCCACGGTAGCAGGGCACTATTTTTGTCGTGACTGTTCCACGAACTACCTACAACGTCCGCTCGTACAGCGGCACGACGACGGTCCAGAAAAGCACGAAGACGACACCGACGCCGATCAGCGCCAGCCACGGGTCGCCCCTGCCGGTCGGCACCCCGCTCGAGAGGAGGACGAACGTCCCGATGAACAGCAGACAACAGACGAGGACGCTGCCGACCTCGAGAACGGTAGCGACGGGGTGGGCACGAAGTTGGGCGACGATGCCGGCGATAGCCATACGCGAGCCTCGTCCGGTGATCGTAAAAACGTCACGGCGGCCTGCGGCATCGTCCAACGGCGGTCGGCGGCGTCAATCCACGACGTACGACTGGTGGTCGCCGCGGGTCCGCGTGTCGACGAACTGATGGCGGGTTCCTCTGTCGAGATCACCCGCGAACGACGGGTTCTCGCCGCCGTTTCCGTACACCTCGTTGGCCCCGCGAAGGTCGTGGTCGACGAGCAACTCGCGGACCGCCTGCGGAACCGACGTGCCCTCCTCGAGGTCGAGAATCAGGTGTTGATCGGTGAAACTCTTCGCGATGAAGGCGTCGGCGACGGCGTCGTATCCGCGGAGCCTCGTCGCGAGGTCCTCGAGGGCCGCCTCTCGATCGCTCATGTGTCCCCGATCACGGCGGCGGCGCAAGGATCTCGCTACGAACATCTTCGGCGGTATCGGCGGTCGGTCGAGCCACGAACTGACGGCGAGAAGCGACGCCTCGAGTCTTCGGGGGACTCAGACTCGAGACTCGATATCGTCGGCGATGTCGTCGAGTTCGTCGTCGGCGAGGCTGGGTCGGTCGCCCGCGACGGCGTGGATGGGGCCGCCGCCGTCGCCCTCGAAGCGCGGGACGATGTGACAGTGGACGTGGGGAACTTCCTGTCCCGCCTCCTCGCCGTTGTTGAACGCGACGGTAGTCGCGTCGGCGTCGACCGCGTCCTCGACGACGGGGACCATCCGGTGGACGGTCGCGTAGAGATCCGTCGCGATGTCGTCGGGAACGTCGTTCAGCCGCTCGTACTCGTCTTTCGGGATCACCAGCGTGTGGCCCGGCGCGAGCGGGTTGGCGTCGAGGAAGGCGACCGTCGTCTCGTCTTCGTACACGATTCGCGCGGGGATCTCTCCCTCCACGATCTGGCTGAAGATCGTACTCATACTCGAGTGTGTGTCGTCTCGTCGTATGAAGGTTACCCGACGTTCGACGCGGTCGGGGGAGCAGCTACTCGCGCTCGCTGGGCCCACACAGGTCGTCGAGCGTCTCGCCGATCGCCTCGAGATAGTCCGCCGGCTCGTACCCCAGCCGGCCGATCCAGACGTCTTGATAGGACGGATGCAGAATCGGCACGAGGGAAACGTCGAGCCGTTCACACCACACCGGCTCGAGGACGCTGTCGATAAAGCCCTCGAGGTCCCGGTCCTCGGCCGCGAGCACTGTCTGCGTCGCGTGCTTGCCCGTCGCGAGCACGACCGTCGGATCGATCGTCTCGAGTTCGGTCAACAGGTGGGTGCGGCAGTTCGTGCGCTCCTCGGCGGTGGGTTCGCGGTTGCTCGTCGGCTCCTCGGGGTCGGCTGGAAAGCACTTGACCGCGTTCGTGTAGTAGGCGTCGTCGCCGTAGCCGACCTGCTCGACCATCCGGCGGATGCGCCGGCCGGAGTGGCGCGAGGTGTAGGCCTTGCCGGTCCAGTTGCCGCCCCGCCACGGGTCGGCCTCGGGGTTGCCGTAGCCGGGTGCTTCGCCGACGACCACGATACCGGCCTCGAGATCACCGGTCCCCCACGAGATGCACTCGCGGCTCTCCGCGAGGGCGGGACAGCGCGCGCAATCGGGCTCGAGGATGTTGCGGCTGGTCGGGTAGGGCGGCTCTCCGGCTGCGGCCGAATCGGCTCCGGTATCGGGATCGGGTTCGGACGCGGGCACACACGGGGATACGTCTGCGACGAGTTATGCGAGTCGGTTCGTGCGGCCTATCGTGCGGTCGCGTCACACGCGAGGGGACAGGTTTACCTTCGATGGGCCGGTAACAGGAGGCTAATGACATCGATCGGTCCGGAACTACTCGCGGAATCACTCCAACTGGTCCTCTATACCGTCGTCGCCGGTGCGCTGACGGTCGGCGGCGTCCTCGTCGAACAGGCGAGCCTGCAACACTACGGGGCCGGTGAGGCGATGATCGCGCTGTGGCTGGCCGCCCTCGGCGGCGTCATGCTCTATGCCGGCGCGTACGGACTGGGCTACCAGAAGGTCCTCTCGCAGTACGTCTGAGCGGCCGCGAGCACCGTCTTCGTTTTCGAGCCGACGTTCCGCGAGCGACCTGCAATATCGATTCCTCTTTACTGCCGGAGGCGATTAGGTCGGGTATGAGCAGGTTCGGCGAGGTCGACGACCAGTACGACCCACACGAACTCGAGCAGCGGGTCTTCGAGTACTGGGACGACGTCGACGCCTACGAGCAGACGGTCGAGCACCGATCGGACGGCGAGTCCTACTTTTTCGTCGACGGCCCGCCGTACACGTCGGGATCGGCGCATATGGGAACCACGTGGAACAAGTCGCTGAAGGACGTCTACCTGCGCTTCCTGCGGATGCAGGGGTACGACGTCACCGACCGGCCGGGCTACGACATGCACGGGCTCCCCATCGAGACCCGCGTCGAGGAGCGACTAGGCTTCGAGAACAAGAAGGACATCGAGGAGTTCGGCGAGGAGAACTTCATTCAGGAGTGCAAGGACTACGCCGAGGAGCAACTCGAGGGGCTCCAGTCCGACTTCCAGGACTTCGGCGTCTGGATGGACTGGGACGACCCGTACAAGACGGTCGAACCGGAGTACATGGAAGCGGCGTGGTGGGGCTTTTCGAAGGCCGCCGACCGCGGCTTAGTCGAGAAGGGCCACCGCTCGATCTCGCAGTGTCCGCGCTGTGAGACCGCCATCGCGAACAACGAGGTCGAGTACGAGGACGTCGAGGACCCCTCGATCTACGTCAAATTCGACCTCGAGGATCGCGAGGGGAAACTCGTCATCTGGACGACGACCCCGTGGACGGTGCCGGCGAACACCTTTGTCGCCGTCGACGAGGAGGGCGACTACGTCGGCGTCCGCGCGGAGAAAGACGGCGAGGAGGAACTCCTCTATATCGCCGAGGCAAAACACGAGGAAGTCCTCCGCGAGGGCCGCTACGACGACTACGAGGTCGTCGAGGAACACACGGGCAAGGAACTGCTCGGCTGGGCCTACGAGCACCCGCTGGCCGAGGAGGTTCCCGACCACGTCGACGCCGAGGGCGCGTTCGAGGTCTACGCGGCCGACTACGTCGATACGGGCGGCGACGGCACCGGCCTCGTCCACTCCGCGCCCGGCCACGGTGAAGTGGACTTCGAGCGCGGCCGCGAACTCGGCTTCCCGATCTTCTGTCCCGTCGGCGGCGACGGCGTCTACACCGAGGAGGCCGGCAAGTACGAGGGCCAGTTCGTCAAGGACGCCGACGACGAGATCACGGCCGACCTCGAGGACAACGGCGCGCTGCTCGCGTCCGGAACGGTTCAGCACAGCTACGGCCACTGTTGGCGCTGTGACACGGGCATCCTCCAGATCGTCACCGACCAGTGGTTCATCACGATCACCGACGTTAAGGACGAACTCCTCAAGAACATCGAGGACAGCGAGTGGCACCCCGAGTGGGCACGGGACAACCGCTTCCGGGACTTCGTCGAGGAGGCCCCCGACTGGAACGTCTCGCGACAGCGCTACTGGGGCATCCCGCTGCCGGTGTGGACGCCCGAAGACCGGGACGACGACGAGGATCGAATCGTCGTCAGCGACCGCGAGGAACTCGCCGAACGGGTCGACCAGAATATCGACCCCGAGGCGGTCGACCTCCACAAGGACACTGTCGACGACCTGACGATCACCGAGGACGGAACCACCTACACCCGCGTCCAGGACGTGTTCGACGTCTGGCTCGACTCCTCGGTCGCGTCGTGGGGAACCCTCGACTACCCGTCCGACGACAGCGAGTTCGACGAACTCTGGCCCGCTGACTTCATCCTCGAGGCTCACGATCAGACGCGGGGCTGGTTCTGGTCCCAGCTGGGGATGGGCACCGCCGCAATCGGTGAGAGCCCGTATCAGGAGGTCCTGATGCACGGCCACGCGCTGATGCCCGACGGCCGCGCGATGAGCAAGTCCAAGGACATCCTGATCGATCCCCACGAGGCGATCGACCGCCACGGCCGGGACACCATGCGGCTGTTCCTCCTGTCGAACAACCCGCAGGGCGAGGACATGCGCTTCGACTGGGACGGGATGCAGACGATGGAGAACCACCTCCGGACGCTGTGGAACGTCTTCCGGTTCCCGCTGCCGTACATGCGCTTGGACGAGTTCGATCCACAGGAGACGACCTTGGACGATGTCGACTCGGACCTCGAGTTGATCGATGAGTGGGTGCTCGCTCGCCTCCAGTCCACCAAAGCCGAGATGACCGCCCACTTCGAGGACTTCCGGCAGGACAAGGCGATCGACGCCCTGCTCGAGTTCGTCGTCGAAGACGTCTCGCGGTTCTACGTGCAGGCGGTCCGCGAGCGGATGTGGGACGAAGCGGACAGCGGCTCGAAACAGGCCGCCTACGCGACGATCTACCGGGTCCTCCGGGAGAGCGTCGCCCTGCTCGCGCCCTACGCGCCGTTCATCAGCGAGGAGATCTACGGCACCCTGACCGGCGACGAGGGCCACCCCACGGTTCATATGGAGGACTGGCCCGAAGTCGACGAGTACTGGCAGGACCAGCAACTCGAGGAGGACGTCGCCCTCCTCCGCGCGATCGAGGAGGCCGGCGCGAACGCGCGCCAGCAGGCCGGCCGCAAGCTGCGCTGGCCCGTTCCGCGCGTCGTCGTGGCGGCAGACGACCAGCGGGTCGTCGACGCCGTCGAGCGCCACACCGGGCTGCTCGAGGACCGGCTCAACGCCCGCGAGATCGAACTCGTCTCGCCCGAGGACCGCTGGGGCGAACTGCAGTACAGCGCCGAAGCGGACATGAGCGAACTCGGCCCGACCTTCGGCGACCGCGCCGGGCGGGTCATGAACGCGCTCAACGAGGCCCGGATCGACGAACCGAGCCTCGACGCGATCGAGGACGCTGTCGCGGACGCGCTCGAGGACGGCGAGGAGATCACCGACGAGATGGTCTCCTTCGTCACCCAGACGCCCGACAGCGTCGCCGGCACCGCGTTCGGAACCGACGGCGACGACCGCGGCGTCGCCTACGTCGACGCCTCGCTGACCGACGACATCGAGAGCGAGGGCTACGCTCGCGAGGTCATTCGCCGCGTTCAGGAGATGCGCAAGGACCTCGATCTCGACGTGGAGGAGCGAATCGCGCTCGACCTCGCAATCGACGACGACCGCGTCGCCGACCTCGCCGCCGACCACGAGGACCTGATCAGCGAGGAGGTCCGCGCCGACGAGCGCCGCCCGGTCGAGGACGGCCACCGTAAGGAGTGGGATGTCGAAGGCGTGACGATGGAAATCGCGATCGAACCGCTGGCGGCAGCGGAAGCGTCGGACTAGTCCGCCGAACGTAGTGAGGCGGATTTTTGGACCAGATTTTTGCGCGAGGGTGACGACCGGAGGGAGTCACCCGAGCGGAAAAAGGTGGATGCCGAGATCGCGATCGAGCCGCTGGCGGCGGCTGAAGCGTCAGACTGACTCACCGCGATACTCACGTTACCCGATCGTTCTTATTTGGACGTGTTTCTCCGAGACGTGACAGTGCCGCTGCCATAAACGTCTTGGGCGCTGACTGGCCAGCATTGGCTAGTGAACTCTCGAGTCGCCGTTCTCGCCTTCGTCATCTTGCTCGTCGCCAGTCCCCCGGCCGGTGCTGTCTCCCTCGAGTCTGCGGGTGCGGTCGAGCCCTCGGCAACTGCCGAGTTCGTCCAGGGGTCCGAACTCGAGTCGAGTCAGGCGCTCGCGTCGGTCGGGACGAGCGCCGGCTCCGACGATGTCTTCCACCGGACGACCGTCCTCCGGCATCGGCCGGACGACCCCGAGACGTTCGGGACGGAGATGACCTTCCGCGTCCCCGATCCCGTCACGCAGTTCGAGATCAAACTCGAGCGGGGTGCGACCGTCGAGTCCATCGCGGGCTTCGAGCGAACGGGCGAGCGGACCTTCCGGTGGGACGAGGAAACCGCCGAACCGACGATCCAGTACGCGATGCCGGCGGATCAGCGCGGGGGCGGCGAACAGCGCGGAACCGACTCGAGTGCGGGATACACGTTCGTCGATACCGGCGAGTGGGGCGTCGTGGGGGTCCCAGGCGTCGAGATCTCGTTGCACCGGACCGAGCCGGTCGGTATCGAGAAGACGGTGACCGTCGACGGGCCGGGCGCGACCGGCGGCGACATCGCCTTTTTCGGAGCGGTACGGGAGTACGAACGCGATGTCGACGGGGAGACGTTCCGGCTGGCAGTCCCCGAAGTCGCGGAGCTTGAGGAGTCGCCCGACGATATCCTCACAGCCCTCGCGGACGCGAGCGGGCGACTCGAGGTCGGCATGCGAAGCGACGAGGTGTTCATGGTCGCGGTTCCGAGCGATGTCGACTGGGGCTCGAATCGGGGGATCCAGTACGGCCAGTCGGACGCGTGGGTCGTCGAAAACGCCACGCTCGACGAGCGGAACCCGGTCTGGGTCCACGAGTACGTCCACGTCCGCCAGCGCTTTTCGACCGCAGCGGTCGACACCGCTCCCAAAATCGACTGGGTCGTCGAAGGGCAGGCCGACTACTACGCAGGCCTGCTCGCCCTCGAGAGCGGCCGGATCGAGTTCGGTGAGTTCAGCACCCTCCTCGAGCGGGGCGAGCGATCGCCCTACGCCGATGGCGTCCTCGCCGATCGATCGACGTGGGACGACCCGGAGACCGACTACGCGAAAGGGGCGCTCGTCGCCGGCGAAATCGACCGGCGGCTCCGGCTCGCCACTGACGGCGACCGCACGCTCGAGGACGTGTTCCGGACGCTGAACGCGCAGGAAGAGACGGTGACCGAGGCGGACTTCCTGCAAGCGATCGAGGACGCCGGCGGGGCGGAGGTTCGCGCCGCCGCGGAGCGGTACACGCGGACCGAGGCGACGCCGGAGACGTGGAACCGAAGCCACCACGAGGCCGCGTTCGGGCAGTCGGTCGCGGCCTTCGAGTACGGTATCGAGGTCGAATCGCTCACGGTGGCGGGACAGGAGTGGCCCCGCTGGAACGCGTCGGCCCTCGGCCGCACCGATAGCGAGGACCGCACCGTCATCGCGGTCCCGGCCGGCGAGTCCGTGACAATCCCGACGACGGTCGCAAACGCCGGCGAGCGGGCGGGAACCTACGACGCGACGCTCCAGGCGGGCGGCCGGGTGGTCGATAGCCGACGGGGGACCCTCGAGCCCGGAGCGGCGGCGACCCATACCCTCTCGTGGACGCCGTCCGAACCCGGCGAGTACACGGTTCGGGTCGGGTCGGAGCGACTCACCGCCATCGTCAGATCGTCCGGGAGCGTGGCCGTCACCGATCTGCAGCACGCGCCCGAGGGCATCGACGCCGGCGAATCGGTGACTGCGACTGCGACGATCGAAGCCGCCGATGATCGACCGGGAGCGGCGGTCCTCGCGTTCCGGACCGTCGACGGCGTCGTCGCCGAGCGACCGGTCGCGATTCGGCCCGGCGAGGCGATGACGGTCGACGCCGAGATCCGGTTCGACGAGGACGGGCGGTACGAGATCGCGGTCCACGATCGGACGACGACGGCAGCTGTCGGTGGCGGTACGGTAGCGGGGCTCGAGGAGGTCCCCGGCTTCGGTATCTCGACCGCGCTGGTCGCCGTGGCGGCGGCGTTGCTGAGCGCACTGCTGGCTCGTCGCCGGTAACGGATCGGGCGGCGCGCCGATTCGCGGCTCGTTCGGTCCCGTGGGTAGCGCCGAGACTACTGACACAGTTCGACGAAGAGTCGGTACGACGGCAGCTACCCCGATGAACCGTCGATTCTGCCGAGAACGATTTTGAGATGGGTATCCAGCCGATCACTCGAGGTCGACGCGGAACCGGCAGGCGTCGGCACCGTCGTCGACGCAGGCGGTTTTCGTCACGGGCGCGTCCGCGTCGAACGCGGCGACGGTGCCCTCGAGGATGCCGTGGGCGAGCCCGCAGTACCGCTGCTCCCGGTGGGTGTCGTACGTGACGATCGCGTGGTCGTCCTCGCGGGTACAGGAGAGCGCCGGGAGTTCGGTGTTCTCCGTGGCGGCCTCGATGTTGTCGTAGACGTCATCGAAACCGGCGAGCAGTTCGGGGAGGTCCCAGTCGCGCCGGATGTGGGCGCTGAACGTCGAGAGCAGTTCGGGGGCGAGCGTCTTGCCGAAGTCGCGCTCGATCGCCTGCCTGTCTTGGGTGGCCATCGTCGAGAGCGTCTCGAGGATGGCGTCGACTTCCTCGTCGTCGTAGTTCGAGACGGGGAGGTATAGCTGCGGCTCGAGGCCGGACTGCTCGACGATCGTGTCCCAGGTGCCGTCGTCGGTCCGCTCGACGACGTATTCCTTGAGGGTCTTGTGGACGATTCCGTGCATCTAACTGCTGTAGTCCGTTGTCCGCGGCTGCTCGTGTGGCCGAGTCGGTCTCGTGCCACGCGCTAACAACTAGGCCACTGGGTGGATACTACTTAATCGTTTAGTTACAGGTGTGCCGCGAGCACCGGCGCGACGGAGACGGTCTCGACGCCGCGCTCGATGGTGTCGGTGCCGTAGATCGCCTCGACACCCGCCCGCGAGAGCTTCGTGACGGCGTCGCGGGCGAGCAGCGGGTGGACGCAGGTGACGAAGACCCGATCGACGCCGCGATCCTCGAGGACGGCGACGGCCTCGCTCATCGTCGACCCCGTCGCGATGATGTCGTCGACGACGACGACGTCGCGGCCGGCCACGTCGACGTCGCTCGGCGAGATTTCGACCTCGGTGCCGGAGTGGCGGGTCTTTTCGAAGTAGTCGATATCGCCCGCACCGTAGGTGTCTCGAACCGTTTCGGCGAGGTCGACGGCCCCCGCATCGGGCGAGAGAAAGACGGGATCGGTGAGGTCCGCGGGCAGGGGCTCGGCGAGTCGGCCGGCCGCGTCGACGGCGGTCGCCGTCGGCTCGAAGAAGTCACAGACGGCCGCCTCGTGGGGATTGACCGTCAGCACGCGGTCCGAACCGGTCGAAATCGCGCGGGCGACCGCTCTCGCGGAGACCGGATGGCCCGGCTCGAAGGCGTCGTCCTGTCGCCCGTAGCCCATGTACGGCAGGACGGTGACGACCTCTTCGACGCCGGCCTCGCGGACGGCGTCCTGTAGCTGAAGCACCTCGAGGTGGGCGTCGCTCGAGACGGTCGAGGCGACGATCACCGCTCGGTCCGGCTCGGCCTCGGCGACGCCGGGGACGGCCGCGAGCAGTTCGCCGTCGGGAAAGCGGTCGTACTCGACGGCGGCGAGCGGTTCCTCGAGATGGCGTGCGAGCGCCGCGGCGAGAGCCTGCGACGCGGATCCGCTGACGATCATAGTCGGTTCGACAGCGCGGGGGCTAAACCAGTTTTCGTTCTCGGACCGACAGCGGCAGCTCGCCGGGCAATTTCGCAGTCCGCGAAAAGCTCCTCGTAGCTTCACCTTGTGACCAGAAGCACTTAAACGAACTCGGCGCGACTCGACGCGTCCGTCTGCGATCGTGCACTCGGCTCCCGACCGGCTCAGTCACTCCTCTGCGTCGTCTAAGTCCACATCGCCGTCGCCGCAGGGACCGCCCTCAGTGTCGCTCAGGATCTTCAGTTGGCCGTCGCGACCCACCATCGCGAAGACGTTGACACAGTCCGGATCGTTCCACCGCGCCGGCGTCACCTGCATCGGCTCGCCGCCGTCGAGTCGGAACATGACGCTGAACGATCCCGATTCAGTCGGCCAGTTTCGCTCGAGTTCCGCGCCCTCGTCCTCGGCGAGTTCGTTGGTCGACCAGTGTTCGGGCCCGTCGCCGAACTCGACGATGACGTCGATCGTGTGCGCCTCGTCGTCTATGTTCTCGAGGGAGATTTCGCCGAGGAGCGTCCCGCTGGTCGCCTCGGTGGTCTCGCTTCCGGTTTCCGGGTCCGCGCTCGCGCTCTCGTTTTCGTCTCCGTTCCCACCATCTCCGTTTCCGTCGTCGCTGCCCATACAGCCGGCGACCGCACCGGTGAGTGCGGTGCCGGTCGCGGCCAGTAGCCGTCGCCGCGGTAGCTCGGTCATACCGCAGCAGAGAGATGCCGAGTAGATAAACGTCCGTCAGACATCGGCCGCGATCTCGGTCCCGCACTCGAGAGTAGCGTTCCGCCTACCGCGGCGGAACGGCGAGGCCCGTGACGCCGGTGACACCCAGCGTTCGCGTCCGCCATTCCCCCTCGCTCGCCGAGCAGAACGTCCCCGACTCCGTGACGGCGTACACCGTGTCGCCGTAGCCGACGCCCACGATCCGGCCGCTCGAGCGCTCGCTCGCTCGCTCTCGCCACTCGTCGTCGTCGGCCGCGTACTCGTAGACCGCGTCGCCGGCGACCGCGTGGGCGCGGACGAGCCGGCCGGGCTCCGAGCGCGGGTCCGCCGCGACGGTGTCGAACGCGCCCTCGAGGATCTCCATCCAGCCGTTGCCGAGCTTGTAGAGCCCCTCGGCGGTGGCCGCGAGCGGGACGCCGGCGGCCGAGACGTCCCGGACGTCAGTCAGTCCGGCGTGGTCGAGCCCGCCGTCGTGGGCGCGGTAGACGCCGCTGTCGGTGCCGACGAGGTCGCCGTCGATCGCCCGCACCGCGGCGACGGTCTCGTCCTCGAGCGTGGCCCACTCCTCGGATCCGGCCGCTCGACACGCGAGGCGGCCGTCCGGATCAGCCGCGATCAGATCGCCGCCGTCGTCGTAGCCGACGGCGACCGCCGGGCCAAAGCCCGTTTCGACGAACGGCTCGTCGCCCGCGTCGTCG
>NZ_AOID01000044.1 GCF_000337195.1 Natrinema versiforme JCM 10478 | reverse complement strand
GGTCGCCGTAGACGCGTTTCTCTTCGATCGAGTGCATACGGGAACGTGGCGGGGGCGGGCCGAAAACGTTCCGTCCCGTCGGAATCGGGTTGCGGAACCCCTTTGGGGGGGCCGGTTAGACTAGCGCGTGATGCAAGTCTTCGGATCGAGCGGGACGCGGGGCGTCGCCAACGAGGAGCTGACGCCCGCGTTCGTCCTGCGCGTCGCGAAAGCGGCGGGGACGATCTGGCGCGACGGCCGCGGTGGGGGTCGGGTCGCTATCGCCCGCGACACGCGCCACACGGGACGGATGCTGGCCGATGCGGCCGCAAGCGGGCTAGCGAGTACCGGCACCGACGTCGACCGTCTCGGGGTCGTCCCCA
Organism: Natrinema versiforme JCM 10478; assembly: GCF_000337195.1. Taxonomy (GTDB): domain Archaea; phylum Halobacteriota; class Halobacteria; order Halobacteriales; family Natrialbaceae; genus Natrinema; species Natrinema versiforme. Next base: position 79,568 of record NZ_AOID01000044.1, on the reverse strand, counting down.
CGCCGGGGGCACAGGCCTACGCCGAACGGGAGGGTGTCCCCGCGATCGTCATCACGGCCTCGCACAACCCGCCGCCGTACAACGGCGTCAAACTCGTCGGCAGCGACGGCGTCGAGCTCTCGGTCTCCGCCCTCGAGGAGATCGAGGAGACGCTGCTCGCGGAGAATTTCACCGTCGCCCCGTGGGACGAGACGGGCCGTGTCAGCGAGTGCGACGGCGTTCGGCGGGAGTACGTCGACGAACTACTCGCGGCCGCCGATCGGGAGGCGATCGCCGACGCCGACCTCACCGTGGCGCTCGATCCGGGCCATGGCGCGGGGTCGCTGACCAGCCAGGACTTCTTCCGGAAGCTCGGCTGTCGCGTCGTCACGGTCAACAGCCAGCCCGACGGCCACTTCCCCGGCCGCGACCCCGAGCCGGTCCCCGACAACCTCACCGATCTCGGGCGGCTCGTCCGCGCGACCGACGCCGATGTCGGTATCGCCCACGACGGCGACGCCGACCGCGCCATCTTCTTCGACGAGCACGGCGAGTACGTCGAGGGCGACGCCACCTTCGCCGCGCTCGCCGCCGCCGAACTCGAGGCCGGCGACACCACCGTCTCCGCGGTCAACGTCTCCCAGCGGCTCGTCGACGTGGTCGGCGAAGTCGGGGCCGAACTCGAGTTGACTCCGATCGGCTCGACGAACATCATCACGCGCATCGAGGAACTCGAGGCCGACGGCCAGCGGGTGCCGATCGCGGGCGAGGGCAACGGCGGGATCTTCTTCCCCGATTACCGGCTCTCGCGCGACGGGGCTTACACGGCCGCCAGATTCCTCGAACTGGTCGCCCAGCGACCGGTTAGTGACATCGTCGCGCCCTACGACGGCTACGTGAACGTACGACGCAACGTCGAGTACGAGTCGACGGCCGAACGCGACGCGATGCTCGACGCGGCGGCCAATCAGGCCCAGGCCGCAGACGCCGACCTCAACACCCGCGACGGCTACCGGCTGGACCACGGCGACGCGTGGGTGCTTGCCCGTCCCTCCGGCACCGAACCGCTGGTCCGGATCTACGCCGAGGCCCGCGACCGCGACCGCGCCGAGGAACTCGCGGGCGACATGTACGAGGCGCTGGCCGACGCGAAAGCCGACGTCTGAATCCGGGATATCCTGACGTTGCCAGCGACCGTTGTCGGAGACGGCCAAATCAGAGACGTAGCTCGGCGCATCGGCGCAGGGCTTCCCGCTTTACTCGGGTACCGCAGACAGCGTCAGTGAGAACGTCGTTCCCTCGCCGGGCACGGAGTCGATCCAGATCTCCCCACCGTGGCGCTCGACGATCCGTTTACATATCGCCAAACCGATTCCCGTGCCGGAGTGTTCGTCCTGTGTATGAAGGCGCTGGAAGACTTCGAAGACGCGATCGGTTTGCTCCGGGTCCATGCCGATCCCTTCGTCGCGCACCGAAACCACCCATTCTGAGCCATCGTCCTCGGCCGACACGCGAACGCTGGGCGGTTCGTCACCGCTATACTGGATCGCGTTATCCAACAAGTTCTGGAACAATTGGCGCAACTGCCCACGGTCTCCCTTCACGCAGGGCAGCTCTTCGACGGTGACCTCGGCGTCGTGCTCCTCTATCTTGATCTGGAGATCGGTCAACACTTCCTCCAGTATCGCCTCGAGATCCACTGGCTCGAACGGATCGCCGCCCGTCTCGATACGGGAGTACGCGATTGACATCCTCCCCGCCCTAAAGGGCGAGGATTCCCCGAAGGGGATATTCAGGTTGCGCGTTTCCTCGGTTCTCAAGTACGCTTTCGCGTGGAACGTCGACGGTCGCCACCGAGTTGTGATCAACGGTGTGCTTTTCAGCGCGTGTAGCCCTGTCAATGGGGCCTTCCTCCCTGTCAACTACAGGCGTCAATGACGGCGGGGTCTTTAGCCCGCGAGGTAGCACGGTTCGCGTCAGCCGAGCTGTTACGCCGTGCATGGTTCTCCCTCCCGTTGTGCGATATTCTCTGAAGCGTTCAGGTCGGCATGGCGTCCACGACCACACTCCGAACACGAAAAGTGGTCGCCATCACGGGTTCCCATCGAACCACACGCCGAACACCGCTGGCTGGTATGGTGCGCATCGACCTTCTCGACGCGGATACCAGCGCGTTCGGCCTTGTACGTGATGAACTGTTGGAGTTGGTGGAAATGCCACGAGTGAACGCCCGACCACGAACTGTTCTCGCGGATGCCTTCGAGGTCTTCCATCCGAATGACAGAGTTCTCGAACTGTTCCGCGAACGTGATGAGGCGACGGGAGAGTTTGTGGTTCAAGTCCTTAATTCGACGCTGTTCTTTGTCACCCACACGGTTGCGTGCGCGAAGCGCACCCGCTTCCGAAAGCGAATCGCGTAGGGAACGATATTTGCGTCGAACGTACTTCGCCTCACCACCCGACACCAGCATCGACTCGTCTTCGCCGTAGGCAGTCACGGCAAGAATATGCTGTTCACCAATATCGACACCGATGGGCGTCTCACCCGACGTGTCGGTGTCGTGCTCGATGTTGAACGTACAGTACCAGTCGTCTCCGCGACGATAGACCTGTAGACGAGTCTTGTCAGCGTCTCCCTCGATCAATCGTTCTACGGGGTCGGCAATGTCGGCGTACACCTCTATCGGTGTGTACCACCATTGGGAGACGCACGGGAAGCCGACGACGACCGTGCCGTTCTCGGTCGTATCGATTTCCCAATTCTGGTTATTGACAGCGAACGGCTGGCTTTCTCGGTAGCGAACCTCTTCGTCCTTGCTGTGGTCGGATTTCGCTTCTCGGATGGCTTGGTTCTGGATAGCCGAGTAGAGGTCGTTGTCGATGCTGGCTGTGGTCACGGACTTGCCGAAGTCACCATTTTCCCATCCGTCGATACAGAACTGTTTGGTGTCACGGTAGAGTCGAGTAGCGCGTTGCCACTCTTTGCGCCGTGAGAGCGATGGGTTGTGGAACTTTGCGGTGACAGTCACCGTGACCATTACATTTGTAATTGAGTATGATGGATTAAGTATCTGTTGGAATATCGGGCCGTGCTATCGTCGGTGGTTTGTGTCATCGTTTGTCGGATTCATCCCCGCCCTAAAGGGCGGGGCTTTCTCCTTGCTATTCCGTAAAACAGCAGCAGACCGGAGACCGTGAATCCGCGGTAAGTATAGGTGAAGGCGTTACCGGAGCAGCTATCTCCTTCTCCAATTGCTGCCAGAAGCGGCGTGCTGAATACAGCGAATGAGTTCAGCACGATGGCCTCGTTTGTTTCGCGTTGAAACCACGGAATCAGACGCTCAGTAGCGGTGCCAACTTATCACACCAAACTGCATGGTGACATTCTATATGATCCGTCGTGTAATCGTGGTCACTTGGTTTCGATACTGACCTCCATCACGTCGTCGAGTTAGCCCACGCTAAGGTCGTTCCGAATCTGTGAGTACCTCGCTTGGAAGGCTACAAGCCCCACAAGCAGAACAAAGAGGCCGGTCAGGGCGACGAGAGCGGGCACGTCTATCGCCACGGGGATGAGTGCGTACGCGATCCCCGTCACGGCTAATTGGGCGATGCTGATACTGCCGATGTCCCGTAGTCGGAACACGTTGTGTCCGAGGAGGAAGAATCCGGCACCGCCGTAGAGTGCGACGGCAGATATCACTCCGAGCGGGGACCAGACGTGACTGAGGACTTCCTTGAGACCGAAGGCGGTGAAGACGAGGCCAACGAGTATTGGCAAGTGCAAATAGCTGTAGGAGTGGCGCGCCTGAACGGTGCGCTTGTCGCCGGACTCCCCAGCGAGGTGTCGCTCCCCCGCGAGCGCGGCGTAGTCGAAGTAAACCCACCACAGCACGGCGACAACTCCGATTCCAAGGATGGCGGCGAGGATCACTCCGCCATTGATTTCCGTCCCGGTTGTCCCAGCACCGATCGAGATGAGTAACTCACCCAGCGCGATGATAATGATAAGACGGTATCGCTCCACAAAGTGATCGAGAGTGGTGTCGAAGGCCGAAGCATTCCGGAGTTGCGTCGCCCCATAATCGACCGCGAGCGCCACGACCAAGAGCCCGCCTTGGGCAAACACGTCGAGGAGGCTGGCCACGACGACCAACACTGGACCGGCCAGAAACACGAGTGCTAGCATCGAGATCGAGTATTGCGTCTGGAGATCGGTGACAAGCAGAGCGAGCACGACGAACAGCACTCGGAGTACGAGGTACGCGACGGCGAAGAGAACCTTGTCGCCGCCGAAGGCGTCAGGGATGGCGAGCGCGGAGACAAGTATGGCCGCCATCGAGGCAACGGTCAGCAGTTGCACACGGTTTCGGTGCTCGACGTACACAGTGCCTGGCAACCACGAGTAGGGGACCCATGCCCGCCATAATATTGCTAGCAACATCACGGCTTGTATCATACCAAGCCATGTGGAGTGGTCGGCGAGAAAGTTCGTTACCTGAATGAGGGAAAATACGAATACCAAGTCGAAGAACAATTCCAGTGGTTCGACCTCTTGCTGGTCGAAGCCCTCGACTTCGTCCCGTGATGGCGCTGAGTCGGTCGAACTCACACGCAGTTTTATTGGTGCTGTATCGAACTAAGTTTGTTGTCCACCCCCGGCTACGCCCGTACTCTATGCAAGGGCTGTCACCATCGGAAATCAAGGAGTGTGATGGGTTACCGACTGATTCGCCTGAAGTCGAACCACGACCGTGAAGGATAGCGTTTCGATGGACGCCAGGATTTTCGATCTCGATTGGGACGAACCTTCCGTTAGGCAGTTCTCCTGTACTGAGCGATCTCCACTTTCCCAAACCGGGGCTGATCTCGTGCGACATTCGCGTCCTGTATTCAGCACGGCTTGTCGGACATCATCTGTAACTGGAAGGAACCACAGCGGTCAGTTCGCGGACGTAGTTACCGCGAGCGTTGTGTCCGAGGAGTACAATATTACGGAACGATCGTCACCGGAATCTCGGCCCGCCGCGTGACCGCCTCCGCGACGCTGCCGAGTAACACCCGCGAGACGCCGGCTTTGCCCTCGCTGCCCATGACGATCGCGTCGACGCTCTCCTCGGCCGCGTACTCGAGGATCGCGTCGGCTGCCCCACTCCCCGTGACGACGGCCGTCTCGACCGCCCTGTCGTACTCGTCTGTGAGCGCGCGAACGTCGGCGAAGAACTCGGGGTCGTCGTCCCCCGCGACGACGCTACCGTAGTCCGCCTCGAGGTCGTCGACCGCGTGGACGACCGTCAGCCGATCGGCCGGGACCCACTCGAGGGCGTGCTCGAGCGCCGCTCGCGCCGGATCGGAGTCGTCCATCGGGACGAGGACGTGTCTGCTCATACGCGATCGTTCGGCCGCCGTCGGCTAAAGTGCGGGGTCGGTGGCGTCGCGAGCGGTCGAGAGTCGCGGACTCAGACCGGGTCCTCGGTCTCGAGGGCGTCCTCGAGTCGCTCCCGTTCGGTCCGCAGGGCCTCGAGTTCCTCGGCGACGCGGCCGTCGGTCAGCCGCTCGCGTTCGGCGGGGCTGAGTTGGGCGACCGCCTGCGCGGCGGTCTGCAGCCGGTCGTAGTCGAGGTTGGTCGCGAGCAGGCGGACCTCGCGCAGCGCCGCGACGGTGTCCTCGTCGGCGATCCGGGTGACGAAGGGGCGATACTCCCGGGCTCGACGGCGGAGCGCGCCGGCCGGTTCCGGCGGCCAGTCGATCGTCAGCGGCTCGGCATCGATCCCGTCGAGATACGTCTGCTGTGTGGCGACGTTGCGCTTAAGCTCGTCCGCGCTGTCGACGTAGTGCGAGAGCTTCGACCGGGAGTAGTCCGCGTACTCGAGCAGTTCGGGGATCGTGTACTCGCCGGCCGAATTCCCGCGAACGTAGTCCGCCAGACCGTCGGGCGGCCGCTCGTAGTCCACGAACGGATACCACTGGCTCCGCTCGAGCAGGTCGAACACCTCGCGCGCGCTGGCCTCGAGCCGGTACTCCGCAAACGCCTCGCGGACGGCCTCGTTGTAGGCCTCGATCGGCGCTCGCAGGCGCTCGACCGGCGCGTCGAGATCCGCGTTCGCCAACTCGAGCAGCCGCTCGCGCTCGTCGATTTCGTCGCCCAGTCCCCGCAGGCGTTTGGCGGCCGCTTTTCGGGCCTCCGCGACCTCCTCGCGGGCGGCCTCGCGTTCGTCTAACAGGTCGGCGTACTCGGCGGCCGGCTCGAGACAGTTGCGGGCGCGCTCGAAATCCGATTCGCTGAGCCGGCGCTTGTCGATCGCCTCGAGGGCGTCCTCGAAGGACTCGTACTCGGGGAGGTCGTCGGAGAGGCCGGAGACGAGCCCGTCGAACTTCCCCTCGAGTTCGATGTAGGCCTGGAAGTTCTCCTTGCCGGTCCCGGTCGCGCGGTCGACGTAGTCCTCGAGGAGTGTCGTCGCGTTCCGGTAGGCCGCCGTCACTTCCTCGACGGTCTCTTCGCCGTGGTCCGCGATCCGTTCGTCGGCCGTCGCGAGTCGCTTCCGAGCGGCTTCGAGGGACTCGAGGGGCGTTGGCTCGCCGTCGGCACGCCGGCCGGGTGCGCTCGAGCCGGCATCGGCGGGAGGGGCGCGTTCGCTCATTTCACTCGTAGACTGCGTCTGGGTCGAACACTTGCTCGCCGACGTTCTCGCCGTCGATCGTCCGGTAGAAACACGACCGGTGGCCGGTGTGACACGCGCCGCCCTCCTGGTCGACCAGATAGAGGAGGGTATCGGCGTCGCAGTCCGCCCGGACCTCTTCGACGGCTTGAACGTGACCGCTCGTCGCGCCCTTCTCCCAGAGCTCGTCTCGACTTCGGGAGTAGTAGTGCGCTCTCCCGGTCTCGCGCGTCCGCTCGAGGGCCTCCGGCGAGACGTACGCGAGCATCAGTACCTCGCCGGTGTCGGCGTCCTGTGCCACGGCGGGGACGAGTCCGTCCTCGCCGAAGTCGACCGAAACGTCGTCGTCCATACTCGCGATATCGGTCGGCCGAGCGATAGGTCTTTTGCCGTGGATGGCTCGGGGCATCGCTGCTCGAGAACGGCGGAATCGAAACGCCGAAGCGGTGTTAGCGGCCGTTCCAACTCCAGTGGCCGACGGCGACCAGCGCGACCGCGAACAGCACCAATCCGAGCGTGATGGCGACTGTCGACGCCGCTGCAATAAGTCCCGGAGCCAGCATGAGTCCGATCACCAGCAGCAGCAATCCGAAGATCGAGACGAGGGAGAGTCCGATCCCCTCTCGAATGCCCCACCTCGTCTCCGCGGCGTCCTCGAGGGCGCTTTCGGTCGGCTGCTGTACGTGATCGCGGTACGGTGCTGTCATGGTGTTTCGCCTCTCCAGTAGAGAGGCTCTCGACGGGTATAAAGCGCGCTCACGAACGGAGTGACTGTCCGGTCGGTGAGACGGGTTCGAGAGCAGCGAGACACCGCGTTGGATCGAGACGAAAAAAATCGCTCCGTCGGTCGGTTCGGGGTCTCGAGACCGATCAGGCCTGGCCGTTCAGCGTGATGTCGCTGACGCCGATGACGCGTTCGTCGTTTTCGAGTTCCGCCTTGGCCGCGTCGGGGACCTCGCTGTCGACGTTGTAGACGGTGAGCGCTTCGCCGCCGATGGTCTCGCGGGCGTTGAACATGCCGGCGATGTTGACGCCGTGGTTGCCCATGACCGAGCCGATGAGGCCGATGACGCCGGGTTCGTCGGTGTTTCGCGTGACGACCATCCGGCCGTGGGGGATGGCGTCGACACGGTAGCCGTCGATGCGGACGATGCGCGGGTCGTCGCCCGCGAAGAGGGTCCCGTCGACCGAGACCTCGTCGTCGTCGTTGCTGACGGTCACCGAGATCAAGCTCTGGAAGTCCTCGGCCTGTCGCGTCTTGGATTCGGTGACGTCGACGCCCCGATCCTCGGCGATCTGGGGCGCGTTGACGGCGTTGACCTGCCACTCGAGGGGTTCGAAGACGCCCTTGAGCGCGCTCGCGGTGACGAACTCGACGTCCTCCTCGGCGATGTCGCCCTCGTAGGTGACCTCGACCGTCTCGATGCGGCCCTCGAGCAGTTGGGCGGCGACCTTGCCGGCGGTTTCGGCGAGGTCGATGTAGGGCTCGACACGGGGGAACGCGCTCTCGTCGATCGAGGGCGCGTTGAGCGCGTTCGCGACCGGCTCGCCGACGAGCGCGGCGTTGACCTGCTCGGCGGTGGAGGTGGCGACGTTCTCCTGTGCGGCCTCCGTCGACGCCCCGAGGTGGGGCGTGACGATGATGTCGTCGTGCTCGAGCAGCGGCGAGTCCGCGGCGAGGGGTTCCTCGGCGAAGACGTCGAGCGCCGCGCCGGCGAGGGTGCCGTCCTCGACTTTCGCCGCGAGGGCGTCCTCGTCGACGACGCCGCCGCGGGCGCAGTTGATCAGGTAGCCGTTGCCCAGCAGATCGAGTTCGTCCTCGCCGATCAGCCCCTCCGTTTCGGGGGTCAGCGGCGTGTGAACGGTCACGAAGTCGGCGGCCTCGAGACACGGTTCGAACTCGACGAGTTCGGCACCGATGCGCTCGGCGCGCTCCTCGCTGATGTAGGGGTCGTAGGCGACGATGTCCATGCCCAGCGAGTCGAGTTTCTTCGCGACCTCTTGGCCGACGCGGCCGAGGCCGACGACGCCCAGCGTCTTGCCGTCGAGTTCGGCACCGAGGTAGTCGCTTTTCGCCCACTCGCCGTTCTTCAGGCGGATGTGTGCCTGCGGGATCGAGCGCGCGGCCGCGAACGTCATCGCGACGGTGTGTTCGGCCGCCGCGCGAACGTTCCCCTCGGGAGCGTTGGCGACGATGACGCCGTTGTCCTTCGCGGCGTCGATGTCGATGTTGTCGACGCCGATCCCCGCTCGGCCGACGATGACCAGATCGTCGGCGGCTTCGAGGACCTCCTCGGTGACCTCCGTTCCGGAGCGAACGATCATGCCGTTCGCGTCGGCGACCGCCTCGAGGAGGTCGTCGCCCTCGAGTTCGTAGCCCGTCTCGACCTTGTGGCCGGCGTCTCTGAGTACGTCCAGACCCGCATCAGCGATGGGATCCGTGACGAGAACCTTCATGCGCGAGACAACCGTGTGGAGCATGTAAACCCTTCCGTTGTGATCTGGGCTGGCAAAAAGCACCGCTGTCTCGCGACACGGCATGACAGTGCTCCCACTGATCGGGAATTACTTGGGAAGATTATGTGTCGAGGCCACCTCGTCTCGAGTATGTACGATCGCATCCTGTTACCGACCGACGCCGAAGCGGGAACGGAACTCGCAACCGAACACGCCGTCGCCGTCGCGGAACACGCCGGGGCGGAACTGCACCTGCTGTACGTCGTCGACAGCGATGTCTACGACGCCTACAGCGGCGACGAGTACGTCCACGAGTTCGAGGGGCTCGAGGCCGCCCTCGAGCAGATCGGTGAGGACGCCCTCGGCGCGGCCGCCGAGGCGGCCCGGGAGGCGGGACTCGACCCGACGACGGTCGTCAGGCGCGGCAGGCCACACGAAGAGATCCTCGCCTACGCCGACGAGGCGGACGTCGACCTGGTCGTCATGGGGTCGACGGAACGGCCCGGCGACTACCGCCAGTTGCTGGGGAGCGTCACCGACCGCGTCGCCCGTCTCGCTTCCCGACCGGTGACGATCGTCAAGACGCCGGTCGAGGACGGCGAGTAGCGCGCGGTCACTGTGCGCGTGGCAGCCGAACGATAACGCAGTTGCCCCCCTCGTCGGGCCGGGGCTCGTAGTCGAGATAGCCGCCGTAGTCGTCGACGATCAGGCTGGCGAGCCACAGTCCCAGCCCGTTTCCGTGTCTGACTTGCGTGACCTGTTCGTCGTTGAAGATTCCGGCCCGTTCGGACGCGGGGATGCCGGGGCCGGTATCGCGAATCCGAACGGCGACGGTTCCGTCGCCCGCCTCGACGACGGCGATTTCGACGACCGGCTCGGCGGCGTCGGCGTGGACGATCGCGTTCTCGATGAGTTCCTCAAGCACGATCGTGAATCGCTCGTCCCCGACGACGACCGCGTCCGCGGTCTCGGTGATCGCGATCGTACTCGCGGGGTATCGGTCGCGGAGGTCGGCGACGACCGCTTCGAGGGCGTCGCGGACATCGACCGGCCGCTGCGGGCGTTCGTCCTCGAGGGCGGCGTCGGCGAGTTCCTTCGCCGACTCGTTGAGTTCGATCAGCGACGCGGCCGCGGCCGCGATTTCGGCCGCGTTCTCGCGGTGGCCCCCGTCCTCGAGTTCCGCGACAAGCGTCTCCGCGAACCCGCTGATGACGTTGAGTTCGTTCCGAAGGTTGTGCCGGAGCAACCGGTGGAGGACCCGCAGGTGCTGTTCCCGGAGTTTGAGTGCCGTGACGTCTCGGCCCTCGACGACGAGCAGCTGGACCGCCCCCTGCTGATCGGTGATCGGGCGAACGGAGAAATCGATGACGGCCGTCCGGTCGTCGCCCTGAATACGGAGCTCGCCGCGGAACAGCTCTCCATCGCCGGCGCGTTCGACGGCCTCGAGGGCGGTCTCGCGGGCGTCCTCGTCAAGCTGGAACCAGTAGGTATCCCAGACCGGTTCCCCGATAACCTCGTCGCGCTCGACCCCGGCGAAGGAAAGGGCCGTCCGGTTGACCTCGAGGACGGTGCCGTTGGACTCGAGGAGGCCGGTGAACTGGTAGGTGTTATCGAACACGGCCTCGAAGCGGCGCTGTCGGGCCTTCCGGGCGGAGATGTCGCGAAAGAGGCCGGTAAACAGCCGGTGGCCCTCGTGGGTGTGTTCCCGCAGGCTCACCAGCACGGGCACTTCGTGGCCGTCCTTGTGGAGTGCGGGGAGTTCGATCCCGTCCCAATCGATGTGTTTCTCGCCGGTCCGGAGATACTTCTCGAGGCCGGCGGCGTGGGCGGGCTGGAGCCGCTCGGGGATCAGCGTCATCTTCGAGGAGCCGATGAGGTCCGCGGGGCTGTAGCCGAGGATCTCCTCGATCGCGGGGTTGGCGAAGACGATCGTACTCTCCTCGTCGATGGTCAGCAACCCCTCCGAGGTGTTGGCGACCAACTGCCGGAAGAACTCGCCTTCCTCGAAGGGAAACAGCGGCGACTCGAGATCGTCGGTCGAACCCGACCGCTCGCGCTGCCGGTCGCCGTCGGTCACGCGAGGGAAACAGTACGCTGAACGTATATAGACATCGGCTACTGGGATCGTAGCCCGACTCGAGCGGGGTGTCCGTTACCGAGTCGTCCCAGCCAGCCGCGGCACGGCGGCGACGGCGGCCCCGACCGCGACGAACGCGACTGTAGTCGTTCCGATGGTTACGACCGTCCCGAGGTCGGTCGCGGCGGCGATCGTGGGCGCGTCAGCGGTTGCTGCCTCACCGTCGGGCGTCCACTCGGCGATCGTCGTGAGGCCAGTCAGCAGGACGACGTAGCTCGCGACCAGCGTTCCGACCGCGAGGCCGGCCGCCCGGCGCGTCTCGAGCCGGACGTAGCGGACGAGCAGGTAGCCGGCAACCGCCAGCACGACGGCCGGAACCAGTCCTGTCACGGACGGGACGAACCCCATCCGGAGCGTGAGGAACTCGTCGATCGGTTCGCCGTCCTGCAGGATCCGCACGCCGTGGTTCGCCGATGCGGATAGACTCGTCATGACGATGGCACCCGGCCCGCCGTCGCTGCCACCGTACCCACCCATCGCGGTGAACCCGGAGACGAGTTGATAGAACGCAGCAACCATGACCGTGAACGCGCTCGTGCCGGCGACGGCCCCTCCTTTCCACGGAGCGACGTCGATCGTCGCCCGTCCGCTCTCGTCCGGTTCCGGCGGCTCATCGTGGGCATTGGGATCGCTGTCGGCCGGCTCCTCGTCCTCGAGACTTGGTCCCTTGTCGTACTCGAACCGTCGATCTGTCGACATGTGCGGGCCATTGCGGGCGGCTCGATAATACGTTTCGGTTCGATCGGGTCTGAAAGAACTGCGGCGTTCCCGACGGGAAACCTGAACTGGTTTATCCGGGGACCGTCAACCGGCGATCGATGACAGTCGTCGCTTTCGACTTCGACGGGACGCTTTCGGACTCCGAGATGACGGTCCTGCTCGGCGACCGCCGCGGCGTCGCCGCCGACATGGACGAGATCACCGAGCGCGCGATGAACGACGAGATCGAGTACGCCGAGAGCCTGCGCAAACGTGCGGCCCTGCTCGAGGGGTTGCCCGAGGCCGAGGCCGAAGCGGCCTTCGACGAGGTCGTTCTCCGGGAGGGGGCGGCCGACCTCATCGCGGAACTGAACGACGCCGGCGTCACCACCGCCATCCTTACGGGCGGGTTCGAGCGCGGCGTCGCGGCCGCATTGGAGCGCGAGGGCGTCTCCGTCGATCACATCGTCTCGAACCGCCTGCCGATGAAAGCCAGCGAACTCACGGGTGCGGTCGAGGGCCCGCTGATCGAGGGCACCAAAGACGACGCGCTCGCGGACCTCGCCGCCGATGTCGGCGTCGACCTCGCGGACACCGTCGCGGTCGGCGACGGCGCGAACGACCTGCCGATGCTCGAGGTCGCCGGGCTGGCGATCGGCTTCGAGCCGAAGCCGGCGGTCGAACCCCACTGTGACATCGTCGTCACGTCGATGGCCGAAGCCCGCGAGACGCTGGTCGACGACGGCGTCCTCGCCGATCGCTGAGCCGTCGGTAACACGCACGATTTATCGTCCGTAACCGGCTGTTTCCACTTTGTCTCTCTTGCTCGATGCTGGCCAGCCGGTCCCTTCTCTCCGTTCTCGTCGCTCGAGCCGAACCGTCAATTTTCGGCGACTCTCAGGCCTAATAACCCATTTCTCCACCGAGAGGGTTTTAACTCACAGTCGAGTAAGTGGTTTTGATGATGTGGCAAGACTTCGTCTTCATGCTCGGAAGCGGCCTTTCGATCGTCTTTCTCGCGCCGACGCTGCGCGACTCGAGCGCGCGGGTCCCGCTGGGCACGAGCCTGCCGTCGATGGGGATCGGGTTCGTCTACAGTGTGACCTTCTTTACCCTCGGGATGACGTTCTCCGCCGCGGGCGCGTTCGCTGCCGGATCGATGTGGTCGATGATCGCCCTGTTCCGGTCGCCCCAAGGCGTTTCGATGAAGCTGTTCGCCCGCGAAAACCTCGCGCTGTTCGTCTCCGACGTACAGTACTGGCTCGCCCGCCGACGGTCGGACGGGTCCCCCGCTGAACAGTACGTCTCGGTCGATCGAGCTCCCTCGCAGGCTCACGGTCAGGGTAACGGCAGTTGAAACCGCCTTCTCAGGCCTTCCTGCCGGTTCCGGATCGCAATCCGTTCGGTTCCAGACTGCTCTTTCGTCCTCGTGGACCCGTCTCCGTGGCGCGACCGTCCTCGACAGCCGACCGATTCGGCTCACTGCCAGCAATATGAGATCCTCTGAGAGAGCGCTCATCTCGGTCGATTCGGTGATGAAAACAGTGAACGGCCAACGCGCCCTACTGCGAGTGGAACGCTATCGGTCGTTGATTTTCGCGACTGCGGTGTCGATGACTGCTTCTCCCTGCGTGATGAGCGATCCGACGATCGCGAAGGCAGTGGGGAAGATGATTCCAGCGAAGAGGATCGCATCAGTAGTCGAAGCCCCGAAATCGACGTTGGAAATGACATCTCCCTCGTCGTTGAGGAACTGACCGCCCTCGAGCGTTCCGACGTTATCGATGATCTGTCCCACGAGCACCTCGTCGCCATAGCTGTGGGTCATCAGGAACGCAGCGATAGCGGCGAATACCAGATACGGCGGCACGATCGTCAGGCCCGCTTTGACTGCGTCGACCGGGCTGTCAGCGTCCGTATACCGTGCGACTCCGTATCCGGCGACCATCAGCGATCCGACCGTAACGGTGAACAGAACCGTCGTGGCGAGAGCGAACGGTGTGTTGCTCAGGGCCGCGACGTTGTTCGGTGCAGCACTGAGTGTGGCGACTTCGCCGCTGGCTTCGAACCCGACACCGAAGGCCGCAAGGTAACTCCAGCCGGCAGCGACCCACGAACTCACGAGATCGGTGACGACCGTCGTATCACCGTCGGCGTAGGTGATCGGTGCCGCCTGCGCAGACGCGGCAACCGTCAAATACAGGTGTGTCAGGTATGTGATGAGCACCCCGATAACTCCGAACACTGCCCCTTCCTTGACCGGCAGTTCGGACCCGTCGTCGAGCGCCCCCTGTCGCTGTGCCTGCGACCGCTGTTGTTGTCCTGCCGGTTCCTCGTCGTAATCCAGTTGCTTCCCGTCTGACATCACTGAAACATCAAACAGCGAGATATTATATCTTTCGGCACTATTCTTCGCGAATCGCAGCTACCGACCCTGAAACACCGTTCAGAACCGTCTGCAGACCTGTCTACTATCTATACTTATAGCCGATGCTAACGGGTTACTTCGAAAAGAGGCTCGTGTGGACCGGGGCGAACTCCCCCGAGTCGTCGGTCTCAGGTTCAGTATCAGTGATCGCGCGGCCGGCGAGTCCCGTCTCGAGCAGGTCCGTGACCGGCGGCCCGACCTTCTCGGGTTCGACGAGGAACGCGTCGTGGCCGTGGTCGGACTCGACGACGTGGTGGGCGACGTCGACCGCGGCCTCGCGGCAGGCCTCGGCCAGCGCCTCGGCCTGTTCGGTCGTGAAGTGCCAGTCGCCGGTAAAGGAGAGCACGAGGAGTTCCCCCTCGAAGGCAGCCAGCGCGTCGGCGTCTCCCTCGTAGCCCGCCGAGAGGTCGAAGTCGTCCATCGCGCGGGTCATGTAGAGGTAGCTGTTCGCGTCGAACCGGTCGACGAACTTGTCGGCCTGATAGTCCAGATAGGACTCGACCTCCCGGTAGGGGAAGAAGGCGGCCGCGGGGTCCGGCGGCTCCTCGCGAACGGCCTCCCGTCCCGCGGAGCGGCGGCCGAACTTGCGGCCCATCGAGGCCTTCGAGAGGTACATGATGTGTCCGATCTGGCGCGCTCGAGCCAGTCCCTCCTCGGGTCCGGGGCCGTCGTAGTAGTGGCCGCCGTTCCAGTTCGGATCGCCCGTGATCGCCCGCCGGGCGACGGTGTCGAGCGCGAGACATTGGGCATCGAGCCGAGCGGCGCTGGCGACCGCGGCGGCGCGGTCGACGTCGTCGGGGAACCGCCGCAGCCAATCGAGGACGTTCATGCCGCCGACGCTGCCGCCGACGACGGCGTGGAGTCGCCCGACGCCGAGTTCGTCCAGCAGTTTCCGCTGGGCGCGGGTCCAGTCGCCGACCGTGACCGGCGGGAAGTCGGTGCCGTAGGGCTCGCCCGTCTCGGGGTTCTCGCTCGAGGGGCCGGTCGTTCCGTAACACGATCCCGGCGCGTTCGCACAGATGACGTAGTATTCCGTCGTGTCGATCGCCTTCCCGGGGCCGACGACATCGCCCCACCACGCGCGGGCCTGTCCCGCGGTCTCGCCGCCCGCGTCCGGCCGGCGGGCGACGTGGGCGCTGCCGGTCAGCGCGTGACAGACCAACACCGCGTTGTCGCCGGTGAACTCGCCGTAGGTCTCGTAGGCCACCTCGAGGGTCGGGATCGACTCTCCCGAAAGGAACTGGAACTCGCCCAGATCGGTCGTGTTCCTCGTCGTCACGGCTGCTCACCCTCGTCCCGACAGGCCCGTGTCGCCGCCGCGATCGCCTGCTCGAGGTCGGCCAGAATGTCCTCGGGGTCCTCGATCCCGACCGACATCCGGATCAGGTCCTCGGTGACGCCGGCCTCCTCGCGCTCTTCGGGCGAGAGCTGGCCGTGGGTGGTGCTCGCCGGATGGATCACGAGCGTCTTCGCGTCGCCGATGTTCGCGAGGAACTGGGCGACTTCGACGTTCTCGCAGAAGGCCTTACCCGCCTCGAATCCCTCCTCAAGGCCGAACGCGACCATCCCGCCGTAGTCCTCGAGATATCGCGTGGCGTTGTCGTGAGTCGGGTGATCCGCGAGCCCGGGGTGCGTGACCCAGGCCACGTCCTCGTGGTCGTCGAGATACTCCGCGACGATGGCGGCGTTCTCGCAGTGCTTTTCGACGCGAAGGGGCATCGATTCCAGTCCCTGCAGCGTCTGCCACGCGTCGAACGGCGACTGCTGGTTGCCGAGACTGCGCAGCGACCGGTACCGCGCGGTGGCGGCGAAGGGCGCGTCGGGGAAGTCCCGCGAGAAGTCGACATCGTGGTAGGCGTGATTCTGTCCGGCGATTTCGTCGTAGCCGTGCTCGCCCCACGGGAACGACCCGCCGTCGACGAGGACGCCGCCGACGGTCGTCCCGGAGCCGTGGAGCCACTTGGTCGTCGACTCCCAGACCACGTCGGCCCCGTGCTCGAGCGGCCGGCAGAGGGCCGGCGTCGCGAAGGTGTTGTCCACCACGAGCGGGACGCCGTTGTCGTGGGCGATCTCGGCCACCCGCTCGAAGTCCGGGGTCACGAGCGAGGGGTTGCCGATCGTCTCGATGTGGACGAAGGCGGTGTCCTCGTCGATCGCCTCCTCGTAGGCGTCGTACTCGAGCGTGGGGACGAACGTCGGCTCGATGTCCCGTCGAGTTGCGGTCTTCGAGAAGTAGGCCGTCGTCCCGCCGTAGGTGTCCGTCGAGCAGACCACGTTGTCGCCCGCCTCGGCGAGGATCAGGACCGCGGAGTCCAGCGCGGCCATGCCGCTGCCCGTCGCGACCGCGCCCGCGCCGCCCTCGAGGTCGGCGAGGCGGTCCTCGAGCATCGTCACGGTCGGGTTGGCGATCCGAGAATAGATGTAGCCGTCGTCCTCGAGGGCGTAGCGGTCGGCGGCCGTATCGGCGTCCTCGAAGACGTAGGAGGTCGTCTGGTAGAGCGCCGGTGCCATCGCGCCGGTCTCCGGATCGGGGGACTGGCCGGCGTGGACGCTGCGCGTTCCGAGGCCGCGCTCGTCCCGCTCGCCGTCCGTATCGTGCCCGTCGCTCGCGTCGTCGCTCATGTTTAGTATGCATACTACTCCACGTTCATATGCACCGCAGTAACGGCAAAAACCGCAGACTAGAGAATCTCTTTCACGGAAACCAACACCCCGGGCGAGACGTTCCCGCGAGCGCTTCGCTTGCAGGCTCAAACGCTATTGCCGGCGGACGATGCCGTTCGCGTGTGCAGACAGTCTTCCACCTCATCGCCGACGACCCGGCACAGCGAGAGACCGCGCTCACGATCGCCGAGAACCTCACGAAAGACGACTCCGTCGAGATCGACGACATCGCCATCGTCGCACAGGCCGACGGCATCGAGCCGCTGACGGCCGGCGGCAACGGCAGCGACATGGTCGAATCGCTGCTCGAGACCGGCATCTCGGTCAAGGCCTGCGGGAACACGCTCGACCTGAAAGACCTCGCGGAATCGGACCTCGTCGAGGGCGTCGAGACCGTCCCGTCCGGCGGCGGCGAACTCACGCGCCTGCAGAGCGAGGGGTACGCCTACATTCGACCGTAGGTCCATCTCTGGTCAATCGATACACGATGGCGCGCTGTGGCCGGCCGAGCGAAAGCGAGGACGGCCGACATATTGCGCGAGGGATGAACGAACGACCAGCGGGAGTGAGTGAATCGGTTGGGGAGGGCGTGGCGATTGCCTGCTGCCACGATAGCAGACCACTCGTCTTCGTCGGAACCACTCCGGAAAACCCAGTCAGTCAATTTCACTCGTGCTCGAGCGACTCGAGCATCGTCCGGACGGCCTCGGATTCGGTCTCGACGCCGTGGACCTGTGGCGAGACGGCAACACAGATCACGAAATCGTCGCCGTGGGCGACGGGGTCGCTGACCTTCACGGAGACGTCGAGGGTGGTCCCGGCCGCAATCAGCCGCGCGCTCGCCTCGTACCGGGCGAGCGTCGTCTCGGTCCCGAGCACCGAAATCGGCTGCTCGTCGACGAACTCGACGTCCTCGAGTCGGTCGTACCGCTCCTGTATCATCGCGACGAGGTCGTCCGTCGAGTAGTCGCCGACGGGGTTGAACGTCTTTCCCAGTACGGACACCTGCGGCGTCGTGAGGACGGCGACGACCGCCGCTTGCACCCGAGTCAGTCCGATCGTCTCGAGTGCGATCGCCCGGTCGTACTCGGCGTACCAGTTTCGGGCCTCGATTGTGCGCTCGATGCCAACGCGGCTGACGGGCCGCTCGATGACGACCTCCTCGACGGTGTGTTCCTCGTACCCGGTCTCCTCGAGTGCCGCCCGCGGGACGGTCCCGACGGTCGACGAGAGCGAGTCCGCGGCGACCCCGGCACAGCCGGCGACGATCCCCGTCCCGGCGGTCACTCCCGCGGCGAGTAGCTGCCGACGCGTGACTGTCATCGATAGCCACAGGTCGCTGGCGACCGAAAACGCGTCGATTCCGCGCGTCTCCGTCCGCGGTACTGACAGTAGCAGTCACACCGGATCGAATCCGGGTGTCACTCGAGACGAACGAGTTCATACTCCCGCAGTCCCAAGGGCCGCTCGTGCACTCGAGTGACCGGGACCGGGTCGTCCTCGCCACCCTCGTCTTCGCGGTGTTGTTCTCGCAGGTGCTGCTCTATCCCGGCGTCGCGACGCTCGTGGACGCGCTGGGTGCCGACGCGGCCACGTCGGCGTTCGCGGCGACGCCGCTCGACGCGAGCATGTGGTTTCTGGTCGCCGAATTCGGCGCATACGTCGCGTTCGTCGGGGTCTGGGGCGTCGCGAGCGACGCGACCGGCCGGCGCACGCCGTTTATCGTCGTCGGCGCGCTGGCCGGCGCGGTCGGCTACGCCGTCCTCGCGGCCGCCCCGGCGCTCGGATCGATCCCCTTCGGCGGCGTGCTCCTCCTGCGCGTCTTCCAGGGGGCGATGACCATCGGCGCGTTCTCCCTGACGATGACCATGCTGATGGACCTCGAGGGGGGCCACGGCCGGAACATGGGCGCGGCGGGGATCGCTATCGGACTCGGCGCGGCGCTCGGCGCGCCGATCGGCGGCCAACTCACCGAACTCAACCCGCTCGCGCCGTTGCTCGTCGCCGCCGGCCTGCTGGTCTGTGTCGGGGCGCTCGTCTCGCTGGTCAGGGATCGCGCGGTCGACGATCGCCGGAGCGCTCGCGCCCTCGTCGACGGTATCCGCCGGCAGCCGACCCTCTCGATCCCGTACGCCTTCGGCTTCGTCGACCGGCTCACGGCCGGCTTTTTCGCCCTCGTGGGAACCCTCTACTTTCAGGAGACGTTCGGGCTCGATGCCGGAACGACCGGCCTCATGCTGGCGTGCTTTTTCGCCCCCTTCGCCCTGTTGCAGTATCCGATGGGTGCCCTCTCGGACCGGATCGGCCGTACTGTCCCGATCGTCGTCGGCTCGGTCTGTTACGGCGGCGGCATCCTCCTCGTCGGTGCCTCGCCGTCGGTTGCGACCGCTGCGATCGCGATGGCCGGCGTCGGCGTACTCGGCGCGCTCGTCGCCCCTGCGACCATGGCGCTGGTCACCGACCTCGCCGGCGAGAGCGAGCGCGGGATCGCCATGGCCGGGTTCAACGTCGCCGGCAGCCTCGGCTTCCTCGGCGGCTTCATCATCGGCGGCACCGTCGCCGGCACCTACGGCTACCACCTAGCGTTCCTCGTCGTCGGCGGCCTCGAGATCGCAATCGCCGTCGTCACGGTACCCCTCTTCCTGCGGCTCTCGCTCGAGCCGACCGAGCGGTTTCGGTCGGGCGACGGACGCGATACGTGACTAGAACTGACCAGTCCGGCAGCGGTGACGCTTCTATATTGTGGTGTGTATTCACATAACGTTGTATCGGGAGAAGGTATCAATTTTTATGTGCTCAGGCCCAACCTCCGGTGATGGCACGAGATAATCCGGTTTCGCGGCGGACAGCACTGAAGATCACCGGTGCGGCAGCGTCGACGGCACTCGTCGCTGGCTGTAGCAGCGGCGGTAACGGCAACGGTAACGGCAACGGCAACGGCAACGGCGAGAGCGAGGGGCCGTACTCGATCGAGTCCGGGACGACCATCGAACTCCGATCGCTGGCCCAGTCCTGGGAAGGCGTCGCGCCGTCCCAAATCGAAGGCGTGGAGAACCCTGATCTCAGCCTCACCGAGGGCGAGTCCTACACGATCGAGTGGGTAGAGAACGAGCAGGGTTCACACAACCTCGCGGTCTACGACGACAGCCAGTCGGCCGTCGCAGGACCGACCGACCAGGTCAGCGACAGCGAACCCGGCCTGACCGTCGACTTCGAGGCCTCGAGTGACACCGTCGAGTACGTCTGTGAGCCCCACTACGATGCCGGAATGACGGGCAACATCGAACTCGAATAACGGATTCTGCGCGACGATTCGCGCGGAACGGTCGACACTGTCCGACCGTTGCAGGTCCGACCGCTTTCTGCTGTTTTTCCTCCAGTGGGCTCCAATAGTCACTCGCAGCCGATGGCAGTCACTGACGGGGCCACTGCCGTCATCAACGGTCGTCCTTACAGCGTCGGGATGTGGGGTAGTATCGAGGTCCGGACCGATATGTTGACCGGGGCAGTCGATCAACCGGGCATCAAAAGTACCATACCGCCTCGTTCCGCAGTAGCCCGTATCAGGTGATTTCCGTGACCGAAAAACGCGAATACACGGGCGACTACCCCGATAAGACGCTGTATATCCCGGGTCCGACCGAGGTCCGAGAGGACGTTATCGAGGCGATGGCCGAGCCGATGTTCGGCCACCGCATGGACCGAATGACGGACCTCTATACGACCATCGTCGAAGACACGAAGGAGTTCCTCGGCACCGACAACGAGGTCGTCATTCTCACGGGATCGGGGACCGAGTTCTGGGAGGCGTCGACGCTCAACCTCGTCGACGAGAACATTCTCGTCCCGACCTGTGGCAGCTTCAGCGAGCGCCACGCCAACGTCGCCGAGCGACTGGGCAAGAACGTCGATCGACTCGAGTATGACTGGGGGCAGGCGATCAAACCCGAGGACATCCGCGAGGAACTCGAGTCGAGCGACAAACACTACGATGTCGTCGCGACCGTGATGAACGAGTCCTCGACGGGCGTGCGCAACCCGATCGAGGAGATCGGCGACCTCATCGCCGAGTATCCGGACACCTACTTCGTCGTCGACGCGGTCTCCTCGCTGGGCGGGGACGCCGTCGACATCGACGACCACAACATCGACGTGATCTTCGCCTCGAGCCAGAAGGCCTTCGCGATGCCCCCCGGACTCGCCGTCTGTGTCGTCAGCGATGACGCCTACGACCGCGAACTCGAGAAAGACTCCGCGTCGTGGTACGGCGGTTTCCAGCGCACGATCGATTACTACGACCGAAAGGGCCAGACCCACTCCACGCCGGCGATCCCGATCATGCTGGCCTACCGCAAACAGATGAAACACATGCTCGAGGAGGGCCACGAAGCGCGCGACCAGCGCCACCGTGAGATGGCCGAGTACACCCGCGAGTGGGCTCGCGAATACTTTGATATGTTCCCAGAGGAGGGGTACGAATCCCAAACGGTCAGTTGTATCGAGAACACGCAGGGGATCGATGTCGCCGCGACCATCGACGCCGTCAGCGAGGAGTACGACTTCGTCTTCTCGAACGGCTACGGCTCGCAACTCGGCGAGGAAACGTTCCGCATCGGCCACATGGGCGAACACGACCTCGAGTCGATCAAGGAGCTGACCGACGCCATCGAAGACATCGCCGGACTGTAGGGGGCTCTCCAGTCGGTCGAACCAGTCGGACCGGGCGTTTCTCGTTAGTTACCCGCAGTTTTCCTTTCGGCTACGAAACCAGCCCCAAGAGCCACTCGACGAAGCCCACAACGAGGTCGACGACCCGCTCGAATAGCGACCGGAGCCCGCTGACGGGACCATCGCTCCAATCCGAGCCCTCGGTCGCACGGTCATCGCCGAGGGCCGCTCGAGCGTTCACGAGTCCGTCGCCTTCCGCGCAGGTGCCGAGCACTGTCTCCGCCGTCTCGCCGAGGATTGCGCGGACCGGGTCGGTCGGTCCCGGGCCGTCCTCCTCGCGCGTCTCCCAGACGAGCGCCGCGACGCCGGTGACGAACGGGGTGGCGACGCTCGTACCGCTGGCCTCGGCGTACTCGTTGTCGACGGTGCTCGAGGTGACGTTCGTTCCCGGTGCCAGCAGGTCGACGGCCGAGCCGACGCTGCTGTAGGACGCCAGTCGGTCGCCCTCGTCCATCGCGGTCACCGCGACGACGTTCTCGTGGGTCGCCGGGTAGGTCATCGTCTCCGCGGCACACGAGTCGCTGCCGTCGTTGCCTTCGTTCCCGGCCGCACAGAGCAGGAGGTGGCCGTCCGAGTGCGCGGCGTCGATCGCCCTGCCGAGTGTGGCACTCTCGGTCTTGCCACCGAGGCTCATCGAGATGATCTCCACGTCGTTCGACATGCACCAGTCGATGCCGGCGATCAGTTCGCTGTACCGGCCGGACCCGTCGTCGCCGAGTACCTTCACCGCGTACAGATTCGCGTTCGGGGCGACGCCCACGACGCCGCGGTCGTTGTCGTCAGCGCCGGCGACCCCGGCGACGTGGGTCCCGTGGCCGTGGCGGTCCTCGTAGTCGCCCGCCGTCCCGTCGGCGGTGAAGTTCCGCCCGCCAGCGACCGAGAGACTGCAGTGGGCCGACTGGATCCCCGTGTCGAGAATCCCCACGTCGACGCCCGTTCCGTCCGGTTCGACGGCATCGGCACCGATCCGTTCGACGCCCCACGACGCTCGTTGATCTGGATGGGTCGCACAATTCGACCCGCCGGGTGGATCGAAGAGGTTCGGCAGCGACGGCGACCAGTCCGACGGAATTCCCGTCTCGTGGTCGTCTTCGACCGACGCCACGCGGCGATCGCGACGCAGTTCGTCCAGCCCGGTCGAGGGCACCCTCGCGACGACGAACTCGAAGTTATCGAACTCGAGGACCGTCGTCCCGCCGATGGCCTCGATCACGTCGAGGAGTTCGCCGAGGTCGTCGAGCACGCCCGCCTTCGGATGGATGAACACCCGCTCGGTGTCGGTCCCGAGACCGTCTTCCGCTGCCGACGCCGGCATCCCGACCAGCCCGGCCGCAGCGCCGGCCCCGATCCCACCGAGTACTCGCCGCCGGCTGAGTTTCATGCGCGGGTGGATGAACAAGGGCGAGATAAGTCTTCTGTGTCGACTGACAGTCAGCCGATGGGATAGATCGCGCCTTCTCGAGCAGTATCGGTGCCGGCGATGGTGAATAGTATCGGACAGGAGAGCTACCCCACTCGTATCGTCGGCGAGTGAGTGGTGCGCGGTTCGGAACGAGCGGAGCGAGTGAGAACCGCGAGAATGCGAACGGGGAGCGTAGCGACCCGTGAGTGGTTCGAAGAACCCGAACGACGCCGTTCACCGCGAGCGCCACAGCGCTCGCGGGCCGACGACTGATGTGAGTGACTGAAAGGAACGAACGGAAGGAGGAATGCTTTTGATCGAAATTTTACCGAGAGCGCGGCAGCGCCGCGCTCGCAGAGTAAAATTTCGCAGCGCAAAACTTCGGTCTACGGAATATGGCCCTCGTCGCGCAACTGGTCGGCTTCGCTCTTCTCGTAGCGCCACGTGATGTCGGCTTTCTCGTCTTGCCAGTCCCAGGGTTCGACGAGGACGACGTCGTCTTCGCGGATCCAGATGCGTTTTTGCATCTTGCCGGGGATGCGAGCAGTGCGCTCTGTCCCGTCGGCACAGCGTACTTTGACCCGATTCGCTCCGAGCATGTTCGTGACGGTCGCGAAGACCTCGTCGTCCTCGGGCATCCGGAGGTTCTTCCGACCACCCTCACCGTCGTCGCTCATGGCCGTGGCTTCGGAGTCGAGCGGTTTAACCCTTTACTGATTCGATCGGCGGAATCGCGCCCGCTGTGGCCGGCTGTGACCGCGGTGAGACCCCGAAACCACGCCGCTTATTTCGCTCGGCTCTGGAATCCTGCGTATGTTGAAAAACCTCGGCGCGCTCGGTATCGCCGGCATCGTAATCTTGCTCGCCGGTATCGCCCTTATCGCGTATGTGAACCTGCTGATCGCGGCAGGTATGGCACTCATCGTCGCCGGCCTCGGGCTAGTTGTCAAATCCCTCATCTCGGGGATGCTCCAGAGTTTCGGCATGTTTTGAGTTCTTTCCGGGAGATCGAGACACTGCGGCTCGAGCGTTCTGCGCCTGCAGCTCGTCGGTGTCGTATGGAATACGTCTCTCAGTACTCTGATCTCGTGTTGATCGCGATCCCCTCGAGTCTGGGGACCGGAGCCGTAACCGGCGCTATACTTCGTTGTCGCCGGCGCGGTGTTCGCTGATGACCTGATCGACCATCGCGGCTTTGCGGTCCCGTTTTCTGTCCTCGGCGCGCTCGTGCCAGTCGTCGATGGCCGCCTCGACGTCGTCCTCGCGGGCGACGGCGAGTTCGTCGACCTCCTGCATGGCCACGTCGTCCGCGGGGCCGACCGGAATCTCGCTCTCGAAGAGGATCTCGTCGGCGATTTCGGAGAGCCCGCCGTCTTTGAGGACGACGCGGGGATCGAACCCCGCGAGCAGTTCGGCCGTCGAGCGGCCCGCGCCGCTGGCGTCGCGGATGTAGACCACGTCGCCGCCCGCGATGCCGTACTGCTCGTCGGCCTCGCGGATCGCGCCCTTTGTGAACTTCTCAACGACCTTGACCGGGACCAGCCCCTCCTTCTCCGCGGAGACATCGCTGAAATTCGAGTGGTCGAGCTTCCAGAGAGCCTTCATGCGCTCGACCTTCTGCTCGAGCCCTTCGACCTCGTCGCGGGCCTCGTCGCGCTCGCGTTCGAGTCGGTTCGCCTTCCGCTCGAGGCGGCTCACCTCGCGGTCCTTGCGGACCTGCGTGCGTTCCTCGCGCCGGGCGAGCGAGAGTTCGGACTCGAGTTCGTCGATCCGGTCGTCGCGGTCCTCGACGCGGCCCTCGAGCCGTTCGACGTGTGACTGGAGGCGTTCGACCTGTCGCTCGAGGTCCTTGATCCGTTTTTCTTCCTCAGTCAGTTCGCGGGGCTCGTGGTCGGTCGACTCCTCGTCGCCACCGGTATCGTCGTCGTTCAGGTCGGTGAGGACGGCCTCGACGCTCTCCTCGTCGGCGACGACGCGGGCGGTGACCTCGCCGCGGTCGATCCCCGGCGGGAGTTTGTCGGCGATTCGGGCGAACTGGTCCTCGTGGGCGTCGAGGGCGTACAGCGCGGCGGCCATCGCATCGCGCTGGTGGTCGTTCTCGTAGGGGTGCTCGCGCGTGCGATGTTGTTTCTCGTCGACCGGGAGGTCGGTGTCTGGGGCCCAGCCCGCGGCGTCGAAGCTCCGCCGGAACTTCTCGACGGTTTCGGGCATCGGCGTCACGTCGGCCGCGACGATGACGGGGCGGCCGCGCTCGACGATCCACTCGATTACCTCGGCAGTGTCGCTGGTGCGGGAACTCCAGACATCCAAGACCTCGCCCTCGAGGCCGACGATGGCGACGGCGGTCGTCGTCCCGGGGTCGATCCCGACGATGACGTGATCGCGGCGCTTGACCAGCGGCCGGAACTCGATGCCGTCGCGGCGCTGGCGCTCGATTTCGACGCGGACGTCGCCCGATCGATTCCGAGAGACGGGGATGTCGCTCGGCCGGCCGTGGACGGTGAAGACGGCGTTCGCGAAGCCGCCGTATGCCTCCCGAACATTGCGCTCGTACTCGAGGTTGTGCTCCTCGAGTTCGGACTCGACCTCGCGGGCCCGTTTCCGGACCGAGCCGTGGATGCGGCGGGTGTAGCGGTCCTCGCTCCAGCCGCCGCTGCCGGTCGAGCGCCCGCGTGCGACCTTGACTTCGGTCGTGTCGGTAAAGGCCGAGACCTCGTGGCCGACGTTGTGGGCGGCCAGTCGGGCGGCGGCCTCGGCCTCCTGCATCGGGTCCTTTCCGTAGGGGATGTTGTGTCGCTTCGCGACGCGGGAGAGCGGCTCTGGCTGTTCGGCACCGGTGACTTGGACGAGCATGGTCCCGGCGGGTAGCGAGCCGAGGAAGTGGATGAGCTGGTCCTTGTCGGCGGCCAGCTCGTACATGTTGTCCGTCGCGATGATCGCCGGCTCCTCGTCGTCGATCAGTCGCCTGAGCTTTCGGTGGCTGACGACATCCCGTGTGACGTCTTCCCCGTCGTAGACGGCCAGTGCGTACGATGGCGCATCGCCGCGTACGTCACCGCTTTGGATGTCGACGCCGAAGACGACTGCATCGAGCGCACTCGTTCGCGTACTCACAGGGGGCCATAGGAACGAGACGGCTATAAATCCGACGCGGGTTCGCACGCCGCTCGAATCGCGGACCGCCGGCGCTCGAGCGCGATCGCGATCGCAACGACGGTGACTCGTCGATCACCGCTCGTCGCCGTCCGGATACGGGATCTCGAGGTACTGCCCGTCTTGGGGGACGAACGCGTCGTCGGCATCGCCCGCGAAGACCTCGCGAGCCTGCCGTTCGTGGTCCTCGGTGTGCCCGGCGTAGCGCGAGGAGAGGTGCATCAGCGCGAGCCGGTCCGCGCCGGCTCGGTTCGCGATTTCGGCAGCCTGGCGGGCCGTCGAGTGGGCGGTGTCGGTCGCCCGGTTGGCCATGTCGTCGGCGAAGGTGGCGTCGTGGATCAGCAGGTCCGGTTCGTCGGCGGCATCGATCGTCGCCTCGGCGGGGCGGGTGTCGCCGGTATAGACGATCGACCGGCCCGGACGGGGGTCACCGACGACCTGTTCGGGGTCGACGACGGTGCCGTCCTCGAGTTCGACGGATTCGCCCTCGTGGAGCCTCGAGAACTTCGGTCCGACCGGCACGCCTAATTCCTCGGCGCGCTCGCGGTCGAATCGGCCCTTGCGGTCGTCCTCGACGAGCGCGTAGCCGACCGAGCGGGTGTCGTGGTCGGTTTCGAACGTGCGGACCTCGTACTCCTCGGCGCGGTAGGCGACGTCGCCGTCGCCGACCTCACTGATCCGCACCGGAAACGAGGGGCGGTTTCCGAGGGCGTTGACCAGCGATTTGAGCTGCTGGCGCGTGCCGTGGGGGGTGTGGATCGCCAGCGGCTCCTCGCGGTCGTTGAACGCCATCGTCTGGAGCAGCCCCGGAACCCCGAGGACGTGGTCGCCGTGGAGGTGCGTGACGAACAGGTGCGAGACGGAAAACCCGGTCCCGAATCGCATCATCTGACGCTGGGTTCCCTCGCCGGCGTCGAACAGCAACCCCTCGCCCTCGCGGGCGACGAAGACGCTGCTCGGATTCCGCTCGGTCGTCGGAATCGCCCCGGCCGTCCCCAGAAACGTCACGCGCAGTGCCATCGGTAGCCCTTCGGCGGGCCGCGACTAAACCGGCTTCGGATCGCTCGAGCCCGAATTCACGGTCCGGCACCGACCCCAGTCCGTGGGAATCGTCGCTGTCGGCGTCCGAGTCGGTCGTTGGGTTCGAGTTCCTGTCCGTTCGGTTCGACCGACGAACCGATTGTGTGAACTGTGGTACGTGGCGACTATTCACGCAAACCGTCCCGGAACGATCTACCGACCTGCGAACGGACTGTGCGTTTTACGTCGGTCGAGTCCCAACACGAGGACGACGACACCCCCAATGAGTTCGAGACTGACGTTCGGCACGCTCAAGCGGATCGTCGCCATCCTGATCGCGATCGCGGTCGTGCTCGTCGCCGGTATCGTCGTCGGGCAGGCCCCCGCCATCTTCGGCGTCGAGGAGGACCCCGAGGCGTCGATCACGTTCGCGGATCAGCAAGGCGACGGCACCAATGTCACGATTCGGGAGGTTTCGCTCTCGGACGGCGGCTACGTCGTGCTCACCGACGGCGGCGACGAACCGCTCGCGGTCTCCGATCGACTCGAGGCGGGGACCCACGAGAACGTCACCGTCGAGCGCGAGGACGATTCGACCCGGGAACTGGTCGGCCAACTCACGGCCACGGTCCACCGGGACACGTCCGACGACGAGGGCTACGCGTACGAGGCGACCGACGGCGAGGAAGACCAACCCTACCTCGAGAACGGGGTTCCGGTCAGCGACACCGCGACGGTGACGACGACCGAGGAGGACGCGCTCGGCGACTCGTTCCTCGTCGAATCGATCGACGCGCCCGCGACGGCGACGACCAACGAGACGATCCAGGTGAACGCGACGATCCGCAATCCGACCGAGTTCCAGACCCAGCAGTCGGTGACGGTCCGCATCGATGGGGCTGTCTTCGAACGACAGGTCCTGGAACTCGAGGGCGGCGAGTCCCGGACCGTGTCCTTCGAGGTGGACACGAGCGGCGCGCCGCCGGGCAACCGGACGATCGGCGTCTACACCGACGGCGACGGCGCGGTCTCGGCCATCGACCTCGAGTTCCACACTGATCCGAGCGTGTCCGTCGCCGACGCCTCCAACGAGAGCGTGACGGCCGCCGCGGCGATCCCCGAGCAGGGATTCGTCGCCGTCGAGCAAAACGGCACGACGGTCGGGACGAGCGCCGGACTCGAGCCGGGCGAACACGAGAACGTGACCGTCGCACTGTCCGACGACGCGTCGATCGCCGCCGACGACGAACTCACTGCCGCCCTCTACGCGGGCTCGCCGGGCGAGGCCGACGCCGCCTCGCCGATCGAGTTCGAGGGCGAGCCGGTCGAAACGACGTTCACGATCGCGAACGCGAGCGGGGACGCAGACGACTCGGCCGACGGTGGCGACGGCTCCGGTAACGAGTCGACCGGCGACTGATCGCTCGCCTCGAGCGATGCGTAATCGACCGATTCTTACCCGGCCCGCACCTATCGGCTGGCGATGGACGCGCCGCTGTGGACCGAGACCCACGCCCCGGAGCTGGCCGAGTTGCCACAGGACGACGCTCGCGAGTACTTGG
The DNA here is from genome assembly GCF_000337195.1 of Natrinema versiforme JCM 10478. GTDB lineage: Archaea > Halobacteriota > Halobacteria > Halobacteriales > Natrialbaceae > Natrinema > Natrinema versiforme. Next base: position 50,680 of record NZ_AOID01000044.1, on the reverse strand, counting down.
AGCGAGCCGTCGAGGAGCCGATCAACCTCCTCCTGCAGGGACCGCCCGGGAGCGGGAAGACGGCCGCAGCGCGCGCACTGGCCCGCGAAGCCCACGCGGACCCGGACAACGACTTCGTCGAGATCAACGTCGCCGACTTCTTCGGCCGGACCAAGACCGAGATCAAGAACGACCCCCGGTTCGAGCACTTCCTCGTCGGGCGCTCGTCGCTGTCGAAACGGGACATGATCAACCACGTCCTCAAGGAGTCCGCGAGCTACGCCCCGGTCTCGGGCGGCTACACGACGATCCTGCTCGACAACGCCGAGGACGTCCGCGAGGACTTCCAGCAGGCCCTGCGCCGGATCATGGAGCAACACCACCGGACGACCCAGTTCATCGTCGCCACCCGCCAGCCCACCAAACTCATCCCGCCGATCCGCTCGCGGTGTTTCCCCGTCTCCTTCCCCTCGCCGAGCAGCGACGAGATCGTCGCCGTCCTCGAGCGCATCGTCGAGCGCGAGGGCGTCGACTACGACGCCGACGGCCTCGAGTTCGTCGCGGGCTACGCGAACGGGAACCTCCGGCAGGCGATCCTGGCGGCCCAGACGACCGTCGAGGACGAGGGCGAACTCACGATGAGCGCGGCCTACGAGACCATCGGCGAAGTCGGGCTGGACGACGAGATCGAGTCGATGTTAGACGACGCCGAGGCCGGCGAGTTCACCGACGCCCGCTCGACCCTTGACGACCTGCTCGTCGACGAGGGGTTAGACGGCAACGAGGTGCTCGAGGAGATCCTCCGGATCGCTCGCAAACGGTATCAGGGCGATCGGCTCGCCGAAATCCACCGGCTGGCGGCCGATATCGACGTCGAGATGCACGAGGGGACGAGCGACCGCGTTCACGTCTCGCACCTGCTGGCGGAACTGGGCCGAGACGCCTGACGGCCGTTTTCGCGACTCCCGGGACGGTGGCGGACGACCCACCGGCCAATCTCTCGCCGACACCGATCGTTATCCCTCTCCTCTGAGAACGCTCGGGTATGCCGACGCTTCTCGAGACCCACATCAAGAACCGGTTTCGCGTCCAGCCGAACCACGCGAACAACAACGACACGCTCCACGGCGGCAATCTGATGAAGTGGCTCGACGAGGTGAGCGCGATGTCGGCAATGCGCTTTGCCGGCGAGACCTGCGTCACCGCCCGCGTGAACGAACTCGACTTCGAGCGGCCGATCCAGATCGGCGATACGGCTCTCGTCGAGGCCTACGTCTACGATGCCGGCCGGACGAGCGTCCACGTCGCGTTGCGTGCGTGGCGCGAGGAACCCCGCAGCGGCGAGACCGAGAAGACCACCGAGTCAACGTTCACGTTCGTCGCGATCGACGAGAACGGTGAGAAGGTCCCGGTCCCCGACCTCTCGATCGAGAGCGAGGAGGGGGAGCGGCTTCGCGATCGCGTCCACGAGATCGAGGGCTGACCCTCCGAAATCTCGCGGTGGCGCACGCTGGGTCGCGGTGAGTCCGCGACGAACCGCGACGCAACATCGTGCGAGGGATGAACGAACGACCGACGGGAGTGAGTGAATCGGCTGGGGAGGGCGTGGCTTTCCTCGTGGCCGCGTACGCAGGACACCCGTCCCGTCGATATGCTCGTGCTCGATACGCGAGGTAGCTACGCCGTTCGCCGCTCGAGGACCATCACGTACCGCGTCAGCGAGCGGTGGACCCGGCGCTCGAACGTCGCCGCGACCTCCCAGCCCGCCGCCCGCGCTTCGCTGTGCCACGAGCGATCCGCGATCACGACCGCTCGCGGCGCGACCCGGTGGGCTTCGGCGAGCGCGCCCGAGACAAGGTCCTCAAGCCGGTGGGTCTCGATCTTCGACTGGCGGCCGTAGGGGGCGTCGAAGACGACGCCGTCGACCGCGTCGTCCGCCAGCGGTAGCTGGGTCGCGTCGCCGCGGCCGACGTGCCACGAGCCCCGCGAAACGCCGGTCGGCGAGGGCTCGTCGCGCTCGAGGAAGTGTCCCAGATTCTCCTGCGCTCCCGCGGCCATCTTCGCCTGCGCGTCGGTGCCGATTACGTCTGCCCCGACCAGCCCTGCCTCCACGAGCACGCCGCCGGTGCCACACATCGGGTCCAGAATCGCCGCGCCCGGCCGAGCGCCCGCGACGTTCGCGACGGCCCGCGCGAGCAGCGGATCCATGCTGCCGGGCTGGAAGAAGGGTTTGTCCGTCGGTGCTCGAGTCCCGAAGTCCCGGACGCTCTCGGCCGCGAGCCAGCCGAGCGCGCAGGCCGAAACGCGCTCGCCTGCGGACTCCTCGCCCTCCGCACGCTCCTCGTGCTCGAGCGCGTCCGTGCCCGAATCGGCCGCGAGCACGCCCTCCGAAAACGCGACCCGCAGGAGGTGGTCCGGATCGTCGAGGTCCACCGCGAACCCGCGGTCGACCAGCACCTGTCCCAGTTCGCGCTCCGCGCGCTCGGTGCTCACGCCGCTCGAGCCGTGGACGTCCGTCGCTCGCACCGCGACGGTTCCCTCCCGGTCGATCGAGGCGGCCTCGAGGACGGCGCGGGCACTCGCGAGGTCTGCGTCGCCGCGGCCGAGGAGGTCGCTCGCGCGCCGGGTGTAGGCGAGGCCGCGGACGCGCTCGGGGACGAGTCCGCCCGCGACGGCGAGCCCGGGTGCGATTCGACGGATACCGGTCGCAGCGCTGGCTGCCTCACAGGCCGCGAACGCGTCGTCTTCACCGCCGAACTCGAGCAGATACACGGTCGAATCATCGCTTCGGACCGGCCATGAGCCTACCGCTTTCCGCGAACCGCCGAGTATACACGATACCAAATATCACACCTACGACCCGCCTACCGCCCGGAAATCGGCCGTCCCGGAAATCGCAGGGATCGTATAAACCGGATATATCAGGTGGCGGTACTAACCTTTATAAACCTTAAATACGTCTTTTTAAGCGACTAATGACGGATCCGAAGGACACCATCAACATCGAAAACGTGGTGGCGTCGACCGGCATCGGACAGGAACTCGACCTCCAGAGCGTCGCCATGGACCTCGAGGGGGCCGACTACGACCCCGAGCAGTTCCCCGGTCTCGTCTACCGTACCCAGAATCCCAAATCCGCCGCCCTGATCTTCCGCTCCGGGAAGATCGTCTGTACCGGCGCGAAAAGCACCGACGACGTTCACGAGAGCCTGCGCATCGTCTTCGACAAGCTCCGTGAGCTCCAGATTCAGGTCAACGAGGACCCCGAGATCGTCGTCCAGAACATCGTCACGTCGGCCGATCTGGGCCGCAACCTCAACCTGAACGCGATCGCCATCGGGCTGGGCCTCGAGAACATCGAGTACGAGCCCGAGCAGTTCCCCGGCCTCGTCTATCGACTCGACGAGCCCGAAGTCGTCGCCCTGCTCTTCGGTTCCGGGAAGCTCGTCATCACCGGCGGGAAAAAGCCCAAAGACGCCGAACACGCGGTCGACAAGATCGTCTCCCGGCTCGAGGACCTCGGCCTGCTCGAGTAACGCCGCCCGTTTTCGGCCGCCGTCGACCGCCTCGAGCGGTGCCCACGCCACCGATTCGCTCACGGACACGTCCTCGCGCCAGACAGCAGGTCCGTCGTGTCCGCGAGACGCTTTTTCCGACCATTCCCCGATCACCCGTCGGTAGTGACTGCTTACCCGTTTGTCCAACGTATTTCTCGGTTCGATCGATCGCGCTCTCGCCGGTTGTCGCATACTCCACCGTCGCTTTCACCGGATTATCGATCGTTCAATCCCGCCCCAGCGGGGCTGACTCGCCTGAATCGATCCAGATTCGTCGAAACGACCGCTCGCGTTTATCCGGCAACCCGTTCCTGACTCTCACGTGCCCATGACGATCCACCCAGATCGAACGACGCCGGTTTCGGATCGGTTTCAGCTCGGGAACGACGCCGCGATCGGCCGCCGCCCGCTCGCACGCGACACGATCCGGGACATCGTCGACAGCGATCGCCGACGCGAAGTGGTTCGCTGCGTCCTCGCCGCCGACGATCCGATCGCGTTGCGAACGCTGGTCGGGCGACTCGCCGACGCCGAGCACGATCCCGCGGTCGGGACGACGATCCACCGACTGCGCCAGCGGATTCACACCTCGCTCTGTGAAACGCACATCCCGCTGCTCGAAGAACACGATATCGTCCGCTTCGATCGGGTGCGGAACCTCGTCGGCCCGGCGGCAAACTGCACCGCGTTCGAATCCCTCCTCGAGTTCGACTCGCTCGAGCGACCGATCGCCGCTCGACTCGAGTAACGCGAGCCGCGATTGCCCGCGACTACTCGACGAGGCGCTCGATCTCGGTCACTAAAATATCGCTCGCGCCGGCGCTTTTGACCTCGGTAATCGTCTCGAAGACGTCTTCCTCGTCGACGACGGCGTGGACCGCGACCTTCGCCTCGTCGGCTTCCTCGTCGGCGATATCCATGATCGTCGGCCCGCCCAGCCCCGGAATGACATCGCGGACGGCCTCGAGTCGATCCTGCGGCACGTTCATCATCAGGTAGCGCTTGCCCTCGGCCTGCTTGACGGAGGCGAGGGCGGTCCGGACCTCGCCGATCTTCGGCTCCTCGAGGACGTCCTCGCGACCGAACAGGCGCACCGAACTCGAGAGGACTTCGTCGACGACGGCCAGCCGGTTCATCTTCAGCGTGGTTCCGGTGCTCGTGATGTCGACGATGGCGTCGGCCATCTCGACGTGGGGAGTCAGCTCCGTCGCGCCCGAGACCTCGACGATGTCGGGGTCGACGCCGGTCTCGGCGAAGAAGTCCGCCGTGATGTTCGGGAACTCGGTCGCGACAGTCTTGCCCGCCAGATCCTCGACGCCGCCGATGTCGCCGTCTTCCGGAGCCGCGAGCACCAGCCGACAGCGCCCGAACTCGAGGTCGAGCAGTTCCGAGACGTTGTCGACGCGAGCCTCCTGGACCTGATCGAAGCCAGTGATCCCGAGGTCGGCCGCGCCGTCGGAGACGTACTCGGGGATATCGGCCGCGCGGGCGAACAGCACGGTTACGTCGGGGTCGACGGTGTCCGCGTAGAGTTTCCGGTCGGCCCCGTTCTCGAGATGGAGCCCCGCCCGCTCGAGGAGGTCGATCGTCGGCTCGTGCAGGCGGCCCTTGTTGGGAACGGCGATTCGCATATGCCGCTCCTTGGACGGCGGCGGGGAATTGTCTTTTCATCCGATCGATCGGCTCGAGCGCGGTCCGTCACGGTCCCTGCAGCCGCCGATACCCCTCGTAGAGCGCGGGCAGCCCCAGGGGGAGCGACAACACTCCGAACCCGACGAGGGCGGTCGGTGCGAGCCCGTGGCGTCGAACCGCGAGCGCCGTCGCTCCGAGCGCGAGCAGCGCCACGGCGTAGGCGGCGTTGCTCCAGAGCGGATCATAGGACGAACAGTACAGCCAACAGACCAGCGTGTACGACGGCGCGTTCCACGTCGCGGGCTCGAGCTTCGGCCAGAAGAACCGGCAGTAGGTTGTCCATCCGACCATCGCGAGCGCCGGGAGGCCGACGAGCCACAGGTCGGCTCCGCGCCGGACCCGCGAGCCCCACCGCCGGTAGCCGGCCAGAAACAGCGCCGGGAAACAGCCGACCCACAGCCAGATCCCGACCGTGTACGTGACCGGCCAGTGTTCGATGCGGGGCTGTTCGATCGGGAGCCGGAGCGACGGCGGCAGCGTCAGCCACGGAAACGACGGGTCGGGGACCGGGTTCGTCACGAGCGCCGCGAGACAGAGCCCCGTCCCGACGACGAGCCCGACGAGGCCGATCGCCGTATACCGCTCGAGCCACCGAGAGACCGCGGGTCGTTCGGGGCCGGTGACCGCCGTGCTAGTGCCGGACATCAGCCCCGTTTACGTGTCCCGATCGAGCGCGTTTCGTCGCTGTTCGTACTCCTCCTCGCTCAGCTCGCCGCGAGCGTACGCCAGCCGCAGTTCCTCGAGCGCCGGGTCGGTGTCGTCCGCACCGGCGATCGCCCGGTAGACGAGATAGCCGCCCCCGACGACGGCGGCGACGAACAGGAGCTGCAACAGGACGGCGACGAGCGGCAGCCAGCCGGGTGCCGTCTCGCCGCTCCACATCTCGTGGCCCCACATGCCGCCCATCATCGGGCCGGCTCCCATCGTTCCGAACCCCATGAACGCCATCGGTAGCACCACGAGGACGCCGATGGCGACGAGGACGATCGCGGCGAGTCGCGTGTCGCGTGTGTCGGTAGCCATGTGATCTCACCGGTGACGGCGCGGTCCGTCTCCAGCTAGGCGTACGGTCTCGTGACTCAATGCGGTTCTCCCTTGGAATCCAACGTTTGGCTACCGGCTCACTTCGACATTCACAGTTCTATCGCCGGCCAGTGGCGTGATCGGGCCGCGATTCGTCGCTGATATAGTGGGGTACCCACCGCCCGGTCGGGGCCCGACGCGAGACGGCCGTGACAGAACGGTGCCCATACGCCGATAAATGCCGCTTAACGCCCGCAACACCGGGTGCTGCGTGTCGCCGTACGGTCCGGTGTCGTCTACCGCCCCGCAGTTCGGTGGCCGCTTTCGATCCCGTCGTTCCGGATGGCGGACGCCATCGATTTCCCAAGGGAAATCGCAATAGGCGATTCCTCCGACGTACTACATATGGAACCGCCACTCGCCGAGGGCGTCCTCGAGTCGCTCCGGATCGGCGTCGGATTCCTCTGGACGGCGGCGTGGGCGATCGTCATGGGACTGACGATCACCAGCCTCGTACAGGTGTACGTCTCGAAAGAGCGGATGGCGCGCGTTCTCGGGGAAGACGACTTCTCGAGCCTCGCGACGGCGACGGCCTTTGGCGCGGCCAGCAGCGGCTGTAGCTTCGGTGCCGTCGCCATCGGGAAGGGACTGTTCGCAAAGGGCGCGCACGCGGTGAACGTCCTCGCGTTCATGTTCGCCTCGACGAACCTCATCGTCGAACTCGGACTGATGATCCTGCTCTTTCTGGGCTGGGAGTTCCTCGTCGCGGAACTGCTCGGTGGCCTCGTCCTCATCGCGGTCATGGCGGTCATCGTCCGGCTGACGCTCCCCGAACCGTTGTTCGACGAGGTCCGCGCGGAACTCGAGCGCGAGGATCGCGAGAGCGGCGGGATAACGGACCCGACCTGCGGGATGGAGGGGACGGACGAACACGCGATCGTGACCGACGGCGGCGAGACGCTGCGGTTCTGTTCCGAGGGCTGTCTCGAGACCTATCGGCAGCAGACAGCAAGCAGCGGCGAGTGGTCCGACGAACTCCGGTCGTGGGGCGGCTGGTACAAGGTTGCGAACCAGTACCGGAAGGAGTGGTCGATGATCTGGAAAGACGTCGTCGCGGGGTTTCTCATCGCGGGCTTCGTCATCGTGTTCGTCCCCCAGTCGGTCTGGAACGCGCTGTTCCTCGGAGGTGACGGCCTGCTCGTGACTGCTGAGAACGCGGTCATGGGTGTCGCGATCGCCGTCCTCAGCTTCGTCGGGAGCATGGGCAACGTTCCCTTCGCGGTCGCCCTCTGGGGCGGTGGGATCAGCTTCGCCGGCGTCATCGCGTTCGTCTACGCCGATCTCATCACGGTGCCGGTGTTGAACGTCTACCGGAAGTACTACGGCTGGAAAGTCATGCTGTACATCCTCGGCGTCTTCTTCGTGACGATGGCGTTTACCGGCTTTCTCATGGAACTGCTGTTCGACGCGCTCGGCATCGTCCCGAACCTGGCCGGCGGCGAGACGGCGACCGAGCAGCGGTACTTCGAACTGAACTACACCTTCTATCTCAACCTCGTCGCCTTCGCCGTCTCCGGGTTCCTCCTGTTCGTGTACCGTCGCGGGCTCGGTGCCCCCGGACAGTACCGCGACCCGGTCTGCGGGATGCGAACGGACGACGACGGCCCGAGCGCCGCACACGACGGCGAGACCTACTACTTCTGTTCGACCGCCTGCAAGCGGACGTTCGAGGACGCGCCGGCCGACTTCGCGGCGCACCCGCCGCGGGTTTCGGACGCCGAGTCGTCGCACGATCACCACTGACCGCCCTCAGTGGCCGAAAAAACGGGGTCCGGTCGGTACCGGACGGTTGGAAGCGACTATCGCAGTCCGGCCGCCCGCGACTCGAGATCGAGCTACGCGGACGCGTCGTAGCCCGCCTCGTCGACCGCGCTGACGAGCGTCTGCGGGTCCGCGTCCCCCTCGACGGTCGCCCGCTCGCTCTCCCGATCGGCATCAGCCGACTCGACGCCGTCGACGCCCTCGAGCGCCTCTTCGACGGTCTGTTCGCAGTGTTCACACGACATGCCTTCGACGGTGAGCGTCTGACTCATACAAGTGTATAGGGGCAGCTCTCCTTTGTGCCTTATCCCTTCCGGCGCTAACCTGCTGGCGAATATAGCTTCGAATTCCAAAGTCACTGCCGCCACGCTCTTTGGTGGCCGGGACGAACGAAGCGTATGCGCGACCTCGACGAAACCGACATGGCGATCCTGCGACTGCTGGGCGAGAACGCCCGGCGGCCGTTCAGCGAGATCGCCGCCGAAGTCGACCTCTCCGGTCCCGCGGTCTCGGACCGCGTCGCCCGCCTCGAGGACGCCGGGATCATCAACCGGTTCACCCTCGACGTCGACCAGTCACAGCTCCGAGCGGGGGTGCCGGTGTTCGTACAGGTGACCGCGCCCCCGGACGCGGTCGAGGACTGCCGGACGGCGGCCGCCGAGGCCGACGCCGTCGAGCACGTGTTTCTCACCGCCGACGGCGAAATCTGGTTCTACGCCCGCGCACAGGTCAACGGCGTCCGCGAGTGGCTCGCGGGACTGCTCCCCGACGCCGACGGCATCGACTACGACGTGACGCTGGTCGACGACGCCGAGTGGACGCCCTCGCTCGAGGGCACGCAGTTCGCGCTCACCTGCGCGGAGTGTGACAATACGGTCGACAGTGAGGGGGAATCGAGCCGGATCGACGGCGAGGTGTATCACTTCTGCTGTCAGTCCTGTCAGGGTCGGTTCGAGGACCGCTACGACCGGCTCGAGAAAGGGGTCTGACTTTCGATCCGAAGCTACGCACCGCGCTGGGCTTTGGATTCCGACCAGTAAAGGGGGTAAGGCGTGGTCCCCTAGAACCCAGTAATGAGTACCCGGACCGCACACCTGGACATCCGGGGCATGAGCTGTGCGAACTGTTCGCAGACAATCAGCGAGGCCCTGGAGTCCCGAGACGGCGTGGCGGAAGCGAACGCCAATTACGCGACCGACGACGGGAGTGTCGACTACGATCCCGAGACGATCTCGCTGGCCGAGATCTACGAGACGATCGACGAGGCCGGCTACGAGGCCGACCGCGCGAGCCGTTCGATCGGGATCACCGACATGAGCTGCGCGAACTGCGCCGAAACCAACGAGGCGGCCCTCGAGGACGTCCCCGGCGTCATCGACGCGGAGGTCAACTACGCCACCGACGAGGCGACCGTCGCGTACAACCCGGCAGACGTCTCGCTCGAGGCCCTCTACGCGGCCATCGAGGACGCCGGCTACACGCCCGTCCGCGACGAAGGCGGCGATGAGGAGTCGGATCAGGATCGGCGCGACGCCGCCCGCCAAGCTGAGATCCGCAAACAGCGCCGGCTGACGATCTTCGGCGCGGTGTTGTCGGCTCCGTTCCTGTTCTTCCTTGCCGACAAGTTCCTGCTTGGCGGGACCTATGTTCCCGAGACTGTCTTCGGCGTCTCCTTCGGCTGGGTCGAGTTCCTGCTCGCGACGCCGGTCTACGTCCTGCTGGGCCGGGAGTTCCTCGTCAACTCCTACACGGCGCTGGTACGCAATCGCACCGCCAACATGGATGTGTTGATCGCGCTTGGCTCGTCGACGGCGTATTTCTACAGCCTCGTGGTCTTACTGGGCCTGCTGGCGGGCAACCTCTACTTCGACACCGCCGCGATGATCCTCGTGTTCATCACGCTGGGCAACTACCTCGAGGCCCGCTCGAAGGGCCAGGCCAGCGACGCTCTGCGGAAACTCCTCGAGATGGAAGCCGAGACGGCGACGCTGGTCGACGAGGACGGCACCGAGCGAGAGGTCGAACTCGAGGATGTCGATGTCGGCGACCGGATGAAGGTTCGGCCCGGCGAGAAGGTGCCGACCGACGGCGTCGTCGTGGACGGCCAGTCGGCGGTCGACGAGTCGATGGTGACCGGCGAGTCAGTGCCCGTCGAGAAGGAAGAGGGCGACGAGGTGATCGGCTCGACGATCAACGAGAACGGCGTGCTGGTCGTCGAGGCGACCAAGGTTGGCTCGGACACGGCCCTGCAGGGGATCGTCCAGACCGTCAAGGAGGCCCAGTCTCGCCAGCCCGACATTCAGAACCTCGCGGACCGGATCTCGGCGTACTTCGTCCCCGCCGTCATCCTCAACGCGATCTTCTGGGGGCTGGTCTGGTTCCTGTTCCCGACGACGCTCGCCGGCGTCGTTGACGCCGTGCCGGTGCTGGACCTGGTCGGCGGCGGTCCGAACGCGCTCTCGACGTTCGAGTTCGCGGTCGTCGTCTTCGCCTCCGCGGTGCTGATCGCCTGCCCCTGCGCGCTCGGGCTGGCGACGCCCGCCGCGACGATGGTCGGCTCCACGCTTGGCGCACAGAACGGCGTCCTGTTCAAGGGCGGTGACATCTTAGAGCGCGCGCGAGACGTCGATACCGTCGTCTTCGACAAGACCGGGACGCTGACCACCGGCGAGATGACGCTGACCGACGTGGTCGCGCTCGAGGACGGCGGACCCGAACCCGACGGCGGCGAACCGGCGACAGACGGTGGTGCGGTGGCGACAAGGGAACGCCTCGAGGAGAGCGAGGTGCTCCGACTGGCCGCCAGCGCCGAGCGCAACAGCGAACACCCGCTCGCACAGGCCATCGTCGAGGGGGCCGAGGAACGCGGCCTCGAGCTAGCCGATCCCGAGGCGTTCGAGAACGTCCCCGGACAGGGCGTCCGGGCGACCCTCGAGGGCCGCGAGGTGCTGGTCGGCAACCGGCGGCTCCTCGAGGGCGAGGGCGTCGATCCCGCGCCCGTCGCCGACGAGATGGAACGGCTCGAAAGCGAGGGGAAGACGGCGATGCTGGTCGCGGTCGACGGCGCGGTCGCGGGCGTGGTCGCGGACGCCGACACGGTCAAGGAGAGTTCGGCCGACGCGGTCGGCGACCTGCGCGAGCGCGGGCTGGATGTCATGCTGATCACCGGCGACAACGAGCGGACGGCCCGCGCCGTCGCCGAGCGAGTGGGGATCGATCCCGACAACGTCCGTGCCGGCGTGCTGCCGGAGGACAAGGCCGACGCCGTCGAGGACATCCAGTCGACGGGCCGCAAGGCGATGATGGTCGGCGACGGGGTCAACGACGCGCCCGCGCTCGCCGTCGCCCACGTCGGCACCGCCATCGGCTCTGGGACGGACGTGGCCATCGAGGCCGCGGACGTGACCCTGATGCGGGACGATCCGCTCGACGTGGTGAAGGCGATTCGAATCTCGGAGGCCACGCTGGCGAAGATCAAGCAGAACCTCGTCTGGGCGCTGGGCTACAACACCGCGATGATCCCGCTGGCCTCGCTGGGCCTGCTCCAGCCCGTGCTCGCGGCCGGCGCGATGGCGCTGTCGTCGGTGTCGGTCCTCTCGAACAGCCTGCTGTTCCGCCGGTACACGCCGGATCGGGACTACGAACTGCTCGGCCGGCTCCGGCGCTGATCGGTCCTCGAGCGGCTGGAACCGGCCGAAACAGTGGCTCCCGCAGCAGTCTCAGGGCGTGCTCAGTCCCTCGAGGCGCTCGGCGAACAGGGCCTCGAGCAGGGCGGGCGTGACGAACGCCTCGACGAATGCGGCGACGACTAACAGGAGCCAGCCGGCAAGGACGAGGAGGGCGGTCCGGTAGAGGTAGGGTTTGGTAAAGACCGCGTCGCGGGTGCCCCGAATCCGCTGGCCGAACCGGTAGAGCAGCCGGAAGCCGATGCCGGCGGCAATGAAGAGGGCCGGGAGTTCGAAGACCCCGTGGGGGAGCAGGCCGACGAGGATGTAATCGAGTCCCACATTGTTCGCGACGGCAGCGCCGACGTTGCCGACGATGATCCCGTTGAACACCATCGCCCACGCGGTGAGGAGCCCGAGCGACAGCGCGCCGCCGATCGACAGGAAGTACGCCTGCGAGTTGTTCACCAGGAGGAATCGCGCTAACTCGAGTCCGCCGAACGCGTCGATGTCCTCGGGGAAGAGGCTCTCGCCGAGCAGGTCCGCGATGATCTCGAGCAGGTTGTAGCCGGCCGCCAAGAGGAGGACCCCGACGACGACGCCGAGCGCGAACAGGCCGGCCGCGAAGCCGACGTATCGGCGGTGTTCGTCCCACGCGTCGGCCAGCGCCGCTTGCGGCGGATAGCTGCCGAAAAAGCCGCCGCCCTCAGCGCGCTGCGATCGTTCGGTCATACCGACTCTTCCGCGACCGAAATGTTAAATCCGCCGACTAGTCTCCGTGCTCGTCGCGCCGGCGGCTGGCGGTAATCGTTCGAATCGACACAATAAGGCCGCCCGGCGAGAATCGTGTGGCAATGACGACGCTTTCGATCATCGACGGCCGGGTCCTGCGGCCCGACCTGACAGTGACGGCCGCGGACGTACTGATCGACCAGGAGAGCGGTACCATCCTCGAGATCGCCCCCGATCTCGCGGGCGAGGCGGACGAGACCCTCGACGCCGCGGACTCCCTCGTGACGCCGGGGTTCGTCAACGGCCACTGCCACGTCGCGATGGCGCTCCTTCGGGGGTACGCCGACGACAAACCCCTCGACGCGTGGCTGCAGGAGGACATCTGGCCCGCCGAGGCCGAACTGACGGGCGACGACATCCGCGTCGGTGCCGAACTGGGCCTGCTCGAGTTGATCAAATCCGGGACGACGGCCTTCGCGGACATGTACTTCGATGTCCCCGAAATCGCCGCTGCAGTCGAGCAGAGCGGTCTCCGCGCCCGCCTCGGCCACGGCGTCGTCACCGTCGTCAAGGACGACGAGGGTGCCCGCGAGGACGCCCGGACGAGCCTCGAGATCGCCCGCGAGTACGCCGGCGCGGCCGACGGCCGGATCTCGACGGCGTTCATGCCCCACTCGCTGACGACCGTCGGGAGCGAGTACCTCGAGGAGTTCGTCCCCGAGGCCCGGGACGCCGGCGTACCGATCCACTACCACGCGAACGAGACCGCGGACGAGGTCGCCCCGATCGTCGACGAACACGGGGTTCGACCGCTCGAGTACGCCGCCGACCGCGGGATGCTCGAGCCCGAGGACTTCGTCGCTCACGGGGTTCACGTCGACGAGACCGAGATCGATCTGCTCGCCGAGGCGGGCACCGGCGTGATCCACTGCCCGGCCTCGAACATGAAACTCGCCAGCGGGATGGCTCCGGTCGAGCGACTGCGCGAGGCCGGCGTCACCGTCGGTCTCGGAACCGACGGCGCGGCCTCGAACAACGACCTCTCGATGCTCGACGAGGCCCGCGACGCGGCCATGCTCGGCAAACTCGCGGCCGACGACGCCAGTGCGGTGCCCGCCGAGGCCGTCGTCGACATGCTCACCCGCGACAGCGCGGCCGCGATCGGCCTCGAGTCCGGCCGGCTCGAGGCGGGTGCGCCGGCCGATCTCGCCGTCATCGACCTCGAGAAGCCCCACCTGACGCCGCGTCACGACCTCGTGAGTCACCTCGCGTACGCGGCCGCGGCGGCCGACGTGCGCCACACCGTCTGCGACGGCCGGGTGCTCATGCGCGACCGCGACGTGCTCACCCTCGACGAAGCGGCGGTCCGGGAGCGAGCACTCGAGGCGGCCGACTCGCTGGTCGCCCGAGCCGAGTGATGAACGACTGTTGAACGCTCAAAAGCAGCAATAAACTGTATAAACAATTCTAACTCCTCGAAACTGATCGGCGAACTGACCGAACCGCCGACGGGGTTTATTCAGGGATCCGTGAATGTTCGACTCGAGATGAGACGAAAACAGCTGTTCGCACTCGTATTGACGGTCGCACTGTGTGCGTCCGTGTTCGCACCGCTGACCGCAGCGGCGAATACGGGGGCCGCTGACGCGGGCTCCGTCGATAGCGCCGATGTCAGTCCCTCGCTGATTCAGCAAAACGAGACGACTGACGACAACGAGACGGACGAGCTAGACGACAACGAAACGGCTGACGACAACGAATCGGCCGACAACGAGACCGATGACGACGACTCGGACGAGGAGTTGGCTGACAACGAGACCGACGACGACAACGAGTCGGACGAGGAGTTAGCCGACAACGAAACTGACGCGAACGAAACCGACGACCTCGACGGCAACGAGACCGCGGACAACGAGTCTGACAACGAGACCGCGACGAACTTCGGTGCGCTCGTCTCCGAGTACGCCGAGAGCCAGCAGAACGACTCCAACGAGTCGGTCGGCCTCTCGGTCGCGAGCTTCGTCGTCGCGAACAACCCGGGGAACGCGCCGAGCCACGCCGGCCCGCCGAGTCACGCCGGCCCGCCCGGCGACGCTGATGACGACGACGCTAACGAGACTGACGACGACAAGCGCGGCCCGCCCGAGCACGCCGGCCCGCCAAGCGACGCTGATGACGACGAAGACGAAGATAGCGATGAGCGAGGCCCGCCGAGCGATGCCGGGCCGTCGGCTGGTGATGACGCCGACGACGCTAACGAGACTGACGACAGCGATGACGAGGATGCGGACGTCGAGGACGCTGACGATGAGGACGATGAAGACGACGATGACGGGGACGACGGGGACGACGGCGGCAGCGGTGGCGGCCCGCCGAGCCACGCCGGTCCCAAGTAACGACCGCGACCACCCCCATCGACCAGGCACGTAGTGACCGCGGACCACCCACCATTCTCGCCGATCGTTTTTAGCCCGTAACCGGCGCGGTTTCGCGGCCGGAACCCAGCGCCCGCTCGAGTCGAGCGTCGGAGCGGTTCGGTACCGTTTTGGCCACGGTCCCACTCTATCGAGCCATGACCGACACCGAGTATCCCCCGATCAGCGAGCAACTCGACGATCTCGAGTCCGCTCGCGAGGAGGGCCGTCGAAAGATGGACTGGGCCGCCCAACACATGCCGATTCTCGAGCACGTCCGCGAGGAGTTCGTCGCCGACCAGCCCTTCGAGGGCGAGCGCATCGGCATGGCGATGCACGTCGAGGCGAAGACGGCGATGCTCGTCGAGACGCTCGCGGAGGGCGGTGCGGAGGTCGCGGTGACCGGCTGTAACCCGCTCTCGACCCACGACGACGTGTCGGCGGCGCTGGATACCCACGAGAACATCACCAGCTACGCCAAACGCGGCGTCGACGACGAGGAGTATTACGCCGCGATCGAGGCCGTTATCGCCCACGAGCCGACGATCACGGTCGACGACGGGATGGACCTCGTCGCCGCGATCCACGAGGACTACCCCGAACTGATCGACGGCATCGTCGGCGGGGCCGAGGAGACCACCACCGGGGTCCACCGCCTGCGCGCGATGGACGCCGACGGCGCGCTTGACTATCCTGTCTTCGCGGTCAACGACACGCCAATGAAGCGGCTCTTCGACAACGTTCACGGCACCGGCGAGTCCTCGCTGGCCTCCATCGCCATGACGACGAACCTCTCGTGGGCCGGCAAGAACGTCGTCGTTGCGGGCTACGGCTACTGCGGCAAGGGCGTCGCACAGAAGGCGTCGGGCCAGAACGCGAACGTCATCGTCACCGAGGTCGAGCCCCGGCGCGCGCTCGAGGCCCACATGGAGGGCTACGAGGTCATGCCGATGGCCGAGGCCGCGGAAGTCGGCGACGTGTTCCTGACGACGACTGGCAACCGCGATGTCATCGTCGAGGACCACTTCGAGGAGATGCAAGACGGCGTCTTACTCGCCAACGCGGGCCACTTCGACATCGAGATCGATCTCGAGGCCCTCGACGACCTCGCAGTCGACCGATACGAGGCCCGCGACGGCGTCGAAGCCTACGAGATGGCCGACGGCCGCAAACTCAACGTCATCGCCGAGGGCCGACTCGTCAACCTCGCCGCCCCCGTCTCGCTGGGCCACCCCGTCGAGGTCATGGACCAGAGCTTCGGGATTCAGGCCGTCTGCGTGCGGGAAATGCTCGAGAACGGCGACGCCTACGACGCGGGCGTCCACGACGTTCCCGACGACCTCGACAAGGAGATCGCCGAGATCAAACTCGAGGCCGAGGGCGTCGACTTCGACTCCCTGACCGACACGCAACACGAGTATATGGACAGCTGGGACCACGGGACGTAACTGCGAACCTCCCAGTCGAGCGTCTCGTACCGCTTTCAGCCGTTAGAACTCTTTAATTCCGTTCGAGCCGCCAGTTACTCCTCGAGCGCGTCGCGCTCGGACTCGTCGACGACGAACACCAGGCTCCCGTCTTCGAGGCCGCCGAGTCGAACGCGGGCCGCGAACGTGTCGCCCGACTGTCGTCGCCCGGTACAGGTCCCGGTCCACCGCCAGCCGTCCGTGATCGTCGGGAGCGCCACCGACTCGAGGTGTTCGACGGCCTCGGCGGTAAACAGCTCCCGCCACGGCGTGCCGGGGAGAGCGGCGTGATCGACGCCGAACTGCATCGCAAAGGAGCGACTCGCAAACTGGATCTCGTCGTCCGGGTCGACGATCCCGATCGCGTCGCCGGCGAACTCGAGGCTCGCGAGCGACCGCCGCGACAGCGCCGCAAGCCGGCGGCGCTCGAGCAGGTCGCGGACGCGGTCGGCGAGCCGTCCGGTCGCCTCGGACCGTTCGACGACGGCGGTCCAGCCGTCCGACCGGACCACGGCCGTGAGGTCGGCTGTCCGCTCGTCCGCGAGGACGACGACCGGCAGGTCAGCCGCGACGGTTCTGATCGTCTCGAGTCGGTCGTCGACGGCCTTAGCGTCGTCGCCGCCGTCGCCGTCGGGTTCAGTCCCCGTCGGTTGTGGCGTGATGATCGCGAAGTCGACGCCCTCGAGTCGATGCCGCACGTTCGCGACTGCGGCCGCCGTCTTCACGGTGAGGTCGATGTCGTCATCGAACGCGCGTTCGACGCGCTCGCGGTCGCGATCGGCGTCGACCAGCAGGAGGCGCAGTCGCGACCGGTCCTCCCGTTCGGTCGGTTCGGCCGTTTTCGGAGCGGTAATTAACATCGGGATCGACCTCGGTGGAAATCCGTTCGATCGTATCCTCGCGATTCGGAGCGACTCTGGGTGGTGGGCCGCGGCCGTCGCTCGCGACGCGTCTCCGTCGGACTCGAGTCGGCCGGTCGCCGGCTACCCGCTGTCATGGACTGTCCCGTCGACCGCGACGGTACCGTCGCTGTCGACCTCGACCACTGCGCCGTCGTACTCGAACTCGACGCGCACCCCGGCGTTCGAGTCGGGACCACAGAGCTGGTCGAGCGCTTCGGGATCGACGACGTTGTACAGCGGGTCGAGGTCGTGTGCGTCAGTGCCGGTCGCGTCCGCGAGGGCCTCGACGATCCGCAGACTGATAGAATCGCTGTGGTAGTCCAGTGTGGTTCCGTGCATCTCAGCTACACCGAGGCGACCGACCGGTATCCGCCTATCCGTTATACACGTAATTTCGTCGCGGATTCGACACTACGTGTATAGTGTCCCGGTAAAGCGCAGACCGGCGGGGACTTCGGTCGGCTGACGGCTCGGGTCGGAGTCGCTGCGGGCCGAGAGACGAGCCGGACGTTTCTGACTACTTCCCGACAATATATACTATGAGATTTATACCATTTTATGAGGAACGAACCACTCGTATCATTGTCTGTCGTTCCATAGGTCGGGCATGGACGGTACCGCGGTCCGGACCGGGACGCTCGCGGATGCTCCGCGGCGGCTGTTTGCGGCCCTCCTCGTTGTCATCGGCGTACTGCTCGCTGTCGGAACCGGAACGGCGATTCCCGACCTCGCGACGGTGGGGGTCGGAACCGTGCCGGGACCGGGCCTCTTTTTGCTGGGTCTCGCTGCCCGGAGTAGCTCCGATCGGACCGACGATATCGAACGGTTGACCGACGATCTACGGCGGTTCGTCTCGCGCATCGACGGTGACGAACCCGCCCCGTTCGCCGACGAGCCCGCGGCCGTCGCCGAGCCCGGTGACGGGACAGCCGATGACGAGCCGGTCGACTTCACGATCGATCGAGACGACGAAGTCGGCCAGCTTGCGTCGGTCGTCGACGAGCTGGCCGCGTCGGTCCGCGAGCGCGAGCGACGGCGCGCCGAAAGCGAGCGCAGTCGGCGACAATTATACCGCATCACGTCCGATCCGGACCTCCACGGCGAGACGAAAGTTCGCCGGCTGCTCGAGCTCGGTTGTGACCGGCTTGGTCTCGAGACGGGGCTCGTCTCGCGGATCGACGAGTCGACCGACCGGTACACCGTCGAGACGGCCGTCGGACACGACGCGGACCTCGAGGGTACCGAACTGGATCTGTCGGAGATTTACTGCCGCGACACTATCACATCGGACGACATCCTCGGGATCTACGACACCGCGGCGACGGAGCGGGCGGACCACCCGGCCGCCGCCGAACTCGGGATCAACTGCTACGTCGGCGGGAAGATCGTCGTCGAGGGCGAACTCTACGGCACGCTCTGTTTCCTGAGTCGCGAGCCGCGCGATGGCCCGTTCACGCCGGCCGAAACCTCGTTCGTCGACCTGATGGCTCGCTGGATCAGCCACTCCTTCGAACGGCGCGCGTCCGTTCGGACCATCCGGGAGCGAGAGCGACGCCTCGAGCGGGCGCAGGAGTTTACCGACGACGTGTTAGACGCGTTAGACGACGTGTTCTACATCCTCGATACGGACGGCGAGGTACAGCGTTGGAACGAGAGCCTCGCCGCGGTGACCGGGTACGCCGACGACGAGATCGCGGAGATGCAGGCCGTGGACTTCTTCGACGAAGCGGACCGGTCGCGGATCGCGACCGCTGTCGAGATCGCGTTCGAGACGGGCGATACCCGGACCGAAGCGGCGCTCCGAACGAAATCCGGCGAGCGGATTCCCTACGAGTTCGTCGCCGCGCCGCTCGAGGACCCGTCGGGTGAGACCGTCCTCGCGGGGATCGGCCGCGATATCAGCGCACGCCGGGAGAAACAACACCGCCTCGAGCGGACCACCCACCTGCTCGAACAGTCCCAGCAGCTGGCGGCCGTCGGCGCGTGGGAACTCGACGCGACCGACACGCCCCCCGACCTTCGATGGACCGACGAAGTCTACCGAATCCACGGCGTTTCGCCGGCTGACGACATCGATCTCGAGCGTGGACTCGAGTTCTACCATCCGGACGACCGGCCCCAGATCAGTCGGGCGATCGACCGGGCGCTCGCGGACGGCGAGGCGTACGATCTGGAACTCCGGATACGGAGTGACGACGGGGAGATCCGCTGGGTGCGGAGCATCGGGGAGCCGGTCCGAGCCGACGGCGAGGTGGTCTCGCTTCACGGGGCGGTCCAAGACATCACCGAGCGCAAGGAACGCGAACGGGAACTCGAGCGCGCCGAGGCGATCATTCAGGCGCTAGACGAACTGGTGTACACCCTCGACGCGGACGGGAACTTCCGTTTCCTGAACGACGCCACGGCCTCGGTCGCCGGCTACGACCCCGAGGACCTGCTCGGCGAGCACGTCTCGACGGTGCTGGCCGACGACGACCTCGAGATTGCACGAGAGCGCACCCGCGAGTTGCTTCGTGCCGGCGAACCGTCCCGGACGTTCGAGATGGCTCTCGAGACCGCCAGCGGCGACGTGATCGAGACGGAGAACCACATGGCGCTGTTGCCGATGGTCGACGGCGAATTCGGCGGGACGGCGGGCGTCCTCCGGGACATCACTGAGCGCAAGGAGCGCGAATACGACCTCGAGCGGACGACGGAACTGCTCGAGCAAGCCGAGCGGCTCGCGGGGATCGGCGGTTGGGAACTCGATGTCCGCGCCGACTCACAGGAGGTAACGCTCACCGACGGGCTGCGTCGGCTGTACGATCTCCCGCTGGACGAGGCGGTCGATGCCGAACTGGCCGCTTCGTTCCTGCATCCGGACGATCGGCCGGCCGTCCTCGACACTGTCGACGCGGCCCTCGAGGACGGCGAGAGTTACGAGATCGAACACCGCATGCTGACGACCGACGGGACCGAACGATGGGTCCGCTCAATTGGCGAACCCGTCCGAGCGGACGGGGACGACCCCAGCCCCACCGACGGCCAACCGGCGGCCGACGACGAGATCGTGGGCGTTCGCGGGACGATCCAGGACATCACCGAGCGCAAGGAACGCGAACTGGCCCTCGAGTCGCTCCACGGGGCTGCCCGCGAGCTGCTCGGGACCGATTCCGACCGGGAGGTCGCGGAACTGGTCGTCGCGACGGCGGCCGACATTCTCGAGCCCTCGAGCGTAGCCGTCTACGGCCTCGATTCCGACGTGAACCGACTCGAGCCGATCGCCGCCACCGACGAATTCGAACGGCTCTGTGACGGCGCGGCGTCGGTCCCCGTCGGCGACGGCGACTCCGTCCTCTGGACCGCCTACGTGACCGGCGCGGGGACGGTCGTGGACGATTCGGCTTCGTTCGACCGGTCGCGGGTCTTCGGCCCGGACGTCGAGAGTGGGATCGTCGTGCCGATCGGCGACCACGGCGTCTTCGCGGTCGCGTCGGGCGGCGACCCGATCGACGCCGATGCCCGGCAGTTGATCGAGACGCTCGTGGCCACCACCGAGGCCGCCTTCGACCGCCTCGAGAGCGAGGCCAGCCTCCGTGAGCGAGAAACCGAACTCGAGGAGCGAAATCGGCGGCTCAACCGCCAGATCGAGATCACGGAACTCATCAGGCGGATCGATCAGGTGCTCATCGGCGCGGACGGCCGCGAGGAGATCGAGCGGACCATCCCCGAGCGGCTGCTCGAGGCCGACGCCGTCTCCTTCGCGTGGATCGGGGCTCTCGACGCCAGCGGCACTCGCCTCGAGCCCCGCGCGTGGGCCGGCTCCGGGCAGTCGTACCTGGACGATGTCCCCCTCGAGTACGACGCGTCGGCCGAGCCGGCGGTCCGGACCGCTCGGAGCGAAACGCCGACGGTCGTCTCGAATGCCGTCGACGGACTGCAGGGCGAGGGCTGGCGGCGACAGGCGCTGGACCGCGGGTTCCAATCGGTCATCAGCGTCCCGCTCTCCGACGCGGAGTACACCTACGGCGTCCTCACGGTCTACGCCGACGAGCCGGGCGCGTTCGACGACCTTGAGCGGACGGTTCTGACGGAACTCGGGGAGGGGATCGCGAACGCGATCACCGCCGTCAAAACGCGGGAGGCGCTCCACGCCGAGACCCTGCTCGAACTCACGCTCCGGCTCGAGGGCTCGGACGACCTCCTCTCGCGGCTCGCGACGGCGACGGGAGCACACGTCGAGTACGAGGGGCTCGGTGCCCACTCCGCCGACGAGACGTTGCTGTTCTTCGAGACCAGCGGCGTCCCGGCCGAGGACGTGCGGGCAGCCCTCGACGATCTGGTCTCGGTTACATCGTCCCGACTGATCAGCGAGGCAAACGGCGACTGTCGCTTCGAGGCGACCGTCGCGGGCGACGTCCTCGCCGCGGGGCTGGTCCGCCGCGGCGGCAGTCCGCGCTCGATGCGCGCCGACGGCGACCGGCTGGAGCTTACCGTCGACGTGCCGACGGGCACCGATGTCCGCGAGTTCGTCGACATGCTCCGGGAGCAGTACGCGACCGTCGAGCTGCTGGCTCGTCGCCACGTCGAACGCTCTATGGGAACCCGAAGCGAACTCGTCACCTCCCTGTTCGACGTGCTGACCGATCGGCAACTCGAGGTGTTGCGGACGGCCTACTTCGCCGGCTTCTTCGAGTGGCCCCGCGAGAGCACCGGCGAGGAGATCGCCGAGATGCTCGGGGTGACCCAGCCGACGGTCAACCGCCACCTGCGGATCGGCCAGCAGCGGCTGTTAGCGCAGTTGTTCGACGACGAGTCGGCGGTCCCGGCGGACTGAGCGGCCGATTGTCCGGCCACGCCGGCTCGAGTCCGAGAGAGGAACGCCCAAGGGTCCGGTGGTCGTAGTCCCGCCCATGGAAACAGCCGATCGGCAGCGTCAGGACGGGCCGCTCCGCTCGATACTCGTCGCCGCCGCGCTCGCGATCGTCGGACTTGGCTCTCAACAGGTGACGACGATCCCCGCGTTCGTGCTGGACCCGCGGTTGATCACCGCGCCGACGCAGGCGTCGATCGGCAGCCGCGCGCTGGTGTTGATCCTCGGGTTCGTCGGGTTCGCCCTCGTCGGCGGCCTCTACCTCGCCGTCACCGACCGCGGTTGGTCGTACGTCGACCTCCGGACGCCGACGCGCCGGGACTGGGGCTACGTCCTCGCCGGCATCCTCGGCGGCCTCGCCTTTTACGTCCTCATCAGCCTGCTCGTGCAGTTGCTCTCGCTGCCGACCGCGGACAACTCGGTCACGACCTATATCGGCGACGACCAGACGATGGTGTTGGTTATGATCGTCATCGTCTTCTTCTTCAACGCGCCGACCGAGGAGTTCCTCTACCGGAACATCGTCCAGAAACGCCTCTACGACGCCTTCTCTCGCCCGCAGGCGGTCGTCATCGCCAGCGCCATCTTCGGGCTGATTCACTTCCCGGTCTACGCCGTCCTCTCCGAGTCGCTGCTCGCGACCGCCGTTCCGGTCGCGGTCGTCTTCGGCGGCGCGCTGATCTTCGGCTACCTCTACGCGAAAACGGACAACCTCTTCGTTCCGATCGCCGCCCACGCCGCCTACAACGCCGTCCAGTTCGGGCTGCTCTACATCGCCCTCGAGTACGACCTCGAGACCGGGGAGCCGACGACCTCGCTGCTGGTCGACCTCGTGGCGGCCGTGGCGCTGTAGGATTCGGTCGCCGCGATCTCCGCGATCTCCGCGATCTCCGCCGTCGCCGCCGTCGCCGCGCCGTCCGGTCCTTTATTATCGACCGGCGGTGAGGAAGTGGTATGTCTCAGGCGAAGGGCGACCGCCGCGAGCGGGAACTCGTCAACGAACTCGACGGGGCCGGCTTCGCGGTGATGCGTGCGCCCGCCAGCGGCTCCGCGACCGAACGGGAACTCCCCGACGTACTCGCCGGCGACGGCGAGCAGTTCTACGCGATCGAGGCGAAGTCGAGTTCCGGCGATCCGATCTACCTCACCGGCGAGGAAGTCGAGGCGCTGACCTTCTTCGCCCGGAACTTCGGCGCGAAACCGCGGATCGGCGTCCGTTTCGACCGCGAGGACTGGTACTTCTTCCACCCCGGCGACCTCCACGTCACCGACGGCGGGAACTACCGCGTCAAAAAGGAGACGGCCCTCGCCGACGGGACCGACTTTCCCGAGTTCACCGGCCAGTCCGAGAAGGTCACGCTCGAGGAAGTCGGCGACGCCGGCGACGACGGTCCGGATGAGGACACCCTGCGCGTGCTCAATGCCGTCCAGCAGGGCGTCATGGACGTCGACGAGGCCGCCGAACTGCTCGAGTAAGCGGCCCTCGGACGAGTCCGCCGATGCCGTTAGCTATCTGTCGAACCCCGGGAATCTGACCCATCGGGTGGCGGTGCTCGAGTTCCTCGAGCACGAGCGCCGCCGATCGGTCGTCGACTCGGAAAATCGAAGCCGAGACTCCGTCTACGCCGCCGTCTCGAGGCGGGTCCGCGGGAAGGTGTAGACCTTCAGCGACGATGGGACGACGCCGTTTCGGGCCACGGTGGCGTGGGGATAGACCGCGCCGACGACGGGCACGTCGGGGTCGTAGCCCTCGTTGGTCCCGTACTCGGCGACGGTGCAGTCGGCCGCGCCGATTTCGACGGCGTCGGCTCGCAGGTCCGAGACGTCGACGACGGTGAGCCGGTCGCCCGTCTCGCGGTCGATAACGGTGTCGCCGGGGAAGATCGCGTGCTCGTCGCAGTAGAACGGCTCGCTCTCGTCCTCCGCGACGAACGTCGTTTCGCCGCAGTCGTGGCAGGTGACCGAGATCTCGCCCGGTGGCGGGGTGCGGCCTTCCGTGATCTCGATCGCGACCCGGCGGACGTGTTTACAGCGGGCCTCGCGGAAGACGTGATCCGGACAGGTACACCTGCTCGCCTCGAGATCGACGAGGTAGGTGTGGTCGCTCGCGGATTCGACCTCGTAGAGGCCGTCGCCCAGCGGCAACACCGACATCGGTTCGGTGCGCGCCCGGCGCGAGCGCTCGGTGAGATGGTCGGGAGACGGTACGTGAAGCGGCGCTTTCGGTGACGCTATTGTTTTCATAGGTGCGTCGAGAGGGGATTCGCTGGTCGGCTGGCTATTCGACGTTAGTAGGGTCTCGAGGGCAATAACGGGCGCGCCTGCATACCTAAGTGTGGTCTTTATGTGGGTATTCCCCGCCTCGATCGGATCCGAGTCGATGCCGTCTGACCCCCTTCGAAGCGCTTTTCACCGGGCCGACGAAACCGATAAGTCAATGGTCGAACGCGAACAGCTCGTCGAAATCGCCGTGTCCGTGGGCTCGGTCGTCCTGATGATCGCGGCCATGGTCTACGTCGGCTCCGCCTACGGAACCGAAACCAGCACGCTCTCGCCGGAGGGCGGCCAGATGCTCGTCGGGGTTATCATCGGCTTCATCCTCCTGATGACCGTGGTCGGCATCGCGCTGGCCTACACGGTGAACGATCCCGAGGACGGCCTCGAGTCGAACGACGATGACGACGTCGACGCACAAGGCACGTTCTGAGACCGTCGGTACGTTTTTCTAATTGGACGGTTGACATTCGGTATGGTGCGTTCCGACGAGACGCCGACTCGACGCTATCGGCCCCGACTCGGCCGCGTCGCCGCTGTCGTCACGGTCGCGTTGCTCGGTTCGTCGCTGTTCATGCGGTCGACAGCGGTCGTCGACCCGGCCACCGCTATCGCCGGTGTGCTCGTCCTGTCGGGACTCGCAATCGGTCTCGAGTGGCGACGATCCGCGACGGACGATCCGTCGTCCGCTGGCGAGTCCGAGGACGAGGATCGCTCGAACGTCTGGGACGCGATTCCGTCGTGGCAGTACGGGGGCCGTCACGTCGAGTCCGGCGGTATCACCCGCGGCGAACAGGAACGGGCGCTACAGGACATTCAACGACAGGCCGAGGAACTGTCGGACGAACCGCCGGAAAACTAACCGATCGACGGTTTCGATCGAGCGTGGACCGACCACGGGGTCAGTCGCCGCTCGCTGACTGGCCGTCCTCCTCCGCTTCTCGCCAGTCCTCGAGTTCCTCGTCGTCGGCGTCGTCGATCCGCTGCTCGTAGTAGGCCATCGGGTGTGGAATCCGTTCGCAGAGGTCGTCTTTGTTCACGCAGTCGCCGTAGGACTGCATCGTCGCACACGAGGGAGCCGAGTACTCCGTCGGCGAGCTATCACCGCGGATGTGGTCGGTCTGATAGCGGGTCATCTCCTCGCCGAACGACGAGTTGACGCGGTAGAGGTCGACGACTTGGTCGGTGGTCATCCCGATGCTCGTCAGGAACGCGGTGATCGCGAACCGGGAGTGGTGTGGCAGGTGCTCGCCTTTCTGAATCTGGTCGAGCAGGGCCTTCATACACGGCGGGAACAGGTCCGGCACGACGGTATCGATGTCCTGTGTCAACTCGAGGTCGGCCAGGACCTCACGGATCTCGGCGGTCTCGTCCTCGAGTGCGGACCCGATCGCCTCGGGTACCTCGAAGGGAAGCCCGTCGTCGATGCGACCTCGGATGGCCTCTCGGAGGAGCGTGAGCAGTTCGTCCTCGTCGACGGGGATCTCGCCGGCCTCGAGTGGTTGATTCACGAGTCGCCACTCGTCGTCCCAGAGGTCTTCGGCCAGCGGCAGGTAGGTGCCGACATCGATTCGGTACTCGCCGTCGGCCGCTCGGACCGCCGCTTGCAGGTCGAACTCCGCGAGCAGTTCCTCGAGCTCCAATCCCGTGGACTCGACGCTTTTCAGTTCGGTCGTATCGGCCATGTCAGCGGTAAACCGCTCGTAGGCCGTCGCGGCCTCGGCTCGAGCGTACTTGCGAACGAGCACGCGCTCGTCGACCATCGAGACCAGGACCCGCGCGACGGGGTAGGAAAGCAGTTCGATGCGGGCATCGCGGTGTGGCTCTCCGATCTCGCCCGCCTCGATCGCGGTACTAACGCGTTGTCGTGCGCGGTCGACGACCGCCCGATCCTGCTCGACGACGGTCGCCAGATCGACCGCCTCCGTCGCGACGGACTCGCGGGCCGCCTCGAGAAACGGGTATCGGGCGTGAAGTCGCTGCATCGGTAAAACGATATTACTCCGATGGGATAAACGCGCTGATTAGCACAATCATCTCTTATGAGGCCCCCCGCCCTTTCGGCGGACGAGTGTCACGTCCGTCAACTGTGAATAGTCGGCGACGCCGCGGGTCATAAAGCCAGTACCGGCAGGTGATGGCCGCACCCGAGATCGGTCGATACTGTTGGTTCCCGTTTCGATGATCGATTTCAAGGGTGTCCGACACGTCGTCTCGAGTATGCCACAGGCGACGAGAGACGGCGTGTCGATCTACTACGAGTACGACCGGAGCGAGGGACAGCGGCGCGCACCGGTGGTGTTCGTCCAGGGGCTCGGATTCGGTCGGTGGATGTGGCGCTGGCAGCGCGAGGCCGTCGCCAGCGAGTACGACGTTATCGCCCCCGATAACCGGGGCACTGGACGGTCGGATACCGGTCTCCCGCCGCTGGTATCGCGGCTCCCGGCCAAACTACGCGCCCCCGTGCTCCTCAAACTGGCCGGTTACTCGATCGGCGGGTTGGCCGCCGACCTCGAGGCCGTCCTCGACGACGTGGGAATCTACGACGCCCACATCGTCGGCGCGAGCATGGGCGGAATGATCGCCCAGCGCTACGCGATCGAGTACTCCCGGGCGAAGTCGCTGACCCTCTGCTGTACCTCCCACGGCGGTCCCGACGCGGCACCGGTGCCCGACGAGACGCAAGCACACATGTTCGACACGCCCGACGGGGCGAGCGAGCGGGAGACGCTCCGCCACCGAATGCGGCCCGCGTTCAACGAGCGGTTCACCAACCGGAACCCCCACCTGATGGATCGGATCCTCGAGTGGCGACTCGAGCAGGACGCCGACGACCCCGCTCGCGAGGCCCAGGCCGCCGCCGTCCTGAACTTCGATGTCAGCGACCGTCTCGATGCAGTCCGCGTGCCGACGCTGATCCTCCACGGGACCGACGACCGGGTCGTCCCCGTCGAGAACGCGCGACTGCTCGCAGAGAAAATCTCGGACAGCCGTCTCGAACTCGTCGAGGGCGGCTCGCACCTCTTCTTCATCGAGAACGCTGATGACGTGAACGACCAGCTGCTCGCGTTTCTGGACGAACAGGAGACCGAACGCCGCGCCGGCCGCGCCGGCGGGACCCTCGAGTAAGGGGATCGAGCGCGGGCTCCTCAACTGGCCGTCGCGGTGGCGTCTCGAATCCGGATCTCGCCGTCCGTTCGGACGCCGATATCGAACGTCTCGTAGGTGAACCACACCTGGTGGGTCCCCGCGTCGCCGACCCGCTGGGCGTGTTCGACGAGGGAGTCGAGCGCGTCTGGATCGACGACCTCGTACAGCGGCGGGAGGTCGGCCGGCTCCGTCTCTCGAAGTGCGGCGACCGCGGTGACGACGGCCTCGCTCGGCCGGTCGCTGGCGGGGTCGAACGTCGTGACGCGGCTGTCGTCCCGTGGCTCCGACTCGTCCGTGGAATCGTTCGCGGAGGGCATATGTCAGTCGAGAACGAGTGTCCGGGTAGCTGCTCCCCTTTCTATATCGAATTTTTAAGTGATCCGACGAACGGAACCACGTTGAATCGCGCTCACACCGACGGCGTCGATACTGGGTGCTTGGACCGAGAAACCGCGAAAACTGCGACGGCGTTACTCGCTCTGGATGCGCGGCGCGAGCATGTAGGTGACCTGTCCCTGCCCCTCCGCGAAGCCGAAGTAGATCTTGACGGGGAACTCCTCGCCGAGGTCGAGCGTGACCTCAGTATCCGAGGGGATCGCCTTGTTCATGTCCTTGAGATAGTCCAGCGAGAACAGCGAGTGAGCGGGGCCGACCTGCAGGTCGATCAGGTCCTCCTGTGTCAGCTCGAGGTGGACATCGTCGGTGTCGCCCGCCGCGTCGACGTAGAAGTACTCTTCAGTCTCGTCGACGCCGAGCGCGATGTGGTCGGAGACCATATCGGCAGCGGTCACCGAGCGGTTGACGTCTTTGCCCTCGAGGACGACCTCTCCGGGGAGATCGAGATCCGGAATGTCCGGCTCCTGTCGGATCGAATCGGGGTCGATGAGCGCGAGCGTGTACTCGAGTCCGTCGATCTGGATCTGGAGTTTCCGGGTCTCCTCGTCGAGTTCGAGCTGGATGAGCTGGCCGGATTCGGCCATGCCAGCGATGTCTTCGAGCCGCGAGAGGTCGACACCGATCAGCCCGCCGTCGGCTTCGTACGATTCGAACGCAGCCGCATCGAGCGAGAGGTCGACCATCCCGACGTTCGCGGGGTCGACGGCCCGGATTTCCAGACCGTCCTCCTCGAGGTGGATCTTGCACTCGTCGACCAGCACGCTGATCGAATCCAGCGCGCTGGTGAGCGTTTCGGCGCTCACGATGGCCTTGAACATATAGGTCGGGGTACGGACGGTCGACATAAAAAGCCACCCTTTACGCGCGGGCGGGACCGCGATCGGCGGTGCGGACGGGTCGGTTTGGACGCCACCGAGGACGGGCCTTCGACGTCCTCGAGCGGGCGTCACGAACCGAACTGTTGGCCCGGTAGTCGAAGCCTGACGGACCAGTCCGCTGCTCGATGGCGGCCCGATAATTCATCCGGAAGCCGCTCGATCACGGGACCGGGTCGCCCTCGTACTCTCCCGCCTCGGCGCTTTGATGGGAGAACCGATGAGTCGCGACACCTATCCGTCTCGACCGGCTAGTCGCGATAACTGACTGACTCGCTGATGGCAGGCAAAGACCACTACTACAACAAAGCGAAACAGGAGGGGTATCGCTCGCGAGCGGCCTACAAGCTCAAACAGCTCGACCAACTCGAGGACGTCATCGACCGCGGCGACACGGTCGTCGACCTCGGTGCGGCACCGGGCGGCTGGCTCGAGGTCGCGGCCGAGGAGGTCGGCCCGGAGGGGAACGTCATCGGCGTCGACTTCCAGCGCATCAAGGAGTTCGACGACCACGACAACGTCGAGACGCTCCGCGGAGACATGACCGAGGAGAAAACACGCGATCGGGTCATCGACGCCGCCGGCGGCCCGGTCGACGTCGTGATTTCGGACATGGCACCCAACATGTCCGGCGAGTACTCGCTCGATCAGGCCCGCTCGCTGCACCTCGCACGACAGGCCTTCGAGACCGCGATCGAACTCCTCGACAACGACGGGGACTTCGTCGTGAAGGTCTTCGAGGGGCCGGACGTCGACGACTTCCGAGCGGACGTCGAAGAGGAGTTCCAATACGTTCGTGCGACCTCGCCGAAGGCCAGCCGCGACGAGTCCTCCGAGGTCTACTTCATCGGCAAGGGTCGGCTCACCGCCTCGGTGCGGCCGGGCGACGAACTCGAGGTCGAGATCGAGGCCGTCGGCAACGAAGGCGACGGGATGGCGAGCGTCGACGGCTACCGGCTGTTCGTCCCCGACACCGTGGAAGGCGAAACCGTCACCGTCCGCGTCGGAGACGTCAAGCCGAACTTCGGGTTTGCACAGCGGATCGACCGGGACTGATCGACTGAGCGGGCCGACCGCTGCTATTCCTGGTCCTCGAGGCGATCGTGGCGTTTGTCGATCTCGTCTAAGATATCCAGGTTCTTGCGGATCGAGGAACGGATCGCGTCGCTGCGGTTGACGAACTTGCCGTCCTCACCGACGTGGTCGTCTAGATCGTCGAGGAGTTCCTGCGGGATTTCGACGCTGATCTTGGGCATCAGTCTGGGTAGTCGTTCGCACGTCGCCGACTTAAGAGGGGTGATCGCACGGGTTCGATCGGGATTCCGTTTCGGGACGGCGCTCGACTCGGACGCGACACCGTTTGCCTGAACGGTGTCTCACTCGTCCCATTACCACATCGTTACTGACCCTGTCTCACTGCCCGAGCGTGATGACGGCATCCGTCGCTTGACGGCCGGTCCGCAACTCCGCTAGCAGTTCGAGAACGGGCACCAGTTCGTCGAACCGTGCCCCTTTCGTGACGACGCGGTCGTCTCGGTTCCACTCGATGAAGCGCTCGTCGGCGAGCGCCGGGATGTGAACGAGGTGCAGTTTGATGCGTTCCTTGTCGCCCGCGTTGCACTCTCGAGCGGTGGACAGATACTCGCGGAGGAACCCCCGGTTCGCTTCGGCGATTTCCTGCGACCCGTCGGTCAACTCCGGGACGTCGTATCGTCCGGATTCCAGTACTTCGACCAACACTTCGCGTCGCTGACCGTCGGCCAACGCCTCGAACACCTCGTCGGTGTGCGTCAGTGAGTGTTCTCCACGTCCCGGTGGCCGAGTCATTCACGGATATCGTGAGGCATGATCAGTGCCCGCAGGTCCGCGTCCAGTCCGCCGGTCGCGGCCCGGACCTGGCCGGTCTCAATGTCGTACGATAGCAGTCCGAAATCCTCCAGTTTCGGGAGGTGGATGTGATGGAGTGCGGTGCGGATGCGTCGCCGTTCGTCGTCCGGTACCGCTCCGTTCCGAAGCGCTTTGGCGACCAGCTCCGTGAGCGCACTGACCGCGATCGCGTTTTCATCGGACCGGTCCAGCGATCGAAGCACGGCCCGACGGTGTTCACTGGCGACTGCCGAGAGGACGCTATCGGACGGGATCGACGCCCGCTGTTTGGCTGTACTGTCCGTCATACGGACACTCCACTGACGACTCGTCTCCGATCCTGTTTACGACTCATAGTCACTGATTACTTCGCGAGTCCCGTGTGGATTCGCCTTGATGTACGAGGGAACGAGACGCGTCAGGCCGCTGACTCGGAGTGGACGAGCGTGTGCGAAACGAGCGACGCGATCGCACGACGGAGCCGTTCCGTCACGGCCTGATCCGAAATCCCGAGTTCGCCCGCGAGGTCCTTGGTCGTACAGCCTCTCGGGATGTCGTAGTATCCCATCTCTACGGCGAGCATGATCGCTTCGCGCTGGAGTTCGGTCAACCCGTACCACGGACCCGCGTCGGGTTTCGTCGGGTTGTACACGCGCCGCACCTCCAGTGAGATCTGTGCGTCCTCACAGCGTGTCCTGAACTCACTGAGCGCGCCGTGATCGGGAAATCGCAACTCGTACTCCCACGTCTCGGGCGTTCCGACGGCGCTCAAGAGCTGTCCCCCGCTCTCGCTGATCCCTTCGAAGAGGTGATCGTGGTTCGCGTCCCAGTCGAGGGTGACGAGCGTCCTGTCGTCGAACACGTCTACCTCCACCGCGCTGGTGACGGCCGGGTGGCGTTGGACGGACTCGAGAAACGTGTCTCGCGTCGAATTGTGGATCCAGAAGAGCGGAGCGGTCGACCCACCGATCGGAACGAGGTTCTCGAGTTCGATAGACGTGATCCCTTCGACGTCGAGAATCCGCCCGAGTTCGAAATCCGCGGACGGAATCCGGAATTCTGCAATCACGCTCATTACTTGCTCTCGGTCCCTTGGTAGGCTATATTCTGATAAAACGGGCCGGCATGGTCTACCATGTCCGCGCGAACGCGGGCGAGTGTCACGTTCTCGCACATTCACACGGCATAACGTGTGCGGGCGTCACCGTCGGTGCTTGATACACCACCCACGCGGGTTATCGGTCTCCGCGGCGAACCGGTGGTATGGCGACCGTAATGGAGTTTACGAGTCCGGCGGACGAGTTTCCACTGGGGACGGTCTTCGAAAACCTCCCCGAGGTAACGATCAGGATGGAACGACTCCTCCCGCAGGAGGACCTGATAATCCCGTATTTCTGGGTCCGCGGCGCGGCCGCCGAGGACATCGAAGCGGCGTTCGAAGCCCACGCCGGACTGGCGACTATCGAACTCATCGACAGCGTCAACGAGGAGTATCTCATGCGTGCAGAGTGGGTACCGGAGTATTTCGGCATCCTGAGCGCCCTCGCCGAAACCAACGTCTCCGTGCTCTCCGGAGTCGGGACGAAAGACGGGTGGGACTTCGAAGTCCGCGGCGAGAACCGCGAGGCGATCAGCGAGTTCCGTACCGAATGCCAAACGAACGGTATCCCCATCGAAATCACCGCAGTCCACCGGTTGCTCCCCATACAGGGCGACGACTACGAACTGACTGACACCCAGCGAGAAGCGCTGGTGTTGGCCTACGAACAGGGCTATTTCGATTCACCACGTGAGGCCTCGCTCGAGGATATCGCCGCGGAAATCGGAATTACACAGCAGTCGCTTTCGTCTCGCCTCAGGCGCGGTCACCGACGACTCATCGGTGGGACGCTTATCAATCAGTAACTCGGACGGGGATCCGCCGGTTTGTATTAAACCCACTGTATAATCAGTGGACTCGTTAACCCGACGGAGGCCGCTAGAAGAACGTAGATACTTATGACTGCCAGCTTAGCAAGTACCGAGTTAGAATCGCTGGAGTTCGACCGGGAGTCGGGCACGTATCGCGCCCAGTACGATCGGGACGCGACCGCTGCGAGCATGGCGGTCGTCGCCGCAGTGTCGGACGTTCTGGGCGTCGATCCGATCGAACTGGACCCACTCTACAACACGGTCGATACCGATGCTCTCAACGAACTGGTCCAACGTCGAGACACGTCGCACGGATCGGTCGACGTCTCGTTTACGCTCGAGGGGTACGAAATAACCGTATTCAGTAACGAGGTGGTGACTGTTTCCCCATCGGCTTCCGGCCGAGCGGACGGCGAGACCCTCGGGATCACACGGCAATGACTCCCGACAAAATATCGCCCTCGTCCGAAGCGGAGGTACGTGCCGAACTGAAAGCGCTCCTTCGTCGTGCCTACGACAGCGATCTCGAGATCGAAGGCGGGTGGGACTGTCGGAACGGGACCGAGTACCCGGATTGGGACGTGATCATCACCGAAGTACGAAAGAACGAGGAGCCGGAGAGCCCGTCGACAAACGAGTGAGAGTGCACGTGTCGCGTGTGAAATAGGATCTCTGCGCGGCGATTGAGTAGAACGCAGTAATCAGTGTAACAGACATTTTCTATCGCGGTAATGAGGGATTGTCACGCCCTGCCCAGCCGATTTCTCCGCCGACTGCGCGATCGATGAACAACCGGTGTCGGTGCGTGCGGGGACCACCGTCACTCCGTCGTGGTCGCTCCGGTATCTTCGGCGTCCGGCGGGGCCGCCGAGCCGCCGCCACCGCCGAACAGCCGGCCGCCGGCGGTGAGGACGTAGAGGACCGCGAGGCCGAGCAGGTAGGTGAGCGAGATTGGGATCGCGAACATGAGCATCATGAGGATCCCCTTCGGGCTGAAGAAGGCGGCGACGACGAAGATGCCGACGACCAGCGGCCGCCAGCGCTCGAGCATCGAGCGGTAGCTGACGATGCCGCCGACGTGGAACAGCGCCATGGTGACGATGATGTTCAGCAGGAAGCCGATGCCGACGGTCGTGAAGATCACGAGCCAGAAGAAGCTCTTGATCCGGTAGGAGATGACCATCCCGTTGCTGAGCGCGTCCGAGACCAGATACGAGATGATCGTTGGCGCGACCCAGAAGAACCCGAGGTACGTCCCGACGGCGAAGCCGGCCAGGAGGCCGCCGCCCCAGACGACGAACGTGCGACGGTCACCGTAGACCAGGCCGCGCTCCTTGGCGGGCGGCCAGGCGTAGAACAGGATCACGGGCAACGTGGCGACGAGCCCGGCCAGGGCGCTTACCTTCGCCTCGAAGATGAGCACCTCGACCGGGTGCAAGGCGACGACGATGTCCATCGCTTCGACGAGCTCGGCGAGGCTCAACGTGGACGGATCGACGCCCTCGGAGACGACCTCCTCGAGTACGTGCCGGGGGACCCGATCGAGGAAGAGCCTGAGGACGTTGCCGAGACCGCCCGAGTAGAGCCAGAAGAAGCTGCCGCCCATGACGACCATGAAGAGCCCGACGATGCGGAACACCTTCGAGGTGAGACTGTTGAAGATGAAGGCGATGTCGTAGGCGTAGCCGCCGATGTCGTCTTCGTCGGTCTCCTCTTCGGTGAACGGGTCGAGCATGCCGGCCGCGGTGCTCGCGAAGAGACTCTCGTCGTCTCCGTCCGCACTGGCCCCGCCCGTCGCGGCCGCGTCTCCCGAGTTGGCCGACTCGCTCTCGCCGCCGGCCTCCTGGATCGTATCGAAGCGATCGAGGATCGCCTCGGCCTTCGCCCGGTTGTCGTCGTACATGGCCTGCCGGGAGTATTCTAAGGCCTGGTCCTCGCTCATCGTTTGGAAGACCTGCGTCGACACGTCCTCGATGTCCTCGACCGCGAGCGTCTCGAAGTCGACATCCTCGTGGGAGTCTGCCCGTCGGATATCGTCCGGTCGCGGATAGACGGGCTGTTGGAGCACGTGGATCGTGTAGCCGAGCAGGACGACGAACCCGACGGCGGCAGCGATGACCAGGCCGACCGCGATCTCACCGAGGAGGCCGTGTTCGATCGCCATGGTCTCGAGCCCGCCCGTCCCGCTGGGTCGCAGCCACGACGGGAACGTGGGGTAGACCGATTCGCGGAGGTAGCCGAAGCCGCCCTGAGTGACGGCGACGGTGATCGCGGCGGCGACGGCGGCGAGCGCGCCGCCGAACTGGAGGAGGCGACGCTTGACGTGGGCGGTCCCCGTTCCGGCGGAGTTCGCCGCGCCGCGCCGGCGGATGTTCGTGACCACCTTGGCCAGTCCGAGGCTGAAGACGTAGAGGATGACCATCGGCATCGCCCACATGACCTGCGTGAACGGGTCCGGCGGCGAGAACAGGGCTCCGAAGACGACGATGCCGACGACGGCGTGTCGCCACTTGTCTCGAAACGTCTCGTAGGGGATGATCTCGGTGTAGGACAGCACGCCCATCAACAGCGGCAGTTGGGCGGCGAGTCCGAACGACAGCGTCAGCAACGCCATGAACTCGGTGAACTCGGTGATCCCGTAACTGGGTTTGACGCCGGCGCTGACGGCGTTGCCCGCGAGGAATCCGAAGGCGTACGGGAAGAAGATGCTGTAGGCGTAGACGACACCCGCCACGAACAACGAGAGCGCCATCACGACGAACCCGGCGAGATATCCCTTCGAAATCGGGACCACGCTGGTGTAGCCGCGGCGGCGAAGCGCTTTCCGAGAGAAAAAGAGCAAGGCCGGAATCGCGACGATGATCCCCGCTATCATGCCGATCTTGGCCTGTAGCAGGATCACCTCGAACGGCGTCCGAGTAATGATATCGGTCGAGCCGGCGATTTCCTCGTTCATCTGGCCCTTCGCGGTCGCCTCGAGGAAATCCCAGATGACCACACGCAGCGCATAGAAAGAGCCGACGAAGCCAAGCAGGAAGACGATGAACACCTTCTGGAGGTGTTGCTGGGCACCTGAGAGTAGTGCGCCGAGCGTCTCCCGGCCGGAGTTGATGGCCTTGGCAGTGTCCTCGTCGACGGCAGAACTCATTGGGTAGACGGTAACTGACATCCAGTTATCAACCTTTCGAGTGGGTATGCGGTTCGAGGACCGAGCGAGCGGCCTTCTCACTCTCGAGGGGTGTTCGTAAGAAAAAGGCCTATAACCGGTGCCCTATCACTATCTCGTAGATGTCGGACGAGCCGGCGGACGATCGCGACGTGGAGGGCACTCGAGAGTCGGGGGGGAGTCCTGACGAGCGACAGCCAGCCGACGCGTCCGGTGCCGGTTCCGATACCGATTCCAACGCCGAGCCCGCCGCAGACGACGGATCGGCCGATTACGACGAGTCGGACGGACCCAGCCTCGAGACGGACGGCGAGGGCGTCGTCGGCGACCGGCACAACCCCGAGCCGACCTATCCCGACCGCGACGACGATATCGGGGGCATCTCAACGCCGCCGGACGACGAGGAGATGCCCCTCGCCGACCACATCGAGGAGATGGTCCTCCGGCTCGCGGTCGTCCTGCTGTTCGGTGCCGGCGGGACGGCCATCGGCCTGCTGTGGGCCTCTCAAGCCATCGAATTCGTCTGGTTCAACGTCTTCCCCTACGAGGTCAGCGAGGTCCCGCCGCCACACGTCTATCACCCGCTCGAGTTGTGGCTCACACGGATCAAGATCTCGTCGCTACTCGGGATCATGTTCGCCCTGCCGGTGTTAGTCTACGAGTGTTACCTGTTCATGCGGCCGGGGCTGTATCCCAACGAGCGCAAGTACTACCTCGCGGCCGTTCCGACGAGCGTCGTGTTAGCGGCGGGCGGGATGCTGTTTTCCTACATCCTCGTCCTCCCGATCCTCTTCGAGTACTTCACCTACTACGCCGAGGGGAGCGCGGAGATCGCGTACGCACTCGGCGAGACGTTCAACCTGATTATCACGCTGACGGGCTTTCTCGCGGTCGTCTTCCAGATTCCGCTGTTCATGATGCTGGCGATCATGATGGGCGTGACGACCCGCCGCTGGCTGGCCCAGAAGCGGCTCTACTTCTGGGCGGCCTTCGCGGGACTGTCCTTTATGTTCACCATCGACCCGACGATGATGGCCCCCATCCTCGTCGCCGTCACGATGATCCTGCTGTTCGAGGGGACGCTGTTCGTCCTCAAGTGGGTCGGGCGGGAGTAGGTCGACTCGAGTCGGGTTTCGGTTTCTCGTGCGATGATCTCGGTATCGATCCGTTAGCGGAGTCGCGTATTCGTGGACATTCGTTCGACAGACTGCCGACGAACCCGTCATATAATAGCCTTATATTGTATGCATCCGTTCGCATATTGCGGACTCCGGTCCGTCCTCGAGTGAAAATACAGAGTTCGTAAACGATCACCGTTT
Source organism: Natrinema versiforme JCM 10478 (assembly GCF_000337195.1). GTDB lineage: Archaea > Halobacteriota > Halobacteria > Halobacteriales > Natrialbaceae > Natrinema > Natrinema versiforme. The sequence goes on along the minus strand of NZ_AOID01000044.1, from coordinate 13,620 downwards.
AGTAGGTGCATATGTTCTCCTACTCTGTGAACATTTGAATGGTATTACGCCAATCTCGCTTCGATGGGTGTGATTGTAAATCACACATCCCCATTCGCGTCGACGCGGCGGGGTGGGACCCGTGACCGAACTCGTCCCGACCACGTGTATGCGGTGTGCGGTCGGCTGCGGTCACGTCCAGCAGGCCCCCGAACGGGGGTACGGCCTCGAGACCGTCCGCGGCGATGCCGCGCATCCGGTCAATCAGGGACTGGCGTGCCAGCGCGGCGTCAGCGAGACGGCCGATCCGGACGGCGAGTGGCTGACCCGCCCCCTCGAGCGAAAAGACGGGGAGCTCGTCCCGACGACGTGGGAGTCGGCCCTCCAGCGCGCGGCGGGCGGACTCGGGAACGCACTCGAGTCCGGTAGCGACAGCGTCGCCGTCTTGGGGAGCGGCCAGCAGACCAACGAGGCCGCCTACGCGCTCGGGAAACTCGCCCGCGGCGGGTTCGGCACGCGGTACTACGACGCCAACACGACGCTGTGTATGGCCTCGGCCGTCACCGCGTACTACGACGCCTTCGGCAGCGACGCGCCGCCGCCGACCTACGACGACATCCCTGAGGCCGAGAGCCACGTCGTCTGGGGCGCGAACCCGGCGGCCGCCCATCCCGTCATGTTCCGGTGGATTCGCCAGTCCGCCGACGAAGACGACTCCGAACTGATCGTCGTCGATCCCGTCCACAGCGAGACCGCCGAGGTCGCCGACCACCACGTCCCGCTCGAGCCGGGCGGTGATCTCGCGCTCGCTCGAGCCGTCCTCGCCCGGGTCGTCGAGACGGACCGCGTCGACGAGGAATTCGTCGCCGAGGCGACTGTCGGCTTCGAGGAACTCCGCACGGAACTACCGGATGCGGCCGAGGCCGCCGAGATGGCGGGCGTCTCGATGGACGACGTCGACCGCCTCGCCGACGCGCTCGCGGACCGCACCCTCTGTTACTGGGGGATGGGAATCAACCAGAGCGTCAACGGGACCGCGGCCGCGGGCGCGCTGATCGACCTCTGTCTCGCGACCGGGAACCTCCGACCGGGCTCGGGGCCGTTCTCGCTGACCGGCCAGGCCAACTCGATGGGGACCCGCATCTGCTCCTCGAAGGGGTCGTGGCCCGGCCAGCGCCCCTTCGCCGATCCGGACCACCGCCGCGAGGTCGCCGAGACGTGGGACGTGCCGGTCTCGCGGTTCCCCGACGATCCGGGCCCGGGACCGGTCGGCATCGTCGACGCGATCGGCGACGACATCGACGCGGTCTACGCGGTCGCGACCAACCCCGTTGCGGGCATGCCCGACGCGACCCGCGTCCGCGAGAAACTCGAGGACTCGTTCCTCGTCGTCCAGGACGCCTTCCGCAGCGAGACGGTCGAGTACGCCGACGTCGTCCTGCCCGCGGCGACGTGGGGTGAGTCCGAGGGAACGACGACCAACATGGAACGGACCATCTCCCGTGTTCGAGCCGCGACGGACACGCCCGGCGGCGTTCGAACCGATCTCACCCTGATCGGCCAGCTCGCCGATCGACTCGTTCCCGACCTGTTCGACGACCGGCCGGAGCCCGAATCGGTCTTCGACGAGTTCGCCGGGCTGACCGCTGGCACGCCGGCCGACTGCTCGGGGATCAGCTACGACCGCCTCGAGGCCGAACGCGCGATCCGCTGGCCGGCACCGGAGCCGGACGTGTCGGCGGGCTACCGCTACTACGAGGGCAGCGAGAGCGACGCGAGCGACGCCACCGAGGACTCGTGGTCGTTCCCGACCCAGTCGGGTCGCGCGCGGTTCTCGACGGGCGAGGCCCGCCCGCTTCCCGAGCCGACCGACGAGTCCTACCCGTTCACGCTGACGACCGCGCGCCGCCCGGACGCCTACAACACCGGGGTCCGGACCCGCGAGGACGAGCCGCCGACGGCCCGGGTCAGCCCGGCGACGGCCGCCGCCTTCGCGGACGAACTCGAGACCTCGGCGGACGAGCGCGACGACGGCGACGACGAGCGGTTCGCTCGCGTCGTCTCTCGGCGGGCGTCGGTCACGGTCAGTATCGAGACCGACGAGGCGATCCCCGACGGAGTCGTCTGGCTGCCGATCCACCACCCCGACGTGAACGACCTCACGCTGCCCGACGTCGACCCGCGCTCGAACGAGCCGAACTTCAAGCAGTGTGCGGTTCGCCTCGAGTCGCTCCGGGAGCGGGACGGGAGATCGATCGCCGAAGCGAGCGCCTGACAGTTCATGACGGCGAGATCGGACTCCGAGCCTGTCGACGACGACGCACTCGAGATTCGGGGAACCGCCCGACGGGGCGTCGCGTCCGCGACGCTCGGGTTCTTCGTCGGCTTCGCCGGCGTCGTCCTCTACGGCCCCGTCGCGACCGAACTCGAGGGAGCGATGGGACTGTCCGGCCTCGCGCTCGGACTGCTGGTCGCCGCGCCGCAACTGACCGGTTCGTTGCTCCGGATTCCCTTCGGTGCGTGGGTCGAAGACGTCGGCGCGGCGAAGCCGTTTCTCGTCTTGCTCGGCTGTGCAGTCGTCGGCATGGCCGGCCTGTCGACGATTCTCGTCACGCTCGGAACCGACGGGTTGACCATGGCTCACTACCCGCTCGTGTTCCTGTTCGGCTCGCTGTCGGGCTGTGGAATCGCGACGTTTTCGGTCGGGGCAGCCCAGACGTCGTACTGGTCCCCGGAGGATCGACAGGGGACGATGCTCGCGGTGTACGCGGGGCTTGGCAACAGTTCGCCGGGGATCTTCACGCTCGTCGTCCCCGTCGCGCTCGCCGCGCTCGGCCTGACCGGCGCGTATCTGGCGTGGTTCGGCTTCCTCGTCTGCGGGACGCTCGTCTACGCGGTCGTCGCCGTCGACGCGCCGTTCTTCCAACTCCGGAAACAGGGCCTCGGGGCCGACGCCGCGAAACAGCGGGCCGAAACGCGAGGACAGGAACTGTTCCCCAGCGGCGACGCGATGGCCTCGATCCGCGAGGCGGCGAGCATCTGGCGGACGTGGGTCCTCGTCGCGCTGTTTTTCACCTCCTTTGGCGGCTTTCTCGCGCTGACGACGTGGTTCCCGTCCTACTGGGCGGCCGTTCACGACCTATCCGTCCAACGCGCCGGGGCCCTCACGGCGATCGCGTTCACCCTGCTCGCGGCGCTCGTTCGCATCCCGGGCGGCGTCGTCAGCGACCGACTCGGCGGCGAACGGACCGCGATCGCGAGCTTCGTCGTTGTCGGCGTCGCCGCGGCCGTGCTGATTACAGCACGAACCGTCCCGCTCGCGATCGGCGGGACGGTCCTGCTCGGAATCGGCATCGGCGTCGCCAACGCGGCGGTGTTCGGGCTCGTCCCGAAGTACGTCCCGGAGGCCGTCGGCGGCGCGTCCGGGCTGGTCGGCGGCCTCGGCGCGTTCGGCGGCTTCGTCATCCCGCCAGTCCTCGGTCTCTTCGTCGATCTGCAGGGGCCCGCCGGCTACGCCAACGGCTACGTCGTGTTCCTCGTGCTCGCGGTCGTCTCGATCGGCCTCTCCGGCGGACTCTACCGCACTCGAGTGGAGCCAACCCCGGAGACGGCGGTCCCGACCGACGATTGAGGCTGTCCGATTTTCCCCGCGTCTCTGCCCGTTTGTCGAGTTCGAAATCGGTCACACTCTCATCCGACGCGTCATATCGGCTGGATCGCGTCGCTCGCCGACCGGTCTGTGCGCTGCAAGCGAGATCGCTGTCCGATTGTGCTCGTACCGGACGGTTGGCCACACGGATCGCGTGTGTAATCGCCCATTCTCTACCCCCGTCAGCCGTGATATACGTCCTAATATAGTCCATATGTCATTGGAGATACCACGTCCGGTCCTGAAACCGCTACGAAAAACCAGTTATGTAAACGGTTACTGTTATATGTTTTAGGAACATGCTACTGAAACGTGAATTACGACATGTTTGGCGAGGAACTCTGCGTATTCGGGGTCGATCGTTCGGTCGAGGTGGTCTACGATGGCGCATAAGAAAGAGGAGCTCAAGGAGGGCTGTTACGGCGACGAGGTCCGCGACCACATCCTCGAGTTCGCGGACAACGGCGGCTACGAGGCGATTCCGGAGGACGAACACGAGAAGTGGTTCACTCGGTTCAAGTTCTGGGGGCTGTTCCACCAGCGCTCCGGACAGGAATCGTACTTCATGATGCGGCTGACCAACGCCAGCGGCATCTTAGAGCCCGACCAACTGCGAACGATCGGCGAAGTCGCCCGCGAGTACGCGAAAGGGCCCGTCGAAAACCCCGAGTTCGGGAACGGCTGGATCGACCTGACCACCCGTCAATCGGTCCAGCTCCACTGGCTCAAACTCGAGGACGTCCCCGAAATCTGGGACAAACTTGAGTCCGCCGGCGTCCACTCGCGCTCCGCGGGCGGTGACACGATGCGCAACATCTCGGGCTGTCCGCTCCACGGCAAGGCCGAGGAGTTCGTCGAAGCCGGCCCCCTGCTCGAGCGCTTCGAGGAGGACCTGCGCAAGGACGACGCGCTTGCGAACATGCCCCGGAAGTTCAACATCAGCGCGTCGGGCTGTACGGTCGGCTGCGCACAGGACTCGATCAACGACATCGGGTTCGAGCCGGCGACCAAGGAGATCGGCGGCGAGGCGGTCCGCGGGTTCAACGTCCGGATCGGCGGCGGCCTCGGCGGTCGCCAGCCCCGCGCCGCGACGCCGCTCGATGTCTTCGTTCGCCCCGAGAACGCCTACGAGGTCGGCCGCGGCTTCGTCGAACTCTACCACGACTACGGCAACCGCCAGAACCGTTCGAAGAACCGCGCCCGGTTCTTCGCCGAGGACTGGGGCATGGAGAAAATCCGCGAGACCCTGCAGGACGAGTACGTCGACTTCGAGATGCACACCGAAGGCGAGGACTTCCGCGAGGAGTACACCTACAACGCCGGTCGCCCCGTCGAAGCGGGTCAACACGACCACGTCGGCGTCGGCGATCAGAAGGACGGTCAAAACTACGTCGGCCTGAGCGTTCCCGTCGGCCGCCTGCCGGCCGAAGACGCCATCGAACTCGCCGATCTGGCAGACGAGTACGGCTCGGGCGAGATCCGCTTGACCCGCCGCCAGAACCCCGTCATCGTCGACGTGGCCGACGAGGACCTCGAGGAACTGCTCGCGGAACCGATCCTCGAGGAGTACCCCGCCGAGCCCAGCCCCTTCGAGCGCGGGGCGATGGCTTGTACGGGTACCGAGTTCTGTTCGATCGCGCTGACCGAGACGAAAGGGCGGATGGCCCGCATGCTGCGCTGGTTCAACAAGAACGTCGAACTGCCCGACGATGTCGGTAAGATCAAGATGCACTACTCCGGGTGCACCGCGGACTGCGGCCAGGCGATGACCGCCGACATCGGCCTGCAGGGCATGCGCGCTCGGAAGAACGGCGAGATGGTCGAGGCCTTCGACATCGGCGTCGGCGGCGGCGTCGGCGAGGACCCTTCCTTCATCGATTGGGTCCAACAGCGCGTGCCCGCCGACGAAGCGCCGGGCGCGATCCGCAACCTGCTCGAGGCCTACGCGGCCCACCGTTCGGAGGGACAAACGTTCCGCGAGTGGGTCGAAGCGACGGCCGAAGAACAGCTCGTCGAGTTCTGTGAACCCGAGGAGACGGATTTCGAGGCACCGTACATGGCCGACGCCAAGCAGTCGTGGTACCCCTTCGCGGAGAGCGAGTCCGCGGCGGCCGCCACCGGCGAGGAGTCTGCGGCACCCTCTGACGACTGACGCGGGTTCGGCCCGCCCCGAGGCGAGACGACTTGATTTCTCGAGCACGTATTTATCAACACGCGGACCGTACGGTCCCGTATGCCCGAAGACGTACTCTTCAAATCCGAGAGCGACCGGGACCGAGCGGAAATCGCATCGCTGCTCCGCCGCGTCGCGGACAACTTAGACGCCGGCGAGGCGATCACGCTCACGGCCGGCTCCGAGTCCGTGACCCTCGAGCCGCCGGCTCGGCCGACCTTCGAGGTCAAAGCCGAACGCGAGGGGCCGGCCGACGGCCCCGGCGAATTGAGCGTCGAGTTCGAACTCGAGTGGGACGAGACCGATGAGGGCGGGGAGAGCGACGGCGCGCTAGAAATCGAATGAGGGCGCTGTCGGGCCGTCGTCCCGAGGCGTCTACTCGGCACGCGACCAGTTCAGGCCGCCGCTAGCGGTGCTTGCGCGTCCGATCGTACGCGTAGTCCAGCGCGTCCTCGAGCGAGCCGGGGCCGTCGTAGCTGGCCGAGAACAGGTCCATGAACTCGCGGGCGGTCCGCTCGCACCGTTCGAACGTGAGGACGGTTCTGACCTGAATCGTTTCCGAGAGGTCGAGCCCCGGGTAGCTCGTCGCCGTCAGCGCGTAGCCGGGGTGGTCCTCGTCGTCGAGCGAGGCGGGCGCGACCTTCAGCCGCAGATCACCTGATTCGTGGAGGTACGTCCGATACTGCATTTCCCGGTCGGTGTCGGCCGGGGTGTAGGTCCGACACTCTTCCGTGTTCCACTCGAGCGGCACGTCGGCTTCCATCGATCACTGATACCAACCCGAGTGCTACGTTCGTACCGCAACGAGCAATATTATCGACCGATAGTCCAGAGACTTCACCATTGGTAGGTTCTCTGCCCGAATGGTGGTTATGTTCTGAATATATGTCTCCTGGTAGCCAGCATACTCGGATGAACGTTGAATTTATTCTCGTCCTGGCGGTCGGTTCCTGCCGGGTTCGAGCCCGAACGCCGCGTTCGTCCGCCGTCCCGTAGTCGTCGATCAGTCGTCGCTCGAGGACTCCGTCGCGAAGACGTCCTCGACGACCGGCTCCTCGTCTTCGGTTTCGGGGCTCACGCTGCCCGTTCGGTAGCCGTGGAGATCCAGCGTGACGTGATCGAAGCCCAGGGTCGAGAGTTCGGCGCGGACCGTTTCGACGAACTCGAGTTCCAGCGCGCGCTCGAGTTCGTCGGGCGCGACCTCGATGCGGGCGAGGCCGTCGTGGTCGCGCACCCGGAACTGCTCGAAGCCCCACTGGCGGAGCAGCGCTTCGGCCCGCTCGATCCGCGTGAGTCGGTCTTCGGTGACCTCGAGTCCGGTCGGGATCCGCGAGGAGAGACAGGCCATCGAGGGCTTCTCGGCGACCGAGAGGTCATAGTGGTCGGCGATCGCCCGCACTTCGTCCTTCGTGATGTCGTGGGCCAGCAGCGGCGAGTGCACGTCGAGTTCCTCGACCGCCTGCAGCCCGGGCCGGTGACCTGCGCCCGGATCGTCGGCGTTCGTCCCGTCACAAACGGTTCCGACGCCGAGATCGCGGGCGGTCTCGAGCATCTCGCCGAGTCGCATCGTTCGGCAGTGATAGCAGCGATCGTCGTCGTTCTCGACGAACTCCTCGCTCTCGAGTTCGGAGAAGGAGACGATCTCGTGGCGGATGCCGATCTCGCTCGCGACGCGGCGGGCGTCCTCGAGTTCGGCCTCGGGCAGGGTCTCGCTTTTCGCGGTACAGGCGACCGCGTCCTCGCCGAGCGCGTCGTAGGCGAGTGCGGCCACGGCGCTCGAGTCGACCCCGCCGGAGAAGGCGACGACGACCCCGTCGCGAGCCGCGAGATCCTCGCGGGCGGCCTCGAGTTTCGCCTCGACCGTTGTCATGGCACGTCGTTCGAACCGGACGGGCAAAAGGACGTTGCGTCGGTCGGGCAGGTGTTTCGACGGCTCGCGCGGCGGGGGCGATCTCAGCCGTCGAGGTCGACGACTCGCCCCTCCGCGGCGCTCTCCGACAGCGCGTCGAGGACTCGCATGTTCGCGATCGCTTCGTCGCCGTCCGTCCGCGGCCTTTGGCCGGCGGCGACGCAGTCGGCGAAGTGCTCGATCTCGCGGCGGAACTGGTCGACCGGCGCGAACGTCTCGACGCCGTGACGCCCGTCGATCCGGTACTCGAGGGACAACTCGCCATCGGGGATGTCGAACGCGTCCTGGACCTCGACCCAGCCGTTGGTCGCCTCGATGCGGTAGCGCTGGACGCCTTCGGTGTCGAAGCCCGACGAGATCCGGCCGGTCACGCCGTCTGCGTACTCGAGGACGCCGGTCAGTTCCGTGTCGACGCCGGCGTCGCGGGTGTCGGCCGCCGTCGCGTACGCTCGCTCCGGCTCGCCGAGGACCTGGCGAACCACCGAGACGGCGTAACAGCCGACATCCATCAGGCTCCCGCCGGCCAGTTCGGGCGAGAGGCGGATGTCCCTGGGCCGGTCGAGCCGGTACTTGAACGTCGCCGTCACCGAGCGCACGTCCTCGAGTTCGTCGCGGGCCAGCGCGAACGCGCGTTCGGTCCGCGGGTGGTACTGGTACATGAACGCCTCCATCAGGGTCACGCCCTGTTCCGCGCAGTAGTCGACGACCTCACGCGCCTGCTCGGCGTCGACCGCGAGCGGCTTCTCACAGAGAACGTCGAGCCCGGCGTCGGCCCCGCGTTTCGTCCACTCCGCGTGGAGCGAGTTCGGCAGCGGGACGTAGAGCGCGTCGATGTCGGCGTTCGCGATGAGGTCGCCGTAGTCGCCGTAGGTCTCCTCGATTCCGTACTCCGCTGCGACGGCGCGCGCGTCGGCCTCGTCGCGGGACGCGATGGCCGTTACGTCGTGGTCGCTGGCCGCGATTCCCGGCAGGAACGCCTTCTGTGCGATGCCCGCCGCGCTGAGAATGCCGAAATCCATACCAGCGTGTTTCGCGAACTGGTATAAATATTCAGGCAGTCGCCTACGACCGGTGACGGTTTCCGTCAATCGACCCGTCGGCCGCGAGGCGGGGAGCAGTACACAGCGCGCCGGACGGTTAAGGAGCCGTCCGTGGTAGGTGCGTCATCCCGACTACTATGGCTGTATCAGACCAACTCCAACGGCTGCGCTCGATCGCCGACACCGAGGGACAGCCGAGCGAAGCCGACGACCACCAGCGCGAAGAACACGTCGCCGACGCGGTGGCCCGCGGGATTCAGGGCGGATTCGTCGCGACGCTGATCATGACCGCCTTCCGGCTGCCGCTCTTGCGATCACTGCCGCCGTCGGCGAATTTCTGGTCGCAGTACGTCGCCGGCGGCGACCCCGACGACCACCCCGTCGCCGGCCTCGCCCTGCACCTCGTCTACGGGATCAGTTCGGGCGTGATCTTCGGGGTACTGTTCTCCCTGTACGACGCCGGCCGGGAGATCGAACCCGAACAGCGCGGGCTCGTCTGGGGCTCGATCTACGGGATGGTCCTGTCGGCCTTCGGCGCGCAGTTCATGCTGCAAGCACTGCTCGACATCCGCCTCGATGCGGACGAACTCGCGCTCTTTCACGCCGGTCACCTCGTCTACGGGCTCTCGCTCGGTGCGTGGATCGGCTCCCGGACCGAGGGCGTCGAGGACCCCGAACGGGAGTACGAGTACGACGACGGCAACTAACCGTCCTCGCGTAACTGCTTGACGTCTTCCTCGAGCCGGCTCGCATACTCGAGTCGCAGCTCGCGGGCGTCGGCGTTCGTCACGTACTGTCGCCCGTCGATCCGCGTTGCGATCGGGTGGTAGTCGCCCACGGGAAAGCCCATCCGCTCGAGGTAGCCCGCGACGGCCGCTGACTCGAGACCGTCGCGGATCGCCGACTCGGTGAGGTCACAGACGGTTTCGAACGCAGGGAGGGCGATTTCCTCGCTCGTAACGTGGCCGGGGCGGGCGGTCGGTTCGTCCTCGATCCCGGTGAGCACGCCGTCGGTCCCTCGCCGTCGGCCGTCGCCCGCACCGGCACCGTCGATCCGAACGGTGGTGTGGTCGAGCCGTTCCATGACCGTCTCGAGGTCGGCGGCCAGTCGGAGTAGCTGGCTCGGCAGGGCGGTGTCGGGCGAGCGCCACTCAACGGCTGACATCGACCCGCGCAGCCGCACGGGCGTCCAGATCGAGTCGTCGGGTGAGACGCGTTTTTCGATCGTGTCAGGGTCGACGCCCGCCTCGAGAGCTGCGTCCTTGAACGCCTCGGAGCGGTGCTCGAGCCGGCGGTGCCACTCGTCGACGGTCTCGACGTAGCGCCAGCGGTGGCCGCGTTTCGGGCCGGACTCGTCGCTTCGGTCCCGGCAACAGTAGGCGCGGGCTCCGTTGGCGATCCGCTCGCCGCCCTGGTACGGCGACGAGTTGACCAGCGCAAGCGCCGGGTCGAGGGCGATGAGCGCGTTGAGTTGGTCGGCCACGTTTCGCTGTTCGAAGCGGATCCGCGTGCCGGCACAGTTCGTCGCGCGGTCGGCGTTCCCGCCGAGGTGCCGCCGGATGCCAGCCTGTTCGTCGGGATGACGGGCGATCTCGCCGTCGTTGATCGGCGTGCCCAGCGGGACGAGGCGCTTGTCCAGTTCCGCCGCCCGCGAGCGGACGGCCTCGAGTGCGTCGCCGAGCGCGGTTCGGAGCGCCGGTGCCGACTCGCAGGGCGGCGTCTGCACCGCGACCAGTGGCTCGGCACGTTCCCGCTCGGGTCGTTGCGAGGCGTCCGTCAGCGGCCCCGGTTCGGCGAGGTTGCCGTCGCTATCGATGACCCAGTACTCGACTTCGATGCTCGTTTTCATTGTCGGGCGATTTCCGTCGGGCGGCCAGTCAGGCGATGCGGGCAGTCGATCTCGCTTCCACAGAAGACGCGATTCGGGTCGGTCGGCCGGCTCGAGTTCCGTCTCTCGATGTCTCGACGGTGGACGCGTTTTTCCGAAGCGGCCGTGCCTGCAGCCGCCTGCCGTATTTCTCCCGTTGCGGTCCCAACGGCGCGTGAACTGGGTACGGGAGCGGGCACTCTCCAGCCGTGAAACGGAGCCGCTCGATCCAGCAGGGACGTGTTTATCCCGTAACAAATTTGCCGGGGCGATCCGTATCGAGAGAACATGGGTCCCGTGAACCGTCTCTACGACCGCAGCGATACGTGGTTGCGGGGACTCTCTCAACGGTCGTACGCGGCCTTCTTGGGGGCGGCGACTGGTCTCGGCGTTCTCGTGATCGGGCTCGTGACGGGCGAACTCCTCCTCGTTCGGGCGCTCACGATGGCTCTCGTCATGTTCGGCTTGGAGTCTGCGTTCGGCCTCTGGCAGACGACCGACGAGTGAGTCGCCGACCCGTGCCGCGGGTTTTGCGGGGGGCTTCTGCATACCGCCCCGCTCCTCGTTACTGCTCCGTATGACCCGTTTCCAGCGAGTCGACGATCGATAGCTCCATCTCGAGGGCCTCGAGTTTCCCAAGCGTCGCGCGTTCTTCCTCGAGAGTCTCCTCGAGCGGCTCGACGATGTCGTCCGCGTAGGCGAGCCGTCCGGCGAGCGCGAGCAGCCCCTCGTAGGACCGGATCTCGAGGCGTTCCGCCGCGAGGCCGATCTCGAGATCGACGTACGTCGGCGGCGACTCGCCGTCGGCTCCATCGAAACGAGTCCGGCGCGATTCGGCGAGACCGTCGGCCGTTTGCGACCGGGTCGCTCGCGGCTGCCGGCCGAGTTCCTCGAAGACGCGCTCGAGGCGCTCGACGTGTCGCTCGGTCTCATCGCGGTGGGTTTCGAACCGTGACGCGAGGTCGTCGGTTGCGGCGTCGGCCGCCATCTCGGCGAGCAGTTCGACGTGGGCGCGTTCGACGTAGTATGCGCGCTGTAGCTGGTATCCGAACTCGTCCTCGAGGGTTTCGATATTCATGGGCTGATCGGCGCGGTCATCGTCGATCGAGTGACTCGCGGTCGGCGTCGTCGACCGGGCTTGCCGCGAGCAGCGTCTCGACGGCGTCGCTGTTCGACAGCGACTCGAGATCGGCCCGCATCGCCCGCTCGTCGTCGTAGTTCGGGCGGAGCGCGTTGACGACCGCGTCGCCCTCCTCGCCCTCGAGCGCGCTCGCGAGCGCCATCGCCGTCTCGTAGGCCGTACACTCGAGGGCCTCGAGTTTCAGCGCGGTCTCGAGGTAGTACAGCGGTCGGAGTTCGTCGTTCAGGACGAGGTTGTTGTACGCCTCCTTGTCGGCGATCAGGCCGTCGAACGCCGGGGCGGGCCGCGTGTCGGGTTCCTCGCCGAGCGCGTCGAACGCCCGCTCGATCCGCTCGCAGTGGTGTTGGGTCTCGTAACAGTGATCGTCGACCGCCTCCCACAGCCGGTCCCGACACTCCGTCGCGCGGCCGCTATCCACTGTGTCGACCGAGACGTCGCCCGCCAGCGTCTCGAGTTCGCCACAGAGCTCCCGTTCGACGTAGTACAGTCGTTCCAACTCGGTCGTGAGCGCCTCCTGTGGTGTGGTCCGTGTGGTGCTCATGTCGTGTCTCTCAGTCGCGACGCGGCCGTTCAGAACGACTGCTGGTTGCGCACGTGCTCGGCGGCGTTGTGCGGGCTATCGCCCCGGTCGCTGTACCGCGGCCGACCAACGGCGTCCCGTCCGACGCCGTTGCGGATCGCTAACTCGAGTTCGTCCCGCGTTCCGTAGGTCTCGTGGCCCGATGTCTCGAGGATCGTCTCGAGGGAATCCGACCGACGCGGGTACGTGATCTCGACGTCGTCGAACTCCGCGAGCACCTCGTCGGTGGTCGTCGGGAACGTCGTCTCGCCGAACAGATCGCTGATAGCGCCGAGTTCCAGCGACCGACCGTCGGCCGCGCTCTCGTCAGTGTGGCTCATCGGGTACTCCTATCCCAATGGGCGGGAAAGTACCATAGCCTGCAGGCGACGACAGCGCGATGTGATCGGCCTATCGGCTGCGCTACCGGTCTGTTTCGACGTTTTCGTGACTTGGGGTCAATGCTCGAGTGAGGTCGCCGAACGGGTTGCCGGCAGGCCAAGCCATAGGCGGGTTCGCACGAACGATCGCACGTGAACTATCGACGACTCGGTTCGATCGGCAGCGACGTCTCCGAGGTCGGCCTCGGGACGTGGAACATCGGCGGCGACTGGGGCGACGTCGACGACGAGACCGGCCGCGACGTCGTCCGCGCCGCGATCGACGCGGACATCGACTTCATTGACACCGCAGACGTTTACGGCGACGGCCGCAGCGAGCGCCACATCGGCCACGTCCTCGACGAGCGCGAGGCCCACGATGACGTGTTCGTCGCGACGAAGGCCGGCCGCCGACTCGATCCCCACGAGGCCGACCGCTACGACTACGATCACCTCTCCCCGTTCGTCGACCGGAGCCGCGAGAATCTCGGCGAGGAGACGCTCGATCTCCTCCAGTTACACTGTCCGCCGACCGAGGCCTACTACCAGCCGTCGACGTTCGAGGCCCTCGAGCGACTGAAAGCCGAGGAGAAGATCGCACACGCCGGCGTGAGCGTCGAAAAGGTCGAGGAAGCCCTGAAGGCAATCGAGTACGATGTCGTTGAGACGGTCCAGATCATCTTCAACCCGTTCCGCCAGCGCCCGAACGAACTGTTCTTCGAGCAGGCGAAGCGGAACGACATCGGCGTGATCGTCCGGGTGCCGTACGCTTCGGGGCTGCTGACCGGCGCGCTCGAGCGCGACCAGGAGTTCGCCGAGGACGACCACCGCAACTTCAACCGCGAGGGCGAGGCCTTCGACGTCGGCGAGACCTTCGCCGGCGTCCCCTACGAGACGGGCCACGACGCCGTCGACGCGCTCGA
>NZ_AOID01000043.1 GCF_000337195.1 Natrinema versiforme JCM 10478 | reverse complement strand
CGCGTCGCTCATCTTCTTGTGCATGTTCGTGTATGCTTGGAGTGTCGACGACGCTGGAAAATTTCTGTGGATACTATTTTTAATCGTCGGAAGTGCGCTGTCCGGAATCGCCGAGTCCCTCCCCGAGAACCGGCGACAGGCGGCGGGCATACTCCGCTTCGCGGGAATTCTCGTACTCCTACTTCTGTTGCTATCCGGCTTCCTCCGTCCTGACTTTCTTATTGGCGGGTAGCCCTTGGGGTTGCCGTTCTCTGTACTAATCTTCTCCTTCGGGCTTATTGATTATTGTAGGGTCAATTCGCAGAGTTACTCCACCTGCTATCTTACAATCTATGGCTACCGACTGCATACACGCTCTGTATCTCGCACGGCCGTTAAACACCCTATCGAACTGGCAGAACTCTCTGCGGTCAGTACGCATCTGTGATTGCCGAATCAGTCGTTTCAGTTTCCTATCTGGATCTCAATAAAGAAGTCGTATCACCAACCACTGGTCAGAAGAAATGCCAAGAGCCGCGGTGAGCGTTCTGCTATCGTGGCAACACGGAATTCCCACACCCTCCCCAACCGATTCGTTCGCTTACGGGTCGTTCCTCCCCGTTCGCTCACTCATCCACTGTCAGAGCACGCGCTGACAAGCCTTCGTTCACTGTGTTCACGAAGGCCTCGCACAGTGTCATCGGCTGTCTTCGCTGGCGCTCAGCCAGCCGACAGCGCGCGCCACCGCTTGCCGGCTTCTCAGTTCCGGAGTGCGAAGAACATCGGTGACCTGCCGTTACTCACGGTCGGTCACAACACGCCGAATCCGTACTCCGCCATCCCGAAGACCGGCCCCCACAGGAAGTGGAGCGCGACGCCGACGACGACGGCGGGCAGGAAGTTGTAGATCGAGGCGACGATCGCCGCCTTGGCGTCGACGGCCAGCAGCGGAAACAGGGCGTCCCCGTCCTGACAGATCGCGTTGGCGGTGAGCGCGGAAAAGGGGAGTTCGCCCCCGGCGTAGACACTCGCCAGCACGATCTGCGGGCCGCAGCCGGGGATCAGTCCGACGGCCGCACCGCCGATCGGGGCGAGGACGCCGGCCGCCGCGGCGAGGCTGGCGACGTTCACCCCGGTCAGGAGGACGCCGTACTCGTAGAGCAGGAAGGCCGCGAGCACCCAGACGGTGACGAAACTCGTCTCCATCGCCGCGTGGGTGAGCGTGTCGTAGACCGAGCCGAAGGAGTCTCGAGCGCGGGCGATCTCCCCTTCGCCGACGTAGTGGCGGCCGATCGCGTAGAGGTACAGCGACAGCGCGGAGCCGACGATACCGACGACGGTGAACAGGCCCTCGAAGCCGACGCCGAGCGCGAGCGGCACCTCGGGACCGCCCCGCAGCAGGTAGAGACTACCCAAAACGAGTCCGGCGACGGCGATACCCCACCACGCGACGTGTGCCAGATGGGAGAGCGGGGTGAGCACTCGAGAGTGGCGATCCGGCCCTGTTTCGTGGGCGTGGGTCGGTGCCGGGCCGCCGTAGTCGTGGGTCGGGTTCGGGCCGACGCCGCCGTTGACCACGGTGCCGCCGTCCGGCGTCGCGTCGGGCGAGAGGCGCGCGACGGCGTCGTCGATTCTCGAGACGCCCAGCCCGACCGAATCGACGAGGTAGCCGGTCGCGACCGAGGCGACGAACGCGATGGCGTAGGCGTACAGCGCCGCTTCGGGCGCGAGCGCGAGGATGACGAAGGCCGAATCGCCCGCGGTCGCACCGAGTGTCGCGACGACGGTGCCGAAACTGACGGTGCCGCGGAGGTACAGCGGCATGACGACGATCGCACCGCCACAGCCGGGCGTGAGTCCGAGCAGGCCGCCGAACAGCACCTGCAGTCGCTCGTTGTCCTCGATCGCCCCGATCACGGCTCCGTCGGTCCAGTACTGGAGCAAGCCGAACGCGAGCACCGTCACGGCGACGAACGCACTCACCTGCACGTACCCGTCCCGCAGTGACTCGAGGAGAACCGTTAGAAGCTCGTTCATAGCCGCTCACTCGCGGGCTGCGAGTTCGTAGCTCGAAGATTAGACATCTCTAAATAGAATTTTAGCAGTGTAGAATAAATAGTTGCTGGTGGCGGCGGTCTTTCGGGGGAACCGTCGGCGGAGCGCTCACACGGCGTTAGCCGTTCGCCTGCGGCGAGACCGACGACGGACCTGCTCGACTACCGGGCGGTGAAACGGGAGAAAACGCGGCGATAGCACCGTGTCACATCGCTAGTCGTGATCGTCCCGCAGGTGCTCGATCGCGTGGAGTTCGACGACAGGGAACACTTTAGCGACGGTGAGGAAGAAGAGCCCGACCATGCCGATCGTGCCGATAATCGACAGGATCTCGATCAGGCTCGGGATGTAGACGCCGGGGGTCGCGTGGTAGATGTCGAACGTCGGGTGCAGGAAGCCCTCGACGACGAACAGGACCTTCTCGATGATCGTCGCGGTCAGCACTGCGATCCCGGCGATCGCGGCCCGTCGTTTGGTGAACAGTTCCGGACGGATCGATTGGGCGAAGATGTAGGCGAGCACGACGAAGACCAGACTCATCGCGAAGATGTAGAGTGGGGTGGTGGCTCTGGCGAACGCAGCAGTCGTGAGGTCGACGGGAGCCGTGAACAGCCCGGTGACGTTCTGCTGGAGCTGGAGCCACAGGAAAAGCAGACAGAAGAAGCCGAGCCAGAGGAGCAATCCGCGGAAGATGTCGTCGGTGATGATGTGTTCCCAGCTGTAAGCGCGGCGGAACGCAAAGGAGAGGAGTATCACGCCGCTGATCGCCGAGGTCAGCGCGATGGTGAGAAACTGCGGCCCCTGCACGCCGCCGAACCACGTCGGCATCGTCGGAATCACGGCGAACAGCCACGGAATCACGCCGCCGTGGAGCAACAGCGGGGCCATGATGATGATCGCGAGCGCGAGCCACCAGACCATCCGCTCGACGACCGCGTCTTCTCTCTCGGTGTAGCCGATCGTCATGAAGCTGTAGAGCGGATCGAGTCGATCCGGGAGCTGCTCGCGCAGCCGGCTGATGTCGTACCGGAGGGTAAGCGAGAGATAGGTCGCCGTCAGGACGAAGTAGGCCGTGATGACGGTCACGTCCCACACCAGCGGCGAGTTGTGGACCGTGATGTGGTAATGGCCGAGGACGCTCGTCACCATTCGGTCCGGCCGGCCGAGGTGGACGATGATGTAGAAGCCGGCCGCGGAGAGCCCGGCGATGGTCAGCAACTCGGCGAGTCGCGCGATGGGCATGTAGCGGTCCATACCCAGCAGGCGGACCGCGGCCGAGAGGATGATCCCGCCGTGGGCGATCCCGACCCACCAGATGAACGCGCCGATGTAGACCCCCCACGTCGCGCCGCCCCCGCTCCCCCAGTCGCCGAGGCCGGTGACGGCCAGCCCCCGCTGTAACTGGAAGGCCCAGCCGATCAGGAAGGCGACGAAGGCCAGTCCCGCGACCGCGACCAGTATGAAATACGTTCTCGATACCTGTCCGATCGGCCGCAAGATGTCGGCCTCGCTGGGCGTTTTCGTCCCCATCGTGCTACAGTGGAACTCACCGGGCGCTCACTTGCCACCCTGCGATGCATTTGCAAGGTCAGATCGAGCGGTCGGGCGATCGCCGACGCCGACTCGCACTCGAGGCCGGATCGGCTTACAACTCGAGCGTGTAGACCACTTCCCGTCGGCGCTCGCCGCCGATCTCGACGTCGTCCTCGTCGGTCAGTTCGAACCCGTGTTCCTCGTAGAACTCCCGGCCGCCGTCGTTCGAGGCGAGGTCGATCGCGCGCATCCGCTCCATGTTGAAGTCCCGTAAGTCCTCGCGCAGCCGCTCGTACAGCGCCGTGCCGATCCCCTCACCCTGATGGTCGGGGTGGACGGACATCCGGAGCACGTCTCCCTCGTCCTCGGAGACGACGCCGTGAGTGAAGCCGACGATTTCGTCATCCTTTATCCCGACGAGGAAGGCGGTGCCCGGCTTCGACAGCGCCGTCTCGAGCGCCTCGTCGCCGTACCACTCGTCGATGGTGTCGTCGATCGTCTCGGCGTCGAGTTCGTCGTAGGTCTCGTGCCACGTCTCGCGGGCGACGGCCCTGATCCGGTCGCGGTCGTCGCTGGTCGCCGGTCTGATATGCATACCACGCGCTACGAGAGCGAGTGCCAAAGTGGTTACACCGTCTCAGTTAGGTGTCACTGCGGACCCGCGACGCGAACCGGCAAACCGGACTCGAGTCACTGCCCCCGCGATCGCGTTCAGGTGCGATCGAGGAAGACGAAGACGGCGACCACGGCGGCCGCGACGCCGATGATCGTCGGGAGGAGCTGTCCGGAGCCCCACTCCCAGCCGAGGACCTGCGTGCCGACGATTGCGACGAGCGCGACGGCGAGGCCGATCGCCGTGACGAGCGGGGACGAGTTGCGACCGAGCGAGCGCGCCATACTAGACCATAGCACGGCCTCCACAATAATTCCGGGGCACGCCTGCTGCGACCGCTCAGTCCGGCAGCCGCCGGGCGATCACCGCGAGCGACTCGCGTCCCTGCACTTCTCCCTCGAGGTCCGGCAGCGTCGCGACGTCGAGATCCGGAAACGCCGCTTGAATCTCCGCCAGCCGCTCCTCGTGGCGGTCCCGCCGCGATCGACAGCGCGGACAGCCGTCGTGGGGGTCCTCGAGCACGCGGTTGACGACCAGTCGTTTGACCGGCACGCCCGCCTCGCGCAGCCGCTCGACGAGGCGTTCGGTCTCCGCGATGGCCATCGACTCCGGGACGAGTACGACGCGAAACTCGGTTCGCTCGGGATCGACGAGCAGGTCGCGTGCGCGCTCGAGGCGGTCCCGAAACGCCGCGAGACTCTCGTCTTCGTCGTCGCTGTCGCCGGTCATCATCGACATCGGGCCGAGCACTGCCGTCCGGGCCGCGTTGCCGATCCGCTTTGCCTGCCCGCGAAGCGAGTGTGCCGTCTCGAGTGCCAGTCCCATCACCTCGGGCGTATCGAACAGCCGCAGGGTGTGGCCCGTCGGTGCAGTGTCAAAGACGACGGTGTCCCACCGGCCCGAGTCGACATACTCGACCAGCAGATCGAGTGCCGCGATCTCGTCGCTGCCGGCCGGCGCACCGGTCGCGAAGAGTCGCTCGACTTCCTCGTCCGAGAGACTGATCCCGGCGCTGCGGAGGTCCGCGGCTAGCGCCCGCGCCAGTTTCTCGTAGCGCGCTCGTTGGGTCTCGGGATCGATTTCGACGGCCCAGAGGCCATCCGAACGGTCTGCGTCGCCCCCGTCGACCGCCTCGAGCGGCCCCTTCAGTTCGGTCGGCTCCGGGCCGATCTCGGCCTCGAGCGAGTCCGCAAGCGAGTGGGCCGGGTCGGTCGAGACGACCAACGTCTCTCGCCCGGCGGCGGCCAGCGAGAGACCGGTCGCGGCCGCACAGGTGGTCTTGCCGACGCCGCCCTTGCCGCCGTAGAAGATGCAGTCGGCCATACCCCACGTCCCACGGCCACCACCGTAAACGAATCCCGCGCCGGAAAACGAGTCGCCGTTCTGCGAGTGTCGTGCCGATCAGATGTCGACGCGGTCGAATCGGTAGACCGCGACGGCCAGCGGCACGACGATCCAGAACAACAGGATGATCCCGGAGAACCAGTCCTGCAGGAAGAACGGGAAGCCGTTCGGGAACGCGGCCTCGTTGAACGTCGTCCCGATCGAATCGCTCGAGAGGGAACTGAACAGGGTGATCGTGTTCTGGTAGGCGTTGCCGGGGTCGACCATATTGATGAACTGCGCCCAGTCGGGCAGTCGGGTCCGCTCGACTTGCTGTCCGGCGAAGTTCGTCGCCGTGTAGTCGACACCCTCGATGTACCCCCGGTTCATCAGGAGCCCCAGCGCGCTCTGGATCGAGTTCCAGACGATGTAGAATAGGACGAAGACGCCGAACATCGCCGCGCCGGCCATCGTCGTCGACCGGGTCAGCGACGAGAGCGAGACGGCGATGCTCATGTACGCGAGCCCGTAGACGATCGTCATGGCCAGGAAGGCGATGTACGCCGGGAAGGAGAACTCCGAGACGGCGACCGCGACGGCGACCATGCCGATGAGAAAGCCAATGATCAACGATAGGGTGAGCACCGCCGTCCGTCCCAGCAGCTTGCCGATGAGAACGTCTCGCCGCGAGTGGGGCAGCGACAGCAAGACCTTGATGCTCCCCGTTTCGCGTTCGCCGGCGATGGACTTCCAGCCGAGCATGAGCGCGATCAGCGGGATGACGAGCTTACACACCTGACTGACGAGCGAGATGAAGCCGATCGTCGTGAGATCGTCCGGATTCGCCCACGAGAGGAAGCCGGCCAAGGCGGCCATGAGGGTGAAAAAGAACACGCTCAGCCCCCAGAACAGCCACGAGCGGATCGAGTCCTGAAAGTCCTTCTTCGCGACCGCGCGCACGCTCTCGAGGTTGACCGAACTCGAGGCCGAGCCGCCCGTCGAATCGGACGCGCCGGTTTCGGTGCTCATCGCGCGTGCACCCCCGTGTCCGTGGTGTACGACTGGAAGACGTCGTCGAGCGACGCCTCGGTCGTCGAGAAGTCCTGGACCTCGATGCCGCGGTCCTCGAGCGCGGAGAGTACGGCGGTCTTCGAGCCCTCGACGCCGACGACGACCGTCGGTGGGTCCTGACTCTCGACGGTGGCGTTGGTCACGTCGGGCAGCGAGCGGATCGCCTGCAGGGCGTCGTCGTCGATCCGGTCGACGGTAACCCGCAGCGTCGTGCCGCCCTCGACGGAGTCGCGCAGGCCCTCGACGGAGTCGACGGCGACCATCTCGCCGTCGCGGAGGATGCCGACGCGGTCACAGACCGCCTCGACCTGCTCCATGATGTGACTCGAGAAGAAGACGGTCGCGCCCCGTTCGTTCTCCTCGCGGACGATGTCGCGCATCTCGCGGGCCCCGTTCGGGTCGAGCCCGGTGGAGGGTTCGTCCAGAATCAGTAGGTCGGGTTCGCCGACCAGTGCCATCGCGAGCATGAGCCGCTGGGCCATCCCTTTCGAGTAGCCGCCGGCTTTCTTGTCGATCGCGTCGACCAGGCCGACGCGCTCGAGTAGGGCTTCGGGGTCCGCGTCGGCGTTTTTGGAGTCGATCGCGAACTGGAGGTGTTGGCGGGCGGTCAGCCGGTCGTAGGTCTTGACGCCCTCGGGGAGGACGCCGGTCCGTTGTCGGATATCCCGGCTGTACTGTTGGGCGTCCATACCGAGGACGCTGACCTCGCCCGCGGTCGGGCGGGCGAAATCGAGGATGATGTTGATCGTCGTCGACTTGCCGGCACCGTTGGGACCGAGGAAGCCGAACACCTCGCCTTCCTCGACTTGGAAGGAGAGCTCCTCGAGTGCGACGGTCTGACCGAAGGACTTGGTCAGGTTGTCGACTGTAATAGCGGGCATGTGCGTGTGGACACAGCGTTGCCCGATAAGGTTTTTGACATCAATACTGCAGCTGAAAGCATCGGTTTCCTCCCGGTCGGTGCCCCGTCGATCGGGGGCCACGGTACCGAGCCCCTAGTGATCGAGTCGCCGCCTCGCGGTTAGATCGGATCGTCCGGATCGTACCGCTCCGCGGTTCGGTCGACCTCCTCGGCGTACCGTTGTTGGGTCTCGTCGTCCGGCACCGGCTCGAGCTCGTCCTCGGGGATCTCGGTCGCCGCGGTGACGGTCGGCCCGGTCCGTAACGCCGTCGACGACCGCTCGTGTTGCTGATAGCGCGAGCCGTCCGGCGTCGCGTAGACGAGGGTGACGAAGTCCCGATCCCCGATCTCCCGTTCGACGAGCCAGCACTGTACCGTCGAGTCACTCATACCGACTGGTTCGGGGTCGACCACCGAGAATGTACCGAGTCGGCGCGATCGGAAGGCTGGGCCTACTCGCGGGAACGGGCCCCGACGTACTTGGTGGTCGGCGTCGGAGCGAGGACAACGAGTACTCATGGCCGACTCCCGGAGCGAACGCGTCGCCCAGTGGCGCGAGCACGTCGACGAACTATGCCACGACGGAGAGACGATCGAACACCGGGCCGACCTCGCGGGCGCGACGGTCGTCGTCACGAACCAGCGCGTGTTCGCGTTCCCGGCCGGCTCGAGCGGGCCGACCGTTCGCCACGTCGACCGGCCGAACGTCGGGACCATCACCATCGAGACCGAGCACCGGCTGCGTGACCTCTGTCTCGGATTCGTCGCCGCATTCATCGGCATCGGACTGGTTCAACTGACAACGGACGTCAGCTTCGCGACGCTGATTCCGGGGATCGATCTCGACTGGCGCGACTCGGCACCGGGCGCAACGCAGCTCGCGAGCGCCGTCGAATCCGCCCTCGAGTTCCTCGAAACCGCACTCACGGTGGTGGAGTGGGGCGTGCTCCTGAGCGGCATTGCCGCGTTCGTCGTCGCGCTCGCTCTCGTTGTCCGGTACGTGCGATCGCGCTCGCGTCGGCTCGTCTGCAGGGTCCATGGCGGGGACGACCTCGCGTTCGCCGTCAGCGACGCGGATCTCGAGGCCGATGCCGTTGCCGCCCTCGAGCGCGCGATTCGACCGGGAGACGGGGCTGCGCTTGAGGAGGTCGACGGTGACGAACGCGACAGTAGGAACAATGACGACGGACGCGATCGAGCGGTGGGCGACGACCCGGCGGCGAGTGACTGAGCGGCCGGCGTCGGCGCGGAGAC
Organism: Natrinema versiforme JCM 10478; assembly: GCF_000337195.1. Classification (GTDB taxonomy): domain Archaea; phylum Halobacteriota; class Halobacteria; order Halobacteriales; family Natrialbaceae; genus Natrinema; species Natrinema versiforme. Next base: position 7,589 of record NZ_AOID01000043.1, on the reverse strand, counting down.
GAGCCCCGACCGCCCAGTGGTCCGGCGGTGCCGAGGAGTCAGGCTGAAACCTCCTGACTCCGTAGGGCCGCCGATGAACGCCGACGGGGTTCGCGAGCGGGCCGGGTCGTTGCCGCGAGAGCCCGGTGTCTACCAGTTCCGCGAGGGAGACACCACGCTCTACGTCGGGAAGGCGGTCGATCTCCGCGATCGGGTGCGGTCCTACGCCGACCCCCGCAGCGCGCGGATCCGGCGGATGGTCGACCGCGCCGACGACATCGAGATCGCCGTCACCGATACCGAGACGCAGGCGTTGCTGCTCGAGGCCAACCTGATCAAGCGCCACCAGCCCCGATACAACGTCCGGCTCAAAGACGACAAATCGTATCCGATGGTGCAGCTGACGAACCACGACGCGCCGCGGATCGAGGTCACCCGCGATCCCGACGAGTCGGCGACCGTGTTCGGTCCCTACACCAGCAAGAAACAGGTCGAAACGGTCGTCAAAGCCCTGCGGGAGAGCTACGGCGTCCGGGGCTGTTCGGATCACAAGTACGCCGGCCGAGAGCGGCCGTGTCTGGATTACGAAATGGGGCTCTGTACCGCCCCCTGCACCCGCGAGATCGACCTCGAGAGCTACGGCGAGGACGTCACCGCCGTCGAGCGCTTCCTCGAGGGCGAGACGGGGATCCTCGCGGACCCGCTGCGCCGCGAGATGGAGGCTGCTGCGGAGGAACAGAACTTCGAGCGCGCGGCGAACCTGCGGGACCGCCTCGAGACCGTCGCGGCGTTCCACGGGGAGGGCGGCGAGGCGGTCCAATCGGTCGGCGACGAGCAGGGTGTCGACGTCCTCGGCGTGGCGATCGAGGGCGAGGACGCGACCGTCGCCCGACTCCGCGCCGAGGACGGCAAACTGGTCGATCGGGACCGATACACGCTCGAGGCCCCCGGCTCCGAAGGCGGCGTCGGCGGCGAAGCGGACGGTGTCCCAGCCGTCCTCGCGGCCTTCATCGTCCAGTACTACGCCGAACGCGACCTCCCCGACGCCCTGCTCCTGCCCGAGCGCCACGGCGACGAGGAGGTCGCCGCGTGGCTCGAGGCCGAGGGCGTCTCGGTCCGCGTGCCGGGCGCGGGCCGGGAGGCCAAACTCGTCGAACTCGCGCTGAAGAACGCCCGGCGCAACGTTGGTCGGCGCGACGAGTGTGGCATGCTCGCGGACGCCCTCGAGATCGAGTCGGCCCGGCGGATCGAGGGCTTCGACGTGAGCCACGCACAGGGGAAAGCGGCGGTCGGGAGCAACGTCACCTTCGTCGACGGCAGCGCCGAGAAGGCCGACTATCGGCGGAAGAAGCTGACCGATCAGAACGATGATTACGACAATATGCACGCCTTACTCGAGTGGCGCGCCCGCCGCGCCGTCGAGGACCGGGACGACCGGCCGGACCCCGACCTGCTCCTGATCGACGGCGGCGAGGGCCAACTCGGGGCGGCTCGAGACGCGCTGTCAGCGGTCGACTGGGACGTGCCGGCGGTTGCGCTGGCGAAAGCCGAGGAGCGGGTGGTCACGCCCCGGCGGACGTTCTCGTGGCCAAGCGACGCGCCGCACCTGCACCTCCTCCAGCGCGTGCGCGACGAGTCCCACCGCTTTGCCGTGCAGTACCACCAGACGGTCCGGGACGAGGTCAAAACGGTCCTCGACGACGTACAGGGGGTCGGCCCCGAGACGCGAAAGCGGCTGCTCGGGCGCTTCGGCAGCGTCGAGAACGTTCGGGAGGCGAGTCTGGCCGACCTCGAGAGCGTCGAGGGAGTCGGCGAGAAGACGGCCGAAACCATCAAATCGAGGCTCTAACAGCCATTGAATCAGCGTTCGCAATCGATACCGAGACGGAACGATGTGTCCTGCTCATGCTGGCAACAGGGAATCGCCACGTCCTCCCCAGCCGATTTCTCCGTACGGCGCTCCGCCCCGTTCGGATGGTTCGCGGGACCTGCGGTCCCGAGCTAACGCTCACTCACACGGTTCGTTCGCTCATCCCTCGCACGGCTTTGTTCTGCGGTTCGCCCTCGGCGAACCGCAACACAGCGCGCGCCATCGCAATAGCGGGCACTAGTCCGACTCTCGAGCGACCGGTTCTCGATGCGCCGTTGAAGCCGGTGCGTAATGCGACCGTTGCGAAGGCAAGGACAGGGCTATCCCCCGCCCTGATCCATGTGTGACTATGGCAGAGGATGACGACCTCGACGATTTACTTGACGAACTCGACAGTCAGGGCGACCTCGAGACCTCCCAGCAGGTGGTATCGATCCGGACCGAAAGCCGCCGGTACGACAAACCGGTGACGATCATCGAGGGGTTCGACCTCACGCAATCGGAGGTCGAATCGACCGCCTCGGAGCTAAAGAGTTCGATCGGGACGGGCGGCACGGTCGACGACGGCCGGATCGAACTGCAGGGCGACCACCGTGACCGCGTTCCGGACCTGCTCCGGGATCGGGGATTCGACGTTCGCGAGTGAGTCAGGACGGGCCTGTCCCGCTCGTCGTCGGCCGCGGTGCGCTCATCGCCGACTAATCGGCCGTCTGAGCAACGGGCTATTTATGTTCCACGTTCGATAATGACGTATGCACGTTCGATCCGCCACGACCGACGACTTCGAGGCGATCACGGCCGTCGCTCGCGCGACGTGGCACGACACCTACGACGAACTCGAGGCCGAGACGATCGATCGGACCGTCGACGACTGGTACACCGACGACTCGATGCCGCTCGAGGCACCGGGAACGATCGTTCTCGTCGCGGAGGAAGATAGCGAGGTCGTCGGCTTCACCCACGCGGTCGCACAGGGCGACAAAGCGGACATTCTTCGGATGTACGTTCACCCGGACCGGCAGGGCGAGGGGATCGGCTCGCAACTCCACGAGCGACTGATCGCCGAGATCGAGTCCTACGACGTCGACCGGATTCGGTCGATCGACTTCGCGTTCAACGACGCCAGCCGCACCTTCTACGAGGGGCTCGGCTTCGAACAAACCGACGAGGGCGAGGTCGAGATCGACGGCGACTACTACCCCGAGGCGGTCTACACGCTCGAGTTGTAATTCGGGCCGCTGAACTGTTTCCGGGCGGCTGAACTGTCTCCCGCGCTGTCGAACTGTCGCCACGGCTCCAGCTGTCCCGATTCGCCCGATACTCGCTACTCGAGGGCGACTCCCTCCTCCTCGAGCAGCGCCCGAAACTCTCCCTCCTCGAGGATCGGCACGTCGTTGTCTTCCGCATCCTGTTGTTTCGTCGCGCCCGGGTTCTCGCCGGCGACGAGGTAATTCGTGTTCCCCGAGACGCTGCCGGTCGCGTTCGCGCCGTGGGCTTCGACGAGTTCTTGGGCCTCACCTCTGGTCATCTCGGCGAGCGAGCCGGTGAAGACGAACGTGAGCCCCTCGAGTTCGCCGCCGGTGTCGGCGTCGACCGTCACTTCCTGCGGGGAGACGTGCTCGAGCACGTCGTCGACCACGGCGGCGTTGGCCTCGCTCGCAAAAAACTCGTGGATCGTCTCGGCGACGGTCTCGCCGACATCGTCGACGCCCTCGAGGCAGTCGGGCTCGTCCTCGGCGGCCTCGCGGAACTCCGCGAAGGTACCGAACTCGCGGGCGAGTTCGCGGGCCGTCGTCGGGCCGACGTGGGGGATGCCAAGCGCGGAGAGAAAGTCGGGCAGGGGCGGCTCGCGGCTGGCGTCGATCTCCGCGAGCAGGTTCTCGGCGCTTTGCTCGCCCCAGCCCTCGAGGTCGGTGAGGTTCTCGCGCTCGAGTTCGTAGAGGTCCGCGACGGTCTCGAGCAGGCCGGCGTCGACTAGTTGGCGGACGCTCTTCTCGCCCAGGCCCTCGAGGTCGAGGCCGTCATCGCCCGCGTAGTACTCGATCGAGCGCCGGAGTTGCGCGTCGCAGCCGAGGCCGCCGGTACAGAACGCCATCGGGCCGTCGCGCTCGACGGGGCTGTCGCAGACGGGACACGTTTCGGGTAGTTCGTAGTGGCCCTCGCTGCCCTTCTCGACGACTTCCTCGACGTATGGGATCACGTCGCCCGCCCGCTGCACGCGGACGGTGTCGCCGACGTTGACGTTTTTCGCTTCGATTTCCTCGGGGTTGTGCAGGCTTGCCCGCGAGACGGTGACGCCGCCGACGTCGACCGGCTCGAGCAGTGCGACGGGGGTCAGCCGCCCCGTCCGGCCGACCTGGACCGCGACGTCGGCGATCGGGGTGACCTCCGCGCGGGCGGGGAACTTGTAGGCGAACGCCCAGCGATCGTGGCGCGCCGTTCGCCCGAGTTCCTCCCGGGCCTCTCGATCGTCGACCTTGATTACGACGCCGTCGATCTCGTAGTCCAGTCCGTCGCGGATCTCGAGCAGGCGATTGCGGTAGTCGATCGCGCCCTCGATGTCGTCGACCACCTCGACGCGGTCGTTCGTCCGCAGTCCGAACTCGGGGAAGCGCTCGAGTTCGTCCCGATGGGTGTCCTCGAGGTCGCTGGCCGCGAGCACGTCGAAGTAGAAGACCGCGAGCGGGCGCTCGGCGACGACCGCGGGGTCGAGCCGGCGGATCGTGCCGGCGGTCGCGTTTCGCGGATTCGCGAAGGGCTCCTCGCCGCGCTCGATGCGCTCGCGGTTGTGTTTTTGGAACTCGTCTTTCGGCATGTAGACCTCGCCTCGCACTGCGAGGGTCTCGGGGTACTCGCCGTGGAGTTGCTGGGGCACCGAGCCGATGGTCCGAGCGTTGCGGGTCACGTCGTCGCCCTCGCGTCCGTCGCCGCGGGTAACCGCCCGCGCTAAGCTGCCGTCCTCGTAGACGAACTCCATGGAGACGCCGTCGAACTTGGGTTCACAGACGTACTGGACCTCACCCACTTCGCGGCGCACTCGCTCGTCGAACTCCCGGACGGCGTCTTCCTCGCCGCTGTTATCGATCGAGAGCATCGGGGCGACGTGCTCGACCGTGTCGAACGCTTCGATGGGCTCGCCGCCGACGCTTCGCGTGGGGCTGTCGGGATGGGTGAGATCGAATTCCGCCTCGAGGTCGCGCAGTCGGGCGAACAGCGCGTCGTACGTGCGGTCGGCAATGAGCGGTTCGCTCTCGACGTAGTACCGGCGGTCGTGCTCGCGGATCGCCTCCCGGAGCAGTTCGACCTGCCGTTCGGCTTCGTCCGCCGAGAGCTCCTCGAGCGGGGCGAAATCGGTCGGCGGATCCCGGAGATACGGGTTGTCCTCGTTTTCGTCGGCGACTGGCATTGCTCGAGGGTAGCCGTTCACCCCCGTTAATGGTATTGACCGCGGAGCGGGCTCCGAGCGTCACTTCCACGGGTTGTCGACCAGTTCGGCGTGGATGCTCGAGCCGACCGCGACCCGACAGTCGGTCCGCGGGGTGGCGATACACAGCAGTACGTAGCCGTCTTCCCGATGGCGCTCCTTCAGCGCCCGCGGCCGACGACGGGCGGAAAACGCGTTTTCGATGTCGCCTCCGCTGGGTTCGGTCGCACTGGCCGTCGGTGCCGATTCCGCACGGCCGAGCAGCCGCCCCGCACAGGTCCCGCACGCGCCGGTCCGACAGCCGAACGGGAGGGCGATATCGGCCCGTTCCGCGGCCTCGAGGACCGTCTCGTCTTCGCCGACCGCGATGGTCCGCGTCTCGCGGTCGGCGTCGGGCCACTCGAGGGTCACGTCGTGTTGCTGGTTCGCCATCTGATCACTGCCAGACGTCGCTCGTGCAGTCGCCGTCGGGCCAGCGGATCTCGTGGGCGCGGGCCGGTCCCGCCGGGCACTCGCCCCAGTCGACGAGGAAGTCCTCGTCGAGTTCCATCGTCCCCTTGCGAGGATCGATATCGGCTTTCAGCATCACGGAGCCCTGCTCCCCCTCCTCGGGGTAGAACTGCTCGTCCCACGAGGAGAACAGCGAGGTGGTCCAGTAGAGCCGTTCGCCGTCCAGCGAGAGTTGGAGCATCTGCGGCCCCGCGGACAGGTCGCGGCCCTGGACTTCCTGGACCTCGCCGAAGGTGCCCCCGACCGAGAGCGAGTCGGCCCGTCGCGGGTTCGCCGGGTCGGAGATGTCGTACATCCAGACCTCGCCGTGGAGCCAGTTCGAGCCGAACAGGTAGCGGTCGTCCATCGAGATCAGGATGTCGGTGGTCAGCCCGGGAACGGGCATGTCCCAGTCTTCGTGGTCTCGACTCTCGAAGTCGATGGCCTTCTCGGCGCGGTATTTTTCGTCCCCATCGTCCGCGTTCTCGTCTCGCCAGAAGTGGAAGATATTCGACGAGAGCGCGGCCCCGACGAATCCGTGGGTCGATTCGGGCGTGTGGAGAAAGCGCACCTCGAGGGGAATCAGCCCCTCCTCGCCGAGGTCGATCGTCTGCTCGACGGTGCCGGCTTCCCAGTCCCAGAAGTGGAGCTTCTGGCCGTAGTTCCCTTCCTCGACGTCGTCGAGGTCGAAGCCGGGGTAGTACGTTTTGGGGGCGGCCCACTCGCTCGAGACCATTACGTTCTGGCGCGGCTGGTACCAGTAGTCGTAGTTCATCTCGATTTCGCCCGGCGGCTCCCAGCGCCCCTCGATCTCGAAGTCGTCGTTTAGCTCGAGGAAGCCGCCCGGCAACTCGCCGTCGGCGTCGCCGAGCATGCTGATCAGGATCTCCCCGTCCGGGATGCAGTGGACGGTGTGTGGTGCCGAGAGGTCGTACTCGAAAACCTCCTCGGGTTCGATGACCGTCTCGAGTTCCGGGTTCCGTCGGTCCGCCGCGTCGATCACGTGGATCCGCGAGGAGCGCTGCCCGGGCACGATCAGGTGTCTCCGCTCGAGGCCGTCCATGTGACACGACGACGAACAGGCGTTCCACCCGAAGTGGTGGAGTTCGTCGCCGCGGTTCGGCATCTCGATGCGGTCGACGATCTCGCAGTAGGTCTCGGAGTCGGGATCGAGGTCGACGACCGCCACGAAGTCCGACGCGTCGACATCGGTGCCGACGTAGAGGCTCATCACGTAGGCCAGTTTCTCGCGTTCCCCCTCCTCGATGGCCGCTTGTGGCGTCGCGTAGCCGGGTCCCTCGTGGTGGTCTTCGTGGTCGTGGTCCGGTTCGACATCGCCACCTGTGCTCGTATCACTCATGGACCTCCCGACCACGAACACATAGATAAGTCTGACCGGGGGTGGGTCGTGAGGAGAGCGGAAGCGGCCTTACGGAGAATTGAGGAGAAAGCCCCGTGCTTTAGCGCGGGGATGAATCCGACAAATTACTTCACAATCACCCAGCGATAGCCAACCCGAGTCTCCAACGCCAATCTATACATTCACAAACCAACAGCTCGTACAAATGAATTATGAAGCGAGCCAACCAGTTCAACGTCCGCCCGCGCTCCGAGAAAGAGCGTGAGGTGTTCGTTCGCTGGTTGGATGCTTCTGCGAGTCTCTGGAACGAGACAAACTACGCTCGCCGCCAAAAATTCCTCGAAGACGACGAAAACATCTGGGACGCCGATACCGGCACTCTCGAGGGCAAATACAAAGGCATCCTCAGCAGTTCAGTTGCCCAGCAAATCATCCGCAAGAACTCGGAGGCGTGGCGGTCATTCTTC
>NZ_AOID01000042.1 GCF_000337195.1 Natrinema versiforme JCM 10478 | reverse complement strand
AGTGGAACAATCACGACTGGCGGGACGACCATAGCCCGCCCTCCATCGCAGTGGAGACAACGGCCAACGAGGACTACACAAACCAGAGTACCACATCGAGTGGGAATGTTGCCTCCGTGGAAACTCAGGACGACTGAGACTCCAACGAGAGGAATCCTCGCCCTTCAGGGCGGGGAGGATGTCAAGCCCACGGACTGTCGCCGACTTCGGCGCGTACTCGCGGCCCGACCTCGAGACGGCAGTCGGCCCGCGGCGAGGCGATACACAACAGGACGTAGCCATCCGCCCCTTCCTGCTCGGTCAGGGCCTGCGGTTGCCGTCGGTAGGTAAACCCCTCCGCGGCGTCGATCGGCTCGTTCTCGTCGCGGCCGCCGTCCCCGTCCTCGAGCCCGATCAGCCGGCCGACGCAGGTGATACAGGTCCCGGACCGGCAGTCGTAGGGAAGCCGGATACGGGCCCGCTGGGCCGCCTCGAGGACCGTCTCGTCGTCAGCGACGACGATCGACTCGGTCCGGCCGTCGGCCCACTCGAGGGTCACGTCGTAGTCCGTCATCGTCCCTCCGTCGGCCGCGCTCGTCGTTCGGGTCGGTCGATCATGCGAGCACCTAGGACCCGCGACGGCAAAAGTCCGTGCGCGCGAGCCAGGGTGAGACGCGAAGCGGGATCAGTCCACAGTCGGCGTCGGTTCGGCCGTTTTCTCGGCGTCGTCCCGGTCGGTATCGTCCGTGTAGACGATCCCCCACCCGGTCACTCCCATCAGGATCAGGACCAGCGGCGAGAGGATGCCGAAGAAGTAGTACGGGGCGTACTCGATCACCGGCACGCCGAGCGCCGAGGCCATGAAGACCCCACCCGAGCCCCACGGGACGAACGCCGACGTCGTCGTCCCCGAGGCTTCGACCGCCCGCGAGAGGTTCCGGCTCTCGAGGTCGTACTCGTCGTACAGGTTCTGTAGGGTCATGCCGGGCACGACGATCGCCATGTACTGTTCCGCGGCGAGGAAGTTCATCGCGACGGTTCCCACGGCCGTGCCGGCGGTCAGGCCCGCGACGCTGCTGACGGCCCGTCCGATGTGGTACGCGATCGCCGCCAGCACGCCGGTTTCCTGCAGGATCCCGCCAAGCGCCAGCGCGGCGATGACGATCGAAATCACCCACACCGAACCGGACAGTCCGCCGCTGGCGAGCAGTTCGTTCGTGAGGTCGACGCCGGTCTCCGGACCCGTTCCGTTGTGGACGGTTTCCCACGCGGCGGCGAAACTCGTTCCCTGCACGGCGATGCTGACCCCGACACCGGTGAAGATTCCGGCCCCGAGCGACGGCAACGCCGGGAAGCCGTAGAGCGCGAGCGCGAACGTGATGACCAGCGGGACGAACGTGACTGGCGAGATCACGTAGCTACTCGAGAGCCCGCCCTGAATCTCGGCGACGCGGCCGACGGGGATCGTCCCGCTGGCGCTCAGGCCCAAGACGACGAACAGGACCAGCGAGATCGCAAACGAGATCGCGGTGCCGGGACGCATCGCCCGGATGTGGTCCATCAGTTCCGTGTTCGTCACCGCGGCGGCGAGGTTCGTGGTATCCGAGAGCGGCGAGTTCTTGTCACCGGTGTAGGCCCCCGAGAGGACGGCACCGGCGGTCATCGCCTCCGGGATCCCGAGCCCGGACCCGATCCCGATCATCGCGACGCCGAGCGTCCCGGCCGTCGTCCACGACGAGCCGATCGCGAAGGCGACGACCGCCGAGAGGACGACGGTAAAGGGAAGGAAGATCCGCGGCGACAGGAACTCGAGTCCGTAGTACATGAGCGTCGGGATCGTCCCGGAGTCGATCCACGACGAGATGAGCATGTAGATGACGAACAGAATGAGGATGGCTTGGAGGCCGGTCAGAATACTGCGCCCGATGCCGTCGTAGAGGTCACTCCACGAGTAGCCGAAGTAGTACCGGCCGAACAGTCCCGCGAAGGCGATCCCCCACAGCAAGGGCATCTGCGGGTCCATATCGAACCAGATCATTCCGGCCGAGAGGAACAGGAGCATCCCCGCGATAGGCACGAGCGCTTCCCCCAACGACGGTTGCTTGTCCTCGGGGATTTCGTCGTAGGTCTTCGGTGTGAAATCCAGTCCCATGTTCGAGTCGCTCCGAGTTTGCGACAGCGGCCATAAATAAATCGTCATTCGCCGGTCGACTCCCGGCGTCGCAGCGACCGAACCGAGCCGGCGACCAGACCCAGTACTTTACCCGTCGGAGAGCCTACGACCGAGTAGATGGGACAGGGACCGGAGTTCGGACTGGTCGACCTCGAGGAAGTCGATACCCCGGGCGACGAGTGGGAGGAGATCGATGTCTCGGAGACCGACGCCGATCGCATCGCCCGCAAGCGCGACCGAAAGTTCGAGCAGTTCGAGGAGCGGATCAAAGACGCCGATCAGTTCAAGGTCGAGCAGTCGGTGTTCGACGACGCGACCCTGGCGGCGCTGTACAAACTCGTCCAGGACGGCTACGTCGATGCGTTCGGCGGCCCGCTCTCGACGGGCAAGGAGGCAAACGTCTACCTCGCGCAGGGCGACGACCGCGAGGTCGCAGTCAAGATCTACCGGATCAACGCCTCGAACTTCCGTCAGATGCGCGACTACCTCGAGGGCGATCCCCGATTCGAGGGACTGGGCGGCAAGAAGAAAGACGTCGTCCTCGCGTGGACGAAAAAGGAACTGGCGAACCTCCGCCGGGCGCAGGCGGCCGGCGTGCGGGTGCCGGAACCGATCGCGACCGAGCGCAACGTGTTGGTCATGGAGTACATCGGGACCGACGACGGCCGCGCCAAACGGCTCGGCGAGGTCCAGATCGAGAACCCCCAGACCGCCTACGAGGTCATGCGCGAGTACATGCGACGGCTCTACTCGGCGGGCCTGATCCACGGCGACCTGAGCGAGTACAACGTCGTCTTCGACGCGGACGAGGGGCAACTGGTCCTGATCGACCTCGGACAGGCCGTCACGGTCCACCACCCCAACAGCCGCGAGTTCCTCGAGCGAGACTGCCGAAACGTCGCGAGCTTCTTCTCTCGGCAAGGGCTCGAGGTCGCCGAGGACGACCTCCTCGAGTTCGTCACGAACCCGGAGCCGGACCCGTCTCGAGACTGATTCTCGAGTCAATCCCCCCGAAATCTTCTTCACCACTGACTAAAAATAGACGGACAGTGATCTCCGCTCTCGAGTGGCAGTGGCGCTGGCAGCCCCTCTCGAGAGCGGACAGTGTCGTCGCGGCGGACGACGCGGCCTAACCCGGCGACCGCGGCGGTGGCGCTCCCTTCGCTCGTTTTCCGTTTGAATCGTCTTCCAGCCGCTGCAGTCGACTCCGAGACACGAATGACAGACTCACGCGAAACCGCAGATACCACCGAGACGACGCGCACTGATTCGAGTTCGCCCGCCGACCAGTTCACCGTCACTCCCTACGCCGTCGACGGCGAGATCGACTACGAGAAACTGCTCGAGCGGTTCGGGGCCAACCGGCTCACCGACGAGCAGATCGAACGCTTCCCCGACCACCCGCTGCTCAGACGGCGGACGTTCTACGCGGGCCGAGACGTCGACAAGTACCTTGAAGCCGCCGCGGCCGGCGATCCGCACGCGATCGTCACCGGTCGCGGGCCCTCGGGACCGATGCATCTGGGGCACGTCCTCCCGCTGTACCTCGCGAAGCGGTTCCAGTGGAAGACCGGCGCGACGGTCTATATCCCGCTCTCCGACGACGAGAAGTTCCTCGCAAAGGACCAGTCGTTCGACGCCATCGGCGAGCACACCCGCGAGAACCTGCATGATATCCTCGCCGTCGGCTTCGATCCCGACCGGACGCGGATCGTCATCGACACCGCCGACGCGGACGTGGTCTACCCGATCGCGGTTCGCCTCGCGAAGCACCTCACACCGGCCACTGTCGAGGCCGTCTACGGCGAGCAGGACACCGTCGGCCTACAGTTCTATCCCGCCGTGCAGGCGACTCACCTCCTGCTCCCGCAACTCGTTGCGGGCCGGCAGCCGACGCTGGTCCCCATCGCCATTGATCAGGATCCTCACGTTCGCATCTGTCGAGATGTCGCCGCAAAGGAGGCGCTACCGGTCGAAAAGCCGGGCGCGCTGCTCGGCCGTTTCCTCCCGAGTCTCGACGGACCGGGCAAAATGAGTTCCTCCGGCGATGCGCCCTCGATCGAACTCACTGCCGATCCCGAAACGGTCGCCGAGACGATCCGGACCCACGCCTACACCGGCGGTCGGGCAACTATCGAGGAACACCGGAAGAAGGGCGGTGACCCGACCGTCGATGTTCCCTTCCAGTACCTCCGATACTTCTTCGAATCCGACGACGCCGAACTCGAACGCATCGCGGCCGACTACCGGTCTGGCGATCTGCTCAGCGGGGAGTTGAAGGAACTCGCGATTGAGCGGATTACAGAGTTTCTCGATGAGCATCAGCGCCGACGCGCGGAACTGGGATCGCTCGAGGCCGAACTCGACCCCTTCCGGCTGACCGACGGAGAGCAACGGCGTGCACTCGAGCGGGCCGGCGTGCCGACGGGACTCGATCGATAGCCGTTCGATCGTGCAGTGATTCCCGAATCAGCGTTCCCCGAACGCCTTAGTGGATCGCTCCCGCGCGAACGCGTATGAACATCGGCATCATCTCCGACACTCATGACAACGTCGAAGCCATCGAACGGGCGACCGAGGTCTTCGCCGATGAAGGCGTCGAGATCGTCGTTCACTGCGGCGACTTCGTCGCACCCCTGATGATCGATTACTTCGAGGCGTTCGAACTCCATGGCGTCCTCGGGAACAACGACGGCGACGTCGCGAACATCCAGGCGGCGTTCGACCGGCTCGGCGACGAGAGCCGACTCCACGGCCGCTTCGCCGACCTCGAGTTCGACGGGCTCTCCTTTGCAGTTCTCCACGGCGAGAGTACGGCGGAGGTCGCAGCGATCGCGGCCGGCGATGGCTACGATTTCGTCTGTTACGGCCACCACCACGAGCGCGAACTGTCGGAGGACGGGCGGACGACGGTACTCAACCCCGGCGCGCACGTGCTGGCGTCCGAGGCGGATCGGACGGTCGCGATCGTCGACACCCGCTCGGAGTCGGTGCGGTTCCGCTCGGTCAGCGAGTAGCGGGCTTCGACCGCGCCGCGCCTCGAGTCGATCGCGCGTATCGGTGCCACGACGCACCCGGTACTCGCGGACCAAGCGCTTAACCTCGCCCAGCCAGTAGCGGACTGTATGCAGCACGTGAAGATTCCGCAGGACCGCATCGGCGTTCTCATCGGTGAAGGAGGCGAGACGATGCGCGAGATCGAGGCGGAAGCCGAAGTGCGACTCGACATCGACTCGGAGAACGGCTCCGTCGCCGTCGAAACCGTCGGCGATCCCGTGCTCGGCCTCAAAGGCCCCGAGATCGTCCGCGCAATCGGCCGCGGCTTCGCACCGGAGGATGCCCTGCGACTGCTCGAGAACGACATGATGTTGTTCGACGTGGTCGACATCGACGCCGCCTCGCGCAACAAGACCGACATGAAACGTAAGAAGGGCCGGCTCATCGGCGAGGGCGGCCGGACCCGGGAACTGATGGAGGAACTGACCGGTGCCGATGTCGTCATCTACGGCTCGACGCTCGGCGTCATCGGCGCACCACAGGAGGTCGACGTCGTCCGGAGCGCCGCCGAAATGTTACTCGACGGCGCGCCCCACGGCGCGGTCTACTCCTTCCTCGAGGAGAAGCACAACGAGATGAAACACAAGGGAATGGAGTACCACCGGTTCCCCGGCGGCCAGTCCTGATCCCGTCCGTTCGTCTCGATTTCGTCGCTCCGTCGACTGTCTTCTCCCGCGCTCAGACGAGTCGCTGTGTGAACCGCTTTTCGACCGATAGCTGAACCCGTTCGAATCCCTCCGGACACGTCATCTGTGCGGTGGTTCTCACGCAGTGCAAGTATAAATACCCGAACAGCCATCGGTTCGAAAACGCACGACAGGGGCCACCTCTAGGGCCCCTACCTATTCGATAGGGTAAGGCTTATATAGAATAGCAAACAATCACTCGAGTGACTATGGCTCAACAGCAGATGGGCAACCAGCCCCTTATCGTACTCTCGGAGGACAGCCAGCGTACCTCCGGGGAGGACGCGCAGTCGATGAACGTGCAGGCCGGGAAGGCGGTCGCCGAATCGGTTCGGACGACCCTCGGCCCGAAGGGGATGGACAAGATGCTCGTCGACTCGTCGGGCAACGTCATCGTCACCAACGACGGTGTCACCCTGCTCTCGGAGATGGAGATCGACCATCCCGCGGCCGACATGATCGTCGAAGTCGCCGAAACCCAGGAAGAGGAAGTCGGTGACGGTACCACCAGTGCCGTCGTCATCGCCGGCGAACTCCTCAGCCAGGCGGAGAACCTGCTGGACCAGGACATCCACGCGACCACCCTCGCACAGGGATACCGAGAGGCCGCCGAAGAGGCCACCGAGGCCTTAGAGGAGATCGCCATCGACGTCGACGAGGACGACACCGAGATCCTCGAGCAGATCGCCGCGACGGCGATGACCGGCAAGGGCGCGGAAAACGCCAAGGATCTCCTCTCCGAGCTCATCGTCGAGGCCGTTCGCGCGGTCTCCGACGAGAACGGCGTCGACACGGACAACATCAAAGTCGAGAAGGTCGTCGGCGGCTCCATCGAGAACTCCGAGCTCGTCGAGGGCGTCATCGTCGACAAGGAGCGCGTCTCCGAGAACATGCCGTACTTCGCCGAGGACGCCAACGTCGCGATCATCGGCGGCGACCTCGAGATCAAGGAGACCGAGATCGACGCCGAGGTCAACGTCACCGACCCCGACCAGCTCGAGCAGTTCCTCGAGCAGGAAGAGGCCCAGCTGCGAGAGATGGCCGAGCAGATCGCCGACGCCGGCGCTGACGTCGTCTTCGTCGACGGCGGCATCGACGACATGGCCCAGCACTACCTCGCACAGGAGGGCATCATCGCCGTCCGCCGCGTCAAGTCCAGCGACCAGGGTCAGCTCGCACGCGCAACCGGCGCAACGCCGGTCTCGAGCGTCGACGACCTGACCGCCGAGGACCTCGGCGTCGCCGGCAGCGTCGCCCAGAAGGAGATCGCTGGCGACCAGCGCATCTTCGTCGAGGACGTCGACGACGCACAGGCCGTCACCCTGATCCTCCGCGGTGGCACCGAGCACGTCATCGACGAGATCGACCGCGCCGTCGAGGACTCGCTGGGCGTCGTCCGCACGACCATCGAGGACGGCAAGGTGCTCGCCGGCGGCGGCGCGCCCGAGATCGACCTCTCGCTCGCACTGCGTGACTACGCCGACTCCGTCGGCGGCCGCGAGCAACTCGCCGTCGAAGCCTTCGCCGATGCGCTCGAGGTCATCCCGCGCACGCTGGCCGAGAACGCGGGTCTCGATCCCATCGACTCGCTGGTCGAACTCCGTAGCGCCCACGACGGCGGCGACACGGGTGCCGGCCTCGACGCCTACACCGGCGACACCATCGACATGGACGCCGAGGGCGTCTACGAGCCACTTCGCGTGAAGACCCAAGCCATCGAGTCCGCCACCGAGGCGGCCGTCATGCTGCTTCGCATCGACGACGTCATCGCCGCGGGCGACCTCGCGGTCTCCCACGACGACGATGACGAAGAGATGCCGCCGGGCGGCGGTGGCATGGGCGGCGGCATGGGCGGTATGGGCGGCGGCATGGGCGGCATGATGTAAAACGAAGTTTTGCTCTGTCGTTCGAGAGAGCGAAGCTCTCTCGTGATGACGAAAGGCGCTTCGCGCCTTTCGAACCACGGGCCAGCAAGCTGGCCCTCGGCAAAAATTCGATTAAAAGCACTCCTCCCTCCGTTTCGGCCCCGTCGGGGCCTCCACATCGGTCGTCGGCCCGCTCGGGCCTGCGGCCCTCGCGGTGGGAGTCGTCGTCCATCACCGCTCAAGCTACCGTCTCCGCCGTTTCGAGTCGGCCCATCTTTGCCGTTTTGTCGCCGATTTGAGTTTCCTCGAGTCAGTGACAAGTATATGATCTGTGATTGTTCTCGCGTTCCCGTGAGTAGTGATAGCGTCGCATGTACCGGGCGTTCCCGCATCCCACGCTGCCGTCGATTCACGACGAACTAAGTGCGAGCCCGCAATATTCGCGGGTATGAACACGCTTCTACTGGACAGCGACGATGTCGACGAGCACGCTGCACTCGCGGCCGTCATCGACGCCGTCGAGCAGGCCTTCGGTGCCTTCGAGCGCGGGACCACCCAGATGCCCGCGAAATCGTACATCGATCTCCCGCAGTACAACGGCGACTTCCGGTCGATGCCGGCGTACCTCGATACGGGCGACTGGGACGCCGCCGGGCTGAAGTGGGTCAACGTCCACCCCGACAACCCCGCGGACCACGGGCTGCCGACCGTACTGGGGACGATGATCTACTCCGATCCTGAGACCGCGTTCCCGCTTGCCATCATGGACGGGACGACGCTCACGATGAAACGGACCGGTGCCGCAGCGGCCGTCGCCACCGACTATCTGGCCGTCGAGGACGCCTCGAGTCTCGGACTCGTCGGAGCTGGCGTCCAGTCCTACACCCAACTCGAGGCGATCAGCGAGGTCCGACCGATCGAGGAGGTCGTCGTCTCGGACCCGGACGACGAGCGGGTCGAGCGGTTCGTCGAAACCTACGAGGACCGCTTCGACGTTCGCGGCGGCTCGATTTCGGAAGCCGGCCACTGTGACGTGCTTTCGACCGTGACGCCGGTCGAGGACCCGATCGTGGGACTCGAGGACGTCGGCGACCAGACCCATATCAACGCCATCGGGGCCGACGCCGAGGGGAAACACGAGTTGAGCGACGAGCTACTGGGCGCGGCGCGGATCGTGATCGACGACCACGAGCAGTGTACCCACTCCGGCGAGATCAACGTCCCCTACGGCGAGGGAGTCCTGACCGACGCGGACATCCACGGCGAGATCGGCGAACTCGTCGTCGGTGCGAAAGCGGGTCGAACCGCGGAGACGGGTGTCACCGTCTTCGATTCTACTGGACTCGCCATTCAGGACGTTGCAGCCGCTCGCGTGGTCTACGAAAATGCTCGCGAGACCGATTCCGGCTACGACTTCGGGATGATCGATACCGACCAGTAAGGGGTCGTCCGAGCTGTGACCGGCACCGAATCTCGAGTACCGTTTCTCAAGAATGCGAAAATCAGTATTGTTCGACCGCTAGTCGTCCGTCTCGACGGCGTGAGACCGGTCGACGGTGTCGCTGCCGAACGCCGTCTCGCGGAGGTCGGCTTCGATCTCCTCGAGCGACCGCCCTTTGGTTTCGGGGACGAGCCGGTAACAGAAGACGAGCGCGAGCAGCGAGAGCACGCCGTAGAGCCAGAACGTGCCCGTCTGCCCGATGCCGTCGATCAGCCGGAGGAAGGTCAGCGAGACGATCAGGTTGCCGGCCCAGTTGACGACGGTGACGACGCCCATCGCCGTCCCGCGGACCTCCATCGGGTAGATCTCGGAGATCATCAGCCAGAA
>NZ_AOID01000041.1 GCF_000337195.1 Natrinema versiforme JCM 10478 | reverse complement strand
GGTCAGTAACAGCGGCCGGCGGCCGGAGCGGTCCATCAGCACCACCGCGACGACGGTCATGACGACGTTGACGGCACCGATTCCGACGGTCGCGAGAATCGAGGCAGTGTCGGCGAAGCCGGTCGACTCGAGGATCGTCGGTGCGTAGTACATGACCGTGTTGATGCCGGTGACCTGCTGGAACGCCGCCAGCCCGACGCCGACGATCAACATCGGTCGCACCCACGGCTCGAACAGGTCCTGTAGCGTTCCGGACTCGGTTCGGATCGTTTCCTTGATCTCCCGGAGTTCGTCTTCTACCTGGCTCTCGACGCGGGTGGTCGTCAGCACCTCGCGGGCGTCCGATTCGCGCCCGTGTTCGTAGAGCCAGCGGGGACTCTCGGGCATGAACAGCATGCCGAGGAACAAGACGGCCGCTGGGACCATCCCGAGGCCGAGCATCCAGCGCCACCCGCCGCCGCTCGCGAACACCTCACCGGGGACGGTTCCGAGGCCGAGCCAGCGCCACAGGCTGGCGCTGGAGAACGCGTAGTTGATGAGATACGCGATGAGGATCCCGCTGGTAATCGTCAGTTGGTTCAGCGAGACCAGCGAGCCGCGGATCTCGGGCGGCGAGATCTCGGAGATGTACAGCGGCCCGACGACCGACGCGAAGCCCACGCCGATCCCGTCGACGATCCGGCCGACGATCAGGACCTCGACGGTCGGGGCGATCGCCATGATGAACGACCCGACGAAGAAGATGACGGCACCGACGAGGATGAGCCGTCGCCGCCCGAGCCGATCGGCGAGCCGACCGCCGAGGGCCGCGCCGATGATCGCACCGATCATCGCGCCGCTGACGACGATCCCCTCGACGAACGAGGCGCTCATCGACACGCCGAACACCGTCGTCAGTTCGAACGCGTTTCGGATGTACAACATCGCACCGGAGATGACCCCGGTGTCGAACCCGAACAGCAACCCGTTGAGCGCGGCCAACGCCGCGACGACGTAGACGAACGGATTCCGTTCGTTCCCGGCCGCTCCTGAGTGTGTCGTAGACATTGCTACTATGCGTAAATTATTGTCTCATATTGTAGTTAACAAGCGTAACGATGTGCGTGTCCGAACGGACGACGACTCTGTTCCGACAGGAAACCGTCGGCAGCGCCCCGGTACCCGGCCGAGTCCACCGTTCTCGAGGCGAGTCAGCTGCCGTCGCCGGGCTCGATCACGTCTCGATCCGGCGCGGAATCGAGCCCGTCATCGACAGCTCGTCGGCGTAGTGGGCGACTGGATCGCCGGTCGGCGTCGGCAGGCGGTTGGCGTCGAACATCGTGTTCTCGTGGATCGCCACTTCGGCCGGCTGGAGCGGCCACGGGTCGTGGGCGATCTCGCCGGTGAGGATTCCGTTCGCTTCCGGTGCATAGAACCGGCGACGCGCGGTGAGCCAGTGTGCGAGCGTGTCCGACTCGGCAGTAACGACTGGGCCGTCCGGACGATAGGTCGCGGCGAATCGGGCGGTGGTATCGCCCGCTGACTCACTCGATCGGCGCTCGCTTTCGAAGGCGACGTGGTTTTCATCGGTGGCCCCGACGCGCATCTTCGCGCGGTAGATCGGCAGTCGGGTCGTTCGACCCAGGGTCGCCGCGACGAACGAGTTCCCGATGTCGATGCTGAAGAAAAACAGGCCGGGATCGCCGCGATACCGCACGTAGGTTCGAACGTTGAGTTCGGAGAAGGCAAGCCGGGTGATCGACGGCGTCCCTCGGAACCCGACGTTCGTGAGCACGAACGGGAGCACGCTCAGCCACGCGTGCCCGTCTCGCGTCTCGAGTGTCACCTCGCCGGGAACGTGGGGCCGGAGCTCGTCGGGATCGACCGGCCAGTGGACGAACAACCCGTCCCGCCACGTCATCGAGGCGACGTGCGGTGCTTTCGGCGACGACCCGTCCGCGAACGACCATCGAAAGGGATCCGTGCGTTGTGCGTTCATCCTCGACCAACAGTTGCCAGCGACCCTACGACGAGCCGGCGTATAAAATAGATAGTCTGCTGTCAGATCCGATGGCGGTTCAATCGGCCCGTCAGTCGGCCGGGTCGACCGCGGACTCGTCGGTCTTCTCGAGGGTGACGCCGCGATCAGTCGTCGATCTCGATCGCCGGCCGGCCGGGTTCGGCGTTCGCGAGCACGTCGTCGGCCGCCTCGTCGGCTCGGACGACACGGACCGGCGCGTCGAACTCGCGTTCGATCAGCCACGCGGCGGACTCGAGGGCCGCGTGTTCGGCCGCGGGCTCGAGGGTCATCGAGAGCGCTTCTCGCTCGGCCTGCAGGTCCTGTCCGTAATCGGCGGCCGCGTCGCCCTGTTCGCGGATCTCGGAGTTCTGCATGAGTTCGCCAATCAGGTTGTCGGCGTCGCTCTCGATCGCGATCTCGAGGGCGTCGTACTTCCAGTCGGGGGCGATGACGACATCGATCGCGGTCGGATCCTCGATGCCGGCGACCTCGACGATGTCGCGGATGTCCTCGCGGGTGTTCTCGACCAGCTGGCGGCGCTTGGCGACGTAGTCGCGGTCGACCTCGGCGGTCGGCCACGCGGCCTCGGCGACGAACCCGTCGTTGCCGAGCGTCTCGTAGAGCTCTTCGGTGAGGTGCGGTGCGACTGGCGAGAGCAGCCGAACGACGGCCGACAGCCCGCGCTCGTAGGTCTCGGCGTGGGGTTCGGTGTACTCCGCGTACTGCCGGAGCGTTCGAACGAGATCCTGGGTCTCGCGCAGCGCCTTGTTGAACGTCAGGTCGTCGTACTCGTCGCTGGCGATGGCGACCGTCGCGTCGATCTCCGCGTCGACGTAGCTCGCGATCGCGTCGTCGTCGCCGTCCGGTTCGTCGGCGACGTACGTCTCGACCATCCCCTTCAGCCGATCGAGGAAGGCGTAGGTCGACTTGACCCCTTCCTCGCTCCAGTCGAAGTCCCGCTCTGGCTGGGCGGCCTGCATCATGAACAGCCGCGCGGTGTCGGCCCCGTACTCCTCGACGATCCGCTGGGGCGAGACCACGTTGCCCTTCGACTTCGACATCTTCTCGCCCTCGAGTTGGACCATCCCCTGTGCGAGCAGGTTCGTGAACGGCTCGCGGTGCTCGAGTCCCTCGTGGTCCGCCAGGACCTTCGTGAAAAAGCGGGAGTACAGCAGGTGCATTACGGCGTGTTCGATGCCGCCGACGTACTGGTCGACCGGCATCCAGTCGTTTGCCTGCTCGAGATCGAACGGGGCCTCGTCCAGTCCGGGCGAGACGTACCGCAGGAAGTACCACGAGGAGTCGACGAAGGTGTCCATCGTGTCCGTCTCGCGGGTCGCATCGCCGCCGCAGTCCGGACAGGTCGTCTGTTTCCACTCCTCGGCGGCGTCCAGCGGGTTCCCGGTGGTGTTGATGAACTCCGGCAGTTCGACGGGCAGGTCTTCCTCGGGCACCATCACGGGACCGCAGTCGTCGCAGTGGATCACCGGAATCGGCGTGCCCCAGTAGCGCTGGCGGGAGATCCCCCAGTCGCGCAGTTGGTACTGCTCGGTCCACTCGGCGCTGTCGATATCCTCGGTCAGGCGCTCGCGGGCGGTCTCGCTGTCGAGGCCGTCGTACTCGCCGGCGTTGATCAGGACGCCGTCCTCGGTGTAGGCGCCTTCCGCCACGTCGGGTGCGGTCGGCTCCTCGTCGCCCTCGGGTTCGGGAGCGATGACGGGGACGATGTCGATGTCGTGTTTCTCGGCGAAGGCGTGGTCGCGCTCGTCGTGGCCGGGAACGGCCATCAGCGCGCCGGTCCCGACGTCCGAGAGGACGAAGTCCGCGACGTAGACCGGGATCTCGTCGCCGGTGACGGGATTCGTCGCGGTCAGTCCCGTCTCGACGCCGTTTGGCTCGTCCCCGTCGGGGTCGGCTTCCTCCTCGATGAAGCGCCGAACGTCGGCGTTGTCTTCCGCTAACTCCTCGCTGATCGGGTGGTCGGGTGCGAGCGCGAAGAAGGTCGCGCCGTGGATGGTGTCGACGCGGGTGGTGAAGGCCTCAACGTCCCCGTATCCCTCTATACCGAACTCGAGTTCCGTCCCCTCCTGTCGGCCGATCCAGTTGCGCTGCATCTGGCGCACCGAGTTGGGCCACCCCTCCAAGTCGTCGATATCCTCGAGCAACTCGTCCGCGTACTCGGTGATCTTCAGGAACCACTGCTCGAGTTCGCGCTGTTCGACGGGGGTGTCACAGCGCCAGCAGAGTTCGGCCTCGCCCTCGACTTGCTCGTCGGCGAGGACGGTCTCGCAGTGGGGACACCAGTTGACTTCGGCGTCGCGGCGCTCGACCAGTCCTTCCTCGTGGAACCGGGAGAAGAGCCACTGGTTCCACTGGTAGTAGTCGGGCGTGCAGGTGGTGATTTCCCGGTCCCAGTCGTAGCCAAAGCCCATCGACTCCATCTGGCCGGTCATCGTCTCGATGCAGTCGATGGTCCAGTCCCGCGGGTTCGTATCGCGCTCTTTGGCCGCGTTCTCCGCGGGGAGGCCGAACGCGTCCCACCCCATCGGGTGGAGGACGTCGTCGCCGCGCATGCGCCGGTAGCGGGCGTATGCGTCCGTAATAGTGTAGTTGCGGACGTGGCCCATGTGGAGTTTGCCCGAGGGGTACGGGTACATCCCGAGGACGTACGTCGGATCCTCGACGTCGTCGGGCGTCCGATAGACGTCCGCCTCGTCCCACGCCTCTTGCCAGCGCCGTTCGACCGTCGCGTGGTCGTATCCCGCGTCGCTCATTTGCTTATATACCTCTAGGGCGACGTCCCGCCCTATACCTTTCCATACCGCGGCCCACCGGGCCGTCGACGGCTCCAGCGCCGGTCTCTCGAGAACAACGCTTACGGTGACCCGCTCCCAGCTCGAGCTCGTGGGCGAACTCGCACGCGAGACCCAAGACCGCCTCCGCGACGCACTCGCCGAGCACCGCCCCGGCCTCGAGTGGCGCGTCGAACACCGGCTCGCCGGGACGCCGGTCGATGTCGCGGGGATCGGCGACTCCCGGCTGGTACTCATCGAACTCGAGTGGCGGCGGGCCGACCCCGCCGACAACGCGGCGAAGCTGTTTCGTCACCTCGAGGCGGGGCTGCTTGACGAGTACGAGTCGGTCACCGTCTGTCACTGCTTTACCGAGTACTACGACCTCGCTTCGGGCGGCGTTTCCTCGAAGCGGGCAAACGCCGAGTTCGTCGGCCAAATCGCGGCCCGGGCAGTCGAGCGGTTCGCGTACTACCCCGTCGAACTTCCCCTCGAACCGCCGAAACGGGGTGGCGACCGCCCCGATGGCCTTTCGAAAGCCGTCGATGCAGCCGTCGAATCGATCGACACACGACTCGAGTCGTAGGCGACCGCAGCGGCGCGTGGGCGGAACGTTTTATCCTCGTCTCGTCAATGCTCGACCCATGGTAGCAGATTCCACGGTCTTCGTCACGGGAGCGAGTCAGGGACTCGGCCGCGAGATCGCCGTCGCGTTCGCCGACGCGGGCGCGAACGTCGTCCTCGCGGCCCGGAGCGATGGTATCCACGAAACCGCGGACGAGATCGACGCACCGAATCGGACGCTGGCTGTCGAGACCGACGTGACCGATGCCGACTCGGTCAACGACGCCATCGACGAGACGGTCGAGACATTCGGCGGACTGGATTGTCTCGTGAACAACGCGGGGATCGCCGGCCCGACCGCACCGATCGAGGAAACGACCGACGGCGAGTGGCTCGAGACGCTGGATGTCAACGTCGTCGGCGTCGCCCGGGTGACGCGGGCCGCGGCACCGCACCTGCGTGAGTCGGAGCGGGGCAGTATCATTAACATCTCCTCGATCGGCGGCAAGCGGCCATACGCCAACCGGACGCCCTACGCCGCCTCGAAGATGGGCGTGATCGGACTGACACGGGCGCTGGCCGCCGAGTTCGGCGACGACAGCGTGACCGTTAACGCGATCTGTCCCGGCCCGGTCGAGGGCGATCGGATTCGTGGCGTCCTCGAGCGCCAAGCCGAGGAGGCGGGCGTCCCCGTCGAGGCCGTCGAAGGCGAGGTCCTCGAGAGCCTCATGATCGACGACCTCGTCCCGCCCGAGGAGGTGGCCGAGTTGGCCGTCCACCTCGCGAGTACGGAGTCGCGACACGTCACGGGGCAGGACATCAACGTCTCCTCGGGTGGTGCCTGGTACTGAGACGGAGCAAAAATTGGGCCGAACTCAGAGGACGCCGAGAACCGCGACGACCAGCCCGAGGGAGACGAGGAGCCCGCCCGCTGCCTTCCGGAGTCGGACCGACGAGCGGACCTGTTCTCGCTGGTCCTCGAGGCTCCCGGCCGCGATCACGAGCGGCGTCTCGTCGGTCCCTCGCAGGACGTATCCATCGGGCGTCTCGGTCAGTTCACCTCGAACGACGAGTTCGTCGCCCTCGCGGACGACGGTGGCCTGATACTTGTCCGGCATGGTAGTCTCCCCGCCGACGCTGACGGTAAACTCGAGATCGCTGACGACGCCGTCCTCGCCGGCCAGTCCCGTTCGCTCGAGGAAGCGATTGACCGGGCCGAGGTCGCCGAGATAGGATTCGGTCTCGGGTTCGCCGAGAAACAGCCCCGGCGAATCGAAGGGGTCATCGCCTTCCTGAACCGCCAGCGTCGTCGCGTCGACGCGGACGCGATCCCAACTGTGGTCGACGGCGAACTCGCCGACCGCCAGTTCGGCGTCGGCGGTTTTCCACCGGGTCCCGTTGCCCGCATTCTCCTTCTGACGGACCCGCCACGCCCAGATAGCGGGCGAACCGCCCTCGCTCGGCTCGGGACCGGTTCGTCTCGGCGACGCCGGTTCACGGACGTGTACCGGACCGCTGAGGGTCGCTTCGCCGCCCGGTTCGACCCGTTCGTCGCCCGCCGACGCGAGTTCGTCGATCGTCTCCCGGCGACCGCCGAGTTCGCCGGCTCGAGACAGGATGATTCCCCCGAACAGGAGAAAGACCCCAGCGACGGCGACTGCGATCAGTTGAACCATGCCCGACGAATTGTCATCGGGACATAATAACTGCCCGGAACCGTCCGCTCACTGTGATTGTCGAACCCGTTGTGATGACGGTGAGACGCTGCGACCGCGTGAACGGCCGCATCGGCGTTTTCGTGAAAAATGTGGAGCCTCGAGGCGGCGTTCGCTACTCGATGTCGATCTGTCGCGACTCGTCGTCGCCGGATACCTTCGGCAGCCGCACCGTCAGCACGCCGTTCTCGAAGCCGGCGGCCACTCCCTCCTCATCGACCGGCTCCGGCAGGCGGATCCGCCTGCTCGCCGACGTTTCGGTCCGCTCGCGCCGAATATAGCGCCCCTCGGCGTAGTCGTCCGCGTCGATCCGGTCGGCCTCGAGGCGAAGCGTGCCGTTCGACAGCGTCAGGTCGATGTCGTCGGTCTCATAGCCGGGCAGGTCGGCCGTGACGATGTATTCCTCGTCCGTGTCGGCGACGTCGACCGGGACCGACCCGGGGACCTGCAGGCCACCGGCGGTCATTCCCTCCTCGACCTGACGGCTGACGCGGTCGAGCATTTCCTCTATGTTGTCGAACGGATTGCGTCGCATACCCGTCCGTAGGTGCCCGACGGGGATAAATTCTGCCCGCACCGCGGCGACAGAAGGCGACTACTCGGGGAGGGTTACGAGGCCGTCGTCGACCGCATCGAGCAGGACTTCGCGTGCGTGGCCGTCCGGATCGACGCCCTCGTAGACGGCCTCGACTTTGCCGTCGGCCAGTAGGAACGTCGTTCGCGCGGTCGCGCCGTCTCGCAGGTCGACGTCGAAGGCCTCGGCAATCTCCCCGTCGGAGTCCGCGAGCAAGTCAAACTTGAGGCCTTCCGAGTCACAGAACGACCGGTGGGAGTCGACATCGTCCGTCGAGACGCCGTAGATATCGACGCCGGCGTCGCGATACGTCTCGCGCTCACGCTGGAACTGGTTCGCCTCGATCGTACAGCCGGGCGTGTCGTCTCGCGGATAGAAGTAGACGACCGTCGGCTCCTCGAAAGCGGGGCTGACGGTGTCGCCGTCCTGATTCGGCGCGGTCACGGTCGGCGCGTCGTCGCCCGCAGTGAGTACCATACTCGTGGTACCGGGAGACGAGGAAAAACGAGTTTCGGTCGGGAGCCTCGTCTCTCCCCTGGCCACCGATCGGCGTGGGCTGTCCCGCTCGTGCCTCAAGTACTTCTTCGTGATCTACAGCTCGTGAGGACCCTCCGAGCTTATTATACATCGGTCGTCGTAGTCGTGAGTGCAGCGTGCTCGTGTCCGGGTTGGGGTAGTGGCCTATCCTTCAGCCTGTGCGGCTGAGACGCGTAGTTCGATTCTCGCACCCGGACTTCGACGCCGTGACAGCCGACCCGTCCTGCCGAATTATTTGAGTCGGTAACGGAGAGTGCTGCCAAGTTCGGTTCGCTTATATCTCTCGTGGCGGTCTCCTTCAGTATGATCGACACTGTCCTTCACACCGGTTCGGCACACCCCGACCTCCTCTGGATCCTCGTCCCGAGTTTCCTCTCGTTCGTCGCGGGGCTCGGCGCGGCGACGTACGCCGACCGCATCCGCACGTGGGTCGGCCGCGAGAACGCCGCGACGGCCGACTGATCGCCGTTTTGCTTCGAGTACCGGCTCCTATTCGACGACGTGCTCGGTATCGTATGAGCCGAGCCGCCGGACCCAGCCGTTCTCCGCGAGGGCCTCGAGGTCCGCGATCGCGTCGGCGGTCCGCGACTCGTAGAGACCGGCCTCGAAGTCGATGTGGAAGACGTAATCGCCCAGCCGCTGGCCGCTCGGCCGCGACTCGACGCGGGTCAGATTGATGTCCCGGTCCGCGAAGGGCTCGAGCAACTCGAGCAGCAGGCCGGGGTAGTTCGCGTTCGGGTAGACCACGAGCGAGGTCTTCCCACCGCCGGTCGAGCGCTCGTCGGCGGGCGCGAGCGCGAAAAAGCGCGTTGCGTTCGAGTCCTGATCCTGAATGTCCTCGGCTAACACCTTGAGGTCGCCGCTCGCGTTCGCCGGGTGGCCGATCCCCGCGACCGAGGGATCGTCGCGGGCGAACTCGACACCCTGTGCCGTGCTCGCGACGGCCTCCAAGGTCGCTCCGGGGTGCTCGCGGTCGAGGTAGGACCGACACTGGGCCAGCGCCTGCGAGTGGCTGGCGACGGTGTCGAACTCCGGCCCCTGTGCGAGCAAGGCGTGTCTGATCGGGGTGACGATTTCCCGGACGACGGCGACCTCGTAGTCGGCGACCGCGTCGAGGCTCTCGGTGACGCTGCCCTCGATGCTGTTCTCGATCGGGATGACGCCGCGGTCGTACTCGCCGCTCGCGACAGCGTCGACGATCGCCGTGACCGATTGTCGGAAGTCGATCTCGTCGTCGTCGGCGATCGCGCTCGCCGCTCTGTGGGAGTAGGTTCCTTCGGGTCCGAGCGTAACTGCAGTCATTACCCGACGATAGCAGGGAACGGGTCAAAAGACCGTCGGGTTTTCCGACGTAAATCGACCGGCGGTCGACGCGGCGGCGATCGGTCGCGGTCGTCAGTCGTCGGTCGGCGCGCCGGACGGACTCTCGCTCGAGACGATCCAGCCGCCGGTGGTCGCCCGCTCGGCGATGTGGGGCTGGAAGACCCACGCGCACAGGAGGACGATAGGGACCATCGTCGCCGCGACCACGGAGTAGCCGGTGTGGAGACTCGGCATCAGCGGCGCGGCGTAGACGAGCGGGTAGACGATCCCGCCGACGGTGCCGACGCCGCCGACGACGCCGGCGACGCTCCCCGAACTGTTGGGGAACATCGCCGGGACCTGGGCGAAGATCGCGCCCTCGGCGAACGCACAGCCCATCCCGACGACGAAGCCGGCCCCGACGGCCAGCATGACCTCGCCGGTCAGGCCGGCCAGCGTCATGCCGACCATCGCGAGGACGATGAAACACAACGAGACGAACGTCCACTGCTCGCGGTATCTGCCGGTGAAGATCGGCAGAATGTTCTTTTCCTTGCGGGCCAGCAGGTCGCTGACGTAGCCGCCGATCGGTCGCAACAGGCCGGCCGCGACGGAGAACGTCGCGGCGAACGTGCTCGCGAGCACGAGGTTGTTCGTGTTGAACCCTTCGCGGTAGTAGGTCGCGAGCCAGCCGTTCATCGAGAGCTCGAGGCCGAAGCTCATCACGTACGCCAGCGCGAGCACGACGGTACCGTAGCGGGTGGCGGTGTAGAGCCAGTCTTTGAGATTCGCGGTCGCCTTGGTCGCCTGCCGTTTCTCCTCGCTCTTTGCGGCCTCGCCCAGCACGAAGTAGGTGATCGCGAGCAGGAGCGAGACGATTCCGGTGTAGAAGAACGCGGCCCGCCAGTTGCTCTCGAAGAGGGGGCCGCTCCAGCTCTCGCCGAACACGCGCGGGAGGATAAGCGCCCCGCCGGCCGCGCCGGCGTTCCCGATGCCGGCGTAGATCCCTTCGGCGGTCCCCAGTTCTCCCTCTTCGAACCACTCGGAGACGTGCTGGATGCCGATGACGAACGTGATCCCCGCCGTCGCGACGATCATCCGTTCGACGAAGAAGACGGTATACGACTGCGCGAACGCCGACGCGATCGAGAACACGCCGACGTACGCCAACACGATCGCGAACACCGTCGGCGCGCCCCAGCGGTCCGAGAGCCAGCCGGTCAGAATCCGACCGAACGGGGCCAGCCAGATGTTCGCGCTGGCCAGCAGGCCGAGTTCGGCCACCGAGAGGCCGAACTCGTCGGCCATCGGCCCGGTAAAGGGGGCGAAAGAGAACCAGATCAGGAACGAGAAATTAAACCCGATCGTCGCCAGCACCAGCGTCCGCCACTTGGTCATCTTGATCACGACTAGTCACCCCCGATGCCGTCGGTAATACCACGGTCCGCTCTCGGCCGCGACCCCAGCAACTGTCGCACAGTCGGTTGGGATATTTCCGACATTACTCCCGTTCTCTCGATCAATGAACTCTTCCCTTCGATGTTTCTCCACATGCGTTACTCGAGTGGTCCGGCGACTATCGTATATACCTGATTATTAGACCCCATCCAACTATGGGGTACAGATGGCACACAACCAGCTAGTACTATCCCGATTATATTCCGACCGTACGTCACATTTCCAGCAGTAGTAGCTAGATCGTAAAACCGACACTCCCCGCTAAGACGATCCGGACGCGCCGCTCCCGGTCGAACTGCCGCCGGAGAAAGCTACCGATCGGCCGACTCACTCCTCGAGGTGTTCGATCCCCTTCTTCGCGACGTTGGCCTCCGTGATCTCGTTTGGCATCCAGTCCGGCTTGTCATCGGGAGCCGTCTCCTCCCACGCCCAGCCGTCGTAGATGTGAACCTTGTCGGTCCCTTTCTCTCGGAGCTGTAACTCGACGCGTTCGGCATCCTCCTCGCTCGAGCCCGGCTCGAGCCGGCGGGCCGCTTTGAGCGCCGCCTGTCGGGGCGTGTTGCCCGAGAAGACGCTCGACTCGTCACCGCCCGATTCGCGCAGTGCAAAGTTCCGTTTCCCGTCTTCGCGTACCATGATTTTCGCCTCCGTGTCAATTCAGCACACGATCCGACATAAAGATATCCCCGCAAATCGACCGACTGCGGCGGTATCTTTAAGTGAATAGCGTGACCACCTCCCCCACAGTAGCGTTTCCCCTGAGCGCGCCATCGTCCCCTCCGTTTCCGTCGCTCGATTTCGACTCGCGATCATTCGCTGAGGCGTCGAAAACACTTAAGTATATCCTGCGGCGAAGTTCGGGATAGAATCCCGCGATGGTACGGAAAAAGAAGCTGAGTCCAAGCGGTGCGAAAGACGACGACGGTAACTACCACAACGTCCACCTCAACCTCCACGAGGACGAACTCGAGGTCGCGGGTATGGATATCGGCGACGAGGTCTTCGTCCGAGTCCGGGACGGCAAAATAATCATCCAGAAAGCCGACGACGACGACGTCGAACACGAATTCTAAGAACGAAATTTTACGCTGCGCTTGTTTCGCGCTGACGGCAGCGTAGCTGCCGCACAGCGCGCCGGCGCTCGGTAAAATTTCGATCAAAAGCACTCCTCCTTCCCCTGGCTCGCGGCCTTTGGCCGCTCGCCTTGACGCGGCGCGAAGCGCCGCGTTCTCCGGGTCAGTCGTCGGCCCGCTCGCTCGTTTCACTCGCTCGCGGTACACTACGCTGGACCACAGCGACCAAAAGCCGAAATCGAACCCGAAAAACGGCGTCTGTCCGCAACTACTGGCGATTAGCGCAGCGCCTCGAGGTCGAACTCGAAGGCCGAGACCGGCACCTCGAGATCGTGTTCGACGAGTACCTTCGGGTGGACTTCGCCGATCACGCCGACTTCCTCGCCGTCGATGACGACCGCTGCGGTTCGACCCGAAATGAAGGTCGGGTGGTCGGTCGGCGGCGTCTCGAGGTCGACGTCGAAGTTGCGAGCGAGCGCCTGCAGACGCGCCTTGGCGTCCTCGTAGCCGGCCTCGTGGTGGGCCAGGACGGCACCGACGCGGCGGCCCTCTGCGACGCCGGTGTTCTCGCGCTCATCGACCTCAGCGGCGAAGCCGATCTCGGCGAGATTCTGCGGATACGAGCGGTGCGTGTTCCGCTCGAGGACCATCAACAGCGAGGGCGTGACCCACGTCCGCAGCATGGTGAAGTCCTCGCTGTAGGGCTCTTTGATGGTCGCCGGCTCGCCGGCTCCGTAGGCGTCGTCGCCGGGCGTAATGTCGAGTCGGTCGTAGTTCTCGCCCTCACTGATCATGTGGAAGTTCAGCATGTCCTCGAAGCCGAGGCCGACGAGTTGCTCGCGGACCGACCGCTCGAGTCGGGAGCGTTCGTGGCGGCCGCCGACGGTCCCGATGTCGGGGTAGCGGGGCTCGAGGTCGTTGAAGCCGTAGGCCCGTCCGAGGTCGTCGATGACGTCCAACGGGTGGAGTACGTCGACGCGGTAGGGCGGGATCGTGACCTCGTAGACGAGGTCGCCGTCGTCGTTCTCCTCTTTCGTAGCCTCGAGACCGGAGCGCTCGGCCAGGTCGATCACCTCGTCGGGATCGAGCCCGATGCCGAGGATGGTCTCGATACGGCCGTGAGCGACCGTCTTCGTCTTCATCGAGAGGTCGGGTCGGACGAGTTCGCGTCCGCCGGACTGCGTCCGGCTCCCGTTCGAGTCCGCGTTCGCGGACTCGCTATCCGGATACTCGACTGTCACCTCCTCGATGGTCGCGCCACGGGCCGACAGCGCGTAGCAGACGATGTTCAGCATCTTGTCGATCGTCCACTGGTCGGTGCCCGTCATCTCGACGAACAGGTCCCGCGAGTCCGTCGACACCTCGGTCCGGCGGCCGTTAATGACCGGCGGGAACGAGAACAGCCCGAGGCTGTCGTAGATTGCCGGATACCGCTCGTACTCGCTGACCAGATCGGCGTAGGTCTGGCCGGTCTGGTGCTCCTCGAGCACGTCGGCCGGCGTCATCTCCGCGTCGGAATCGAGGGGGACGAACCGGTCCGCGTCGGGTTCGACGCCGACGTACTGAATCGTCGGGTTGCCCTCCGTCGCGGCGGTCCCCTTCAGCATCGTCAGGTCGTGAATCCCGATCGCGCCCTTCGCGCGCTTGCGCCCCATCGTCGCGTGGAGCTTCTCCTGAAGCTGGATGAGCGACTCGAGGCTCTCCTCGTCCAAATCGACGTCGCGGATGACCGCGCCCGTGACGTAGGGTCGTTCGTCGGGGACCGAGTCGTCGACTTCGATGGTCCACTCCGGCGAGTTCGGAGAGGGGACGTGGGTCCCTCGCGCGTCGCCGTACTGGTAGCGCATCGAGCGGGCGACACCCTCGACGGAGAGCCGGTCGAGCCGGTCGGGCGCGAACTCGAGTTCGAACGCGCCCTCCTCGGTGCGGCCCTCGAACTCGAGGCCGAGGCCGAACAGGTCGTCGATCAGTTCGTCGTCGCTCTTCTCGTCGTGACCGGTCAGGTCACGCAGTTCGTCGGGGTCGATATCGACCGTGGGCATCAGTAGGTCACCTCCGTCTCGCGCAGCAGTTCGAGGTCACACAGCGTCCCGTGGATGTCTCGAATGTCCTCGAAGCCGTACATCAGCATGAGCAGTCGCTCGAGGGCGAGCCCCCACGCCATCACGTCGCACTCCACACCGAGGGGCTCGAGCATCTCCTCGCGGAAGATCCCCGAGTTCCCGATCTCGACGAGTTCGCCGGTCGTCGGGTGGGTGCCGAACAGCTCGAAGCTCGGCTCCGTGTAGGGGTTGTAGTGGGGTTTGAACCGGATGTCCTCGATGCCGAACTGGGCGTAGAACTCCTCGAAAGTGCCCATCAGATCGCGCACCGAGAGGTCCTCGGCCATCACCCAGCCCTCGATCTGGAAGAACTCGAGTAAGTGCGTCGGGTCGAGCGTGTCGTTGCGATACACCTTTTCGACGCTGAAATAGCGCTGTGGTGGCTCGAGGTCGCCGATTTCCTCGCCCGAGAGATAGCGCGTCGACAGCGAGGTAGTGTGTCCGCGCAGTGCGAGCGCCCGTGCGAAGTCCTCGTCCCACGGCGAGTGATAGCCCTCGCCGTCGTCGCCGACGCCTTCCTTGTGTGCTCGCTCGACGCGCTCGACGAGGTCTGCCGGCAGCTCGTCGATGTGGGTCGGCTGCTCCAGGGCGAACCGGTCCCAGTGCGTGCGTGCGGGATGGTCCTGGGGCATGAACAGGCAGTCGTTGATCCAGAAGTCCGCGTCGACGTGGGGGCCTTCCATCTCCTGAAAGCCCATCCCGACGAGGACGTCCTTGACGCGCTCGGAGGTCTGGCGCAGGATGTGGACCTTGCCGCCGTCGAACTGCTCGGCGTCGGCCTCGACGTTGTACTCGCTGAACTCGACGTCTTCCCACTCGCCGCTGGTGAGCAGTTCCGGAGTGACTTGGCCGACCGTCTCGGCGGTCTCGATCCCCGCCATCAGTTCCGTGACGGCGCGCTCGGTCAGCGTCGCCTCGCGGACCGTCGACTCGCGGCGGTCGAGCAGGCCGCGGCGCTCGAGCGACTCGAGCGTTTCCGAGTCCACGTCGACGCTGTCGACCGGCGCGTCGTCGACGTCGGCCAACGCCTCGAGCGCGGTCGCTTCGGCGTCTGCATCCGGATCGGCGTCGGGATCGGCGGTGATCTCGCCGCTGTCGATCGCGCCGTAGCCCTTGCGCGCGTAGTTCGAGAGCGCGATGTCGACCGCGCCGCCCTCGAGCCCCGACGCACCGATGACCTGCCCCATCGAGACGGGGTCGGCGTCGGCCCCGGCCTCGAGTGCGGCCTCGTAGAGCCGGACCTCGGGTAGCCCGTCGGTGACGTACTCGCGCCCCTCCTCGGTGAGCGCGACCGTTTCGTCGACGCGTTCGCTGACGGCGAGCAGCCCCTCGTCCTCGAGTTCGAAGACGGCCCCGGTGACGGTCTCGGGCGGGAGCTCGGTCGCCGCGGCGAGGGCGTCGACGGACGTTGCCTCGTCCGCAGTCGCGGCCTCTACGACCGCGACCTGTTGTGCTGGCAGTTGCATTCGCTTACCTGCATTGCTGTGGGTCGGTCAGTTAGCGGTTCCGACTCGGGTCGCTGCCGTCGCTCGAGGCGACGACGGTGCGCGGACGGTTTCGCCGGCGGCGGCCGATACGGCCGTCGCCGGCTCCACCGGCCCGGCGTTACCGGGCGAAAAAGAACCCGAATCCCGATCGCTGACGCGTTGGCTGTCCACTGACTCCGGCACGTGTACGGGATTCGGGTGCCATACGATGGCGCTCTCGCCGATCGATCAAAAATATTCCGCTCAGTCCCCGTTTCCCTCGCCGGGACGAGCCGCCGTCTCGTCCGACGAGACGGCTCGACTCTCCGTATATTCGACGGTCATGTCCCCTACTTACATCGTTTGCTCCCGGCGACATATCCCGTGCAACGCGGCCGGCAACCGGCCGTAAGTTGTACGCCTTATGACACGAAAGAAGAATCCACTGACTGTTGAAACCCGTTCGACGGCATCGGTTTGCCGATCGCTACTCGACCGGATGTCCGCGAGTACGGAACGGGCACGGAACGCATTGGTGTACAGTTCGGCGTATCTCTCGCTGATCGCGATGGCCGAGGTACTCATCGTCTCGGCGCTGCTCTCCCTGCCGTTGACGCCGGCGGCGATCGTCGTCGGATTGGTCGTCTTCGCCGTCTACGCGAACGACCGCATCGCGGACGCCGAAACCGACGCGGTCTCGAACCCCGGACAGGCGGCGTTCGTCAAACGACACCGCGGCGTCCTCTACGTGTTGGCGGCGGGCGCGTACGGACTCGCCGTCGCGCTCTCGGCCCTCGGCGGCCCGGTCGCCCTCGCGATCACCCTGCTTCCGGGCACGCTCTGGATCTGCTACGCCACGGACTGGATACCGGGCGACGGCGCGTACGTCCACCGGCTGAAGGACCTCTTTCTCGTCAATACGATTGTGGTCGCGCTCGCGTGGGCCGTGACGCTGACGTTCCTGCCGCTTGCCTTCGCCGACGGCGCTCTCACGCCGTCGACGGCGGTCGTCTTCGCGTACTTCTTCCTCCGAGTGTTCACGAACACCGAGATTCCGAACGTCCGTGACGTCGAGGGCGACCGAGCGATCGGCGTGCTGACGATCCCGGTCGTCTTCGGGGTGGACCGCACGCGTCGGATCCTCCTCGGAATCGATTGCTGTACGTCCGGCCTCGTCGTGCTGGCAGTTCATATCGACTACCTAACACCCGTCGCGGGGCTCGCGCTCCTCGCCGGCGTCGGCTATTCGCTCGGCATCACGTCGCTGATCGGTCGCGTCGAAAACGACCGACTGCTGGCCAAGGCCGCCGAGTGCGAGTATCTCGTCGCCTTCGTCGTGCTTCTCTGTGCGGTGCTGATCGCCTGACAGAAGCGGTAAAGTGACGTAACAGCGTCATTTCAGTTTTCCCGCAAGCTTAATACTGGAGGGACTCAGGTCCACGTATCGGTGCTCACTCTCACTGTCTTGTCCGGGCTATTACTTGCGACCATCGCGATCGGTACAGCGGCGGCGATCGTCGCGTGGCGCGAGCGGCCCGAGCCCGGAGCGGTGCCGCTCGTCGCGTTACTCGTCGGCCAGTGCTGGTGGTCGATCTTTCTCGTCTTCGATCTCGAGGCCACGAGCCTCGCCGCGAAAGTGCTGTGGGCGAACGTCAGGTGGATCGGCGTCGTCGTTATCCCGGTCGCGTGGGTGCTCTTCTCGCTCGAGTACACCGGGCGTGACCGCTACGTGCAGCCACAATACGTCGTGCTCCTCTCGCTCGTTCCGCTGGTGACTGTCGCGCTCGCGCTCGTCGACAGTCCCTTGCTCTATGCCGATTCGCGGCTGGTCTACGAGCACGGCGTCCCCCTGCTCAGTCGGACGCCCGGGCCGTGGTTCTGGGTCATCACCGTCTACACGTACCTGCTGGGCGTGCTCGGCACCATTCCGCTGCTCGAACTGATCAGGACTAACTCGCTGCCGTTTAGGGGGCAAAGCGCCGCCCTCCTCGTGGGTATCTTCGCCCCGTGGGTGAGCAACGCCCTCTTTCTGGCGGGGCTCATCCCCGTCTCGGGACTCGACCCGACCCCGATCGCGTTTTCGATCTCCGGGCTCGCGTGCCTCGGTGCCCTCACGCGGTTTCAGCTCTTCGGGACGAGCCCGTCGCCGAACCCGCGTGCGCGCCGACTGCTCTTCGAGCGGATGCCCGACGGTGCCGTCGTCACCGACGGGCACGGCAACGTCGTCGATATCAACGGCACCGCAGCGGACATTCTGGGAACGAGCGCCGAGGACGCGCTCGGGAACCCGCTCCGAGCGGTCGTCCCCGACGACTCGCTCGCGCTGACGGAGGACTCGGTGCCGGCACAGCGCCCCTTCCGGAGCGCACACAGCGAACGACTGTACGACGTGACGGTGACGCCCATCACCGACGTCCGCGACCGGACCATCGGCCACGTCGTCACGTTCCACGATATCAGCGAGCACGTGCGACAGCAACAGCGCCACGAGGTCTTGAACCGGGTCTTCCGTCACAACATCCGGACCGAAACGAACGTCATCAGCAGCTACGCCGAGCTCCTCGCCGGCGAGGAAAGCCGGGACGCCGCCGACGAGATCACGGGCAGCGCCGCCCGAATCGAGGATCTGGCGAACCAAGCCCGCGAGATCATTGAAATCTTCGAACAGGGTCGGCAGTCGATCGAACCCGTCTCCCTCGAGTCGCTGCTCGACGACGGGATCGAGTCAGTCCGCAAGGAGTATCCGGCGGCTCGTATCGACTGCGAACCGGTTCCGGAGGAAATCGCCGTCGCCGGTGTCCTCGATCCCGTGTTCGAAAACCTCGTCGAGAACGGCATCGAGCACAACCCCGATCCGAACCCGCTCGTTCACGTCGAAATCGAGACCGACGGTGACTGGGTCCGGGTCCGGGTCGTGGATCACGGCCCCGGAATCGACGCTGACGAGCGGCTGACACTCGAGCGCGGGACCGAAACTCCCCTCGAGCACGGGAGTGGGCTCGGGCTCTGGCTGGTCAAGTGGGGGACCGAAATCGCCGGCGGGACCGTGACGTTCGAGTCGAACGAGCCGACCGGCTCGATCGTCACCGTCGAGGTACCGGTCCTCTCTCGATCCGACTCTCCTCGAGACGAGTCGGCCGCCCCCTCGACCTAACGCCCGCCGCGCTACCGATCCGAGACCCGCGTCGTCTCGAGCGAGTCGGTCTCGACCCACTCGAATCCCGACTGCTCGGCGGCAGCGCTCGTCTCGGGAACCGTCACGGGGCCACACCGGTCCGGGAACTCGATACGGGTCTCGGCGGGCCCGGTCGCCGGCAGTTCGGGCAGGAACGCCTCGTCCTCGAGCAGCCCGCGGACGGAGACGTTGCCGCCCGCGTCGAGTGCCGCGCCGAGCGCGCGGTAGCGGTCGTCTTCGGACGGACTGCCGAGATCCGTCCCGAACGAGTCGTTGCCGACGCGGGCGGTCGTACTGGTTCCGGAGAGCGTTCCGAACTCGTCGGTTTCCGCCCCATCGGTCGTCCTCGAGTCGGCGGCCCGACTCGAACTGTCGGCCGTGCTCGAGCTGCCGGCCGCAGCCGTTCCGGAGTCGCGCTCGTCGGCCGGGTCGGAATCGACCTCTCGACTCCGCGAAACCGAGGGTGTACCCCGGATTTCGTATCCGTCGATCTCGCTCGAGGGAGTTGCCGTTCGCGTCGACGGTTCCGCCGGTGAGGCAGTCGCTGCGTCGCTGGAATCGCCGGTCGCCGTCGACTGCGAGTTCAGCTCCGATTCCGAGTCCGGAGTGGCGGCCGGCTCTGTGTCCAGGTCCAATCCCGGTTCCGCCTCGTCGATGAGCGAGTCGACGGCAGGAGCGGGGGCCGTCGGTCGACGAGCGCCGCCCTCAACCGCCCACGGTGGCCACGGGTCGCCGTCGGCAGTGGCTTCGAGCGGTGATGCAGTTCCGCCGCCGGTATCGGCGTCGGGAACGTACGACTCGAGCCCAAATTCCGGCAGCAATGGCCGGTCGAACGCGCCGATTCGCGGGCCGTAGCGATCCCGCAGTCGCTCGAGTTCGCTCGTTTCGACCAGCGTGGCCCGCCAGCGGTCGACGCCCGACGAGAGGAGGACGAACCGCGCGTCGGTCGCCGCGAGGACGGTTTCGTTGATCGTCCACAGGACGGCGGGGAAGTTATCGCCCGCGAGCGGCGTTTCGGGGTACGAAACCGCGGTCTCGCGGCCCCGGCCGTGCGGATCGGTCGCGGTCAGTGCCAGCCCCTCCCGCGTCCCCGCGACCGAGAGCGACCAGCCGATCGCCCCGAAGGCGGTGGTGAGTTCGCGCTCGAGGGCCGCCTGCGAGTAGCGGGCCGCACAGTCGATCCCGCGGTCGCTCCGGCAGATCGTTCGGCGGAGTACCGTCGTCCGATCGACCGGCGTCGCGAGCGCCTCGGCCAGCGCCGACTCGAGATCGTCGCTCTCGGCCGCAGTTCGTCGAATGTCCGCCGCCGTGACGCCGACTGCGCCGAGGATGTCGGCAGAGACCAGCAGGTCGCGGTCCGCGTCTCGGGAGGGCCGAGCCATCGATAGCTCACGGTTCCACAACCGGCCCTATATATCTACGTCAGACAGCAAAAACCCATCTCGAGTCGGCGTCGAAAGAACTGGTCGCGTCGCGTCCGCGCCGGTGTTCGGTAGTGCGGCGACTCGAGTTCGATGTCGGCCGCCTCGAGTCGGTCCGGCTCAGCGGCGGCGCGGCGACTCGAGTTCGATGTCGGCCGCCTCGAGCAACTCCTCGACCTCGTCGCGTTTCTCTTGGTGCTCCTCGAGGAACTCTTTCATGAGTTGGGCGGCTTGCTCCTTGCAGTCGCCACAGAGGCGCTCGCCGCCGACACACTCGTCGTAGACGCGCTTTGCGAACTCGTCGTCGTCGCCGGCCAGCAGGTAGGCGTACAGTTCGTAGACGGGACACTCGTCGGCTTTCCCGCCTTTCTCGCGCTGTTCCTCGGCGGTCTCGCGGCCGCCGGTGGTCGCGGCTTTGACCTTGTCATAGCCCTCTTCGGGGTCGTCGAGCAGCGAGATGTGGCTCGCCGGGATCGAGGAGGACATCTTGCCGCCGGTCAGCCCGGTCATGAAGCGGTGGTAGATCGACGAGGGCGGCCGGAAACCGTAGCCGCCGTTGTCGACTTCGACCTCGCGGGCGAGCTCCTCGGCCGCGGCGAGATCCAGTTCGAAGGCGTCGATATGGCTCTCGTAGACGCGCTTCTCGCCCTCGATGGCGTCGATCAGCGCGTCGAACGCGTCGTCGGTGGCTCGCCGGTCGAAAAACCGAGTCCGCGGCCGGACCGGTTCCATCCCCGCCTCGTTTAACTTCGTCAGGACCGAACTCAGCGTGTCGGCGCTGACCCCGAGCTCCGACAGCGGCGTCTCCTCGAGCGCCTCGGCGACGTGGACACAGCGGAGGTCATCGTCGTCGAAGTCGGCGGGGTCGAGCCGTTCGTAGAACTCGGCGACGAGGGCG
The DNA here is from genome assembly GCF_000337195.1 of Natrinema versiforme JCM 10478. Lineage (GTDB taxonomy): Archaea > Halobacteriota > Halobacteria > Halobacteriales > Natrialbaceae > Natrinema > Natrinema versiforme. The sequence continues at coordinate 49,129 of NZ_AOID01000041.1, read as the reverse complement.
CGTTCCTCGGGCTCGAGTTCGAAGCTGGCGTAGGCGTCGCTGACCTTGAAAAAGCGCATCCGCTCGGCGAGGTCCCGCGCCAGCCGAACGTGGGGATCTTGATCGGGACCGACGGGGATCACGGTCGGCTTCGGCTCCTCGAGTTGCGGGTAGAGGATGTCGGCCATCTGGGTGACGACCGACTGCATGTGCGAGACGTCGGTCTCGCCGTCGAAGCCGTAGATCGCCTGAAACTCCGAGAAGTTGGCGTCAGCGCCGAGTTCGAAGGCCAAGTCCTGTAGCTCGCGGTTGGTCGACTGTCGGTAGAGGGTCCCTTCCTCGAGGTCGAAGCCGAGCGCGAGCAGTGAGAGCAGGTAATCGCGGGCGTGCTCGTCGATCTCCGCCCAACTCATCCCTCGGGCGGAGTTGGCCTCGAGGTCGGCGATCAGTGCGTAGGCGTCGGCCCCCTGCCGCTGGTGCCAGATGATCTCGTCGAAGACCAGCTTGTGCCCGATGTGGGGGTCGCCGGTCGGCATAAAGCCCGAGAGGACGGCCGCGGGCTCGTCGTTCTGTAAGGCCTCGGCGACCGGCCGGTAGTCCCGGTGGCCGAAGATCACGCCGCGGCGCATCAGGTAGTGTGGGTTCGGTACCTCCTCGAGCAACTCGTCGAACTCCTCGATGCCGAACTCCTCGAAGAGGTTCCGGTAGTCGGAGACGCTCGAGGATCCCCAGGGGTCAAGCGCCACGTCGTCAGCGCCTGCAGCTCCACCGTCGGAGCGGAGCTCCGACGAGGATCGCGATCCGGCGGATCGCTCACCGCCGTCGGTCAGCGGTTCCCCGGTCGTCGGTTCCCCGGACTCCTGCTCGAGTGGGTCGTCTCCGGTCATCACCTGCGTTTTGGCGCGCCGGCGCGCAAAAGCCTTCGGCTTCGCCGTCGGCGAAATCTTCTAGCTGGCTCGCCGCGCTGGTGAACCGTTATGGGACCGCCGTCCGATCGGGCATTCGTGACCGACTTTCCCGTCCTCACTGACGCCGACGTCTATTCGAAGTTCGACTACGAGCGGGTCGTCGCCGCCATTCGCGACGCGTTCACCGAACGAGCCGCCGGGACGCTCGAGGCCCCGCCCCGCTGGCACGTCGACGCCGGCGAGGGGAATCTCGTGTTCACCGCGGGAGCCGCGACCGGGCCGACGAACGCCGCCGGCTTTCGGGTCTACGAGACCCACGGCACCGGCGACGACCACACGGAACTAGTGGCGGTCTTCGACGCCGCGACTGGCGCGTTCGAGGGGCTCGTCGCGGGCCACGCCATCGGTGGCCTTCGAACGGGCGGCATCGGCGGGGTCGCGATCGACGCGCTCGCTCGTTCCGACGCCGACACGCTCGGGGTCCTGGGCACGGGCTTTCAGGCGCGGGCACAGGTCGGTGCGGCCTGTGCGGCCCGCGCGTTTGACGCGGTCACGGTCTACAGCCCGACCCGCGAGAGCCGCGAGTCATTCGCCGAAACCCTCGATACCGAGATCGAGCCGCCAGTCCGCGCGGTCGACGACCCCGAACCGGTCGTCAGCGAGGCCGACGCGCTCGTCTGTGCGACGAACAGCGAGGACCCCGTGTTCGATCCCGGTTGGCTCACGCCCGGGACCCACGTCACGACGATCGGCCCGCGATTTCAGGACGCTCACGAATTGCCGCTCGAGGTGGTCGATCGGGCCGACGCGATCGCGACCGACTCGCTCCCGCAGGTCGACGCTTACGATCGGCCGTACATCGCGTCGGGTGCGGACCGCGAACGGATGGTCGAACTCGCGGCCGTCCTCGAGAATCCTGACTGCGGCCGGCAGCACGTGGACGACATCACGCTGTTTTGCTCGGTGGGATTGGCGGGGACGGAGGTCGTCCTCGGAAAGCGATTCCTCGAGCGGTTCGCGTAACTCGGTCACTGGACCCGCGAGACGGTTTCATGATCGACCAACAGCGGAGCTGGTTAGTCGACACGACCGGTCCGGTCGGCCGCCGACCGTAACTCCGCGAGCCGATCCGATCGGATGCCGGCGAGGACGACCGCCGCGAAGACGCGGTCGCCGTCGGGTCGTGGCGCGTCGCCGCCGAGGATGCCGGAGCCGCCGATGGCCGACTCGAGTGTCCGCCGGCCCTCGGCGATCGCCCGTCGGTTGAGCCACGCCGGCGGCCCGCCGACGATCAGCAGTCCGCGCTCGGCCGTTTCGGGGTCACACTCGAGGGTGAGCTTCCCGCGGATCCCCTTTCGGACCACAGTCTCGACGGCGCTGACCGCCTCGCTCGTCTCGATGTCCGGCTCCGCCGACAGGAGCCCGAGACCGAACCGCGAGCCGTTCGTTTCGACCGTCTGGTCGCCGTAGCCGAGCGCAACGACGGACGATTGGTCGCCGAGAATCCGGCGGATGTCGCTCGCGTCGATGACCGTCTGGGCGACCGAGTCCGCCGAACCGCCGCCGGTGAAGACGGCTGCGACTCGCGTCGCCAGCTCGCGGTTACAGCGGTCGCGACCGTCCGCGAGCGTCTCACCGGGCCTGAGCCAGTCCTCGTTGTCGAACGTGATGATCGCGCTCGCGACCCCGTCGAGCCGCTCGAGTGTGGCGACGGCGTTCGCCGCCGCGGTCGGTCGCGGTGGCGCATCCGTGGTAGCGTTCGGATCGCCCGCGAGAGGGGCGCTTTCTGACGGGTCTGCCCTGGTGAACTCGCGGTCGGCCGGCAGCGTCGCCAGAACGTAGACCGGCGCGTCGGTCCGTTGCTGGAGCGCTGACACGAGCGCCGGGGCCGCGCCGCCGCCGGTCGCCCCGCCGAGGCCGACCGCGACGAGAACCCCGTCGGCCGCTCCCGGTGTCGCCCGGTCTGCGCTCTCGAGGAGGTCGTCGACGCGATCCCGGCCGAGAGTCCGCCCCCGCTCGAGATAGCCAGCGAGGCCGCCGTCCGACTCGTCGGGGCCGTATCGAAACCGGTTCGATTCGGGGATGACGGTCCGATTCAGGTCGCTCTCGTCAGTATCGAACGCGAAGACATCGGTGAGAAACGAGTGGTCGGTCGGCTCCGCGGCACGGATCGCGTCGGCGATCCGACAGCCCGCGCCGCCGACGCCGATCACCTCGAGTTGCATGGTGCGTCCCTCGTCCGTCGGGGTTTTCAGGATTCCGCTCGCCCGAGCTGTCGTCGATCCGGGCCGGCGTGGATTTGGGGAAGAGCGGGTAGGCGGCGGGTAGCGGGAGAGGAACCGACGGCTGATGGACCGCGACTCGACTCAGGGGGTCAGCCGCTCGAGCGACCACCAGTCGATTCCGTCGCCCCCCTCGGCGTCGTCGTCGACGAGCGCGAACACCATCGTCTTCCGGACGCCGTGAGCGAGCCGAACGTCGAGCGCCAGATCGCGCGGTTCGAAGACGTAATCGGCGGGATGGACCCGTACGAGCAGTTCGGAGTGGCCGAGATCCTCGACGGAGTCCACGTCAGCGTAGGTCCGGAAGTCCGCCCCGAACTTGTACCCCGTCTTGGGAACTACGTCGCGCTCCCGCAGGGCCGTGTAGACGAGCAGCCGACGGTCGAACCGCTCGCCTTCGACCTCGCGGCCCCGCTCGCGGACCGTCTCTGGCTCGAGATCGATCGCACCCCGCTCGGCGAGGTAGGCCGCCTCGAGCAGGGAACACTGCAGCGTCGGCTCGTCGTACTCTCGCCCCTCCAGCGGCTGGCCGTAGAAGGTCCGCTCGTAGAGCTCGAGCGGGGGCTCCCAGACGACGACCCGGTCGGCGAGCAGATCCGCGGCACAGCCCTCGGGCAGTGACGCGTCGGGGGTCGACGTCCCGGTCGGATCCCGGCGACCGACTTCGAAGTAGGTGATCTCGCTCTCCTCATCGACGACCGCCAGTACCCCCTCCCGGAGTTCGCTGGCCGGAATGTCCGTCCGTTCGCCGATGATCCGCAGGGCGTAGGCGATCTCTCCGTCACCGGGGCCCTTTCCGCGCGGGAAGACCGCGAAGTCGGCCTCGCCGCTCGGCGGATCGGCCACCCACGGCTCCGCGGCCGGCGAGAGATAGAACCCGCGCGATCGCAGATCCGCGTAGACGAGGAATCGAACGCCGAAATCCTCGCCCGGTTCGCGGGCGACGAACTCCCGGAACCCCAGCCGTTCGCCGCTCTCGGCGTCGACGACCGCCTCGAGGTCGCCCCGGTAAAGCAGGTGTGCTGCCTCGACGGGTGCGAGGGCGATCTCGTTGCCCTCGAGCGGATAGCCGTAGCCTCGCGAGTCGTGATACCGCTGGCGCGCATCGCTGCCCACGCGAACGACGCCGTCCTCGAACCGCCCCTCGAGTGCCATAGCCGGCTGTTGGCCGGCCGGGATTAAGTGGCTGCGGATCGATCCCGCTCCGCGTATCGCTATCGAGCGGTCGCTGCTGACGCGAACTGCCCGAAAGCCCCTTCCAGCCTCGACTCCCTGGACTCGCTGCGGTGCTTACGTCGTCCGGGTTCATCGAGGCTGGAAGCCCCTTTCATTCCCACACCCACTGTCGCGGTTGGGTAGCCGGCTATCGTACGGCGGCCGGTCGGTCTCGAATCGATGGTCAGTCGTCGGCTGAGGACTCCGCCTCGAGTGGCCCCTCGAGGGCGCGGTCGCAGGTCGCGTCGAGACACCGGACGCCGCTGGCGGTTTCGAAGGTCGGGAGGCCACAGCCACACTCGCCGTCGACGACGCCGGCGGGGACGGCGAAGCCGGTGTCGCAGTCGGGGTAGTGCTCGCAGCCAGCGATGAGGCCGCCGCGGCGGAGGATTCTGAGGTCGCCGTCACAGCCCGCTTCCGGACACGCCCACTCGCGGTCGAACTCCGCCTTGACCGCGGCGTCGAGGGACTCACAGCCCCTGTCGAGGCAGACGTTGAAGGCGAGTCCCCGTTCGACGCGCATCTTCGGGAGCCCGCAGTCACAATCGCAGCGCTCGTCGCGGATCGTCGCGTCCGCCGGCACGCCGTAGCGATCGCCACAGCCCACGCAGTGGACGCCGCTCGAGCGCACGAGCGCGCCGCCGCAGTCGGGACACTCCCCGACGGGCGTGCCGGCCGCCGAGGACGGGTAGTGGGCGAACCCCTCCTGTTCGTGGGCGGCGATCCGCAGCGTCTGGGTGTCCTTCTTCGCGACGAGGGTGAAGCCGTCGTGGCGCTCGCTCGAGACGCTGTCCGCGCGAGTGAGCCACGCGACGGGCTGGTAGCCGTCGCTGTCGTGGATGAGGACGGTGTTGTCCGGTTTGACGATCGTCGTTACCCGGCCGCGGTACTCCTCTCGGTCGGCGTCCTCGGCGATAACGGTGCAGTCGCCCGCGAGTACGCGGATCGCGTCGTCGATCATGGGCGGTCTGGCCGCGGATTCGTACTTAAACCCGCGGACGACCCCGGTGGATTCCGATTTCGAACAAAAGTGCTGCTGGCGGTCGAACGCCTCGCTCGAGAACGGCGGCTTACTCCCCGTTCGGTCCGGCAACGGTACCGTTTCTATCGCCCGCTTGACCACCGGGTCGGTCGTCGGCGGGGCCGTCGCTCGGGCCGCCGACGCCGGGTTCGCTCCCGCTCGAGCGGCCGACGTCGTCGCCGGCGATCGAGCGAGCGATCGCCGCGGTGTCCGGCCCGTCGAGTTCGCCGGCGCGCTCTCGTAGCGTTCGGATCGACTCGAGGTCGATATCGTTGGCAGCGAGCGCTTCCGGCGGCAACTCGGCTGCCGTCGTCTCGGCCGTTGTGGCTCGTTGCTCGATCGACCGCATCTCAGCGACGGTTTCCGCGACTTCCGCGCGGTAGCGACCCTCGCTGAGGTTGCCGGCCTCACGGGACTCGTTTAGCGTCTCGAGTCTGTCCTCGAGTTCCCCGAGACGCGCGTCGGCGGTCTCGTGGTGTTCCGCGACGATCGCCGCTTTCGTCCCGTTCGATTCCGCGTTCGCGATTCTGACGCCGAAGGCCCGCTCCGAGACGTTCCCCTCGAGTTCGGCGTTCTGGACGCCGACGGCGGCGGCGAACCGCTCGCCGGGTTTGATCGATTCGTTCGCTTCTCCTGCATCGGTCTCGTCTTGGACGCCGTTGCTCGAGGCGACGCTCGCCGCGGCGAAGGGGACCGCGACCGTCGCGACGACGAGGATCGCTGCCAGCGTGATCGACGTGGTTCGGTTCATTGGTGTCTGTTGTCTCCGCTTGCTGCTAGCCACTCGGGACAGTGACTTGGGCACACCGACCGTCAACGCGGTTTAACGCCGTTTTCGATCCGTTGCCCTCTGTCGATTTCGACGGATTTCTCGGTTTCGGGCTCGCCGTCCGTTCGGAGCCGCGCCAGCAGCGGTTGGCCGTCACGAGGCTCCGCCATCTTCACCGTCGGCCCCGTCCGTCTCTTCGCCGTCTTCATCGGGGAGCGATAGCACGTTCTCGCGACCGAGTCGGAACGACTCGAGTTCGCCGTCCTCGCGCAGCCCGCTGACGACCTTGCTGGTCTTCGCGTCGGTCCAGTCGAGTTCGTCGACGACCGCCTGCTGTTTCATGCGGCCGCCGCGCTCTCTGACGAGCCGGAGGACCTGCTCTTCGTTGGTGAGGAGTTCCGCGTCGGCCGCCCCGGCTGCGCTCGAGTCGGCCGCTTCGGCGGTCGTCGCCNTCGTCGCCGCGGCCGTCGCAGCCGCCGAGTCGGACGCGTCACTCGGACGGGGCGACTCCCCGCCCCCGCCGGCCGCTTGATCCGCCGCCGAACGACGATTGCGGTACCACCACGCGCCGACCGCGCCGAGGCCGGCCACGGCGACTGCGGCGGCCGCGAGCAGTGCCGCGTTCGGTCCCGAGTCCGCGGTAACGACGACCCGCGGCTCGCCGGAGACGAAGTCGGTGTCCCCGCCCCGCCAGATCACCGCCTGCTCGCGTTCGTCGTCCGGGGTGGGGGTCGCGGAGGTCAGTTCGTAGTCGGCCGGCCACTCGATCAGCAGCCGGGTTCCGTCGTCGAGGTAGAGCCCCTCGAGGGCGTCGCCGGCCCGGAGTTCGTCGCCATCGCTCGCGGCGAACCCGTGCCAGTCGAAGGTGTACCTGACGACGCCGTATTCGCGCGCGAGCGACTGGCGATCAGTGCTCACACTGAACCCGTCGGCGGCCATCTCGCGTCCCGTCGCGTTGCTCGCCGCGCCGATCGTGTCGTTCATCCGATCGGCGAAGGACTGCGTGTGGCTTTCGGGGTCGTCCCGAATGTCCGCCCGCAGCGATTCGAACGCCGTCTCGCTTTCGTTGTCGTCGAGGCGCACCCAGAACTCGAGGGTCCACTCGGCGGTCCCGTTGGGCTGTACCGCGACGTCCATTCGGACCTCGTCCGCGTCGATCCCGTCTTGCTGGAGCGCGAACGGCTCCGACTGGGACTGTCCGCTTTGGGTCGCTCCGGCTGCGGCCGCGATCGGTCCCGTCCCGGCCAAAAGCACCGTGACGATCACCACCGTCACGCCGGCGCGAACGTTCATACGAGGTGGTTCTTGCCACATCGGTTAAAGCATGCGGAACTCGGAGACGGAGGGTTCAGGTCGTCTATCCGTTTGATACGGTCATTCTCCATCGGAATATGTCACTTCCGAGTTAGTTGTTATCGCCGTTCGGAGTGCCGGCATCACCGCCGGGGGTGAGTCCGCGAACGACCTCACCGAGGGCCTCGAGCGCGCCCCCGACGAAGTCAGTTATGGCCCCCAAGATATCGGAGACGAATTCCGGGACCGGGTCCGGAAGCTCGTCTGGGGGCCCGTTAGCTGGCTGTGCCGTCACAGCGCCCGTCGCACCGACGAGAAGCGTTACCGAAATCGCGATCGTGAGTAGCGTTTGTCTCTGCATCACGATCGGTGCGTGGTCACTCGAGCCCTTCAACCGGGGAGTCCGTGACCCCGATTTGCGCCGATTTACGCCGAGTATCGATCGCCGTCGGCAGTACAGACCTACGCACCCGGGACGCCGAACGCGCCGACGCCGAGTCTCAGAACAGTGTTGAGAACGAACAGGATCGCGAGCGCGGCGAGCCACGCGATGAACCCGATGGCCGCGGCCGTCCCCCAGCCGCCGGGATACCGCCAGTTGATCACCCAGATCCACGCGATCAGCGCGAGTATCGGGCCGAGCAGCGGAATCCACGAGGTCAGCGCCCACGCGATCGCACCGAGGAGCGCGGTAACGGTCGCGTACGAGTAGTCCTCGACATCGACGATGACCCGCGCGCTGGCGAAGATCGCCAGCCCGCCGACGAGGAGCGCGACGACGAAGGCGACAAGCGATCCGACGAGTGCAACCATGCGAACCGCTTCGATGCCCGGATACGTATACCCACGTGGTGATTTCGTGATCGGCCGGGAGATCGAACCGACTCGAGTCGCCGATTGTGTGACCCGAGTCAGCTTATCCAGAATACCACATGCTACGCTTGAACGGCAGCGGAGACACGGTCACACGAACGGAACGCGGGTGGAGGAAAGCGCCAGCGGGAACGCGATTCAGGTACCCGGCACGCCGAGCGCCGAGACCGAGCCGATACCGAGCAGTTCGAGGGCCGCGAGGACCACCACCGCGGCGGCCCACGCGGCCGCGCTGACGCCGAGTGAGCGCAGCCAGCCGAGTCGGTAGCGCCACTTGACGACCGCGATCCACGCCAGCGCGCCGAGCAGCGCGGTCAGCACGGCGTGAGCGTAGTCACGGGCGTCGGCGACGACATGGGTGCCGGCGTGGAGGGCGGCACCGCCGATTAGCAGGCTCACGGCGAACGCCAGCAGTCGGTCCTCGAGCCCGATCGGTACCGGCTGAGCGGGTGGAGGCATGGGGATCAGTGAGGTGGCGGATTATTCGTCGCTATCGGCCGACTCGTTGCTGTCGGCGCTCTCGTCGTCGTTCTCCTGTGACTCGCTATCGTTTTCGGTGACCTCGTCACCGTTGGCGGCGGGTTCGTCGCTGTCGTCGGCCTCGGTCTCGTCGGTTGCTTCGTCGTCGTCACCCGGCGTCACCTCGCTGACAGCGTCACCGAGCGACCCGTCGAGGCCGCCGTTCAGGAACGACGACACGCGGTCGTGGATACTGGAGACGTGGTCGGGGACCTGCTCGGGGAGGTCAGCGTTCGGTCCCTGCCCCTCGTCTTCGCCGGCTGCACTGTCGGCAGCGGTTCCGTTCCCGGCTCGGTCGTCGGCGTGTTCGTTCGCGTGCTGTTCGTCGGTACTATCCGCGCCCGTGTCAACGGACACGGGTGCGTTTCCGGGTGCCGCGGCGGCGAACCCGGTCGCCATGATCAGTGCGGCACAGGCAACTGCGATGAGCGTTGTTCGGTTCATAGCTTGCATCCGACTCTCGGTGGTCATATCGACTTGAAGGGTGGATGCCGTGAACGCGGATTTCGAGCGTTTGACTCCATTTACCGATCGTTTTCGTCGGTTTGATCCCGGTTTAACGCCACCCGATCGGGGTTGCGACGGTGGTCAGCCCGTAGTCGGAGTGAGAGGCAATGAGTGACTCGAGCAGCCGCGCGCCCGACGGGGAGCGACCGGCTGAAGCCGATCGGCGTTAGGTGAGATCCCCTTCTACACAACGGATTTCACGATCGATCGCGACGATCACGTATGGACGATATGACCGCCGAAATCGTGCTGTTCGACGGCTTCGACGAACTCGACGCCATCGGCCCCTACGAGGTCCTCGAGAACGGGGCCCAAGCTGGCGCGGCGATCGAGACGCAGCTGGTGATCCTCGAGGAAACCCCGCTCGTGACGGCGAGTCACGGGCTCCGCGTCGAACCCGACGGGGTGCTCGGCGACCCCGACCTGCTCGTTGTCCCCGGTGGCGGGTGGACCACGGAGGGCGGCGTCCGGGCCGCCGTCGAGGACGGGCGTCTGCCGGAGGCCGTCGCCGCGCGCCACGCCGATGGCGCGACGGTCGCGTCGGTCTGTACCGGCGCGATGATACTTGCCGACGCCGGCCTGCTCGAGGGGCGACCCGCGACCTCCCATCAGGTCGCGATCGACGATCTCGAGGCCGCCGCCGGAAGCGTGATCGACGATCGCGTCGTCGACGACGGCGACGTGCTCACCGCCGGCGGGGTCACCGCGGGGATCGATCTGGCGCTGTGGCTGCTCGAGCGGGAGTTCGGCGGGGACATCGCCGCGGCCGTCGAAACGGAGATGGAACACGAACGGCGCGGTACCGTCTTCGGCTGATGCCGTTCGGGCCAAACGGCTATACGCGGCGATCGAATACCCCGCCGTACATGCCTGCTGTGTTGTTCGATATGGACGGCGTGCTCGTCAACAGCGAAGACTACTGGGTCGATTTCCAGCGCGAGGATATCTTCCCCGCGGCCGTCCCCGACGAGGATGTCGACGCCGCCGAGACGAGCGGGATGAACTTCCGCGAGATCTACGACTACCTCGACGCGGAGTACGGCACCGCGATCTCCCGCGAAGAGTTCGTCCGGCGCTTTACCGCGGCCGCCGAGGAAATCTACACCGACCGCGTCGAACTCTTAGACGGGCTCCACGACCTCCTCGCCGACCTGGACGACCGCGGTGTCCCGACCGCGCTCGTCTCCTCCTCGCCCCACGACTGGATCGGGATGGTCACGGAGCGCTTCACCCTCGAGGGCGAGTTCGACCGCGTCATCAGCGCCGACGACATCGACGCGGCGAGCAAACCGGCCCCCGACGTCTTCGAGTACGCGGCCGACGAGATCGGCGTCCCCGCCGCGGACTGTGTCGTCGTCGAGGACTCGGCGAACGGCATCGAGGCGGCCGCTCGAGCGGGGACGGTCGTCGTCGCCTACCGGATCGACGCCCACGGCGACATCGACCGCTCGGCCGCCGACGAGATCGTGGACTCGCCGGCCGAACTTCGAGAGCGCGTGCGCGAGAACACTGTGATATAATCCCGCTCGCGATCGCTGGGTACCCGCGCCGCTCGCTTCTGGATCCCCGTCCCTGTCGGTTCTCCGGCGACCGTTTTTTCGGTCTTTCCGTTCGAACTGTTGAAATATCTCCCGTCGTCGGGAAACGAAGACAACGGTCGCAAGGTTTAGTATGCGAGCATATAACTCACTCAACAATGACGCTCTTACCGGTCGATACCGACGTTCTGGAAGACGTCTGTCGTGACATCGCCCAGGACAACTACGGATTTATCTACGTCTCCGATCAGAAGAGCGAGATCAAGTCCGCCTACGAGAGCGCCGACATCGGCCTCGTCAACGCGCGGTCGCTCTCCTCGAGCGACATGCGCAAGGCGCTGACCGAGATGACAGCCGACGAGTTCGTCGACCTCGAGCAACTCCGTGACGGCGTCTTCTACGTGGATCCGTTCGGCGTCAAAGGGAACATGAACATCACCCGGGAACTGACCAACCTGTTCGGCCAGCGGCTGGTCGTCACCGGAGAGACCCTGCGCTCGCGGTTCTCGCTCGCGATCGATGACATGGAGTTCTTCGCCGACGAACTCGCCGACCGGAACTACGTTCGGCGGATCACCGCCGGCAAACGCGACTACTACACGATCGGCCCCCAGCTCAAGGAACACGCCGACGACGTCGGCCTGGACTCGCGGCTCGAGCGGGAGGCCTCGAACGGGAAGATTGCCCACGGCGACCTCGAGAGCGTCATCGACGTCGATGCGACGTCCGACGTGATCCGGTATCTCGACCGCGAGGGATATATCGTCGATCTCGACGGGGAGTATCTGGTCGAGGAGGCGATCGACGAGTACGCCCGGTATCTGGCCGAACGAATCGAGGACGACGTCGAGGCCGAGTTCGAGGACTCGAGTTACGTGCTCCGGACCGCCGAGTTCGAGCAGGTCGTCGAAAACGAGATCGACAGCCGGTTCGACGTCCTCTCGACGGCCCGGAGCGTCCGCAGCGAGATCCTCGAGAGCACCCGCGACTCGGTGATCGACCGGCTCGGGCTCGACCGGGGGCGGGAGATGGTCGAGGCAGTCGGCCCCTTCGAGGACGTGGTCGAGGACCACGCCAGACGGATCCGGACCGACCTGAAAGCCGAGCAGGACCAGCTGCCCGGCACGCTGCCGGAGTGGGTCGAACTGGCCGAGGACCACTTCGAGGAACTGCAGGTGAGCAACGCGACGGAAGTCAACGAGTACGTCCGCGACGCGGTCCGGGACCGCTACCGGAGCCTCGTCAACGAGGAGGAGTTCGGCGGTATGGCCGCCTAACGGGCCCGAACGGATACTCGAACGCGACACACAGTCATCCTGAACGACCGACGCAACCACAACAGAGACACAATGCCACAAAAGTACGAATTCGAACGCATCGAAAGCGACGGACGGGAGTTCGTGATCGCCGACCCAGTCAACCAGACCGACGACCCGGTTCGCCTCGACGCCCGCTGGATCGAGGGCGACGACATCGAAGGGGAGTGGGAGCGGGCCATCCGGGCGATCATCAAGACCGACCTGCTGGGATCGATGGAACTCAAGGAGGGGAACGGACGGATCGACCGCCGGCGAGCGATCGAAACGCTCGCCTCGGCAAGCGACGAGGATGGCGACATCGTCACGAGCGAACAGCAGGCCGAGGCGCTTCTCGAATTCCTCGCCGACGAGGACATCCTGGACCTGCAGGGCGGACAGGTCGTGATGCTTCGCAACCCCAGCGACAACCCCGAGGAGATAAACGGTCGGATGATCCTGAACTGGGCGGCCGCGATCGACGCCTGCGTCGAGAAGATCTCCGAGACGATCGACCGGGTCGACAGCGCAAAGGAGAAACTCGAGAACCGGATGGCCGACATCGACCAGAGCTCGGGGAAGATCGACGAACACCTCGAAGAGACCGCACAGGAACTGAAGAGCCTCGGCACCGGCGCGGGCGTCCCGAAGGATCCGTCGACGCTTCCGGAAGAGGAGCGAGAGCGGTTCACGCAGCTCAAGCGGAAGCTGATCTACCACAAGAAGATGAAGGAGGCCGATCAGGAGAACTTGGCCGAGAAGGTCGAGAGCGGTGCCGACAGGCTGGCCGACAACATCGAGATGCTGGAGTCGGCCAAGATGACGCTCGGAAACAAGCGCGAACAGGTCCGGACCCAAGCGCTCAAGAAGCAGACGTTCCCCGACGAGGCGATGAACATCGTCGACAACATGGGGGAGCTGACGACCCAACTCGCCGGCGTGGGCGGCTTCGAAGAGGAGCTAGAGAATACGGCGGACCACGAACTGGACTCGATGGCCGACGACATCCTCAGCGATATCGGCTCGCTCGGCGAAACCGCACAGCAGACGGCCGGCGAGGAGGTCGAGGAGACCGACCCCGAAACCGAGGCCAGCGAACTCGGGATGTCGTAGGATGCGCGCAGACTCGTTGCTGCAGGGGGTTCGTCGGGTCGACGAACAGGGGGAGCGACTCCTCTCCGTGCGGACCTTCTCGGGGTCGGAACCCGCGCTGTGGGTCGACACCGCGATGGCCGCCCTCGTTGACCTCGCCGAACTACTTCGCGCCGGGGCACCGTTCCCGCCGCGACTCGAGACTGAGATCGAAACCGAGACCAGCGATCGAGCGGGCCGTGACTGCCTGCCCGACGGCGGCTCCGGTCGAACGGCAACGGGGTCGGGAGAGAGTCCGGCAGACCGGGACGATCTCGTTCGACTGGTCCTCGAGACCGGGTACGAGCGCGGGTCGACGCCGATCGGGGACCTCTCGCCGGCGGTCGCCGACCGCGTCGCGGCCGCGGATCGCCTCGAGACCGTCGACTCGAGGGTGATCGTCCCGCTGTCTGCGACCGCGCCGTACGCGCGCAACTGGCGACCGCTCATCGAGACCTTACTTGAGCGACTCGAGGGTGTCCGCGAGGACTTCGAGCGGATCGTCCGTCGGGTGCAGGCCGGCGATGTCGACGGGCCGCTCGCGACCGGCTGCGAGGCGATCGCCCGGATGCTCGAGACGCTCTCGCTGGTCGTTCGCCGGGCCGACGCCGACACCCGGTACGTCCGCGACCGGGCGGACCACCGGCAGGACGAACTGTTATCGACGATCGAGGACGCGACGACGCAGCTACGGAGTGACGACAATGCATAACCTGACGCCAATACTGAAGCGAGATCAGCCGACGTCCCGGATCAAGATCGGAGCGAAGAAGGTCGGACCGAACACCAATACCGTCGAGATTCGCCACAACGACAGGCGGGCCTTTTTCTACGTCGAACCGGTCGACGACTCGATCATCGATGGGATTGGGAACAAGGTCCGGATGCACCAGAACGTCGAAACCGTGTTCGGTGGTATCGACCGGGGCAAGGACTTCCTGGTCGATTCGGACGTGTCGAAACGCGATGTCGTGGAGTGTTCCACGGCGAAGATCCACACCAGCGAGATCGTCCCAGACGACCTCGAGCCGTTCCTCCGGGAGAACGACTACCTGCTCCACCCGATGGAAGAGGTCGTCCCGAAAGGCGACGAGTTGGCGACCTTCGAAGTCGCGGCGATGGAGCCGACCGACTACGCGACGCTGCGGGTCACGCCGAACACCGACCTCGAGTTCATCGACGCCGGGGAACTTCGGGAGCTTCGCGCGACCAGAAACGCGGCGAGTCGCGGCGGCCCCGGTCCCGGCGGGGCCGGCGAGGAGGGGGCCGGCAACGACGAGGAGGTACAGGTCTCGCTCGAACCGAAGAAGCCGACCGTCAGCTTCGAGGAGGACGTCGCCGGGCTCCCGGAGGTCAAGCGGACCGCGGAGAACCTGCTCGCGCTGTTCGATCCGGACGTTCGCGACGAGGTCATCGACCGCTACGGCGACGAGTTCGCCTCGCGGGGCAACAGCATGCTGTTGTACGGGCCGCCGGGCTGTGGGAAGACGCTCATCTCGGAGGCGATCGCCTACGAGGCGAAGTTCAACTCCCGCATCGAGGAGAGCTACGGCGAGGTCAAGTTCCTCGAGATCAAGGGCAGCGACGTGCTCTCGAAGTACTCGGGGGAGTCGGAGAAACGCGTCGAGGCGATCTTCGAGAAGGCCCACGGGATCGCACAGGACGGCTTCGCGGTCCTCTTCTTCGACGAGGTCGACACCCTCATTCCGGACCGCGGCGACGACTCCCTGCAGCGCCACGAGCGGTCGCTGACTAACGCCTTCCTCCAGGAGATGAACGAGATCGAGGACAACCTGCTCGTGATCGGGGCGACGAACATGCCGTTTACCATCGACCCGGCGGCGACCCGTCGGTTCCCGATCCAGCAGTTCATTCCCCAGCCCGACGAGACGGTCATGGCCGAGGTCTGGCGCAAGCACCTCTCGTCGATGACTGGCACGACGGCGGTCGACTACGAGCGCATCGGGGCCGAATCGAAGGGGTACACCCCGGCCGAAATCGCCGATCGCGTCCTCGGAAGCGACCTCCAGCGCGAACTCGTCGAGAGCGTCCACCTCCCCGATCGCGAGCCAATCGAACCGGACACCGACTACTTCCTCGAGCGCCTCGAGGCGACCGAGCCGAAGACGATCCGCCAGTACGTCGCGAGCGTGCGGACCCAGATCGACGACCTCGAGGGCTACCCCGAACTCAAACGCTACGTTGAAGAGCAGGCCGACCGGCTGGGAATGGGCCTCGGCTCGGAGCCAGCCTCGCTCGGCCAGTTGCTCGGCGGCGATTCGGCCCCGTCAGCCGGGGCCGCGACGCCGGCGGAGGGGGCTCCGACGGACGGAACCGCGACGCCGTCGGACGAACCGCCCTCGGGGTCGGCAACGACGGACGACTCGAGTTCGGACATGGCCGAGATCGATATCTCGGAGCCCGACGAGGCGGACGAAGACGCCGGCTCGAGCGGAGGTGAGGGCGATGAGTGACGGCTACCGGCAGGTCGGCTCCTTCGAGAGCGGCCGCGTCGACGCCGTCGGCGTCGGCGACGGGGCGATCGCGCTCGGGGCCGACGACCGCGTCGTCGTGGCCACTGGCGGGGACAGCCTCGAGATCGACCACGGCGAGCGGGTCGTCGACCTCGCGCTGGCCGATCGCGTGCTCGTCCTCTCGGCGGAGACGCTGACGACCTACTCGCGGGACGGCGACCGGATCCGACAGCAGCCGGTCGGGGACGCACACGCGATCGCCGCCGTCCCCGAGACGGGGCTCGTCGGCGTGCTCGGGCCGGATCGGCTTCGCGCCGTCGATATCGCGACCGGTCGCGAGCAGTTCGATATCGAGCGCACGCGGCCGGGCGGTCCGGCCGACGACGGCTTGCTCGGCACGCCCTCCGGCTTCGTGATCGCGACGTGGTCGTTCCTGACCCGGATCGATCCCGACGGCGAGGTCGCCTTCGACCGGAACCTCGAGGCCGTGGTGCGGAGTCTGGGGCGGTGTGACGACGCGATCGTCGCCGCCCTGCAGAACGATCGGCTCGTCTCGGCCGACCTCGAGACCGGCCAGTCGCGCTGGCAGACGGAACTCGCGGCCAAACACGTCGCGCCGGTCGGCGATTCCTTGGTGCTGGTAACCACGGCGGACGGCATCCGCGCGGTCGACCCCGCGGGCGCGACGGCCTCGGTTTCGGGCCTCTCGAGCGGCGACGGCTACGCGACGGCCGACGGGTCGCTCGTCTGTGCGATCCGGGACGGGACGGTGTCGATCCACACGCACAGCCGCGACCGGCTCCGGCTCGCCGTCGCGACCGACAGCGTCGGCGTCGGCGGCACGATCGACGTCGAGGTGACCAACGTCACCGACCGAAAGCGTCGCGTCTCACTGACCGCCGCCGTCGACGGGGCGACGCTCTCGCCGGACGAACGGACCGCAGCGATCGAGGCGGGCGAGACGACGCTCGTGGACTTCCCGGTCGAATCGGTCAGGGCCGAAGGCGAGACGGAAGTCGAACTCGCCGTCGACGATTCAGTCGTCGAGCGGGCGGCGATCGAACTGGACGACGCCGCGAGCGGCGGGATAGCCGTCGAAACCGATCTCGAGGCGACAACGATCGATCACGGCGTCGCCGAACTCGCGGTCGCCGTCGAGAACGTCGGCGGCGTGGCGCTCGAGGACGTTCGGCTCCGCGAGACGGACGCGGGCACAGACGCCCTTGAGCCCGGCGAGACGTGGACGGGGACCGTCACGCGGCCGTACGAACCCGACCGGCGGGTGTCGGTCGGCCTCGAGGTCGCCCGCGGCGAGCGCCGCCGGGAGTACGCCCCGACGTGTACGCTGCCGCCGATCCCGACCATCGATGTCGAACCCGACGAGGACGCGATCCGTGCGACCGTCGAGATCGACGGCACGGTGCCCGTCGTCGACCGGCTCGTGATCGAACTCCCGGGAGCGGGCCGGGTTCGGACCGAGGTAACCGTCGAGGGCGATGACCTGCTGCTCGTCGTGCCCCGGTTCGAGGACGGCACCGCCCGGATCGGCCTCGAGTCGCTCGACGTCGACGAACGGGTCCGGCTCTCCGGCGGTGGTCCGGGGACGCTCTCTAGTTCGTCGGGACTCGGCGGCGCGAGCCGGTCCCGATCGTCCCGATCTGCTCGGTCCGCCCAATCCGAGTCGGCCGCCACGCCGTCCGCGACCGCCGACGATTCGGTCGGCGACGGCGGTACTTCAGACGGGTCGGCGGTCGGAACCGAGCCGACGAGCGGGGACGAGACGGAGTCGGCTGACAGCATCGAGGAACGCACTGAAACGGCCGCTGGCGGACCCGAAGCCAACGGCGAAGAGAGTCCCAGCCCCGACCCAGCCGAATCTGCGACCGGCGACGATACCGCCGGCGACTCTCTCATCGTCGCGACGCGGCGGCCGGACGAGGAGCGGGCACCGGTCGGGCACGCGGTCCGGGACCGAATCGACCTCGAGAACGAGGGCGACTCGGCGGCGACCGTTGCCGTCGATATTGGCGATTCGACCGTCGATATCGGTCGGCTCGCGGGCGGCGAGCGGACGACCCTCGAGCGATCGGTGGCGGTCCTCTCGGGCGAGAGCGCCACCCTGCCGTCGGCATCGATCACGGTCAACGGAGACGTTCGCGAGCGGCTTTCCGAACGCACGATCGCTGCCGGCGAGGGCGGCGTCGCCGTTCGGGCCACCGTCGATCCGACCGACGGGACCGTCGTCGCCGACCTCGAGAACCGCGACGACCGGCCCCGTCGGGTTCGCGGGCTCGAGATCGCCGGCCGCGCGGTCCCGCTCGAGGCGCGCCTCGCCGCCGGCGAGTCGACGACCGCGACCGCCGGCCCCGAGCGCTGGGACGCGGCGGACGTAGACGGTGACGCGGACGCTATTGAAGGAGTGCTGGAAGTCACCGACGGGGACGGCACCGACCGCCGGATCGATATCGTCGCGACGGTCTCGTCGATTGCGGCCGGCTCCGCCGATGACGACGACCGGTTCCGGATCGCGATCGGCCCGGAGACGCAGGTCGCCGGCGAGTACGGGACCGTCGTGCTCGTCTTCGAGAACGAGGGCGACCGGCCGCTGTCGGACGTCGCGGTGTCGGCGAGCGGCGAGCCGATCAATGAACTGTTCTACTCGGAAGCGCGCCGCGAGCGCCTCGAGCCCGGCGATCGAATCGAGCACTTCGTCGATATCGAACCCGGCGTCTCGGACCCGTCGTTCGACGCGACGGTCCGGTTCGCGGTCGACGACGCCGAGCGCGAACACGCCGTTCGCGCAGCCGGCCCGTCGGTCGCGGACGAGGCGGACTGGACCGACGCCCACCGCGAGCGTTGGTCGATCGAGCGCGTCGAAAACGAGTCGTCAACTCGGAGCGTTCCGTCGTCGCTGTCGACGCCGTTCCGCCTCGAGTAACGTCGGTTCGGTCGTCGAGACGGATCGCAGTCACCGGCCGGCAGGCCGGAGGCGGAATTTTATACGAGGAAGTCGCCGCTGACTGACTCCCGCGCGTCACGGAGATACCAGTACATCCCGCGTGCGGTCCGGAAGACGATCCCGATGACGAGCGCCGCGTACACCGCGACCGCGCCGAACAGCGACCAGCGGGTCACCTGCAGCGCGGCGGTCCGCTGCTCGTACTCCGCCGTCACCGCCTCGGCTCGGCTCGTCTCGCCGGCCTCCTCGAACGTCGCCGTCGCGTTCTCGTAGGCGGTGTCCATCTCGTCGACGCGCTCGGCGTACGCGTCGTACTCGGCCGGGTTCAGGAACAGCGGCTGCCCGGCGATCGTGACGAACTGCTCCGTCTCCATCGCGGCCCACGTCTCGTCGGCCCGCTGACGGGCCCGCTCGCCCTCCGAGACGGACTCCGTGTAGCTCTGGAAGGCCGATTCGGCGTCCGACTCGAGCGTCGCCGCCCGCTCGTCGTCGCCCTGCAACAGCGCGACCCGGGCGAGCTGGCGCTGGACCGTCGCCTCCTCGATCAGCGAGACGTTCTCGGACTCGAGGCGCTCCTCGTAGTAGGCCTCCTGTTCGGCGATCGCCGCATCGAGGTCGCTCTCAGCGGTCGAAATCACCGCCGAACTGTCGTCTTCGAAGGCGTCGCCCTCGAGTTCGTTCGCGTAGAGGGTCATCGTGTTGTAGGCGGCCGCGGCCTGGACGATCTCCCGCTGGGCGGACTCGTACTCCCCGGCGGCCTGTCGCTCGCGGGCGGCCTCCATCGATTCGAGGTAGAGCGAGGCGGCGCTCCCGTAGGACAGCACTCGGGTGATATCGTCGCCCGACACGTCGCCGGATCGGGACCGCTCGTCCATCGTGTTGATCATCGAGACGGTGCGATCGGCGACCGTCCCGTCGTAGGACGACACCTCGGACCGGATCGGCCCGAGATCGAGCGGGACCGGCGAGGCCGTGACCGTCACGGTCTCTTCCTCGACGCCGTCGCCGTCGACGACGTACGTCCACTCGTAGCTCGTCCCCACCTCGGCATCGGGTTCGAAGGCCATCCCGAAGACGACCGGCCGGTCGTCGCCGGCGGCGAGCCGCGACGGGGACTCCTCGACGGTGAGCCACCTGTCCGGCCCGTCCTCGAGCGAAACCTCGAGGTTGTCGACGTTGTTATAGCCGAGCGATTCACCGACGGTCGTCGACCGCCGCTCGGGTTCGCCGATCGGCACGTCCCCGAGGTCGATCCGGCTGGGAACGTCGAGTTCCGTTCCGTGCTCGATGTCGACGGTGCCCTCGTAGCTCGCGTCACTGACGCTGTAATCCGCCGCGCTGGCCGACCCGGTCACGTCGTAGGTCCCTTCCGAGAGCGTGGTATCCGCCGTCACCGCCAACTCGACCGTCTCGGTGGACTGTCCGTCGATCGTGTCCGGGCTGTCCGCGACCGAGACGTCGAGCCCGCCGTTTGATGCGTAGGCCGTCACGCCGTCGAGATCCAACTCGAGGTCGCCGGTGTTCTCGACATCGAGATCGACCGTCTTCGTGATCGTCGAGGACGAGCCGCGGGGTTCGTCGAACGTCATCTCGTCGTCGAGGGTGACCTCGCCGAACTCGGCGGGGTAGATCACGCGGCCCTCGACGTCGACGGTTCGGGTCGTTCTGGAGTCGCCGTTCGCCCTGAGCTCTACCTCCCACTCGAGGTCCTCGTGCTGGTCGACGCCGCTGTCGGCATAGACGTTCCAGTTCAGCGTGCCGCCGCTCGTGCTGACGCCCAGATCGGCGTCCGGATCGGTGCTGACGACGGTTGCACTGGCGTAACTCAACCCCCCTTCGCCGGTGAGTTCCTCGATATCGACCTCGCCGGACGCGCTCCCGCCGACGAGTACGTCACCGGTGTCGAGGGGTTCGTCCTCGAGGCCGGGGATCGGGAGGCGGTCGACCTGAAAGCTGTCCGAGCCGCCGCCGGCGCTGACGGTGACCGTCCCGCCGCTCGCATCGTCGTCGCCGCTGATATCAAGGTCGATCGTTCGGCTCGACTGCCCCGGAACGCTTCGCTGATCCGGGTCGACGTCGATACCCGATGGCGACGAGATATCGATCGAGACGGAGTCGTTCCCCCTGTTCTCGACTGTGACCGAGTGCGTCTCCGTCTCGGTCCCCAGTTCGACCGACCCTCTGTCAGCGGTGACGGTGACACTGCTCTGTGCCATCGCCCCCGGGACGGCCGCCATCGTCAGGCCTATCGCGAGAACGAACGCGACGAACAGCACTCGTTTGCGCTCAGACATCGCTATCACCCACTGCGACGACCGAGCCGACTCTCGACGCCTCGTAGGTCCGTCGCCAGAGGAAGAGCCGTCCGACGATGATCGTTCCCAACAGTCCGACGGCGACCCCGTAGCCGACCAGCACCGCGCTCGAGGCGATCGCGAGCGTCGTTCGGGTCTCGGTCACGTCGTCGGCCATCGCGGTCAGTTCGTCCTCTCGATCGGTGAGTCCGTGGGTCGCCGCGCGGTCGCTGGCGTCCCGAATCTGGCTTTCGGTCGCTCGTGCCTCCCCGTAGGCCGCGAACGTCTCGAGGCCGTTTGCGCTGATGGCCGCCTGGACGTCCGCGCAATCGGTGCAGTCTTCGACGAAGGTCGCCGTCGCGTTGCGCGCGGTCGCGATGGTCTCGCGGTCGCGCTCGTACTCGGCGGTCAACTGCTCGGCCTGCACTCGGAACTGAGCCGCCTCGTCGGGCATGTCCGCCCGCTCGTAGGCGGTCGCGGTCATCTCGAGGCGCTCGATCCGGTCGGGCGTTCGGTTCACGGCGTCGGCCTCCTCGTAGAGCCCGTCGCCGAGTCGCTCGTAGAACCGCGTCAGCGCGAGTCCGGCGAGCGTCGCCTGCGTCTGGTCGTACTGCTCGAGGTCGTCGATATGTTCGCTGACGTTCTCGGCGGCGGCGAGACTCGCCTCGTACTCGCCGTCTTCGGCGCGGACGTAAGCGCGGTCGAACGCCCGCAGGGTGCCGGCGACGGCCGCGAACTCCGCGCGCTCGTCGGCGGAGAGGTCGCCGGTCACCTGCGTCTGGGACACGGCGAAGGTTCGGACCGTCTCGAGTTCGTCGTACTCCTGGTAGGCCTCGGTCCCCTCCATCCCGCGGAACGTCTCGAAGTAGTCGTTCGCGCTCTCCTCCTGTGCGGCGGCGGTCCCTCCGAAGAGGGGTACCGTCGCGACCGTCGCGACGACGAGTATCGCCGCGAGTAGCATCGACCGTCGGGTAGATCGTGTGGGCATGGCTTAGAACACCGTCCGTGAGAGTCTGTCGCGGAGGGGATCGCGCTCGAACACGGCCTCGACCGCGTCGAGCAACAGCAGGGCGGTGTAGATGGTGACGATCGCCTCGTCACCGCGACCGGCGTCGCTGCCCAGTTCCCAGGCGCGGCGCAGCATCTCCTCGGCGGGTGCGGCCTCCGAGACCGATTCGCGCTCGGTCTCTACCTGCGCCGTGACGTTCTCGTACCGGTCTTTGAGCGTGTTTCGTCGGCTCATCGCGTCGGCCTCGAGCCACTCGAGGACCGTCTCGAGGTCGCACTCGCCGTCCCAGCCGACGCCGGGATCGGGCATGTCCGCGCAGGCCGCGAAGAGGTCGACGTTCCGCTTGGTCGTCATCGCGTCGTTGATCGCGTCGATCGCCGCCTCGGCGGCGGAAAGCAGCGCGTCCGCGACGGCGTCGGGCTCCGCCTCGCTGTGGGCGAAGCGATGGCCCGCGTCGGGCAGTGATTCGACCGTCTCGAGGATCGCGGTCACGACCGAGCCGTAGTACCGCGGGATGGTCGTATCCCGCCCGCTGTGGTCGGACAGGGCACGGACCTCGCGTCGGAGCTGATCGATCCGGTCCCGGTGGCTCGAAGACAGGGACCACGTAAAGCGGGCGTCGACCTCGACTTTCGTCGACCGGTCTTCGCGCACCGTCAGGACGGTTTTCCCGCCCTCGAACAGGTTTTCGCGTCTCTCCGGAGCACCGATCGCGGCCCGGTACTGTCCGATCAGGAGCCCGTCGCGGGTGGCGACCCCGTCGCGGTCGGTCGTCATGCTGACGGTTCCGTACCGATCGTCGAGCACCTTCTCCCGCGGACTCAGTTGGAGCGCCATCGACGGCGTCCGAACGCCGTCGACGCGGGAGACCAGCCGCACGCGTCCGGTCCGGGGCGCGAGCTTGACCGTTCGGTCTCCGTTCTGGGTGAACGAGACCGTCTCCGTCCGGGTCTCGTACTTCTCGTGAGTGATCTCCACCTCGACGCTCGAGCCGTCGTCGCCGGGCTCGAGCGAGACGCGGCCGGACGCGTTCGTCGTGTCGGTGGCCCCGTCGTCGCGCGTGATCGTCGCACCGGAGATCGGCTCGCCGTCGTCGCGGTCGACGAGCGTGATCGTTGCCGGGAATGAGACGGTAAGCGTCGCGCTCGAACTCCGCTTGGTCACGTCGGCGACATCGGAGCTGTGTGAGTCGTGTTTCGCGACGACCTCCCACGGGCCGCGATCCGGCACCGTGACCCGTCCCTCGCCGCTCGAGATCATCGTGCTCTCGGTCTCCGGGTCGTCGACGTTCGCCCGCCGGTAATAGACCTCCGTTCGGCCGCCCAGCGACTGCTCCCCGTCGGTTACGGAGACATCGACGGTGAATCCGGTCGGGCGGTCGGCACCGGCCGGAACGCCGAGGAAGTAGTAGGTCACCGGTGCCAGCGCCGCGCCGAGGAGGACGCCAAAACCGGAGATAACGTGCGGCCACGGCGCGACTTCGACGGGTAGCAAACCGATGGTCTTGTCGAAGGACGACAATGCCGTGGACGTCAACTCTCCGGTGAGGAAGACGACGAGTATGATCGCGATCGCCAGCGCCGGTCCGACGGCGATGAGGCCGGTCAGTTTGAGCCGTTCTCGGCTCCATTCGTCGCGGAACCGGTAGGCACCGTACCCGACGGCGAGTCCGAAGAGACCCGGAATCAGCAGTGGGGTGAGTAGCTTGCCGATGTCGATCAGTAGCGAGAGTGGCCCGCCTGCGCCCGCGGAATCGCTGTTGGTACCGGATTCAGGGGCACTGAGCGTCACTCTCGCGAGTCCCGCATCGGTCGCCACCAGGAGTTCGTCGTCTGCCGTCACCGTCGTCCCGTCGAGGCCGAGTTCGCCGTTCTCGACCGTCCCGTTCTCGAGCGCGAACTGCTCGAGAGACCCATCGCTCTCGTTGACGATGACGGTCGAGACCGTGAGTCCGTCGACGCTCTCCTCGAACGCGACCGTCGAGCCGTCACCGACGACGGTCGCGGAGAGCGGAGCCGGTTCCGCGAGCGAGAGGGTTTCGTCCTCGAGGAAGGCGTTGCCTCCGTCCGCGGCCGACAGGCTGACGCTCACGTCGGTCGCGCTCGAGAGCGATGGCAGGTCGATCTCGCCGGGGCGAGCGGGAGCGATGCTGTTGTTCACGTACCGGTTCCCGCCGTCGTCCTCGGCCGCAACGTCGTACTGACTGCCGGTCTCGACCAGCGGGTGCCAGAGCACGAGGTCGGTATCGATATCGCGGAGTTCCGGCTCGAGGGTTCGCTCCGTCGGTTCCCAGTCGCCAACGGACGCCTCGAGGTCGATTTCATCGCCGGGGTCCACCGCGCCGACGAGCCACGATTGGTCGATCGCGAGTTGCGTGCCGTTCGCTCGGACGTCGGCCTCGGTCTCGGAACCGCCCGCGGAGACCGTGACCGTGTCGCTTTCCGTGATCCCGACCGTGTCGCGTTGATCGAGCGGGAGCACGAGCTGCGGTTCGTCGCCGCCGTCGATCCGAACCGGAACGTCGTTCGCGAGCGCGACCGTACGCAGGTCGAGGGTCTCGTTCGCCGTCTGATCGCCGGCCGTGACCGTCACCTCCGCCTCGCGCAGCGACTCGTGGCCGATCCCGTCGGCCAGTTCGGCGATCGCCACCTCGGCCGAGCCGTCGCTGCTGTTCCCGGTCGTCGAGGCGCTCTCGTTGCCCGCGGTGACCTCGAGGGTCACCTCCTCGGGCCGGTCGTCGCCGAACTCCGAGAGGGAGACCTCGAGGTAGTCGTTGGTCCGCTCGATACCGATCTCCCCGTTGCCGTCTTGGGCCGTCGCTGCCGCTGTCACCGGTGCGACCGTCGCACCGGCGACCGCGAGCGCGAGGACGAGGGCGACGAGCGCGCGGGTGGCGGTCGAACGGGCGTCGGGATCGAGTGTCAGTCCCGTCATGCTCACTCCGCGTTCCGTTCGACGTACGACTCGAGGTTGTCGACGATCCGGTCGAGTTGGGCGGTCGTCAGATCGGAGCCGCCGCCGCGGGACTGGCCGGCGAGGCTGTCGCCGAGCATCTCGAAGTCGTCCCACGAGTGATCGAGCAGCGGGTTCAGATCGAAGCCGCCGAGCAACAGGAGCACGTCGACGTCGCTGCCGCGCCCGCGTTTCGGCGTGAGACTCGCCTGCCCGGCGACGTTGATATTGTTCTTCCCGGTCCACTCGCGGAACGCCTCGTAGACGTCCGGTTCGGTGATCTCCCCGTCGTCGATCATCTGCTCGGGCGCGCGAACGATCGCGTAGGCGGCCGTCGTCGTCTCCACGTCCATCGGCACGAACGCCCCCTCGGCCGCCTGATCGAGCATGTACTCGAGTTCGTAGACGGAGCCGTTGAGGTCCGTCGCGACGGCGGGCGTGAAGTGATAGGCGTCCATCTGGGACGGGATCGTCACGTAATCCTTGATATCGATGACGCTGTGGGTCTCCCGGCCGGCCCCGATCATCAGGTCAACCGCGGTGATGATCGCGTCGTTGATCGAATCGTACTGGTCGCCGGCGGCGGTCTCGTCGTCGTCGAGGTGGGAGTTCGACGCGAGCAACACCATGTCGGCGTTTTGCTCGTCGTCGTCGGTCCGCAGCAGCCGCGAGAGCCCGCAGATCGCGTTGAAGTGTCGCTGGGGCTGCTCGTAGTAGTAGGGCCAGACGCCGACGGCGGCGTGGATCACGCTGTCCATCCACTCCTCGGCGGCGTTGTCGTCGTCTAGGTCGCGCAGCCCGTCTTTGAACTGGTCGACGACGTAGGGGATCGAGCCGTTACCGGTTCCCCCGCCGAGCGTCGCGACGTGCATGAACGCGTCGGTCGTCCCGAACTCGGTGATCCGGTTGACGATCCGATCGAGGTCCTCCCGCGCGCAGGCCTCCCCGTTCGGGAAGAAGTTCCCCGCCCCCTGCTGGGAGCCGAACTCGAGGGCGTGGGACTCGATCACGTCCTCCTCTTCGCTGGCCCCCAGTTTCGACCGGAGCCGGTCGATCGTGTTCCGCAGGTCCGCTCTGTTCGTGTTCATCACCAGAATCCGGTCGTCGATGCCCGGGTTCTCGGTGCGGTCGAAAAACTGCGATGCGATGCGTCCGCCACCCTCTCCCGAGGCGATGACGCTCCATCTCGTAAACGTGTCTGTCTGTCCCATTGATTACTTCAGTTCGATCGCGTCGCCGCTGGTCGTCACGCTGTGCTCCTCGCTCAGGTCCGCGATCACGTCCCGAATCACCGACCGCGGGACCGGTGCCGTCAGGAAGTTCCGCTCGAGGTCGTCGAAGGAAAGCCGCTCGCCCGGCTCGAGGTTGTACCTGACCACGTTGGTCAGTTCGCGCTCGAGTTGATCGCGCTCGAAGACGACGATTTCGCCGTCGCCGGTCTCTGTCGCGTCGTAGCCGTCCGTCTCGGCCCACACGGCGAGCAGGCAGGGGGCGTGTGCGGACCGCACCGGCAGCTCCATCGCCGTCGACACGTGTCCCTCGTCCTCGAAGAGTTCCTCGAGGCGCGGGCGGAGTTCCGACAGGTGCTCGCCCATGTCCGTATCGGTGTCCGCACAGACCCGTTCGCGGAGACTCTGTTCGCTGAATTCGATCTCGATCGTCGTCCCGCCGTCGACCCGCACCTCCCGTTCGATCGGTGCGAACGCGTCGTCGCCGGGCTCGGCCTCGAGCGCGTAGCTGCCGGCCGGGACGTCCGCGAACGTCGTCGATCCAGCGACCCGCGTCTCGACGGTCGCAGTCTCGTCGTACCCCGATCCCGACAGCGACAGCGTCGCCGTCCGTTTCGTGCCGCCTCGCTCGTAGGCGACGTCGACGGAGAGATCGTGGGTTTCGACGTCGCCAGGTCGGAGAACCGGGACGTCGGGATCGAGTTCGACCCCCTCGTTGCGCCGGTAGTAGAGCCCGAGGAACTCGTCGGCGTTTCGCACCGGCAGGTCGTCGTCGGTGACCTCTCCCGACGCCTCGAGTTCCGCTTCGATGGTCTCGGCGACATCGTCGTAGGCCCCCACGACGGCGGCCTTGGTGCTTGCAGTGCCGACGGCGTCGGCGAGCGATTCGGCGACCTCCCGCCACCGCTCGGTGAACCGCTCGAAGTCGTCGATCCCCTCGAGTTCGTCGACGAACGTCTCGCCGGCGATCGCCGGCTCCGCGTAGTAGCCGGGCGGCAGGTCCGCGTCTCGGAGCGGCTCAACTTCCTCGGCGAGGGTGCGCTCGAGCGCCGCGACCACGTCGACGCAGGTCCGGCGGAGGTCGGCGCGACGCCGGCTTACCTCCGACAGATCGAGCGCCGAATCCATGCCGGTGACGGCCGATTCGACCTCGTCGATCGCGTCGATGTACTCGGCGTCGACGTGTGCGGCCACGCCGGCGTCCTCGACGGCGTCGACCAGCGTCAACACCGCGTCCCGCTCGGCGTCGAACGAGCCGGAGAACTGATCGCGAAGCCGGTCTCGCGCCTCGAGGACCGACTCGACGGCCGCGCCGAACTCGTTGCGACCGACGGCGTCGGCGGCCGCCTCCAGATCCCGTTCGATCGCATCACTGTCGGCCGGCCGCTGGTCGCCCCGCCCCATCTCGCGGACGGTTTCGATCGCCGTCTCGATCGTCTCCGTCGCGGTCGCTCTGGCGGCGTCGACCGAATCGCGACAGGCCGGCACGGCCGCGTCCGGAGCCGGCTCGTCGATCGCCGCCTCGCGGCCCACGAGGTCGACCTCCTCGAGCCGGTCGAGCGCGTCCTCGATCCGGGACAGTTCGTCGGTCGCGAACGACCGGAACTCCGTCTCGACGTCTTCCTCGACGCGATCGATCTCGGCCGCGATCTCCTCGAAGGACTGCACGTCGGCGTTCTTGACCGACTTCGTGAGGTCGAACGCGCCCGACTCGAGGTCGAACGCGACGCCCTCCGCCCGGAGATCGCCCGCGATCGACTCGAACTGTGCGTCCGCGGTGAACTCCCACCCGGGGTACGCGGTGTGGAGGTCGTTTCGTTCCCGGACCGTTTCTTGAAAGTCCTGTGCGACGGCCCGCGCCCGCTTTTCGACGTACTGCTGTTCGCTCGTGCCGCTGCGGGAGACGACGCCGCGGACATACAGCGCGATCCCACCGACAATGATCAGCGGGATGCCGCCGATGACGAACCAGACCGCGATTTCGGACCCGTTCAAGACGAAGACGCCCGCTCCGATCGCGGCCGCCAGCACGACCAGTCCACCGATCCCGAGCGCGCTCTTCGCGTTCGATTTCATCGGATCACCTCCAGTAGCTCGACCCCGCCGAGGGTGACGAGCAACGCACCGCCGGCGACGGCCAGAGCGAGCCCGACCAGAATCGGCACCAGCGCCGTCTTCCGGTCGTAGGACACGTTTCGGCTCAGCTTCATCGTCTCCTCGACGCGCCGCGCCGCGACCAGCGGAACCGCCGCGCCCGCCGCCACGCCGACGACGAGACCGGCGGCGAGCGATCCCAGCGTCGTCATCCGGACCGTCGATTGAGCTGCACTTCGCTCCGTTTCGACGGCGGTTTGGTATCGCTCGACAGCGTCGTCCGTCTCCTCGCGCTGTTGGCTTGCATCCGCCTGTACCGCCGCGAGCGCGCCGATCGCACCGCTTTCGTTCCCGGCTTCCGCCTCTGCCAGCAGATAGCTATTCAGCGCGTCCGCTCGATCGTTCATATTTCCGTAAGTCGTGTTGAGTTCATCTAGATCCTCTTCGGCGGCCGCGATATCCGCGTCGCCCTCCTCGAGTGCCGCGGTCGTCTCGTTCAGTGCCGTCGTCGCGTTTTCGAGCGAGCGTCGGGCCTCGAGGTACTCGGCGGCGTGCTCGTCCTCGAGTTCGGCGAGGGCCGCCTCGCCGGTGGGTTCGCCCGCAACGGTCACGGTGAGCCCGGACTCGACGTCGTTGAGGGTGACGTAGTCGTCGAACGCGACCGTCGTTCCGGCCTCGCCGGTGATCGCAACGGTGTAGACACCCTCGGTTGTCGAACTCGGCTCGTCGCGGATTTCGAAGCCGTCGGCCCCATCGTCGGTCAGCCAGTCGCCCTCGTAGGTCGAGCCGTCGTTACAGTAGGCGATGTCGAACGTCGAGCCCTCGTACAGCTGTTCCTCGCCGTCGACCCACTCGCCGTCGATGTCGCCGACGACGGTCGAATCGGTGCCGGGGCAGTCGATGTCGGCCGCGGTCGCGCTGGCGGGTCCCGACCCGACGGCGAGTATCGCGCACACGACAATCGCGAAAAGCAGCATTCGTCGCACTCGAGTCGGCGTCATTGCAGTCGCCCCCCGATTTCCCGATTCTTGTACCAGTACGTGATTCCGCTCGCGACCGCGGCACCGAGGCCGAGCCCGAGCAGCGCACCGCCGGCCGCAAGCGGCAGCGTTTGCTCCGCGAGCGATGTCGCGGTATCGGCTCCGTTCGTCTCCTCGATGGCCGTTTCCACGGCAGATTCGTCCGCCGCGACCGTCGCCGTGAGTCCACAGAGGACGACGACGAGGACGAGCACGCACAGCGTAGCCCGCCGCCGCGTCATGTAAGCAACTCCTCCGTTTCCGCTTCGTAGGCCTCGGCGGCCGCTTCGATATCCGCGAGCCGGTCGAGGTCCTCGCGGCGGTAGGTCAGCAGCGTCGTCACCGACGCGAGGTTCCGATCGCTCATCGCGACGCCGAGGTTGACCTCGCTCAGGTTACTGGTCCCCTCGAGGTATCGCTTGACCGTCCCGATTTCGACGCTGTGACCGCCGGATCCGAGGTTCGCCTTCGGTGCCCTGATCAGCGAAATCGCCTTCTGGGCGTCCTCGACGTCGGCCTTCGCGAGGGTCTGCTTTGCCGCCGACAGCCGCGAGAGCGCCGCGCTGTCGATGTCGCGTTTGCCGACGAATGGCAGAAGATAGCCCGGCAGCGACTGTGTCATCGTCACCGAGCGACCGATCGCGGCGTAGCCCGGCTCCGATTCCTCGCCGGCGACGCCGAACGACAGCGAGGTGACGATGTCCCGAACGTCGATATCCGGCGTGTCGATGCCGTCGACCGCGCTCGGGTCGATCCCGCTCAACACCGGCCCGGCGACGAGATCGTAGATCGACGCGGCGACGTACTCGTTGTACTCGCCGAACTCGCCGCCCGCCGAGTCGAGATACGAGATGCGCTGGTTGTCGACCAACACGATCCCGTCCACTTCGTCCTCAAGCCGATCGAGGCCATACCGGGCGTTCCACGCCTGTCGGCCGGCGCTGACGTCATCTTCGTCATCGTCGGACTCGCCGACCGCGTCCGCGTTCTGCGTGTTCGGCAACACCGCAACCGCGACCACCTTGGTCCGACCGTCGGTAAACGCCTTGATCTCGCGGGCGAGGTGCGGGCCGATCCCGCAGCCGGTTCCGCCCCCGAGTCCGAGGAACAGGAACGCGAACTGCACGCCCGACCCCGTCGGTTCGACCGCCGGCTCGGGACCGGTCCCGGCCGGCTCGTCGTCCTCGAGCGAGTCGCCGTCGACCGGGTCGTCTACCTCGTCTTCGGGTGCGTCGTCGAACGCCGCACCGCCGGCGTCGTTCGCGAACGAGGGATCGAATTTCTCGCCGAGAATCGTCTGGATCTGCGGTGCGTGCTCGGCCATCACCTCGTCGGCGTCGACCGGGTTTCGACCGAACCCGCCGGTCACCATCTCCTCGAATCCGGGCTCGGTCCCCTGGACGAGCCCGTGTTGCTCTGCGACTCCGTACTGATCTTCGGGCGGCACGTTTGAGAGGTTCTGGAGGTCCCGCATCGTCGAATTGAACACCAGCGGCCGACCCAGCGTCGAAATGTCGGCCGAATCGAACAACCCCAGCAGCGAATCGTCGGTGTAATCGAACACCGAGTCGACGATAGCACCCCCCGCTTGTCCGGCCCCAACGAACAGGTACGTCATCTAACTATCGAAAACCGTTTCGTTCAGCTCTAAATGTAGTTAACGGATCGTACATGTCTTATCAATCAGACCACTCGAGCATCATACAATAAAGCTACTGGCCCCGCGGACGACCGTGTTTCCGGATGAAATGGCCGATAGTAACCGTTTCGGGTCGATCCTAGAAACGCGAGATATTTCACACGATATTGATAGAATATATCGAGGACCTATGTCGGATAGAAGACCAATCAGCTCTCGCGTGCGATTCGGGTCGGCGACGGGCAATCGCGATCCGAAACGCGCCTATCCGCGGAGCCGCCGGAGCATGACGCTGTACTCGTTTCGTTCGTAAAGCGCCTCGACGTGGCCGAGGACCTCGTCGGCCGCCGAGCAGAGACCGACCGCCCGCATCGGGCTCTCCCCGTCGACGCGCTGGGCCTCGGCCCGGAGGTCGTCGGCCAACGAGAGGAAGTGACGCGGAATCGTGTGGTTGTGATCGGCCCGGACATCGATGTACTCGCGCTCGATCTCGTCGATCCGCGCCTCGAGATCGGCGATCAACTGCCCGGTGTCTGCCGCGGTGTCCCCGTCGAGCGACCGCGACAGCCGCGGCAGCAGCGTCCGATCGTAGAACGTACTCTCCTGATAGATCGCGTACAGTTGCACGTCGGTCACGCCGTCTCGCTCGAGCATCGCCTCGAGTTCCCGAACCCTGTCCGCGAGGTGGCGGTAAACGTCGCCGTCCGCCCGCTGGAGTTCGTCGTCGAGGGCATCAAGTCGCCGCCGAACGTCGCGCTCGCCGATGTCAGCGATCGACGCTTGCAAGTCCGCGTACGCATCGAGCGAGTCGACCGTCGACTGCAGGACCGACGCGGTGTCGTCCGACGCCGATTCGCCCAGCGTCTCGAGCAACTCCCTGGACTGTGGCGACTGCGGGCGGGCCGAGCGCTCGAGGTCGCTGGCGACCGACGGCACGGTCGACTCGGGCGTGTCGTCGCCCAGTTCGCCGCTTTCGATCGTCTCGGCGAGCTGTGCCGTCCGATCGGCGACATCGTCGCTCCGCAATCGAACGTCCGCGTTCTGGCTCGCCGCCCGACAGGCCGCGTCGGCCGCCTCTTGTATCCGATCCCGGTCGCGCTCGCAGGCGTCGAGTTCGTCGCCGAGCGCGAGCGTCCGATCGACGATCGGCTCGAGCGCGTCTGGAAGCCGCCCGCGCTCGCCGGCGAGGGCTCGCTGCGCGGACTCGAGTTGGCGTCGTTCGGACGGGTCGTCGACTCCCTCGACGGCGTCGGTCACCGACGCGGTCGTCTCGAGGGTTTCGACGGCGTCCTCGAGTGCATCCTCGAGCCGTCGCTCGTCCACGTCCTCGGCCGCTAACGCCTGACAGAGTTCGGCCGCCGCGCTCGAGTCCGGATGGTGCCGGTTTGCGATCGAGTTGGCAATCGTCGTGACTGGATGGTTTCGCGGTTCGGGTTCGGGCCCCGGTTCCGGAGCAGCCGCGGGCTCGCTGCGGGTCGAAGCCGACGTCTCGTCGGTTTCCGACGGCGTAAACGGATCGTCCGCGCCGCATTCCGGACAGAAACTCACGTCGGCATCGACGCGGGTCCCGCACTCGAGACAGCGGTCCTTTTCCACGGTATCCGTCTCGGTCTGGTCGGGTGCCGATCGGTCGTTGGATCGGGGTTCGGTTCCCCCGTTTCCGGGAGCTTGCTGCTCCTGCTGTTGTGTGCTTTGCCCCCCGCGCTGTTGGCCTGCCGCCGGGCCGGACCGGGCGGTCGCTCCGCGGCCGCCGCGTCCCGGCTGCATGGACTGTTGGTGCTGCTCGCGAAGCGACCGCGCGAGTTCTTCGTAGTTGCCGATACCGCTCATAGGCAACCGCTCGCCGGCCGCGTCGGTAACCTGGACCGTTCCCTTGCCGAACAGTCCCTCGATGATACCGGAGTTGGTCGAAATTCCGTTGATGTTCCCCAGTCGGGTCTCGAACGTCGAGGAGCCGACCAGGCCCGTTTTCCCCTTGATCCGTTGGTTCGTGACGACGTACCGGCTCCGCTTTCGGGCGAAATACACGTTCAGGAACAACAACACGCCGAGCCCCATCACCACGCCCCTCCCACCGCCGTCGACCCCGAGGCCGACGACGAGAAACAGCACCGAACCGAACAGTCGCCACTTCCAGTTGATCCACGAGGGGTGGACGTTCTCGAGGACGATCTCCCCGTCGAGCGGGTTGATTCCGGCGGTACTCGCCTGATGGCCGTTGTCCTCACTCATCTGTCGCCACGTGTGTCGCCGTTCGATTCGATCCCCAGTTCCCCATCCCGTTCGCTCGCTGGCCGGCACCCATCACTGCCGAAAACCGTCTCCCACACCTATCGTTCTCCATTGGTGGCACGTGTCGAGCAAAGGACTGTAATAGTTCACATTTACTTTCATATAATTATACATACGATGAATGTCCGCCGGCAGCGAGCACCGGAGGGAGCGCAGGCCGGTGTGGTCGCCCCGAAACTATCCCATGTTCTCCCGGCCGAGAGAGGAAAACAGCGCCTCGACCGCGTCCCACTCCTCGCGGACGTTCTCGGCCTGCTCGGTGCTGCCCTCCTGTTTCAGGCGCTGGGCCTGATCGTACATGTCCGACAGCGACGGCATCTTCGGGTTCCATAGCGTCCCCCAGAGGTGAACGTCGTCGAGATCGGGCGTGACGAGCTGTTTGACATGGACATCGATGGTTTCGATCCCCGAAACGTTGCCCGCGTCGAGGAACTCCTCGCCGGAGATGATCTCGGTCAGCGTCCCGTCGGCGACGAACTCCGATACGTCGTCCATCTTTTCGGGCGGCCCGTACGCCAGGAATGTCCCGCCCCACGCGGTCGTCGGATCGAACTCGGCCAGCTTGTTCTGGAACAGTGCGTTCCGGACGAGGATCTCGAGTTTGGATCGATCGATGGAATTCGCCCGCGAGCGCCCGAGCACCGGCGCGAGGATCACGGCCGGCGTAAACGACACGTCCGGGTTCAGCTGGTACTTGTCTTCGACCGGCCGGAAGCTGTCGGCCGGGTCGAACACGTCGCCCATGATCGACATCGTCGCGTCCCGGTCGAGGAACTGCGGCACCGACGACATGGTAAACGCCTCGAGGAACGCCACGAGCGGCCGGTTGATCTCCGTGTACTGCGGCGGGTTGTACTCCTCGAGGCGGTCGATCCGCGGGCGGATGTCCGCCTGGACGTTCTCGAGGCGGTTGTTGTCGAAGGGGATGATCGCGTCGACCGCTCTCGAGGTACGTGCGAGCCCGACGACCCCGTTTACCTTCGCGCGGCCACCGTACTCCGAGTACTCGGTTCCCTCCGACGGGATGACGACGCTGCTAAAGAGCGGTTTCGGGACGATCGTCTCGTCCGCGAGGACCTCCGTTCTGAGCTTCTCGGCGAGCACCGGCGTCGCGCCGCAGCCGGTGCCTTTCGTCACGCTGTGGACGAACATCACCGCTTGGGAGTCTTTGATGTGATCGGTCCGCATGTCCCACCGTTCCCGGAACGGGTCAGCGTCTCCCTCGAAATCGGCCTCCATGAGCTGTTTGCCGATGTCCCACCGGTAGCCGGCCCCCGCGTAATCGTGCCGGCCCGAGCCGATGATACAGTTCGGCAGCAGGTCGTTACGGCTGTAGTCGTTTTCCTCCTGTGCGTAGTAGGTCTGCTCGAGTTCGCTGACGTTCGTGTTCAGCGCCCCGTAGCCGGCGAGCCCGCCCTCCCAGATCCGCGCGCGTCGCTCGTTGTTCTCGGACAGCGTCTCGCGGCGCAGCAAGATCGCGTCGAGGAGGTTGTTGCCCGCGCCGCCGACGCCGATGAGGAACCACTTCTTGCCGTACGAACTGTCGAGCAACTCCTCGCTCGGTGTCTCCGTCGGCGTCCCCGACTCGGGCCCGGTGTCGGTCGGTTCCGACTCGGACTCCGCGGCGAAGACCTCCTCGCGCAGCTCCGGATACACCTGTTCGACCGAAGCCGGTTCGTCGCCGTGTGCGACTCGAATGTGCTCGACGAGGGTCGCCCGCTCCCACTCCCCCTCCCGCGCCATACAGATTTTACAGAGATTCGTCATTCTCGGTGCTACCCTACCCGTACGTCGGAACTATCTAAAGGATTACGTGTGGTCCGGCGACGTTCGCGCGCCGTACTCCGCCAGACGCGCCGGTCGCGATCTCCCGGCCCGTTCTGTGGAAAATTCATTGATACTTCATCGATAACGAAAGTCGTCGATCGTTCGCCGCCGTCGGCGCGCGGGTAACGACGCCCTTCGGCCTTCGGCGGCTGGCCCGCCCCGGTGCGTCTCGCAGCAATCGGCTCAGCCGCCATGGCGCTCCGCGAACCGCTCCCGCAGCGTCTCGAGGCCGCCGGCCGGCGTCGTCCGATCGGTGAACTCGATCTCGAGAAAGCCCGGCGGCGCTCCCTCCTGCAGGTCGACCGCGGCGACGATATCCGTCTGTCGCCGGCAGAACGTGGCCAGTTCTTCGAGGACGGCCGGTTGCGCGACGCCCGTCGGGAGTTGCTCGGTCTGACACTGAACGGTGTCGCCGCCGGTGTCGCCGTCGAGTTCCCGGAGGACGAACAGGATCTCGTCGGCGACTGACTCGGTCGTGACGCGGTCTCTGGTCCCCGCCGAGGCCGTCGACCCGCCGGTCGGCGTCCGTTCGCGCGCCGACGACCCGTCGCCGCCTCTCGCCGGCTCGCCCGCGGCTCCCGTCGTGTCACCTTCTCCGCCGAGCGCGTTCCGTTCGGAAATGACGATCGCGTCCCCTTCGACGGACGCGTCCACGTCGTACTGCCGTTCGATGATCGGCACGAGATCGGACACAAGCGCCGTCGAGACGGCAGTCGGCAACTCGACCGTGCCGCTGCCGTGCTCGATCGTCCCGACCAGCCCGCCGAGGAGGTCGACGGTGATGAGCAGTTCGTCGGCAGCCTCGCGGGCGTCCCGAAGCTCCCGTTTCGCGTCGTCGAACGAACAGCGGTGCAGCGACCGCGTCGCGTCCGATACGTCGCGTTCGATTTCGGCGACGCCCTCGACCTCGTCGTGTCGCCCCGACAGCACGAAGTCGTCGACGCGATCGGCCAGCGAGCCCTCGAGGCGGTCGACCAGTTCGCGGATATCGTCTAACGTCGCTTCGATTTCGTCCCGCAGATCGACGATCTCACCCTCGCGGCGACGAACGTACTGACGGATCTCCTCGCGGTGGTCGTCGACCGCCGCGGCGGTCGCGGCCGCCTCCCGCAGTGTGCCGTCCTCGAGCCGGTCGCGGACGGCTGCTTCCGTCGACCCGATGTGGACCGTCTCCCCCGACGGCGGCACCGCGAGTTCGCGGTACCGGCTCGGGAGGTTCACGATCTCGTAACGCTCGCCGTCCGGCGCGGTCAGACCTGCGTCGAATCGGCCGTCGGTGAGCGCGTCCTCGAGCGCGCGGCGGAGGTCGCGCTCGGCGCGATCGATCGCCGCCGGGTCCGGCTCGCGGTCGTCGAACGCGACCTCGTGGACGCGGTCGACCGCGTCGGGAACGATCGGCTCGAGTCGCTCGAGGGTCGACTCCCCGATCCGATCCGCGACCGTCTCGCGGCTGCGCTCGGTCTCGATGTCGCTCCCGGCCGATTCACCGCTCGAGCGGTCGGTGGCGTCGGAGCCGTTGGTTTCCGTTCCGGACCGAACACGGACGACGACTGCGGCACCGACGACCGCGAGCACCGCCGCGATCAGCGCGAGCGCGGTCGGATCGTCCGCCAGCGACAGCACCGCGCCGGATCGCTCCGTCCACCCCGTCGCGCCGGTCCACGTTTCGATGGCCCCGCCCCCCGACCGCACCGCGGCTGTCGCTCCACCCACCCCAAACTCGGTCTGCATATCGGGAGTGTCGAGGGTAGAACTGCAAAGAAGTATCGGCTATCGAACGACTCTCCGGTGACTCTCAGCCGGTCTCGAACGACTGTAGAACGCCTGTCCGCCGGTCGCTGTCCCGTCTCCGGCCGCTACTCGACGCGAACAATCCGTGTATCCGTAATCGGGACCAGTGGCTCCTCCGGGAAGGCGACGCTAACGGTGAACTCGAGTTCGTCCGCGTCGGCACCGAAGACGCCGACCGGGAGGGTCTCGGCGTCGCGCAGATAGGTGTTCGTGCTCGTCATCTCTACTCCATTGACGGTCACGCGGACCCCTGCTCGAGCGGGTTCGCCGACGTTTCGGACCGTGACCTCGCAGACCTCGTTCTCGCCCGTCGCGACGGTCTCGGGGAACTGGCCCCACTCGATTTCGATCGCGGGCAGGGACTGTGCGCCCTCGGAGACGCCCTCGGCGACGCCTTCCGTGAGGCCGGCGTCGACGAGGCCCGCGACGCCCGCGTCGACCACATCGCCGGGAGTCGAGAGCCCCTCGGTCGCCAGCTTGCTCGCCCGACCCGAGCCGACGCCGTCGATGGCGGTCAGCCCGACCGCGTCCTCGGCGACGCCGTTCTCGATCCGGGCCTCGACCCGCCGCGCGAGGTTCGCGGCGTGGGGGCCGACGAACCGATCGAGGAAGGCCCCGAGCGCCGAGAGGAGCCGCGTGGCGTTCTGGCGGATGACCCACGCGTCGCTCCGGAGTTCGGAGGGGGTCGTCCCGCTGGCCGCGCTCCGGAGGATCGCGAGTACCTTTCGTTCGCCCGCCTCGAGGTCCGCTGTATCTTCGCCGACGAGGACCGCGCTGATCGCGTCGCGTTCGTCCTGGCGCGACGAGACGGAGTCGAACTCCGCGGCGGTCGCGACCGCCTCGAGAATGTCGCCGGTCGTCAGTTCGTCGCCGCTGGCGCTTCCGCCGTCTTCGCCGCCGACGCGGTCACACAGGGCCGCGAACCGGGCCGCGGTGTCGAGTCTGAGATAGTACTTCGAAGTGAGGACGCCACGCGGCGTCGCCTCGATCGAGAGATCCTCGCCGGTCTCGACGAACCCGCGATCGACCAGCCCCTCGAGACAGTCTCGGACCCGTTGGCGGAGGTTCGGAAAGTCGTACTCGTCGGGTTTGGACTGGCCGCGGACGTAGTAGAAAGTCGTCTCGAGCCAGTCCATTACGTCCTCGAGATCGGTGATCGTCCCCATCGCGATCTCGGCGTTGAGATGCGTTTCGAGGCTTTCGGCCAGTCGGGACTCGATCTCCTTCCCGTCGCGGAGCAGTCGGCGGTACTTGTCGGCTTCCGCCGTGTCGCAGACGACCCAGCCGTAGCCGACGTCGTCGTAGCCCGGGCGGCCGGCGCGGCCGAGCATCTGGAGCACGTCGAGGGGACTCATGTCGACTTCGCCCTCGAGGGGGTCGTGGTGTTTCGTGTCCCGAATCACGACACAGCGGGCGGGCAGGTTGACCCCCCACGCCAGCGTCGAGGTCGAGAAGAGGAGTTCGATGTGGCCCGCCTTGAACCACTCCTCGACGAGGTCGCGGTCGTTCTTCGAGAGCCCGGCGTGGTGGAAGGCCACGCCGTCGAGCACCGACTTCCGGAGCGTGCCGTCGTCGAGTTCCTTCGAGTCGGTGTGGAAGTCGTAGTCGCCACGCGCGCCCATCGGAATGTCGCGTTCCGCGATCTCGTCTCTGGCCTTCTTGGCCGCCTGCACGGTGTCCTGTCGGGAGGAGACGAAGACGAGCGATTGGCCGTCCTCGCGGAGGTGGGGCTCAGCCAGATCCAGCGCCCGGTAGAGCCGGCGGTACTTGTCCGCAAAGGAGTTGTCGCCGTGGGTATACGTCTTGACGCCCGCGTTGAGTTCGACAGGCCGGTACTCCTCACCGAACTCGAAGGTCGTCTCCTCGGGGGCGTCGAGCCACGCCGCCACGTCCCCGATGTTCGGCATCGTCGCCGAGAGCGCGACGACCCGGGGGTCACAGAGCCGGCGCAGCCGAGAGATCGTCACCTCGAGCACCGAGCCCCGGCGGTCGGCGTCGAGCAGGTGGACCTCGTCGATCACGCAGACATCGATGTCGGTGACGAAGTCGTACCGCCGCGAGTCGTGTTTGCGGGTCGCCGAGTCGAGCTTTTCGGGGGTCATCACGAGGATGTCCGCCCGGCGCGCTCGCCGCGGGTTCAGGTCGCGCTCGCCGGTGACGACGTAGACCGAGTAATCCAGTTCCTCGAACCGGTCCCAGTCGTCTTCCTTCTCGTTCGTCAGCGCTCGCATCGGGGCGATAAAGAGCGCGGTGCCCCCGTCGGCCAGCGCCTTACAGATCGCGAGTTCCGCGAGCGCCGTCTTCCCCGAGGCGGTGGGCGCGCTCGCGACCACGTTGTCCTCGGACTCGAGCAGTGCGGGCAGTGCCTCGCGTTGCATCCGGTTGAACTCCTCGAAGGCAAAAGCGTCCGCGAATTCGGGGAGAACCTCGGCAACCTCCATCACACGGAAACGGGGAGTGCCGGGTCAAAGGCGTTTCCTTCGAGTCGTCTTACTGTGCGTTGGCGACGGCGGCGATCGCGGCACCGGCGGTGGCGAAGACGAGCGGATACAACACGCCGCCGAGGACGATCGCGGGCACGAGCACTGGCGCGATCGAGCTGGTGGTCTCGATACCGAAGGTGGACGCTTCCGTGGTTGATTCGGCGACGATCGCTCCGAGACTGATGACCGCGGCGTAGCCGATCGTCACCGGCGCACCGGCGATAACGGC
Source organism: Natrinema versiforme JCM 10478 (assembly GCF_000337195.1). Classification (GTDB taxonomy): domain Archaea; phylum Halobacteriota; class Halobacteria; order Halobacteriales; family Natrialbaceae; genus Natrinema; species Natrinema versiforme. Next base: position 9,508 of record NZ_AOID01000041.1, on the reverse strand, counting down.
GTCGCCGAGGTCGGTAACGGACCATCGCACGGCCAGAAACGCACCGACTGCGAACAACACGAGTGGCGGAATCGCGTACAGCGGGTCGGCACCCGATTCGGCGATGAGATCGAGGACCCGCGTCCCGCTGAACGAGCCGACCTGACCGCTGGCCTCGACGTCGACCATGTGGGCTTCGTAGAAGTACCACGCGACGCCTTTCCACTGGGCGACATCCTCACCGAAGATCTCGCGGACGTCGCTCCCGACCAGCAGGTACGTCAGGAGATAGCCGATCGCGGCCGCGAAGACGCCGAGTCCCGCACTCGCCGCGACGCTCGAGCCACGCGATACCGTGCTCTCTTCGGACGTTGCCAGCTGTGAAGACATTGTGTCACTGGTAGAATTCGGGTAATATAATGAGCTTTGTGTTTTCCCCGCTCCCCGGCCCGCGATGTCATCCCGCCTCGAGACAGTCTCGCGTTCGGTGGCGACCGCCATCCGTCGGACCCGCCGTTCAGACGGTCGATTCGTCGGCCGCGACGCGCTCGAGTCGGTCGCTGAGCCGGCTGCTGGCCCGCTCGGGTTGGGGGACGCCCTCGAAGACCAGTTCCGGCTCGCCGGAGCCGGCGGTGTAGACAGTCAGGTCGCCGTAGCCCAGCAGGCGGCCGACGCCGGACTGGCGCAGGCTGGTGTTCTGGACGCGATCGAGGCGGAACTGAGTAACGTCTCTGGAGATCACGCCCCGTTTCTTGTAGAGCTCCGTGGAGGTGATGACGTAGCGCGTGTTCGTCCAGATGAGATACCGGGCGAGCGCGATACTCACGCCGGCCACCGTGACGAGGACGCCGAGTATCGTCAGGAGCCCGACGCCGTCGGTCCCGCTCCACCCGGCGAGCAGGATGCCCGCGAGCGCGAGCGCGATCCCGACCGGGAGCTCGGTCCCCATCGCGATCGGATGGGGGCGGCTCTCCCAGACGATGCTCTCGTCGTCGCTGATGTGAAACCAGTCGGGCGTCGAGCCGAGGGCCATCGGCCGCGCCTATTCCGTACCTGTCCGTAAAGCTATCGGGGGAACGGACCGGTTACCCGCGACGCTGTCGAGCGGCGGCCGATTTGTCCCTCCATACCGACGGTTCGCTCGAGTCGAGACGAACCGCGGGACCACCACGGTTTTTGACCGCGCGGACCCATGTGGTGATATGAGCCGCGCGCGCAAGCCCGACTGGCTGAAGAGTCGCCCGCCGTCGGGACGGGAGTTCGCCGGCATCCGGGAGACGCTGCGGGAACACGACCTGCACACCGTCTGCGAGGAGGCAAACTGCCCGAATCTGGGCGAGTGCTGGTCGGGCAGGGGCGGGTCCGACGGCAGTGGGTCGGGCGGCGGAACGGCGACGTTCATGCTGATGGGCGATCGCTGCTCTCGAGGCTGTAACTTCTGTGATGTTCGGACCGGCGGGATGGACGCTCTCGATCCCGACGAGCCGGAAAACGTCGCCGAGGCGATCGCCGAGATCGGGCTGGACTACGTCGTCCTCACCAGCGTCGACCGGGACGATCTGCCCGACCAAGGTGCGGGCCACTTCGCCGAGACGATCCGCGAGATCAAGGCCCGCCACCCCGGCATCCTCGTCGAGGTGCTGATTCCTGACTTTCAGGGCGAGGAGCGCCTCGTCAGGAAGATCATCGACGCCGAACCCGACGTGATTGCCCACAACGTCGAGACCGTCGACCGCCTGCAGTACCCCGTTCGGGACCGCCGCGCCGGCTACGAGCAGAGCCTGTCGGTCTTAGAGCAGGTCGGTCGGGAAAGCGACATTTACACCAAAACCTCCGTCATGCTCGGGCACGGTGAGTACGACCACGAGGTCTACCAGACGCTTGCGGACCTGCGCGAACGCGGCGTCGACATCGTCACGCTGGGGCAGTATCTCCAGCCCTCGCGGGATCACCTCGAGGTCCAGCGCTACGACCACCCCGATAAGTACGAGACGTGGCGACGCGTCGCCGAAGACGAGTTAGGCTTCCTCTATTGTGCCAGCGGTCCGATGGTGCGCTCGTCGTACAAGGCCGGCGAACTGTTCGTCGACGCCGTCCTGCGCGAGGGCAAGAGCGTCGAGGAAGCGAGGGCCGACGCGCGCCCGACGCGGCCACAGCAGACCGAGTCCTAAGCGCGCCCGCGTCAACGGTCGCTCGCACTCGAGAGTCACGTTCCACAACCGGCAGAAATCGGTCGGCTTTGCGCACTTCTGTTCGCTGTTGTCGGGATCTGTCTCGGAGTCGTCCAGCCGTCCGGCAAAAATCTCACGAACAGTAACCTACTTTTGGGAAACTCCTTTATCCTGAGCGATAGTTTACTCGAGTATGTACAGGTGGGTTGTCCCGTGAGTACGTTACAGCGCGATCCCCGCGAGCGAGTACAGATACTCGACGAGGCGGGTCGGGTCCGAGAGGGTGCCGAGGTGCCGGATCTCACCGAGGACCAACTCGTCGAGATGTACGAGCAGATGCGGCTCGTGCGCCGGTTCGACGAGCGGGCCGTCAGCCTCCAGCGGCAGGGGCGGATGGGCACCTATCCGCCGCTGTCCGGACAGGAGGGCGCACAGGTCGGTAGCGCCCACGCGTTAGCCGAAGAGGACTGGGTCTTCCCCAGTTACCGCGAACACGGCGTCGGGCTGGTTCGCGGGCTCTCCCTCGAGCGGACTCTGCTCTACTGGATGGGCCACGAGCGCGGCAACTACATGCCCGAGGATGTCAATATCTTCTCGGTCGCGGTCCCCATCGCGACCCAGATTCCCCACGCGACCGGTGCGGCGTGGGCCTCGAAACTCCGCGACGAAAACAAGGCCTTCATCTGTTACTTCGGCGACGGCGCGACCTCCGAAGGTGACTTCCACGAGGGGCTGAACTTCGCCGGCGTCTTCGACACGCCGACCGTCTTCTTCTGTAACAACAACCAGTGGGCCATCTCGGTCCCGCGCGAACGCCAGACGGCGAGTGCCACGCTCGCCCAGAAGGCCACCGCCTACGGCTTCGAGGGGGTGCAGGTCGACGGCATGGACCCGATCGCGGTCTACAAGGTCACCAAGGAGGCCCTCGAGAAAGCCAAGGACCCCGACGAAGACGAATTGCGGCCGACGCTCATCGAGGCCGTCCAGTACCGGTTCGGAGCCCACACTACCGCCGACGATCCCTCCGTCTACCGGACCGACGACGAGGTCGAACGCTGGAAGCAGAAAGACCCGATCCCGCGACTCGAGACGTACCTGCGGTCGACGGGCATCCTCGACGCGGAGCGGGTCGAGACGATCGAGGCGCGGATCGAGGAGGCCGTGGCCGACGCGATCGGGTCGGCCGAGTCGGTCGAACGGCCAGACCCCGAGGAGATCTTCGCCCACGTCTACGAGGGGATGCCCCGACGGCTCCAAACGCAACTCGAGTACTTCGAATCGATCCGCGAGGACCACGGCGACGACGCGCTCTTGGAGTGATACCATGGCAGCAGAATCAGAATCGGAGACCCTCACGCTGGTACAGGCCGTACGGGACGGATTGCACACCGAGATGGCCCGCGACGACGACGTCATCGTCATGGGCGAAGACGTCGGCAAGAACGGCGGCGTCTTCCGCGCGACCGAAGGCCTCTACGACGAGTTCGGCGAGAACCGGGTCGTCGACACGCCGCTCGCCGAGTCGGGTATCGTCGGGACGGCGATCGGGATGGCCGCCTACGGGATGCGGCCGGTCCCCGAGATCCAGTTCATGGGCTTCATCTATCCCGCGTTCGACCAGATCGTCTCCCATGCCGCGCGCTTGCGGACGCGCTCGCGCGGCCGATACACGTGTCCGCTGGTTATCCGCGCCCCCTACGGCGGCGGGATCCGCGCGCCCGAACACCACTCCGAATCGACCGAGGCGATGTTCGTCCACCAGCCCGGGCTCAAGGTCGTCATCCCGTCGACCCCCTACGATACGAAGGGGCTGCTGACCAGCGCGATCCGGAGTCCCGATCCGGTGCTCTTCCTCGAGCCCAAACTCATCTACCGGGCGTTCCGCGAGGAGGTTCCGGACGAATCCTACGAGGTGCCGATCGGCGAGGCGGCCGTCCGCCGCGAGGGCAGCGATATCTCGGTCTACACGTGGGGCGCGATGACCCGGCCGACGCTCGAGGCCGCCGAGAACCTCGAAGACGAGGGGATCGACGCCGAGGTAGTCGACCTGCGAACGGTCTCGCCGTTAGACGAGGAGACCATCGTCGAATCCTTCAAGAAGACCGGCCGCGCCGCGGTCGTCCACGAGGCACCGAAGACCGGCGGGCTGGGAGCCGAGATCACCGCGACCCTGCAGGAGGAAGCACTACTGTATCAGGAAGCCCCGGTGGAGCGCATCACGGGTTTCGACACGCCGTTCCCGCTGTACGCGCTCGAGGACTACTACCTGCCCGAGCCGGCGCGCATCGAGGACGGCATTCGAGACGCCGCGGAGTTCTGATCATGGTCAGGGAATTCGAGCTACCGGACGTCGGCGAGGGAGTCGCGGAGGGCGAACTGGTCTCGTGGCTGGTCGAGGCGGGCGACGAGGTTTCCGAGGACCAACCGGTCGCGGAGGTCGAGACGGACAAAGCGCTCGTGGAGGTCCCCGCGCCGGTCGACGGCACGGTCCGTGAGTTACACGTCGAGGCGGGCGAGGTCGTCCCCGTCGGGACGGTGATCATCTCGTTCGACGTGGCGGGCGAAACTGACGGCGCGGCCGAGACGGAGACGGAATCGGAGCGAGAGCAGACGAGCGAACCCGCCGGCGTCGACGAACCGGGCGAGCCACAGGACGAACCCGGTGCCGTCGCCGGCAACCCCGGCGCGACCGGGGCGGACACCGAAGCGGTCGCCCCGCCCGACGATCGTGTTTTCGCTCCCCCGCGCGTGCGCCGGCTGGCCCGCGAGGAAGGGATCGACCTCTTGAGTCTCGAGGGAAGCGGCCCCGGCGGTCGGATCACCGCGGCCGACGTGCAGGCCGCTACTGGCGGCGGAGTTGGCGACGGAGCGGTGCAGGCACAATCGTCGACCGCCGAAGCCGATCCCCCATCCGATACGGCCGGCGCTGGAACGGGGACGAGCGACTCGAGCGGTGCGAGTGCCGGTGCCGGAACCGGCGAGAAATCGGCTGCTACGGCGGGGACCGAGGCCTCGAGCACCCAGCGAACGGAGACGCCGGCACAGGTCGAATCCGCCGATCGAGACACGACACTGGCCGCGCCAGCGACCCGGCGGATCGCCGACGAGGAGGGAATCGACATCGATGCCGTCCCGACGACCGAGGAGCGCGACGGCGAAGCGTTCGTCACGCCCGAAGCGGTCCAGGAGTACGCGGCTGCCCAACAGCGGGCACAGGAGGCAGATCGAGACGCAGTCGAAGCCGGCGAGCGGGTGGGGACGAAGGGGGCCGACTTCGCCGAGGGCGAGCGCGAACGCCGCGAGCCGTTCCGGGGCGTCCGCAAGCGCATCGCCGAGGCGATGGTGGAGTCCAAGTATAGCGCGCCACAGGTCACCCACCACGACGAGGTTGACGTGACCGAACTCGTCGCGGCACGCGAGGAACTCAAACCCCGCGCCGAGGAGCGGGGCATCCGGCTCACCTACATGCCGTTCATCATGAAGGCCGTCGTCGCGGCGCTGCACGAACACCCCGAGATGAACGCGGTCATCGACGAGGAAAACGAGGAGATCGTCTACCGCGACTACTACAACATCGGGATCGCGACGGCGACTGACGTCGGACTGATGGTCCCTGTGGTCGAGGATGCCGACCGGAAGGGACTGCTGCAACTCTCCTCGGAGCTGAACGAGGTCGTCCGGAAGGCCCGCGATCGGACGATCAGTCCCGGCGAACTGCGCGGCTCGACGTTTACGATCACCAACGTCGGCGGTATCGGCGGCGAGTACGCGACGCCGATCATCAACTACCCCGAGGCGGGCATCCTCGCGATCGGTGAGATCAAACGCAAGCCTCGGGTCGTGGTCGACGAGAACGGCACCGAGTCGATCGAACCGCGCTCGGTGCTGACCCTGTCGCTGTCGTTCGATCACCGGCTGATCGACGGCGCGGTGGGCGCGCAGTTTACGAACACCGTCATGGAGTACCTCGAGAACCCCAACCTACTATTGCTCGAGTGATCGAAGCCACCGGTACCGACCATGAACACACAGATTTCACGCACGACACACGCGATGGAGGAGGATAACTGATGGTCGTCGGAGACGTCACCACCGGAACCGACGTCTTGGTCATCGGCGCGGGCCCCGCCGGCTACGTGGCCGCGATCCGCGCCGGCCAACTCGATCTCGACATCACGCTCGTCGAGCGAGACGCCTACGGGGGGACCTGTCTGAACTACGGCTGTATCCCCTCCAAAGCGTTGATTACCGCGACCGACATCGCTCACGAGGCCGCCACCGCCGAGGAGATGGGCATTCACGCCGACCCCGCGATCGACCTCGCCGGGATGATGGACTGGAAAGACGGCGTCGTCGACCAGCTCACCGGCGGCGTCGAGAAGCTCTGCAAGGCCAATCAGGTCAACCTGCTCGAGGGAACCGCCCACTTCGTCGACGAGAACACCGTCCGCGTCTCCCACAGCGGCGACGGACAGGGCTCCGAGAGCCTCGAGTTCGAACACGCCGTTATCGCGACCGGCTCGCGGCCCATCGAGATTCCGAACTTCGAGTACGGGGGCGAACCGGTCCTCGACTCGAAACAGGCCCTCGCGCTCGAGTCCGTCCCCGACTCGCTGGTCGTCGTCGGGGCCGGCTACATCGGGATGGAACTCGCGAGCGTCTTCGCCAAACTCGGGACGGACGTGACCGTCCTCGAGATGCTCGACTCGATCCTCCCGGGGTACGACGCCGATCTCAAACGCCCGGTCAAGCAACGCGCGAACGACCTCGGGATCGACTTCGAGTTCGGCTACACCGCATCGGAGTGGCACGACCGCGACGGCGCAGATGGCATCCGCGTCGTCGCCGAACCGGCCGAACAGGCCGCCGCCGACGGGGGCAGCGCCGAAACCGTCGAAGACGAACGCCTCGAACTCGACGCCGAAAAAGTACTCGTGGCTGTCGGCCGCCAGCCGGTCTCGGACACCCTCGACCTCGCGGAAGCCGGTATCGAGACGAACGACCGCGGGTTCATCGACACCGATTCGCACGCACGCACGAACGTCGATCACATCTTCGCCGCGGGCGACGTCGCCGGCGAACCGATGCTCGCACACAAGGGCAGCGCGGAGGGGAAGGTCGCCGCCGAAGTAATCGCCGGGGAACCCGCCGCCCTCGACCACCAAGCCATGCCGGCCGCCGTCTTCACCGATCCCGAAATCGGAACCGTCGGCATGACCGAATCCGAGGCCGACGAAGCCGGCTTCGAGCCCGTGACCGGTCAGTTCCCGTTCCGCGCGAGCGGCCGCGCGCTCACGACCGGAGACGCCGACGGGTTCGTCAAAATCGTCGCCGACGACGAAGACGGCTACGTCCTCGGGGCCTCGATCGTCGGCCCCGAAGCCTCGGAACTGATCGCCGAACTCGCCCTCGCGATCGAACTCGGTGCGACCCTCGAGGACGTCGCGTCGACGGTCCACACCCACCCGACGCTCTCGGAAGCGGTGATGGAAGCCGCCGAAAACGCGCTCGGACACGCGATTCACACGCTGAACCGCTGACGCGGCGATCGCCCGCAGTCCGTATCCACGGCTCGCTTTTCACCGATTCGTTCGATTCCGTCTCTCTCGAGCGCCGAGGAATTCTCTGGCGTGGTGGACTACGTGACACAGCGCGACTATCTGACGGTCCAAAACTGCGATCGCCGAGAGCCGTGACCGCGCGACGAACTGCGAGAGAGCGGGACGATCAGCCCCGGAGCGGACGTACTTGTCGATCCGCCACGAAAGAGTCACTGCACGTACAGCGAGTACGCGATCACGACGAAGCCGGCCAATACGAGCAGGCTCTCGAGCAGGATCCCCGTCACGAGATCGACACCGAGTAGCTCGTACAACATGCCGGCGAGTACAAAGCCGAGCGTGACGAGACCGAACCCGCCCGCGAGATAGCCCAACGCCCGCTGTCGTGTCCGGCGATACGCCTTGAACGCGAAGTACGTAATAATGCCCCCGACCACGAGCACGAGCGTCTTGACGACGGCCAGCGCGAGCATGATCTCGGCCGAGCCGGCGGGAAATGGATTCATGTTTCCTTTCGCACCTCCGACCACAGGTCCGCGAGCCGTTCGTCCGCCGTCCGCGCCGGCCGATCGATCTGGACCGTCAGCGACCGATCCTCGTCCAACCCGAGCGTGATCTCGTCGAACGCGACCGAGTACTTGCTCGCGTGATGTCCGTCCTGTCGAATCTCGGTCGACTCCTCGAGCAGCGTCGCCTCGGTCAACAGCTCGAGTTTCCGGTACAGCGTCGACTGTGGGATCTCACACCGCTTCGATAGCTCCGATGCGGTCATGGGTTCCTCGAGGTTTCGGATGATCTCACGGCAGTCGGGATCGTCCAGCGCAGAGCAGATCTCCTCCGCGGCCGGCGTCGATTCCGAAGCGAACGGGTCCCGGACCATTCGTCTCCCCCTTGCAACGCACGTGGTTTATCGGCATCGATGCGTTCCCCATCCCTCTCCCTGCGCCGCCGACACGGGGACACGAGGAAACCTTCTTGCGCGTGCACGCTCGAGTGCGACCTACGCGGGTATCATTCGGTCCGACTCCCTACAAGGGCGGGATGACCGGCCGACCTCCGCCCGCGTGACATGCTTTCTGGTCCTGAATCGACTCGCTCGAGGAGCGAATGCATTTATTAGTGTTTGCGAGTCGACTATCTCGTGGAAAATCGTGCCATGGTAGCGGGTTCCGATACCAGTCTCGTCCGACGGCCTTATATGTGTACCCGGCATTCGATTGTAATGCGAACGACGTGGCGCACTCCGTCACGTTCCCTCCGGCCGCAACCCGGCGCGGGGGATGTCTTCCATCCACCCTCGGATACGCCGTCGGTTCGATCCGACGGCCTTATCCGTACACGGGGGTTCCACTATGGATGTGTTCGCGACCGGTGTTCCCGGTTGCGACAGTCCGGAGCCCTTATACGTGCGTGGGCGTTCAGTTGTGATCGCACACGCCCTCGCCGGATGCGGTTTCCGGCGGGGCGGCGATCCGACGCCCTTATATGTACGAGGGAATTCGGATGTGAACACGAAGAAGATGTGATCGACGGGACGTTCAACTCGTCCCGTCATCCCGGATGGTTCCGGTCCGAAGGGGTTATGTACCCCGGACGGCTTATGAATACATCCGCACGAGATGAGGATTCCACCCCTGCGGTCCGCCGTACAGATGGGATCTGATGTTAGCCTTGGTAGTTCGGTGACGCCCGCTTGGTCGTCGAGTCGGAGTCATCGAACGTGGACCATTATGTGTGAGTGTGTACTAACATTCACCGCCAACAGACCCTCCCCAACTGGGGAGATCATATAGCATT
>NZ_AOID01000040.1 GCF_000337195.1 Natrinema versiforme JCM 10478 | reverse complement strand
CGTAGCAGATAGCTCAGTAACACGTGGCCAAACTACCCTATGGATCCGGATACCCTCGGGAAACTGAGACTAATCCGGAATAGCGTTCATCGCCTGGAGTGGCACGAACGCGAAACGTTACGGCGCCATAGGATGTGGCTGCGGCCGATTAGGTAGACGGTGGGGTAACGGCCCACCGTGCCCATAATCGGTACGGGTTGTGAGAGCAAGAGCCCGGAGACGGTATCTGAGACAAGATACCGGGCCCTACGGGGCGCAGCAGGCGCGAAACCTTTACACTGCACGCGAGTGCGATAAGGGGACTCC
>NZ_AOID01000039.1 GCF_000337195.1 Natrinema versiforme JCM 10478 | reverse complement strand
ATCCGAGTGCAAGGGGTCCCGCAACAAGATAGGTGATTGCAGCGGCCGTCCTCGGGTCGATAGACTCCGACGCGGCGTTGCCCAAGACTACCCAAATTCCCCAAGCTNGCTACCATTGTAATCGAACCAAAGAACACGGCCGAATCTATTTCAGGAAGCCCCATTATCGTGATTCAACGTAATAGTGGAATAGCGATACCCAGAGACGCTCGAAGCGACTGGTATCGAACGGTGGGGTTGCTCCAGCGAGGTGGTAGAATTTTGCTTCAGTGTCGCTACCTCGGTTATCGGCATGATATCTCTGTGCCATACATACTGCCTACTGACCGTTCCCGCATTGGTCTCTCTCTTAATCGAATAATCCATTTATATCAGGTCCAGGAGTCCCCATGTATCCCTGACCGCTTTCGCGAGTTGCTCGGTGGATGCAGTGAGGACGACGAGGGCAAACAAAACGCATGATTATTGCCCAGCGAACTTCACGAGAGATTTTCGTATGCGCGTTCATCCTCGTTCTGCGCAGTGTCCCACCGATCCGCCGGACTGCTCACTTATCCGGTGTATGCAGCAAACCGGTTCTGATAGTTGCTAAGGGCTTTCCCAAATACACATATTCATCTATTAACAATACCTGCCC
>NZ_AOID01000038.1 GCF_000337195.1 Natrinema versiforme JCM 10478 | reverse complement strand
CCTTTGTCCGGACGGGGAACGTCATCGGCTCGGAACACATCACGCCCCGGTTTGCCATCGATGTATAGGTGATGTAATGGTCCTCATCGGTGATCCGTTGCAGGTTCGCGCACTGGATGAAAGCCGCATGATCGTACAGTTCCTCGTTCGCGGCATATTCTCGGTACTCATCGTGGTCGATAAACATGGGTGCCACGTAGAAGACGAGTGGCTGGTGTTGTCCGAGTTCGACCAGTTTGTTGTGCTGCTCGTTTTCCCCGAGATATGGGCGGAACCGGAAGTATCCTTCCGACAGATTGATGCCACGGTTTTCCAACTTTGCCCACTGACCGGCATTACTCCGGACCATCTTCTCCGCGCGCTTGTATTGGATGAAGAGCGGTGCAAGCCGTGCATCTCCTCTCCGAAGGCTGGATACCATGTCAGCCGGGAGTTCTGCCTCCTGATTCTGTGTCGGAATCCGGGGGAGATCGATCAAACCGGTACCCGGCCGCGGGCCTTCAAGTTCCCGCGTCAACCCGTAGGTGAACTGGAACTCACTGAACGTCGGTGAAACCATACTCCTATACTGATATATTTACTACAAAAGCTTGACCTTTCAGGCCATCGGCTGTCTGGGTCGGTCCTGCCGGATAAATGTATTAGCCAGGGAAGACGAACGCAGTGAGTCTTCCGAGCGAGCACGGAGCGGAGGGTGGGGAGGAGGGGTCTGGGTCGGTCTGGCACGTAGCAAAAGAAGGCCGCGTTAACCAGCTACTCCCACCACCGACCGCGTTCAGGGAACTGAAGGGTTGACCATCCGGTGACGGCCAGTGAGACACG
>NZ_AOID01000037.1 GCF_000337195.1 Natrinema versiforme JCM 10478 | reverse complement strand
GCGGCGTTGCCCAAGACTACCCAAATTCCCCAAGCTACCATTGTAATCGAACCAAAGAACACGGCCGAATCTATTTCAGGGAAACCCATTATCGTGATTTAACGTAATGGTTGAATAGCGGCACCCAGAGACGCTCAAAGCGACTGGTATCGAACGGTGGGGCAACTCCAGCAGGGAGATAGAATTTTGCTTTAGTGTCGCTGCCTCGGTCATCGGCATGGTTTCTCTGTGCCATACATACTGCATACCGACCGTTCCCGCATTGGTCTCTTTCTTAATCGAATAATCCATTTATATCCGGTCTAGGAGATCCCATGTATTCCTAACCGCTTTCGCAGGTTGCTCAGTGGATTCAGTGAGGACGACGAGAGCAAGCAAAAAAGATGATTATCGTCCAGAGAACTTTACGAGAGATTTTCGATGCGCATTTATCTCGTCTGAGCAGTGTAACACCGATTCCGTCGGACTGATCTCTCTTGTCCCCAGAGCCTCCGTTCCACTTACCCATAGAATAGCGCCCGACTGCTGAATGCAGACTCTATCTATAGCATTTCGCTGACTCCGATTCGGAATGCAGCGTCAAGCTTTTCTATCCTCTGTATGCAACAAGCCGGTTTTGATAGTTGCTAAGGGCTTCACCAGACATACATCTTCATATATTAAAGACACCTACCCTATAGAACAGTGACCGATATTAAGGCAGTCGTCAGAGTCGAGCACCCAGATATAGTGCTCACAAAGACAGTCACTCACGACCAGAGTTCGAAAGTCGAGTCGGTATTAGAGGCAGGAACTGACCCTACATCGGGGAAGTTCTTCTATCGCATACAGTCATCTGATTTCCGCCAGTTCGAAGACGGATTACGGAATGATCACACCATTGGCGAGTTTGAACGGATTATTGAAACTAGAGACGAGAAAGCGATCTATAGCTTCGAGTATACAGACGAAGCGAAGATCATCTCACCAATTATTTCTGCCGCTAATGGTATAATACTCGATATGAAGAACGACGGAAACAGTTGGGTTCTAACAGTATGGATGCCCGACCGGACGAATCTAGCCCCTCTATGGGACTATGCAGAACAGAACGACATTGATATCGATTTACTGCGCGTGAACGAATACGCTAGTTTAGGGAATACGGACGCAGGATTGACCGATAGTCAACGAGAGGCACTCCTCGTCGCACTCGACACAGGGTATTTCGAAGACCNGGAACGCAACTCTCAGCGAAGTCGCCGCTAATCTGGATATCTCTCAACCTGCAGCCAGTGGTCTCCTTCGGCGTGGGACCAAACGACTCATCGTTTCTTCGCTGATTGATGACAGTGAAAAGCCAAATTGATCAACGGCTACTCGGTGCAGTGGCGACGATATCTCCCGGAGGATACAATGTATCTTCGTTAGCGTCCTAGGGTGAGTGTCGTGACCGAAATGCGCCCTGTTCAGCACACTGCGAAGAACAGCTATCGAAGCTGACAGAATCATTACCGGTCAAATGCATGTTTAGTGAGCGTGTCTTTCATGCTGAAACATGCCTGAAAATAGGATTTCAACAGAGCCGTCTCGAGGAGTGCCTCATGCAGATCGTCGACGGGAATTTGACCTCATCTACGGCGCCACGTCTGGGTGATGCCCCTAATCACGTTAGTGATTAATCAATACGCCTGAAGCGCCACATTTCGAGCAGTCGATCGGAGATCCAGTCGAACCAATCGTCGCTGGAATTAGATCATGCCGACACTCCTCGAGCGGTTCGTTCACCCACACAATGCCGTGGTCATCTGTCTGGTTGATTTTAGCTCTCGTTGAACTCCTCACCCCTCCGGAAGTCGATAAACTTGTCAGAGTGCTCTGGAACGGGGTTCAACTGTCATTTCCGACGAACCGCCGTGCACGACCCCAAATCGAGTCACTGTCATCAGCACCCGCCTCATCCATCTCGGGGTTTGAAGCCTGATCACGACGCTCGAGTACCTCCTGACAGTCACTGAGATGCTCTCGGAGCGTTTCGTTAGTCGCCTCAAGTTCGTTGATACGGTCGTCTTTCTCCTCGAGTGTTGCCTCGAGTTCGTCGACGCGATCGGTCAACAGTCGATTCTTCTCGACCAGATACGCATGATTCTGCGCTGGTTCGTCACGACTGCTGGTGGTCGACGACTCGCTCTCTCTGGAACTTGCTTCACTCGAGTTGTCTCGAGCGTCCGGGTCGTAAAACTCGGAGGTGTTCACAATCGCTCGTTCGATGGTTTTCTCGCCGTACGTTGACCCATCGGCGTAGTGGACCTCGTCCCACTTCTCCCGGAGCAGTCCTGACTGGCGGAAGAGTTGATCTACTCGAGTGTGGTCCCCGCCAGTCCAGAATGCCAGCAGACAGCACAGTGCCATATCGGCTTCTGACTGGCTCTCGTATCCAGCCATGTTCCCGTTCCAGAGTCGCTCAAATTTCGTCCCGTTCGATGCGTTCATTGCCTTCTCGAGCAGTTCCTCGTCGTCGAGGTCAACGTCGGTATTGACTGCTGTGCCCGTCGAAGCCTGCTCGTTAGTCACACCACGGTACCCTGACTCAGATGTTCCATCGCTCTCACTGTCTTGGACATGTTCACGATGAATCGCCTCAAGTGCATCCTGCCGACGAGCAACACGACTAGGCATCTCCTCGAGGGAGTCACCGGTCACGGTGAAAAACCGGGCCGTGTCGTACAGTTCAATGCTTCCACGTCGATTCCGGCCGTCCGGGAGTTCACCCTCAATGAGCACATGGAAGCCAGTTCCCGACGGAGAAATCTCCGTATAGGAATCGAGCCGCTCAATAATGTCCTCCGCTACGTCGTCGATGTCTCCAGTCTCCGGATCTCGGCAGTCATCGAGATCCACACCAACGATGGGATCATCGTCAGTGAACACGAATCCGACGCCATCCGCATCTCTCGAATGGGCGTACTCGAGCGCGGTTTCGACCGACACCCATGTTTCGGGATCCGTCGAAGACGCGAACTCACCACTCCCAGGTGTCACCGGGATCTTGGTCGGCTTCCCGTCTCGAGGTTCTTCTCGCCAGCAGACCCACTGGTCACGCTCACGTAACTGCTTGGGGAGTACCGAAACCGTCTGTTCAGACATCGCCGATCCGCCTCGTACTTCGCGTCCATCTGGTCGCATACCACCCATCAGTGTGCTGATAAACATGCCGTAGGCTGGTAGACTGTCCGTGACCCTGTCCAACGGGTGCAACCCGTTGTATACTAGTTGGTTTTGAGCGCCGATTTGCCCTGAACACCACCACCGTACTGCGGTTTTGCCCTGAACAGGTGCCAATTCCGTGACCTGAACGGGAAATTTGCCCTGAACAAATTCGGCTATATGGCGGATACTGGCAGATACACCAGTTACTAATCAGATTTTGGAATTTAGGTTGTGGGGGCGAGATTTTCAGTGGTCCAAGTGACTGAATTATATTCATTTTTCTGATATTGTCTCTCACTCAAGGTACTCTGATCCATCTCTGGTCAGATCGATACCGGCGTAGACAGTCACGAGATCGCCACCATCTCTGATTCGGGTATCCTCATAGTCGACGACGTTCGAAAGCTTCCGACCGAACCAGCTCGCGTTTGTTCCATCAATATCGTGCTGGTCGGTCCATCTCGAGTAGGCCTGAAACAGTGCTGCCTTTGGAATTTGTGCCCCATCTGCCTCTCTGATATACATCGCTGCGAACGCCTCAATGCCNTCGAGTAGGCCTGAAACAGTGCTGCCTTTGGAATTTGTGCCCCATCTGCCTCTCTGATATACATCGCTGCGAACGCCTCAATGCCGTCGCCGTCTGGGTCAACCTCAACTGGCTCCGATACTGATGAACCTGACTCTACTGATGAGGACAACTCCGTTGCTCGAGAGTGATTCCCTGAAGAGATGCCCGGCCATAGTTCCTCATCGGTTGGCGAATCAGACAAACCGTATGTCTCGCCCTGCTGGAAGAGTACAGGACGCTCATCGTCAGAGAGTATCAGAATTAGGTAGCTCTCCCGTGAATAATCCGAGTCTGGTAGGTCAACAGCAGGTCGGAATGGCCGTTTGATCGGCGTCCATTCATCCTCAAAGTCGTCTCTCGAGTCATAGACATGGGTTTCCCCAGCTTCGTAGACAGTATACTGGCCGGTTTCTTGATCGTAGCTATAGTAGGCTGGCACACTGTCTTTCGAGAGGGTACCCGCATCTGGAACGCGGGCAAACTCTGTTTCACCGTCTGAAAGAACGATATCACCGTCCCCTCGTGTCCAAACAGTTCGGTTCGTCTCAGACGTCTTGGGCCGAACGGCAGTGACGCCACTGTGAGCGGTCGCACCACCACCGAAGGTCATGACCTCGTCGCAATTGTAGAATTGTTCAGTGCCATCGGCTCGTTCTTGCAGCGGTGGCGAGAGGATATTCTCGACTCGAGTCGCCCACTCTGTCTCGGAGTCACCTGGTCGAACGACGAAGATCGGAATTCGATCCGCTTCGTGGGCTCGCTTGAGATTCTGCAAGACCTTCACGGGACGATCCGGCGTCGTTGTCTCAGCCTCGATGTTGAACACGACATCGTGATCTGGATGCGTCGCGATGGCGTCCGGTTGCTCGCTTCCGTCCTGCTCGAGGATTTCAACACTGAATCCACGCTTTGTCAGCGCTGTTTCCGTCTCGAAGAGGACTGCATCGTGTGTAGAGCCACCGGCAGATCTGACAGTGCCCGTTTCGGGTTCGACCACTGTTTCTCCGTCGTCAGTGAGTCGAGCTACGACGTCGTCGTTCTGTAGCGTAACCTCGAGTAATCGGGATTCCTCACGAACGTCAGGCAAGTCTTCGGGGGCAACGTCGATCTCAGGCTCGGTATTCTCGAGACGGGCCGTGAGTTCCTCGTCGACGACGGTGACATCGACCCAGCCGTTTTCCGCCCGCACACTTTCTCTAACCTGGACTGCACGAACGGCTTCTGCCATCGTCTCCTCGAGAATCTGCTTGGGATTCGCTGCTTCGTTCGAATCACTATAGATGAGATCCTGCAGGATTTCAGCGTCCGTCAGCGGATCAGTCCCATATCGCTTGAGACTCTGTTCGATAATTCGATCAACAGCATCAGGGTCCCGAAGGGGCGGATACGGCGGAAACGTCCGGATCAAGACGGGTTCAGAGTAGCGCCCACCCGAGAGGGGGATCCGTGTCCAGACTTTGAACTGGTCGGTCGTGATGAGGTCTTCGGCCGTGTAGTCGCGGAAGCGTTTCATCAACAACTCGGCATCGTCGCTGTCGTTGACCGAGAACGTGAGGAGGTTATCACAGTTGTTCTGCATCGCTTTCAGCGTGTCCTTGTCAAACTGAGAGGGATACTGTGAAGCCAGGGTCACAGAGAGACGCATCGACCGAGCACGGGCGAGCATCGACTCGATATCGAGATTGTCGCTCGCGATATCGTCGAACTCGTCACAGAGAACGAAGTAGGGGTCTGGATCGGTATCGAGTTCGTACGANTCGATATCGAGATTGTCGCTCGCGATATCGTCGAACTCGTCACAGAGAACGAAGTAGGGGTCTGGATCGGTATCGAGTTCGTACGACCGCCGCTGAATCGCACTCCACAGATTTCGCATCACGCCGAGGGTAACCATCTTCTTGATATCCGTATTCTCGACCGGCGTTCGGACGATGACGATCCGATCGTTCTCAATGATATCGCGGAAGTTGATCGTACTCTCGCGATGGGCGATAATCCGGCGAATCACCGAGTTCTCAACCCACGACTTGATCCGTTTCAGAAGTGGTCGAACCGTCTCTTCCTCCATATTCGCGATCTCGAGACAGAATTCTCGGATATAGGGATCCTCGACGTCGAGTGCAAAGTCTTCGCGACGGTCGGCATTCAGCAAGATGAAATACATATCGATGACCGAAAACGGCTGCTCGGATTTCATCATGGCTCGGGCCATCGACTCGGTGATTGCTTCCATGTTGATGCCCCAGTAGTCGGAGGTATCAAAGACCGCTTTCAGGTTCTCGACTCGGTTTTCAATCTCGTTCTCGAGTTCTTCAGTCGTCTCGCAGTCGGGCACCTCGAGGAAATTCATCCCGACCGTGTTCTCGTGGGTGGTCGACCCGGGCTCGATCCAGACCACGTCATCAAGACGGTGTTTGGGGAGCATCCGGAGCAGTTCCCGAGAATCACGGCCCTTCGGATCGAAGTACGTGAATCCGTAGCCCGAATACGCCCACTGCACCATCATATTCAAGAGTTGAGTCGTCTTTCCGTAGCCGGTCGTCCCCGCAATCCAATTGTGCCGGAAGAGCGAGTCAAATCGGAGCGGGGCCTCACGGAAGCCAGTCTGGGGATCTTCCGTGTAGCCGACCCAGAGAGGGGACGGTGCGTCGTACATTCCAGCTTCAAACATTTCGCGAACGAGCGGGCCGGCAACCGTCCCTTCATCAGCCGTTTCCGTGAGGATCGGCTTGCCACCGACACGGGTCGTGTCCTGATCGACGATCTGGTATTGTTCACCAGCGGCTGATTGCTGGTCAGACGACAATGGAGTGCTAGTCGTGGCATCTGTCTGGTCGTCACCAGATGCCTCGTCTCCTGATGTGTGCTCACTACGTTGGCTGCCACTCGAATCATCTCCACCGTCTCCGAAGAACCGATCAAATACCATCGTATCCCTCCCGATTGTGAGTAGAGTCATCAACGGGAACTGCTGCTTCATCGGGGACACCGAATGTCTGCCCACCAGCCGGCGGCTCGTCAGCGTCGTATCGAGATCCATCCGATGGAAGCCGGTCACCACGCTGCGTGTATCGCCAGTCGATCTTCGGCGTCTCAATTTCCGCATTGGGAATATGTGCGACGCCGGCGAGTTCGTCGACGGTCATGATCATACGGCGATCGATCCACTCGCGATCGCGCATTCGAGAGAGGAATTGTCGAAGTCGTTTGGCTCGTTTCCGCTCTTTGCGATGCCAGACCGGAGTATCGTCGAGTCCCTGCTCCGTAACCGCGTTGTAGTACTTCCTGAACATCCCTGCGACGCCGTGGGCTCGAGCCTCGGCTTCAGCCTTCTCTGATGACGCAGCGAGCACGCGGATATTCACGTGGAACGCCTGTTGCCCGCGTTGCTGTTCGATCGTCTTTGCGGCCTGCTTGTCCTTGGCGCTCGCCGGTCGGGTTTGAGGATTCAGCCATCCGACGGATGTTCCTTGGCGAAGTGCGTGAGCGAGTTCGTCGACGCTGTTGTGCTTGAAACGATCGCCGTCAGTCCACGACTGCTTTGCAGGCCGGAAAATAACCTGTGTGACGACTGTACTCTCGTCGAGTGACAGCATCTCGCTTGTTATCTCACCGTAGGGATCCGTCTCGAAGCCTTCGCTGTTGTGATGGCGAATCGGATAGTACGGAATTTTCTCCATCTCGAGCCACGCACCGGCGACGTACTGGTCAGAATCGATGACCGGGAACGCATGGCCTTCCTCGACAGGGAAGATTTCGCTATTCGCGTAGTTGTTCCCGACACGCCGGCGGAACTTGTCTGCGGCCGCCTCGGTAGCAGCGTGCATATAGAACGAAATTGTGCCCTCATCGAACCAGACTTCGAACGAATGGTGATCACTCGTATTCTTCCCGCGGAAGTTCGTCGTCACGTCGTGAACTGATTGCAGGACGCCGGCCCCATCCACGACACCATTGTTCTCCTTGTAGGGGCGGATTCGAAGGAGCAGTCCTGGCGTATCTGCTTGCTGCTGGACGAACGATCCACCCTCTCCAAACTCGAGTTGCGTCGCCTCGTACTGGGGCGACGAACCGAGCAGTTTCGTGAAACGGTTGAGCGTAGTCATGGTCTTAGTTGTCATATTCGGGGTCGGTTGTGCGCTGTTCGGGAGCTGACGCTCCGCCATCGGTCTGGATCGGTGCCTCTTCGGTGTCCGTCTCTGCCTCAAGAGCCTGTTCGACGACTGCATCGAGGATCTCCGTCTTGCTCAAATCTTCCTCAAGGAGTTTGCTCGCCGTCTCAGCAGTGATGTCGAGGCGAGTCGCAAGCGCGTTTTGCTGTGCTTCGGTTTCGACGAACTCTTCGAACGCGAGCAGTTCCGCTGACTCGTCGTTCATCGCCTGTTGGATGAAGGCCTGATCCTCGGGTTCGTAGTCGATAACCCGCTTCTCGAACTCGTCTGCGACCACGTGCAAGGGATAGGTGCCGTGTTCCTCGACGCGAACGAGTGCTTGACTGTAGCCGAGGTCCGCTTTCCCAGCGTCGGCACCTCTGACGTACTGGCGCTGTTCTTTTGTCAGCCCGATTTTGTCCGCCGTCCGGTCGTCCAATTCGGGAAGTTTGTGGAAGACTTTGATCGGACACATCCCGATGATCTTCTCGGCCTGCTCAGTCTCGTAGAACTCTTGGGCTGTCTGGGAGAGCAAGACCATCCGGAGGCCAGCGTGGCGCTGGTGGCGGAACGCCGTCTCGAGGAAGTCGAGATTGGCCTGATCCTCAAAGAGGTAGTGTGCCTCGTCGATTGCGAGTTCGACGTTCCGTTGGGTGTTCTTCGCTTGCTGGTAGATCGTCGACAGCAGCAGTTGCATCAGGAACGTCTGGTGATCGATCCCTGAAGCGCTCCCCTCGATCTGGCCCAGATCGATGTAGACGACCTTGTTGTCTCCCTCGAGAATATCGATCTCTGACTGATGAGAGAGGTTTTCGTAGGAGCCACCCTCGCGGAACGGTTGGAACGCAATCGCGAGTTCATCCGCGTACTGTGCAGCCCGTTCGCGAGCGGATTCGGATGCAGCGATGTTATGCTCGTCCGGGTTCTCAGCGATATCACAGAGGATCCGATGGACATCCTGCATCGTCGGCGAATTCTCCGACGTGTGCGTCGAGACGTCGTCCTCAGCGACTCCTGCCTGTCGATAGGCTTCATCGATCACATACGAGAGGACACCAGTTTCGGCTCCGAGTTCGATATCACGAGCGTTGAGGAAGTTCTCGAGAACGGCGTAGACCTCGTCTTTCTTCGCTGAAAGGGGAGAGACCCCATCGCTGGACTCGAGGACGTGCTGGGGCGTCTGACGGATCTCGAGCGGATTCAATTTCGTATCACCGCCGACAGTGATCGTCTTCGCGTTCAGGGCGTCTGCGATACCGCGGAAGCCGCCGACTGGATCGACGAGGACGAGCATCGTGTCGGTGCGCCGCTTCATCATCCGCAGGTGGCGCATGATCCCACCGAACGTCTTCCCGGCACCGGGCATCCCGACGACAAGTTCACTGTGTCCTGTCTCGAGGTCCCACGGGTCGATTCGAATTGGAGAGCCGTTGTGACCATGATAGCCGTATTCGATCCCGTCGTCCATCATCTGGTAGTTCGATGAGAACGGGAACAGCGCGCCAATAGCCTGATTGGTCAGCGTCGACATCCGATCGCGACCGAGTTCGTTCCGACCGAGCGGTGAGACCGTTGCGAGTCCTCGTTCCTGCCATCGGCTCGCGACTTTCAGCGTACAGTTGGCTGGTGCGTCCTTGATGATCGAGCGCAGTCGTGTTGTCTGGTTCTCGAGTTCTTGCTGACTCTCGGCAGCCAAGCGGATGAACACACCACCCCGATAGAACGACGCTTTGTTCGCTCGGACGAGCGACCGCATGTACTTCGCCTGATCGATATCGTCTTGCAGATCTTCGGCTTTGAGACTGTTCGAATCATGCTGGTTGATCTTCAAGTCCGAAATCCAGTCGGCCATCATGTCCTGGGCCGATTGGCTATCGAACGGATCGAGATGGATGCTGAGATCCGTCTGCAGATCTGTCTCGAGTAAGAGTCGCTCGAGAAGCCCATCGGATGGCTCTTCGGGGAACTGTTCGATCCAGAAGGTGCGAACGAACGTCTCGTCGTTGATCACAGCGTAGGTCGTCTCCCAATCGATCGACGACGGGGCAACCACTGACTGGTGCATCGTCGACGTGTCCGGCAGACGATCCGCATCAGAAACCGACGGTTCGTCAGCAGTGTCTTCTTCATCGAGATCCTCAAGGGAGTACTCCCAGTCTGCAGCTTCGTCACTACTGTCGTCCATCGAATCAAGGACATCCTCTGGATCTGGTGTCGCTGGCACACCATCGCTGATGCCGTGAGAGACGACTGGGAACGTCCCAATCGCGCTCGTCATATCAGCGTAGTCTTGCGATTGGCACGTCCAGTACTCCTTCGTGACTCGAGCGAGGTCATACGCGTCGACGGGGCTGATCGAACACCGATAGAGCGACGATCCACCTCGGCGGAGTTGTGCGAGTCGCGATTCAAGTTTCTCTTCTTTGAGTTGGTCGCGCTTGGACTCACTCAATTCCTCAGACTGAAAGCGACCGAAGAGTCGCCCGAGAACTGGTACATCTGCGAGATAGGCCAGTACACTATCACCGGTTTCATCGAACTGTTCGATGTCGCTGTCGGTCACCGCAGTGATGAGATAGTACTCTCGGATTGTCGTCGTTTCAGAGTCGATATCGCCATTTTCGTTCGTGTTGGAGGAGACGTACTCCTCGATGAGGCGTTTCAGGACTGGGCGCGAGCGAACATTAGCATCGCCAAGTCGATTCTGGTGTTCGCGAACGACGTCGTCTTCGTCGATTTCGCGGCTGGTGATGTAGATCTTCACGGGGAAGTCGACAGTTGAATTGACGAACTCTGAAAGTGACTGCACGGCCTTCGCCCAAGCCTCGTCGTCCTCGAGGGCCATATTCGCTGGCTCAACTTTCATCGCTCCGACGAGTGCGCCATCAGTTCGTTCGATGGCGTGTGGATACACCCGATTGAGACGGGTCAAATAGCGAACTTCGCTGTTGTCCTCGCCACCGTGCGTGTACTCCTTGTTCTTGATCGCCCAGCCGAACCGAGCGACGAGCCATTCGGTGAGCCAGAGGTAATCAGGTTTGACCTTGTGGAGGAGGAAGAGAAGGATCGTGAGCATGATCCCGAAGCCGAGAATCGGGATCGTCAGTGCAGAGGGTACGAACGTTGCTGCGATGACGGTGACGAACGCCACCGTGAGAAACAACATGAGTTCGCCGATCGTGTAGCCCTGGAAGAACGCTGTCGTGCCACCCAGCGATTGGTGGATTTTCCGCGCGTTGTACTCGCTATCTGCTGTATTCGAGCTCATCTGAATCACCACCTCGAGACCTTTTCTTTGGTGTTTCTGAGTCCTTGCTTGGCTTTGGTCGACGTTTTCCGTGTGACCTGTTTCGCGTCGTCTTTGGCTTTATCGCGCATCCGTCCCGACTCCGATTTCCGGAGGGTGTTATACTGGCGTGCATGGGCTTTTGTCGAGTTCGCTGATTGACCCAGCTTATACGCTTTCGAACTGCCGCTCTCGAGTTTCGTCTGGCCGCTTTTGGTCACCGGACCGTATTTTCCGTTTGCGTAGCCCCGGTGGACGTTTCGGGCACCACGCACGGCACTTCCAGAGGCAGCTTTCGCTTTGCTAGCTCCAGCAGCAGCCGATGCCGGATTCGTGGCAGTGACACTCTTCTGTGCAATCGTTCGGACGGCAGGGCTGCTCCAGTAAACGGTCATGATCATGGCAATAACCGCTGCGGGTATCAGCGTCAACCCAATGAATAGCGCGAAAAGCTCATTTTGGCCAAGTGTCTCAATACCACCGACCTCCCACCCAATTCGGAAGAGAAGCGCCGCTGGAACCCCTGCGAGTATGAGCCCTGGGTAAATCCCTGCTACTCGACGAGCCATATTCGCTGCTGGAGTAAAAGGCCAGACTTCAAGCGCCCAGATAACCCCTAGAAGCGGCATAGTGACCGTTAGCACAAAGATTCCGATCCATCGAAGGGAAACAACGAATCCAGCAACAACTAGGAAGAAATTCGAGATAACGACCATCGCGAGGATCACAAACGTCCCTCCAAGAGTCGCTTGAATAAGTCCACCAAGGCCTGCAGACATATCTTCTATTGGAGCGATCGTTGTCCCAATTGCATCGACAAATTGTAACGGGATCGAGACTAACGGGAACCAGACGAACGTCCCCATAAACACGATTCCGAGCCGTCTCATGAGTCGCTTCCGACGATACTCACTTATCGACCCTGCGCGGAGACCGATGAACGAGAACGAGATAATCACCATCATAATCGCCAAGGGCATAATATACGCCAGATAGACATCCTGGTACAAACTTGCCCATGGCTCTCCACTCGGGCTTCCAACAACAATATATTGAGTGTCAGATTCCGGTGCCGGAACACCGACAATGGGCTCCAAGAGCGCTCCATAGATATCGTTTACCAGCCCGAGAATTGCGTCGGTGAACCTCTCAATAACGTTTTCAATCCCATCTTCGACTTGGTCCTGCAGCCATGGCATTTAGTTCTCACCACCAGTAGAATCCGAGTCAGTTGGACTGCCCTTGACAATCGTAAGGTCACAAGACTGGTCATCACCGTACTCGATTTGCTGTGTGTACGACGGATCTGGTCCCACCTGGACGACAGCTGTCACTGTCATCGGTTCAGTTCCTAATTCGCTACAGTCCAACGAACCTCCTGCACCACTCGTCTGGTAGATTTGGCCAAACGAATAGGCAGTCGTCTCTCCGGGCGGCAAGCGTATCTCATGATGATACGAGACTGTGTCGTCTCGACCTAACTTGGCGGCTGGTGCGCCTTCCCACTGAAGTTCTGTGAGTAAGGAGGGGATCGTTCCTTCGTTCTCTATAACAACTGCTGCATATTCATCCCAGACTGGTGAATTCTTGTCCCAGTCCATATCCGGATTTTCTGCCGCCCAGAGTACGTCGGTGATTTTGCACTCCGCATCGAGCGAAATCGTTGTCGAGTCGATCGGATCATCGCTTTTGAGACTCTCGAGGGCAACGAGTTCGTACTCGCCAGTCAGGAGATCGTCTTCATACCTGCCGAGAATCTCGAAGACAACTTTGGTGACACCTTCCTCGAGACGGGCTTGGTCGAATAACTCGCCATTCGGATCGACGAGGTTGATGAATTCGGTTGCACTCTCCCCAGTTACTTCGACCTCGAGATTCTTCCCGTTCATCTCGACGTTCGCGAAGACATCGCTATCTTCAGTGCTGAGTCCGGTTCCATCCGCTGTACTGTTGTTCGACGGATTCGTGGAGGAGTCCGACGTACAGCCAGCAAGTGCGGCGGTACTCAGTCCGATGGTGGCAAGCACTGATCGGCGAGCGATACACCTCTCGTGAGTTGGATTGTTATCTGTCATCGGTATCTGTGAGTCCAAGGAACGTGCCGTCAGTCAGGTAGTCAAACCCATAGACGGCCAGGGCAACTGGCAGGAACCAGAGTAGCGTTACGAGCGCTAACTGGACGAGTTGAGCGAACTTCGGATACTTCGGCGGGATCTTCGCTCGATCCTCTGCAGTAGCGTACATCGTCTCCGTACGCCACCAATCCTCAGCAACGTATGTTCCGTCGACTACGATCGATGGCCGCTCTTCGAGGTGGAGTCGAGCCATGCTACTGGCATTGAGGGGAGCCGACTGGTTGCCGACTTCCACACGCCCAGTCGCCACTGGCTCTCCAGTTGCGTTTTCCGTCACTGTTGCTTCGACGACCGTTCCTGAGGAATCGGCGTCGAGCACGGTCAGATTGAGATTGGTTTCGCGAACGATGCCGTCGTCCGCGAGCGAGACTGTTTGTGACTGGCCGCGAACAATGCCGTGAACGGTGACCGTGTCGAACGAATCGGCTGCAATCGATTCCGACTGCAGCGCCACGGACGATGAGTTCACGTACTGATTGACAGGAGTAACGTCGATTGCCTCAGCAAGGGACGGCCCACCGCGTTCACTCCCCCAGGCGTCTTCGATCTCGAGCGGTGGTTCGACCGTCTCCATTGCGTCGCTCGAGACATCCGGTTCCGCCTGCATGGGGACCGCGTAGAGCTGTGCCGGACGCACTGTGGAATTTGCTCGAGTCGTCTCGGTCTCTGTCCGTGAGACCATCGTGTGCCAGCCGGCGTCGCCGGCGGAATAGAAGCGCCAGCTCCCACGAACTCGTGTATCATCGTCGATCTCAATCGCCGACCAGATGGTACCTGGGTGAACGACAGCGCCCGTCTGCTCGCCATCGGTTTCGAATGCCGTCTGGGTACCAGTGGCCGTATCGAGTCGGTTGACAGTGGTGTTGCGCGAGTCGGTTACTGTGAGTTGTTCGGACGGATGGGTGAGTTCTGTCTCCCACGAGCCATCACAGGAGTCCGTACTTCGATTATACTCGTCGCACGTCCGCCGTTCGTGACGGAGTTGCGCAGCAATATCGACCGCAACTGTCAGCGTTGGGTCGCCTGACAGGCCGCTATACTCGAGGGTTGATCGGTGGCTTGTATTGGAATCGAGTTGCTGACCATTGGCCTGGAGTTCAACCTCTTCGAGTTCCGCCTCCTCGAGGGACCACTCCTCACGTACCGGGCCACTCTCACGATCGTCTGGAACCGCGACTCGATAATCAGCTGTCGCAAGTACCTCTCCCTTCGGTGCGATATATGTGGTCGACTCGGTACCTGACTGGAGGACCGTCGACGGCTGAACAGCGAAGATGCTGGCGTGTGCATCCTTGATGTACCGTCCATCCTCGAGGGCTGCCGACTCCGGATGAACTGACGTTGCTGCATCACCAGCGGCATACTCACCGAAATCGCCGCTATTCCACTGTTCGACATCCTCGATCGGATCGTCGAACAGGTAGTCCGTCGATTGCGAGAGTCGCTGTGTGAATTCCGCAGACGATGACGCGTTCGCAGCGAAATCATCGTTCGAAAGGTTCGCCTGCTCTGTATCTTCCGACCAGAGCAAATAGAACCGCGACTCGTTGACGCCGTGATCAGGTCCACCTGTAGGGACTGCTGTACTCGAATGTGAATCTGCTGCGAGAACTGTGGTACTCGCAAGGCCACCCAAGAGACTACTCGTGCCGATGAGGGCGACCACGACGAGCATCGAACGGGCCGGGGCCATCTGTAAAGGGGTCAGAATGGCTGCACGCAACTCGAGAACTCGAATCCCATCTGACTTCCAATGTTGTCGATGAGCTCGGGCGAGATGAGCGCAAGGACGATAATCCCGAATCCAACACCCGACATCACGAGTCGCTCTTTGGCGGTGTTCTTTTTCTCGGGATTACCACCCGCACGCATATACGAGATCCCCGCTCGGCAGACGTAGAAGCCTGTTGCAGGGAGACCAAGCCCGGCAATTGCTCCAAAGACGATGGTGATCCCTGTTTCGACGCCAGTCCCACAGTAGACATCACCGACATCCGACTGGGCAGTTGCTGAGCCAGTCATGATGACGAGGAGCGCTATCCACATAGCGATCGGGAGTATCTTCGGCGACACTCGGGCGGACAGGGCTCGGAACTGACCCGAGAACGTAGATTGCTCATCAGGGTGTTTGGCGGACTGTTCGACGGAATCGGGATCGGGACCATTACTCATATGTGGCAATATCTGGGTGGAGTGCGTCAGGCTGTGGCTGGTAGTCCTCGTCGTTGGACAGCGATGCAATCAGGCCCTCGGGATCGTACGTTCTACCACGACTCACATCGGCAACCAGTACGTCCCAGGGAGGGGTGCTCTTGCAACCGGTCAATCGTGTAGTCAGTACGTCTCGAGCGAATCTGGAGACACTGGTGCTGCGACTACACCTGAGGAACACCACGTTGGCAGATCTGACCGGAATTCGTGTGCGGGCAGTCTTATACAACATTATTTCGTGGCTTGATGTCAGCACCGAAAACTAATTATCGGCAATATATAATAGTTACTATCGTACTATTAAGATAGTAATTTATGGTTTGGGACATTCATCTATAAATATCGACTGTTAGATTTGAGTCAGTAGTCTCGCCAATACAGCGGACACTGTGGAAGGGAGATGTGTCCTCGACGATTGATGTAATCTACTCGTTCAGTTCTGTAACGGTGATCTCCTCTCTTGCATCGGGTTCGACCACCTGCCGTTCAATGTCTAGTGTGTCCGCTATGGTGTCTTCTAAATTCTGTACAAAATCCTCAAAAGCTATCTTCGAGCAACGAGTTGACTTTCGGAACCTGGAACTACAGGTCGCAGGACTTGGCCGTCTTCCAGTTGTTCGCTTCGGCACACTCGGCGGCGTCAAGAAGTTCGGCGACTTCTTCGTTGAGGGCGTCGTAGAAATGGGTCGAGAGATTGTGGGCCGACAATGCATCCGTCACAGTTGCCTTGACAATCAGGTCAGATATTCCATCGCGGAGTTCCCATTTCCAGTAATGAGATATCTCGCTCGTGAGCTTGATTAATCAGCGCTAACGAGTACTATGTACGCAGATGGGCCATGTCTACTACCACCATCCCGGTGACAAGCAATTCTCTCTTGACTTCGTACATCCGGACCTTGGTGAAATCGTCTCGCAGATCGTCGATTACGATGACGATGTCGCAGTGAAGGTCCAGACATACGATCTCGACGAAGAATTCTATGTCATCTATACGTCTCGCGTCGGCGGTGGGCCTGTTCGTGAGATCGATTTCAATCTGAATGAATCACTCGCGAAGATGAGCAAGGACAACACCACCATCGTCGTTCGGCTGCTTGAGATCTACCGGGCCCTCATCGCTCAGAACGAGGAGGAAGAAGGCGTTCCTGTCGAGGCATACAAGAAGATCGACGTCGACGCGCTGCCGGACGTACTTGATCGGACGTCGTGGGAGGGCTCAGCAACAGCCGTTGCAGGCCGACTCGCCTCGAACCTGATTCTGAAACACGCACTTCCGAATGCCAACCACCGGACGGCTGTCGCACTGATCCAGTTCTACCTCCGGCGTCTGAATCCGAACTTTTCCATGCCGGAAACATCTATAGAAGTCGATCCAGAGACGTACGACTGGCGGGAGTGGGTTAATGAGTATATCAACGAATCGAAGCGGCTGTTAACCGTTCGACGGAAGAACGTCCTCTTCAAGCACCTGTACCGATTCGGCGCGAGAACACTTGAGCGGAAACACACGGTCGAAATCGACTTGACCGCATACGAGCTGGATATGTACCCAAGTGAGGCGAAGATCGTCTATGCGGAGCAGCACGAAGACCTCTGGATCGAGTTCGTCGAGGAGGCCGTCGAACGCGCAGGGTATCCAGATCTGAAGGAAACTCCAGGGCTATCGAAAGCAGAGTTCGCTGAAAAGATTCGGAACCTCGACTAAGGAGTATCGTTAGTCTTGGAGTGTGGCGACTGTTCGGCCCGTTTCTTCGGCCTCTTGGCTGCGCGACATATTGTACGCCGCGAGCGCTTCGTCANTCGTTAGTCTTGGAGTGTGGCGACTGTTCGGCCCGTTTCTTCGGCCTCTTGGCTGCGCGACATATTGTACGCCGCGAGCGCTTCGTCAATCGCCTCATCAAGACTCATTGGTCAACCTAATCTTAGGTCTTCTATCGTATAAACGCTTGCATGGCTCCAGGCGGGTATCAAACAGGCTCAGTTCACCTCGATCAGGGCTGGTTGCACAGATGTTCTTCCCTACTCTAAAGGATTCGTTTCTGTCGAACAATTTGTCCCCAAACAAATTCCAACCATGTTCGAAGACGCGGTTCAAGGGGATATCTGGATTTGCGGTAAGACTACTCGACAACGCTGGCTTCCGGACGCTGTTCTTGACCAATCAGTGCGATTAGGTCCGCTTTCGAGAGTGGATCAATATCAACACGGACTCCTTGTGCAATATAGAAGATCCCTGCGGTCACCTCTCGACCAGAGAACCACTCATTCAGCACGTGATAGTACACACTAAGTTGCTTCCGATACTCATCCTCGGCGTGCCACCCGAAGTCAGTTTTAAAGTCGATGATCTCGACGGTCTCGGGACGAATATGAACGAGGTCGACGATTCCTGAGATGGTGACCTGCTCTCCATCGACAGTAAGTGGCAGATACGCATCTTCCTCAACTCGCAGCTCACCATCGAGCGAGTCGATGAACGACTTGATGTGACGTTCGTCGTCATTCGAGGGCTCGACGTCTCCTTCCAGTACGTACTGCTCAGCGAACTCGTGGGTCTGCGTTCCGAACGCTGTCCCTCTCCCGTCATCGACATCCTCGAACACATCGTCACGCATCAGCGTATGCGGCGAGTGACCGACTGGACCATCCGGCGTCGGCACAGCAATCTGCAAGTGTGCCTGTGTCGTCTCGACGATATCGTCTTCCTGAACGTTGGGTTCTAGTTCCTCGAGGTCGACGTCATTCCATCTAAGCCCCTCGCGGTCGGCGTCGTTGCGATTGCGAAGGAGTTCGGCACCGCGGAGTCCGAGCTCAGCGAGTAGGATAACGATCGTTCGGTCCCGATAGGCTCGCTCGAGTGGGACCTCGATCGTCTCATCGCGTGCCATTTCGACGCGCTCGTTCGCGTAGGCAATGAATCAGTCGCGTTGCTTTGGCTCCCAGAACTGCGTCTCACCGGTCGACTTGTCTTCAGGCAGGAACTCTCGGCGCGTTCCGTCTGTGCGGGATCCGTATTCAGCAACTCGTCACGGACACAGAACGAGAGGAATGCGCGGACATAGGGAAGTACGTGTTCGCCGTCGAGCCAACGATCTCTCATCGATGTGTTTCTCTCTCAACTCGAGGCCGTACTCCCGGTTTCAGATGAACCCGTGTGGGGTCGAAGCACAACGATCAGGACCTCAAACTCTGGCACATTACAGTTTCGGATGAACCCGAACGCTTGCAAACGTAGAGTATCATCACTGCGGGCTGATCTCGAGTGCGTCGACGGCACCGGTGGGCCCGACGTCGTGGTCGACGAGGCGATCGGGCCTCGAGGAACGCCAAACGAGTATAATTTTACAGGGACAAGGGACGATTCTTGCTCACTCGGAATGGGGACGGCGTTGATATAGGCAAAGGCGAACATATTCACTGTCGCGTTGCCCACAGGCGCGACACGAAATCAGCACCCAACCCACCCCAACCATGTCCCGTATCCGCCCGGCGGCCATCCCCTTGTGCCCATCCGGGCGGCCTTTTGAGGTCTTCTTGAGGTAGACAGATACCGAGCGACAGCTATCCGAACTCGAGGAGAGTAATACGATGGCGCGAGCGAACGGCGGCGAGGACTCGATAGGATTGCTCGAGGACGTCGGGCTCTTGGACGACAGACTGATCGCCGCTCACTTCCGCGTCGCCGACGAAGCGGATATCCAGCGAACCGCCGAAGCGGGCGCCGCTGTTGCGTACTGTCCGTCGGTCTTCTGTTACTGGAACCCAGACAGGGAGACACAGTGGACGCCCGTTCCCAACATTCGAGCGGCGGGCGCCCCTGTTAGGTTGGGTATCGATGATCACTATTGGCACGACTCGTACAGCATGTTTGGAGAAGCGCGGCAAGCGCGTATCGCGGCGAATCTCGAGCGGTCGGCCGGGCAATTCGATTCGATGGAACTGCTACGAATGCTCACTATCGAGGGGGCACGTGCTCTGGGGTTCGACGACGAGATCGGAAGTATCGAAGGAGGAAAGCGTGCGGATATTCTCCTCCTCGACATCGATAAACCGAAGTTCACGCCGTTGACCAATGTCCCCGCACACATCGTGAACAACGCGGTCCCAGCCGATGTCGAGACGGTCATCGTCGACGGCGACATCATCCTGCGGGACAGCGTGCCCGAGACGATGGATTCGGACGACGTGCGACGGCGAGCGAGTCAGGCTGTCGAACGCTTCGCGGATGAGACGGGCTGGGAGCTGCACGTTGGCGGTGGTGAACCGCCGAGTAGCATCGAGACCGTACGGGATCTCCCGAAGCGCGGCCCCGCTCGACTCCTGACCCGCCTCGCGATTCAATCGGCTCGAGACCGATTCCCCTTCTAACCAGTTACGTACAGGAATCAGTCGCTGGTTCAGCAGACCTGCACGCGACCCTCCGCGTCGACGACGACGTCGTGGCCGCGGTACGTGAAGCGGACCTCGAGGTTCGACGCGGTCGGCGCGTCGATCAGCGTCTCGAGCGCGGCCGGATCGACGGCCGCCGCCAGCGGCGGGTCCAGAG
>NZ_AOID01000036.1 GCF_000337195.1 Natrinema versiforme JCM 10478 | reverse complement strand
TCAGAGATGTGTATAAGAGACAGGTCATCGATCGATCAAACGAGGAGTTGGATGTCGGAGTCGGCCATGTCCTGGAGGGCCGTCGCTGCGCCGACGCCCGTGGTGACGCCGTCGTAGAAGTCGTCCTCGTCGTAGTCCATG
This sequence comes from Natrinema versiforme JCM 10478, assembly GCF_000337195.1. GTDB lineage: Archaea > Halobacteriota > Halobacteria > Halobacteriales > Natrialbaceae > Natrinema > Natrinema versiforme. Next base: position 69,692 of record NZ_AOID01000036.1, on the reverse strand, counting down.
AGGTCGATGGTCATCTGGCAGGCCTGGAACTCCACGCCCATCTCGAGGCTCGTCTCGATGAGTTCCTCAATGGACGCGGTGTCGTTGTCCTCGATTTTCTTTTCCATCATCCTCGTCGTCACACGGTCCATACCGGGGAGCGCGGCGACGGCGTTCGGCACGGGCATGTTGGGGTTCCCGACGGAACTGAGCTTGAGGTTCTTCGAGCGCTCCTCGTGGAGGATGTCCAGCCCCCAGAACGTGTGGAAGACGGTCACATCGTAGCCGAACGCAGCGGCGGTGCTGGCGAGGATGAGCGGCGGGTACGCCATGTCAAGCGTTCCCTTCGTCGCGATGATGCTCATCTTCTTAGTGTCGTCCTCGCTGGTGGCCTCGGCGAGCGCCTCCTCGAGTTCGTCGACGCGCGCGGCCAGCTCCGCACGCGAGGGCGCGTCGTCGGGCGACGCGTTGGGTGTATCCGTACTCATCGTCACTCCGTCTTGCGGACGTAGTGTTTGTACACGTCGTCGCCCTCTTCCTGATCGACGAGTTCGACGCCGTCGGTACCGGAAGCCCATCCGTCGATGTCGCTCATGCTCCCCGAATCGGTCGCCAGCACTTCGAGGATCTCACCCGCGGCGAGATCGTCGATGGCGGACTTCGTTTTCACCACTGGCATGGGACACGATGCACCCTTCACGTCGAGCGTCTCCGTTATGTCGAATTCAGCACTCATGATTTCTCTGCTCCGATAGTCTGTATTGGAGCTACCTCACAATACCCACTACCCAAGTAAAAGATTGTCGATTCTTGTGCTAACTACAAACAACCGCGAATCGCGTTATATCGGCTATAGGGCTACGATGCGCCAACTTACAGGGCTTAGTCGATATCAATAGGGCGGTATTGTCCAATAGTATTGTTCAGAATAGGATTTACTATGCAAATGCTTTTATACGTCTAGCCGGTAGAACCGACCGCACAACATGAACGCTGACGACTTTCCGACTCCGGACGTTGCCGTGGAATCGATCGACCCGGAATCACTCAAGGACCGCATCGACGCCGGCGAGGATATCACGCTCCTCGACGCGCGCATGCAGTCCGACTATGAGGAGTGGCGCATCGACGGTGAGAACGTCACGTCGATCAACGTCCCGTACTTCGAATTCCTCGAGGACGAGATCGACGACGACGTCCTCGATCGAATCCCTGACGACCGCGAAGTGACCGTCCTGTGTGCGAAAGGCGGCGCCAGCGAGTACGTCGCGGGCACGCTCGCAGAGCGCGGCTACGACGTCGACCACCTTGAGGACGGGATGAACGGCTGGGCGCGCATCTACGAGCGCGTCGACGTCGAGCGCTACGAGGGCGCCGGGACGCTCTATCAGTACCAGCGCCCCTCGAGCGGCTGTCTCGGCTACCTCGTCGTCGACGGCGACGAGGCGGCCGTGATCGATCCGCTGCGCGCGTTCACGGATCGGTACCTCGAGGACGCCGATGAACTCGATGCCGATCTGACGTACGCCATCGACACGCACGTCCACGCGGATCACATCTCCGGCATCCGCGAGCTCGACGACGAAGGCGTCGCGGGCGTCATCCCCGAGCCGTCGGTCGACCGCGGCGTCACGTACGCCGACGAGATGACCCTCGCAGCGGACGGCGACGAGTTCCGGGTCGGCGACGCGACGATCGAGACCGTCTACACGCCCGGTCACACCTCCGGGATGACCTCGTACCTGATCGACGACTCGCTGCTCGCGACCGGCGACGGCCTGTTCGTCGAGAGCGTCGCCCGCCCTGACTTAGAGGAAGGCGACGAGGGCGCGGAAGACGCCGCACGGCAGCTGTACGAGACGCTGCAAGAGCGCGTACTGACCCTGTCCGACGACACGCTCGTCGGGGGCGCGCACTTCAGCGACTCCGCCGTGCCTGCCGACGACGGCACCTACACGGCCCTGATCGGCCAGCTCACCGAGGAGATGGACGCCCTGACGATGGACGAAGACGAGTTCGTCGAACTGATCCTCTCGGACATGCCGCCCCGGCCGGCCAACTACGAGGACATCATTCCGACGAACCTCGGTCAGCAGGACGCCGACGACGAGGAGGCGTTCGAACTCGAGCTCGGCCCGAACAACTGCGCCGCGAGCCAGGGATCGCTCGCCGATGACTAACGCCCGATGATACCCGATCCAGTCCCGCTCCAGCTGACCGCCGAGCTGTTCCCCAACGGGATCAGCCGCTACGCAGTCGGCGGGTTACTCGTCGGTCTCGGCGCGGTCGTGATCTACGTCGGGACCGGCATCGCAGCCGGGGCGAGCACGTTCCTCGAGTCGACGCTGTCGTATGTCTCCGGGCAGTCGCGGTTCCAACAGTACGTCTCGTCTCGAGACTGGCGCGTCGTGTTCACGCTCGGCATCGTTCTGGGCGGGCTAGCGTTCGCGGCGACGGTCCAGTCCGGAGTGATAACGACCTCGCTCTACGAGCCCGGGACGACCGGCGAACTGTACGAGGTCGGCGGCGTGACGCTCTGGTCGACCGACGTGCAGGCCTGGCGGCTGCTGCTCGGCGGCGTGTTCGTCGGAATCGGCACCCGAATCGGCAAAGGGTGTACGTCTGGCCACGGGGTCTGCGGCGTCGGTTCGGCGTCGAAGACCTCGCTCGTCGGCGTGGCGACGTTCCTGACGGTCGCGATCGTGACCGCACAGATCGTCGCGGCACTGGGGGTATCGCCATGAGCGAGGCCCGCCACCCACTGTTCATGCCGCTGATCCTCGTCGGCGGCCTGATCTTCGGGTTTGGGCTCGGGTTCAGCCAGATGGCGCGTCCGGAGGTCGTGCTGAACTTCCTGCAGTTCGAGGACTTCGGACTGCTGTTCGTCATGTTCGGCGCGGCGATCGTCTCCGGGATTGCCTTCGCCGTGCTGCCCCGGATACGGGACAGCGCGCCACTGACGGGCGATCGGTACGAACGCCGGCTGAAGCCCTTCGACCGAAACGTCCTGATCGGCGGGGCGATCTTCGGCGTCGGGTGGGGCCTCTCGGGCATCTGTCCCGGCGCCGCCTACGCCAGCCTCGGGGTCGGCAACGTCTCCATCCTGTGGGCACTCGCCGGCATGTTCGCCGGCGCGTACCTGCAGGGAGTCTGGCGAAGCAAGCGCGCCGCGGCCGACACGGCCCCGGCGGGTGCCGACTAACGCCGTTTACAGTTCGTGTTTCACAAACTGAAACAGCAGCATTTCGTACACTAATGGATCCGGGAACGATACTACTGTTCGCAGCCGCCGCTCTCGCGAGCCTGTTCATGGCGTGGGTGATCGGCGCCGGCTCGAGCGGCGCGACCCCGTTCGCACCGGCCGTCGGCGCGAACGCGATCTCGACGATGCGCGCGGCGTTTCTCGTCGGCATCCTCGGCTTCGCCGGCGCGGTGACGCAGGGCGGAAGTGTCTCCGAAGCCGTCGGTAGCGGCCTCGTCGACGGGATTAGCCTCCCGGTCAGCGGCGTCATCGTCGTCCTGCTGATCGGTGCCGGGCTGATGGCGATCGGGATCTACACGGGGTATCCGATCGCGACCGCATTCACCGTGACCGGGTCGGTTGTCGGCGTCGGCCTCTCACTCGGCGGCGATCCGGCCTGGGGGAAGTACGCCGAAATCAGCGCGGTCTGGGTCCTTACACCGTTCATCGGCGGGGGCATCGCATACGGTATCGCGAGTGTTCTTCCGCGACCGGACGTTCCCGAGGACGTCAGCGTTCCCTTCCTCGCTGGAATCGTCGGCACGGTCGTCGCGAACCTCGAGTTCGCATTCCTCGCATCGGTTGGCGGAACGCTCGCCGCCGGCGGCGCCACCGCGATTCCGTTCGACGGTACCGCCGCCACGGTCGCAGTCTCGCTGGGTTTCGGAGCCGTCGCTGCGGCCGTCGTCCGCTGGGACGTCAGTCGCGACGAGGCCGGCGGTCTGCGCCGGTTCCTCCTCTCGCTGGGCGCGCTCGTGGCGTTCTCGGCGGGCGCGAGTCAGGTCGGTCTGGCCGTCGGACCGCTGTTCCCGCTACTTGAGGAACTGCCGACGGTGTCGCCGATCGTGGTCCTGCTCGGCGGCGGCGTCGGAATCCTCGTTGGCTCGTGGACGGGCGCCCCGCGAATGATCAAGTCAATCTCCCAGGAGTACGCGTCGCTGGGGCCGCGTCGCTCGATTGCGACGCTCGTCCCCTCGTTTCTCATCGCACAGAGCGCGGTCCTGCTGGGGGTGCCGGTCTCGTTCAACGAGATCATCGTGAGTGCCATCGTCGGCAGCGGGGCCGCGGTCGCTGGCGGAGCCGGCGTCAGTCCGCGAAAGCTGGGACTCACCGTCGCCGCCTGGGTCGGATCGTTCATACTCGCGTTCGGTCTCGGCTACGGGTCGATGCTTCTTCTGGACCTCTGAAGCTGCAGGACGCGTTCGCCCTTCTTCGATCACCGTCCGTTTTCGATCGAATCTCGGTCGGAATAGCGGGTTGCCTATACGCTTTCGAGAAGCTACGGTAGCAATCGGCCGATCGATGGCCGGTTCGACGCGACGACGCGATAGACGAACGACGACAGCGAGGACGGTTACGCGAACTGGTGACAAGTCGAGCGCCTCGACGGGACGCTCCTCGGTTGGCGTGACCTGACACACCCCCACTCCGAACAGCCGTTCACTCGTTCCGAGTGCGGTAAAGTGCCTGACGATGTCTCGTGTGTCTTGTTCGCGGTCACGACGAGATCCACGGCTACGGTGGACGAGCGATGCTTGTTGCACTCCAGTCAGGCGAGACACGGGTCGCCGACCAGGGATCGGAGTCGGACTCGTTCGGCGAGCGCGACTGTCCGTAATGGTCTCGCGAGTCCCGCGCTACGACGGTCGTCGCCGGTGGTCGGTCAGTAGAGGCGCTCGGTCGCGATCTCGGCGCCCTCGACGAGCGCCTCGAGTTTGGCCCACGCGATCTCGGGGTCGACCATGCCGAGGCCGGCCTGCGTACCGAAGCCGCAGTCGGGCGCGGCGACGATCGGCGTTGATTCGTCGACTGCGTCGGCGACGCGCTCGAGGCGGTCCGCGATCGTCTCCGGATGGTCGATAATGTTCGTCTTGACGTCGATGACGCCGGGCATCAGCGTCCAGTCGTCGGGAAGCGGCTGTTCGGCGAACGCGCGGTACTCGTGCTGGTGGCGGGGGTTGGCCTGTTCGACGCTCAGTCCAGTGATGTCGGCCTCGTAAATCTCCGGCAGGAGGTCGACGAGGTCCGCGTCGAGGTGATGGGGACCCTCGTAGCTCCCCCAGCAGGTGTGGAGACGGACCTGCTCTTCCGGAACATTCTCGAGGGCCTCGTTGAGCGCCTCGACGTGGAGGCGCGTCGCATCCTTGACGTCCTCGAGCGGTTCGTCCGCGTAGGTAGCCGTTTGGCCGATGGTGAGCAGTTCGGGCGCGTCGATCTGGAGGGTCATCCCGGTCTCGGCGACCAGTTCGTACTCCGTCTGCATCGCGTCCGCGACGGCGAAGAGGTACTCCTCGTAGGTGTCGTAGTACTCGTTAACGTGCGTGGTCGCGACGATGCTCGGCGACGCCGAGGTCACGAACGTCCCCTCGAAGTCGGCGTCGACGGTCGCGAGCGCGTCTCGGAACGCCTCGAGTTCGTCCTCGGCCTCCGCGCGGCCGGTGTACTCGATGGGGCCGTCGACGACGGGCTGCATCGAGAGATCGATGACGTCCGTCTTGAACGTCTCCTCGGCGTACTCGGGGAACTCCTGGAGGTCCGCCCAGAGTTCCTGTTCGCGCTTCCCGTCGATACCGCTCAACCGATCGGCGACGTACCAGTTGAACGAGACCCGCGACTGCTCGCCGTTGTTAACGACGTCGAGTCCGACCTCGGCCTGTCGCTCGACGACGTCCCGCGTGGCCTCCGCGACGGTTTCGTTCCACTCGTCCTCGTCGACCGGTTCGTCGTTCTGCCGCGCCTCGAGGAGGTCGAGAAGCGCCGGCGGGCGCGGGAGGCTCCCGATGTGCGTCGTACGGATTCGGTCGTCGGTGGTCGTCATTGGGTACTCTTGTGAGTAATAGTTCCAGCAGATAATATAACTGGTGATATTCTCACGATCGACGGCGGTCACGACGGTTCGATAGCGTCTCCGTCGTTCGAAAACGGCGAAATTCCGTCGGGTACCGGATCAGTCCGGAACCGTCGTCAGTGATACGCCTTTTCGCCGGCCTCGATCGGGACCTCGAGCCAGTTTTCCGTCGGCGGGAGCGGACACTCGTACCGATCGGAGTAGGCGCACGTCGGGTTGTACGCCTCGTTGAAGTCGAGGATCCAGTTTCCGTCGTCCGTTCGGTGACCGTCGTCCTCGAGGTCGAGGTACCGACCGGCCCCGTAGGTCTCGTCGCCGCTGGTCGCGTCCCGGAACGGGACCCAGAGCCGTTCGTCGTCCGGGTCCGATTTGTAGGCCTGGAGCGCGACGTCCTCGCCGCCGACGGGAAAGCGGAACTCGCCCCAGCGCAGGTACTCCTGCTCGCCGTCCGTGCTCGTCCCGACGGTGACTCGTTCGGGATCGTCGTACTCGTCCAGCGGGAGTTCGAACCGGTAGTCCTCGTCGACCGGGTAGTACTCGAGGCCGTCGAACGACTCGCGTTCCGCGTCTGGGATCGGCGAGTGCGGATCGTCGCCGAAGTACCGGTCTTTCTCTTCCCGTTGCGTTTCGATCGTTCGTCTCCAGTCAGTGGACATGGGTGAACGTCAGTGTGTCGCGGTCGCGTCGCCGGTCCCGCGTCGGGAGTCGGACCGGGTGCGCTGTTCTGGTGGTCGCTATCGCCCGCCGTGAGCCGGGTTGGCGCTTCGCTATGCGTGTTGCTCGATCAGTCCCTCGAGGGTCGCGCGGTCCTGAGCGCCGACCGTGCGCTCGACCGGCTGGCCGTCGGCGTAGAGGACGAGCGTCGGAACGCCGCGAGCGCCCAGTTGCTGGGCGATCTGCTGGTGGCGGTCGACGTCGACCTTCGCGACCGCGGCGTCGGTCTCCGCGGCGAGGGCCTCGATCATCGGCTCCATCATCTGGCAGGGGCCACACCAGTCGGCGTAGCAGTCCACGAGGACCACGTCGTGCGCCGCGACGACCTCGTCGAGATGACCCTGACCCGTGATCGCAATCGGTTCGTCGGGCGTATCGCCCTCCTCGTCGGCGTCGGACGCGTCGAAACCCCCACCGTTCTCGAGGCGTTCCTGCAGCTCTCGTTTCTTCTGCTCGCGGATCCGTTGGCGTTCGTCGTCGATGGACTCGCTCATCGGACGAGAGTACGGGCTCCACGATTATAACGATTTTGTGTATTATGAGCAATATTGTGGCGGCGGAGTGTCCTGGCTTCCTCGCTGCGGCGACGTGACCGGCTGATCGATGTTTGCGGCGGTCGTCCCGAGCAGCCCCGAACGAGGCGGTTACTACTCTTCCCGACACGGACCATGTTGGGAGAGGTTGCCCGATGCGGTCGCTCACCGCGGATCCGATACGGGCCGATTCGGTGAGCGGGAAACCGCTTGAGGCCGGTCGCCGGGATATATTTATCGCCTATTCCTGCACATGTGGTTTTTACGATGGTGGCATTACTATACAATACTACTCTCCAAGTGTGATCGAACGATGACCGACCCACACGAAACGATCGGACGGTATGCGAGCCGAGCGACGGCCCTCGGCGTCGCCCTCCTCGTCGCCGCGACCGCGACGGCGTCCGCGCAGCCCCACGGCGGCGGTGCCGGTGGATCGATGGGCGGCTGGGGAGCCTTCGGCGGCTGGACGTTCCTCTGGCCGATCGTCCTGCTCGGCCTGCTGGCCCTACTGATCGTCTGGGCCGGTGGTCGGCGCCGGGGTGACAGAATCGATCGTACCGACCTCGCTGACCGACCCGACCGCGCGCTTGAGGAACTCCGCGAGCGATACGCACGCGGTGAGCTCTCGGACGAGGAGTTCGAGCGACGACGAGGCAACCTGCGACCCCAGACCAATGACTGACGCACACAACTCAGACGTGACGATCGATTCGCGAGACGCATCGTGTCCCGGCCCGTTGATGGACCTCATCGGGAAGGTGAAGAATCTCGACTCGGGAACCGTGGTCAAACTCCAGACCACCGAGCGCAACTCTACGATGGACGTTCCGGAGTGGCTCGAAGAGGCCGGCCACGACTTGGTCGAGATCGAAGAGCGCGACGACTACAGGAGTATCTACCTGGAGGTCAACTGAAATGCACCGAATCGCCATCGTCGGCGGCGGAACGGGCGGTACGGTCCTCGCGAACCAACTCGCGAGCGAACTACAGACGGAGATCGAGGACGGCGAGGTCGAGGTCCGGCTGATCACGGCCGATCCGAACCACGTCTACAAGCCGACGTTCCTGTACGTGCCCTTCGGGAAGAAGACGGTCGACGACGCGAAACGGCCGATCGAGGAACTGGTCGACCGTCGCGTCACCCTGACGATCGACGAAGTCACCGACGTCAGTACGGACCGGAACCGGCTCTCGCTGGCCGACCGGACGACCTCCCTACGCTACGACCAGCTCGTGCTGGCGACCGGTGCGAACCTCGAGCCCGAGGCCGTCCCGGGACTCGCGGAGGGCGCCCACCACTTCTACGGCCCAGACGGCGCCGAGCGGCTCCGGGACGAACTCGCCGACTTCACCGAGGGTCACCTCGTCCTGAGCGTCGTCGGCGTCCCGCACATGTGTCCGGCGGCGCCCGTCGAGTTCCCGCTGATGGTCGACGCCTGGCTCCGCGAACGGGGCCGACGCGAGGACGTCAAGATCACCTACACGTACCCGATCAACCGCGCCCACGGCCTCGAATCGGTCGCCGACTGGGCGACCGACCTGTTCGAGGAGCGCGATATCACCCTCGAGACGTTCTTCAACGTCGACGAGGTTGATCCGGACGCGGAGGTCATCCAGACCGTCGAAGGCAACGAACTCGAGTACGACCTGCTCGTGGCGATCCCGCCCCACCGGGGCAGCGATCTCGTGACCGACGCAGGGCTGGGCGAGGACGGCTGGGTCGACGTCGACAGGCACACGCTCGAGGCGACGGCGGCCGAGGACGTCTACGCGATCGGCGATGTCGCGGACGTTCCGACGAGCAAGGCCGGTAGCGTCGCCCACTACGAGGCCGGCGTCGTCGCCGATCGGATCGCTAGCCGTGCCCGCGGTGAAACGCCGACGGCGACCTACGACGGGAAGACCGTCTGCTTCCTCGAGGCCGGCATGGACGAGGCGACGTTCATCGAGTTCACCTACGGCGAGGAGCCCTACGTCCGCGAGCCGTCGAAGCCGCTCCACTTGGCGAAGCTCGGCTACAACGAGTCCTACTGGCTCACCGCACGGGGGTTGCTGTAGATGTCCGAATCAGAACCCACGTCGGAATCCGCCGAGGACGCAGCAACGCTCGAGGACCTCGTCGCCGACAACCCCGACGAGGTCGCTCGATTCCTCGAGCGCCTCGGGGCCGTCAACGAACTGCTCGATACCGCGGACCTCGCGACCGCCGCGATGGACGACCGGATGGTCGAGGATGTGGCCGGGACGGCGACGAACCTCGGCGCTGCAGCCGACGGACTGGCGACGCCCGAGGCCGCGCGGCTCGGCGAGGCAACCGGCGAGAACGCCGACGAGTTGGCCGACGCAATCGAGACGCTCGCCCGCCTGCAGCGGTCGGGCACGCTCGACGACCTGCTGGCGATGGCGGACCTGCTCGCGCTCGCGTCGAATGCGATGGACGACGAGATGGTGACCGACTTCGCGGCGACCGGGACGCGCCTCGGCGAGGTCGCCAACACCGCGACCGACGACGACGTGGCCCGGACGCTCGAGGGCCTGCTCGAGGCGGTCGGCGAGGCCGGTTCCGAACCGGCGGACCCCGTTGGTCCGATCGGCGTCGCGAAAGCGCTGCGCGATCCGGACGTTAAGGCCGGACTGGGCTTTCTGCTCTCGCTCGCGAAGGCAATGGGGCGGACGACGCGATAACTGTCCAGTCGTTCGTGAATTCCTAGGCTGGGGGTTCACTGAACGACACGATCATACTGGACGCGAACTGGATACGCTCGATTCCGCGTTTCGTTCGAAATCAGTCATTTGAGTCAGGAGCTGACCGTTTATCATCCGTCGGCTCAGGCTGTAACTGGCGGACGAGGTTCAAATGCATCAAGTGAAGATGCATTCCGATTCCGTACAGGATGGTACCCAGTCCGACAAACGTGAGCGGCATAAGTATCGACTCGATTGCCTCTGATGGACTACCGAGATTTGCGGGAAGGACGACAACAACGGCTAACAGAAACGCAGTTAGTATGATGAACAATCCAATACGGACTACACGGGAGTACCTACCGACCTGTTGAATGCGTTCTTCGATCTCCTCTCGGGAGGGTGGCGCTGTCTTACGAGCCATGGCGTATGATTTCTAGCATCGGACAGGGGTATGATGATGCCGACAATACGCTAGTAGCGAAAACGGAAGGGGTTGTGGACGGACAGGATTGGTCGCAGGTTCTACGCCGATACCATCTCCCGACAGGACTCGGCACACTCTCGAAGCACGTCAGCACAGACCTGACAGTGTTCCTCGTCATGTTGTTCGCATTCCTCTGCACACTCTTCACATGCACCAGCACAGGCTTCCGCAAGTTGCGGACTGTAGTTCGAGTTCCGCACCATGAAGCGTGCGTGCATCGTCGTGAGGTCGGCAACATCCCGGCAGAGACGAAGACACTTGGCCATTCCTTCGCCTTCACCAGCACATTCATCAGCACACCATTCACACGCTTGAGCGGCTTCGAAACAGTTGTCGATGCACTCTGCCATCTGGTCGTTCTCGCCGACGTGGTCGATTTGAGTTAACGCCATCACTCACTGTTCCACCAACCTACGGCGTAAAGCATGGGCTGGAATTGGCAACCGTTCACTGAATACTCTGTACTGACCGGTAGCTCCAGTCGAACCGGAAGGCACAGGAAGAAGAAGAAGAAGATACCTCGAGCGCGAGTAGCCGTGATCCACGGGCAACGAGTATTTTAACATTCCCAAGGCAGTCTAGGTGACAAGGAGTACTCGAGGGGGCGACGTTTTCGCTCACTCTGCCCGCGGCGGCTGATCAGGAGACGTGATCGAACACGCCCCGACCCGCCACTATCGCTCTCGACGCAAGCGTTCGCGGCGCTCCTCGAACTCCTCGTCCGTTAGGTCACCGCGGGCATAGGCGGCCCTCAACTCCTCGATAGCGGGATCCGTCCGTCGGCTACTAGACCCCCGAATCGCGCTGTACAGGAGGTATCCAAGGCCGATGACTACCAACAATGGAATAATCGACATGAGAAGCCACATCCACACCGGGCCGGTGCCGCCCCACATCGCGCCGTTCCACATGTGGCCGCCGCCCCAGACGCCCATCATGGGCATCGCGAGCGCCATCATAAGCACTGGAAGGAGCAGAATCGCGGCGATCACGATCAGTAGCGTCCGAATCAATGACTCGTCGGTTGCCATACGTTGGCATTCGATCGCCGGAGTATTGAACGATATGGGGGATATCGATTACTTGGAACGGTCCATCAGTCCGTCCGCGTTAAGGGCCGCTATCGATTCTCGGGGGTCACGCTCGAGCGGCAGATTCGACGAGTTCGGATGCGGATCGATAGATCAGGTCGTCCGCATCGCTCTCGAGGAGAGGTACTACGACGATCCCCGCGAGACGACGTTTCGGACCGTCGATCAGGCCGTTCGGTCCGGCGGGATCAGCATGACGTTCCCGTCCGCCCGTGCGACGATGTCCTCGGAGACGCTCCCGAGCAACAGTCGGCGGAGTCGGCTGTGCCCGCGCGAGCCGACGAGGATCGTCGTGGGTTCGTACTCGTCCTCGGCGGCGAGGATTTCGTCCGCCGGATCGCCCTGCCGAACTGCCGTTCGCGTCTCGATCCCCCAGTCCTCGAGTTCGACCGCCAGCTCTGCTAATCGTACGTCGGGATCGGTACCCTCCGGGAGCGCCGGATCCTTTGGCGTCTCGACGTGGACCAGCGTCGCCCTCTGCGTCGCGTGACGGAGGTACGAGAACGCCTCGAACGCCCGCTCGGCGTTCTCCGAGAAGTCCGTCGCGTACAGCATCCGCTGGAACAGGTGTTCGCGGACGACAGTCGGCTCGTCCGCCCCGCGTTCGATCCGGTTGACCAGCAGCGGGACGACTGTCGTCCGCGCGAGGTTGCGCGCAGTCGATCCGATGACGCGGTTATCGAGCGGACTCTTCCCCCGCGAGCCGACGACCGTGAGGCTGGCGCCGACCGCCTCGGCGATGCCGTTGATTCGGCGGTGGGGTGTGCCGCGGACGACGTGCGACTCGACGTCGAAGCCCGCATCTTCGATGACGCGTCGGTAGCGAGCCAGCGCCCGCTCGCGACGTTTCTCGAAGTCTATCCCGGGCATTCCCGCGTGAACGTTCGACGGGATCACGGTCACGAGGTGGATCTCCTCGACGCCAATTCGGCCGAGGCACTCGAGGCAGGTCTCGCTCTCGATCGTCGCCTCGCTGGCGGCGGAGAGGTCGGTCGCACAGATCGCTTTCATACTACTCATAGGACCGATACCATGATATTGTTACCGGTGATCAATATCGGTGCCGACTGATCGGTCTCGGACGATGCGGACGACGAGCCAGACATCGGTGAGCGTCAGCCAGTAAGACGTCACGGACGTGATCGGTAGAACCGCACGACGCGGTCGCTTCGATCGCGCGCGAACTGTGCGGACGGCTCGCCGCTCGGACCACATATCTTCATAAGTTATCCGAATATTCCCGTAGGATAGCCGTGAGATAGACCGCAGTAATATTGTGCGCAATTCCCAAAAGCATTATATCCATCCTCCGGGTAGACGATACTGAGCAGAAACCCATGAGATGCACACAACCGAACGGTGGTGGTCGATTCCGATGATCGACCTCGCCGCGTCTTCGTCAGCAGTACAGTCAGGCGCCCTCGTCGGTGCCGTCCTCCTCGAGGCGATCGTCCTCTATGTCGGGTACGGCGCGCTCGAGCGAGTCGCAACGCCGATCGTCGAGAAAATCACACGGGCATAGATGGAGCTATTCGGAATCGGTCTGATGACGCTCGCACTGTTCGTGAGCTTCGGCTTCATGGTCGGTGTCCTGTTCGGCTTCTTCGGCATGGGCGGGTCGTTCCTCGTCACGCCGGCGTTGCTCGTGATGGGATATCCCGCCAGAGTCGCCGTCGGGAGCGGTATGGCCTTCGTTTTCGGGACGGCAATGATCGCGACGCTAAAACACCGCGACCTCGGCCAAGTCGACTACAAGCTCGGCGGGTTGATGATCGTCGGGACGACGAGCGGCATCGAGGTAGGAAGCCGGATCGTATACTACCTCGAGGAGCTGGGGCTCGCCAGCGGTGCCATCGGCGTCACGTACGTCGTCCTGTTGGGCGCGGTCGGGCTGTTCGTCACCCGAAATGCGCTCGTAAACGACGGCGGAGGCGATTCGGGTGGCGGCCACCACGAGGCCGACGAGGAGTTCGACCCGGACGCGATTCCACCCCTCGCGAAGCGGATTCAGTCCTATCGCATCCCGCCGATGATGACGGTCGCCGGCGGAATCCAGGTCTCGCTCTGGTTGATTTTGGCCGTCGCGTTCGCCACGGGCCTGTTGTCGGGCTTCCTGGGTGTCGGTGGCGGTTTCGTCAAGATGCCCGCGATGGTCTACCTCATCGGCGTCCCGGTTCCCGTCGCGGTCGGGACCGACCTCTTCGAGATCGTCTTCTCGGGCGGGTTCGGCGCGTTCACCTACGGGCTCAACGGCGGCGTCGACCTCTCAATCGTCGCGCCGCTACTTGCGGGGAGCGCGCTCGGCGCCCGGATCGGCTCGGCCGCGACCGGCATCGTTGACGAAGACGACATCAAGATCTATTTCGGACTAATGCTGGTCGGTGGTTCGATCGCTGTCGCATTCCGGCAGGCCGGCGACTACTTCGGGATGGACGTGCTGAATACGCTCAGCTTTGCCTTGATCCTACTCTCGGCGTTCATGGTCAGTGGGGCCGTGATCGTCAGCACGATCACGACGATGCGTGCGCAGTCGAACGCGTCCGCGACGTCCGCAGACTGACGCCGTAGACGTTACTCGTCCCGTTTGGATATCGGCTCATCGAGATTGTACAATATTCACACAACCCTTATACCGACGCGGTCCCTACCGGCTAGTAGTACAATGGCTAATTCAATGGCGGAACAACTGCAGCAGGACATGGAGTGCGAAGGGCTCTTGGAGTGTATTCACGGACTCAAGCAACTCGATAAGGACTGTTTCCGCGTGATGGTTGAGAGCGAGGAAGCGCTGACGATCGACGAGGTCGCCGAGCGGGTCGACCGCGAGCGCTCGACCGCGTACCGATCGATCCAGCGACTTCTCCAGAGTGGATTCATCCAGAAGGAGCAGATCAACTACGCTCAGGGCGGCTACTACCACGTCTACTACCCGACGGACCCGACCCAGATCGCGAACGACATGCAGCGAAAGCTCAATGACTGGTACGCGAAGATGGGGCAGCTCATCCAAGAGTTCGAGGACAAGTACGAACACGCCGAGGCCGACATCGAGATCCCCGCACAGAGCTAGTCGTCTTTCGGCCGCTACTCTCCTCGATCTCGTCCGTACTCTCACTCCCCTCGAACCGCTTTTGGGTCGTTTCACTGACGGGAGTCCCCCGACGAGCCCACCGCTTCAGCGCTGGATAGTCGAATCGTCGACGTCGGCGCTATCGGCGTCCTCGTCACTGTTCGGCAGGACGGTGAACGGCCGCATCATGTCGTGGTCCTCGTGTTCGAGCATGTGACAGTGCCACATGTACGTTCCCGTCTGATCGTTGAATAGTCCGTCGTGCCTCCCGAAGTGGACGATAACGTGGACTATTTCACCGGGATCGACGGTGATCACATCGTTCCATCCTCGTTCGTACGGCTCGGGTGCTTCGAGCGCCTCAAGGTCGATCTCGTCTTCGTCCGGATCGTAATCCCCAATCGGCTGTCGGCCCAGCATCTGGAAGTGCACGAGGTGGAGATGCATCGGATGGGACATCCCACTTCGGTTGGCAAAACTCCAGATCTCGGTGTCACCGAGCGCCGGTTCCTCGGTCATGGGGGCGTCGATCTTGAGGCCGTCCCGCTCGTCTGCCGTTCCGAGCAAGTGGAGCAGTCGGCCGTAGTCGTCGGCCGTGCCGCCGTTGAGCGTGAGATATCGCTCGTTGTCGACCGAATTGACGGGGATGTCCGGAACACGAGTGAGTTCGTCGGGGAGCTCAGTAGCATCCTGTGAATCTCCGGGCTCGTTCACGTCCACGAGCATGATCTCGGGGAGCGAAACAATGTCGTCGTCCTCCAAACCCGTCCTGCCGCGATACTGAGCGGGCGCGTTGTTGTGGAGCAGCAGCGTCTCGCCGGCGTATTCGGAGAAGTCAACGACGACATCGGCGCGCTGGCCAACGCCGAGCTCGAGGCGATCGCTGATCTCGACCGGCGTCGAGAGGAGGCCGCCGTCGTTCCCGATCTGGACGAACGACGGTCCATCTCCACCAGTCTCGCCCGACGATTCGTCGTACCGGCGGAATTTGAGAGAATAATATCGACTGTTCGACCCGTTGAGGAGCCGGAACCGATACGATCTGGGTTCGACGGAGAGCTGAGGCCAGGCCTTCCCATTGACGACCGACGTGTCGCCATAGAACTGCGGAACGATACTCGGATCGGGGTATGACTCGTCGCTGCCGCCTTTCTCGTCCGAGATGGCTGTTGGATAGAACAACGATCCGTCCTCCTCGAAACTCCGATCCTGGAGGACGAGCGGGATTTCGTACTCCCCCTCGGGCAGATCGAGGCTCCGTTCGTGGTCGTTCCGCAGGAGATAGAATCCCGCGAGCCCCGCGTAGACGTTTAATCGCGTAATACCGAGCGAGTGGTCGTGATACCACAGCGTCGCCGGTGGCTGGTCGTTTACGTAGTAGTAGTCTTTCTTCTCGAACTCGAGGCCCGTCTCCTGAAAGTCTCGAGTGAACCACGCCTGTGCATGACCGTCGCTCTCGGACTCGACGTTTCCGCCGTGAAGATGCGTTACGGTCCGTACGCCCGGCGTATCGTACGGAATGAGGTCGCTATGAATTGTCGTGTCTTCAGGCAGGAGGTGCTTGTTCGGGAGGTCGTTTGTCCAGCGAACGTAGATGGGTTCCCCCTGCTCGGCTTCGATCGTCGGGCCCGGGAACTGTCCATCGTAGCCCCAGACGGTCGTCGACGGGAGGTCGCGGTGGAGCTTCTGTTCGACCTCGCGCATCTCGATTTCATATCGGGGGTGTCCGTCCTTCGTACCAGACGGTTCCGCAATGCTCGGACGGGGGACTTCGTTGACCCACTTCTCGAGCTCCGGCGACGAGTGGTCCGTTATCGTCGTCGCGCTCTCCGCTCGGGACGGATTCGTAGGCGCCGAACAGCCTGCGAGAGTCGAGATACCCGTGGCACCGGCCGCGATGCAGAGCTTGCGGCGTGATATCCCCGATACGGACGGCTCAGTGTGATCTCCCATGGTACGACGGTTCGTATGAACTCCCCGTATATGCGGGGTCGGTCGATTCCTACCACACCGGAATCGGAACAAGGACATTGTCGAACGGATGATTACGTAACTAGCTTCTGATTTGAGATGTCCGTCTGTGCCCTCACGATGCCAAATACGAAAACAACGAGGTGGTAGATCGGAGAACTGAAGGAGAAGTCACCTACCGCCATACCTGCCGATGCGACCGATGGCGCCGTTCAGATCGTCCGACTCGGGACGGGAACGGTCACCTCCCTCGTCCACGACGGCAATGAGGCGATCGTCGTCAAACCAGGTCAGTACGTCGATCAGTACCCGAGCACGACTGACCAGCGCGACTTGGATATCGTCGGCGTCGAAGACACTCACGCCCGCACTGACCACGTCTCAGTTGGCCGCTGTCTCGCGGGCGAAGTCGATGTTTGTGTACGAAGCGGTCACGGTGCCCTCGGGACCACCACGCCGCTCGAGGACGGCGCACTGATCCGGGTGGCGGACGTCAAATCGTCACCCGTTGTTCGAGGCCGAGAGTCGCTCGATCTACGTGCCGGATTTTCAGATCCGTTGCAAAATCTGATCGATGAGGATGACGATACCACCGATAATGACCCAGAGAGCCGGGACGATGACAAGTAGCACTACCCAGTGTGGGACCGGTGTCGGTGGCGCTTGCGGAGGACCATGTAACGGACTCCTTTGGAGGAGGAGGCCGGCTTTCGATAGGAGTTGGAGAGTTACCGTTATCATGGGTGAGCAGCCGTAGATGGATCGATTACGTCCGATCGTCTGGGCTGCCGCTACGGTTCTGTATCCCTGTTCTATAGACGTAATATCCCGCGGCGACGAAGAGGAGGCTGACCGCTATCCAGTGGGGATTGTATTGCCCGCCCGGGGACAGGGGCTGACCGCCAGGGCCCACGGGTTGATGAAGGCCCAAGAGGGCATGATCAATGAGGGCGTCATATACGTCGAACACACCGAGACCGATCAGAGCAGCACCGGCCAGCGGTCGCACAGCTAACGGGACAATAGTTCGTCGCTCCGACTGCCAGACGAGGCCCGCCCCGATTCCCATAATGATCAGCATTCCGAGCGAGAACAACCCGTCTGCGAGGATATTCATCTCGAGACCGTCCAACGTGTACATCGGATAAAGGCCAGAGACGAGATGATGCCACTGAAGGATCTGATGCAGAACGATAACGTCGATTAAACCGCTGAAGCCGAATCCGAACACTCCTGCCGAGACGAGAGCGCGTCGAGTCACCGTCTTCTGCGTCCGATCGGATGCGGTATCCGGTTGGCTGCTCATGAAGTGGTGTTCGCGTCCTTTACGGAAGGTTTCTGTTCAGTGATTGATGGAATATCACTACTGCTGAAACGCGTTCTACCGAATAATCGGATCTCTTTCCCTTGGACCGCGTTACTGCACTGCGTGTGTCTCGAGCGTATCGACGAGCGTTTCGGCCTGCTGGAAGCCGTCGTCGAGGCGGGCAACCTCCTCACCGTCACGCAGGACGACGAGAGTCGGGACGCTCTGGATGCCGAACTCGGCGGCAAGATCGGGAACGAGACCGGCGTTGACCGTCGCTACGATTCCCGGTGCGCTGCGTGCGACCGCGCCGAGTACCGGCTCCATCGACGCGCAGATGCCACAGCCGGACGTGACGAACTCGAGCAAGACGAGGTCGTGTGTCGCGAGCAGTTCGTCGTAGTCGGCTACGTCGTTCAACTGGACGGGTTTTTCAGCCGGGCGGCCATCGTCGGTCGGCTCCGAGGGCGTTGTGTCAGTCATCACTGGTAGTAGGGCGCGGACGCATTTCAGTGTTTTGTGGAAAGGGGACAATACTGACTCCCGGCTGGTAGCGCGAGCCACAGGTGAGAGCCGTTCACCGGTTACTACCGCCGATCCACTGAAATAGCAGTGAATATCACCTCCATCTATGACGGGGTGGCGTCCGAGAAAACCTCGTAAACGTCTCCGAACGGGGCCCGACTCGCTACTTTCTGCGACTGACGGTGACTCGAGCCGCGATAAATCTCGCCGTATCGCACAGTGGAATACGTCGAGAGTGCTGATAGCCTGAAAACGACGGCGTCGTGCCGTCTCTATCTACCTAGCATGAGTGCCTCCGAATCCAGAGTCGACGTTGAACAGTTCCTCACCAACCTCCTCGAGTTCCGATACCGAGAAGTGACGATGGTCGGCGCGACGCTGGCTGTTCTCGTCGCCTCGATCATCTTCTTCCCCGGGTTCGAGAACGTCGGGGACGGCGTCCAGTCAGATCTCTCGATCAGCTTGCTCGCCGTGCTGAGCCTGGTCGCGATCGTTGCCGGCGTCGTGAAGGGGATGACCGGCTTCGGCTACTCGCTCATCATGACGCCGATCTTCGCTACGGTAATCGATCCGACCGTCGCCGTCGTCGTCCTGGCGATCCCGCCGTGGATGCTCAACATGTTCCAGATCGCCGAAACCGGGACGGGACGGGCGTTTGTTCGCGAGGAGTGGACGCTCCTGTTGCTCGCCGTCGTCGGGACCGTCATCGGCGTCGCGGCGCTGGCGACGTTCAGCGCTGGTCCGATCGTCGCGTTCGTGATCGGCCTCGTCCTCCTCGGCTACGTGGCCTTCCAACTCGTCCAGAACTTCGTCACGGTCGAGGAGGCACATCACCCGTTCGCCCTCGGTGCCGCCGGGTTCTCTCAGGGCTTCCTTCTCGCGTTCGCCAATCTCGGACCGCTGCTTCCGGCGTACTTCCACACCTTCGAACGGGACACGGAGCGATACATCGGCGGATTGGCGATGGTACTCGGGACGATCTTCACGATCCGGATCGTGCAGATGGCGCTGTTCACCGACCTCCTGACGACCTACCGGCTTTGGCTCGGTTCGGTCATCGCAGTGGTCACTATCGTCGGCCTGCTGCTCGGCACGTACCTCCGGCGCCTCGAGTTCGACGAGCGGACGTTCAACTGGTTTGTCGTCGGACTCCTGTTCGTGATCTCGGTCAACATCTTCCGAAACACCGTGCCAGCGCTGTTCTTCTAGTAAACGATTAGCGCCAGATAGAGCTGTCCGATCCCCGCGAGGAGCATCACGCCGCCGGCGAGTCGCTTCAGGTGTTCCGAGTAGGCCGCGAACCGACCCGCGCTCGCGACCAGCCCCATCCCGGTCGCGACCGTCACCGCGATCATCAGGGCGACGACGCTGCCGACGTAGGTGGCGAGGACGAGCGCCGCGGCATCGGTCGGCAGGGACAGCGAATGGGCGACGACCGCGAGGAAGACCGGTGCGACGCACCCGGCTCCCGCGAGCGCGTATCCCGCACCGAAGACCCCGAATCCGAGGACGCTCGAGCGCCGCTTCGGAAGCGGAATCGACAGTGAGGGGGCGCGACCGACGACGACGAGAGCGCCGAAGACAACGAGCAGTGCGCCGACGAGCGACTCGAAGCTCGTGAGGTTCGACAGCGTCGACCGACCGAGCCAAAACGTCGCGCCGATGAGGGCCGCGAACGTCCCCAGGACGCCGATACCGGCGACGATGCCCCGGAGGGTCGCACCGCCAAGCGACGCATCGTCCCCGTCCGTTCGACTCACGTAGAACCCGACGTATCCCGGCAACAGCGGATACGCGCAGGGGCTGAAGAAGGTCGCGACGCCGGCGGTGAGCGCGAAGCCGACCGTCGACAGGTCCGTCGCCCCGATCATACGTCGGCCTTCGCCTCGAGCGCTCGTTCGATCCCCGCCACGAGTTCGTCGGCGGTCTTGACGCCGGAATCGGACCACTGGACGCGCCCGTCCGCGTCGATCGTGACGGCGGAGGGATAGCCGCCGGCGAGGTACCGCGCGGTCAGTTCGGCGGTCGGATCGAGGCCGAGCAACCAGTTCCCGTCGTGTTTCTCCCACCAGTCGACTAGTTCTGCTTTCGTCACTGATCGCTCAATCGCTTCGCTCGTGATCGAGATGAACAGCACGTCGTCACCGATGCGATCGTTCGCCGCCGCAAGTGCGGGCATCTGCTCGATACACGGCGGACACCACGTGCCGAAGAAATCGATGAACGTGGGTCGGTCGGACGCCGGAACACGGACCTCGCCGGCTTCGCTTCCCGGGGCATCGATCGTCTCGATCGTGAGCGGTTCGGTGTCCGGAGATCCTGTTCCATCCGAATTGCCGCTCTGGGTTTCGTCTCTTCCATCTCCGAACGACGGTGGACCGCGTATCGCCAGCGCTCCTGCGCCACCGATCGTACCCAGACTGCCGACTCCAGCGAGGATATCTCGCCTGCGCATCTTACGCTGACACCACCGTTTCGAGATCGTCGACTACTCGTGAAATCTCGACCGTTGCCCCCCGGGGATACGCTCGCTCGACGATCCCGTCTTCGTTCGCGAGCAGGATCAAATTATAATGGGGGAACTGATACTCGAGCGAATCGTACTTCTCGGCATCGATCTTTTTGAGCGGCAACCCGATTTGGTCTGTTAAGATCTCCTTCGCTGTTTCGTACCGCTCCGGTCTGAGGAAGTCCCAGTTCCCGGCCTCGAGATCGACTCCCTGCTGACCGGCGAACGTTCGAAGCGCGTCTTCCGTGTCCCGTTCCGGGTCGAACGTCATTGCGAGCAGTTGGACATCGTCACTGTACCCGTTGGCAGCAGCGGCTTCCTGTGCACGGCGGAGTCGTAGTATCAATGCCGGACACATCCCATCGGGACACGACGTATAAAAGAAGGTCATCAAAACGGCCCGGTCGCTCTCGAACTGGTTCGTCGAGACGGTTTCACCGGTCAGTGGGTTGGGGAGTTCGACCGACGGAACGTCGTCGCCGTAGCTCGGATGCGACGACTCGCTCAGATCTTGCTCCGGTGGGCCGAGAACCGCTCCGTCGGCACGCTCCCGTTCACTACCGTCGCTATCGTCTGCCTGTCCCTCGTCACTCGAGAGGGTATCCAGACAGCCCGCGGTGGTAGTGACACTCGAGGCGGCGATCGATCGGAGCCAGAGACGCCGATTCATACGTCGACGTTTCGGTGGGAATCGTAAATCCAGTACGACGATTCCCCGAGTCGGAAAAAGGGACAGCGGCGAGGATGAACGAGGAGCGCGAATGCCGCTCGGGAATTCACGAGATCACTTCGTCAACGAAATGAGAACGAGCACCATCCCGCTCGAGACGATGGCCGCCTGCACGAGGGCGGCGGACGCGATCGTCGTTCCGAACACGTGGTAGATGAGCCCCTCGCAGATCGCGCCGGCACCGATGAAGACGAATCCACCGGAGACGTACAGCATCGGCGTCTGACCGCTGCGCCGATAGCCGTGATACGCCAGATACGCGACGCCGAGACTCAGCACGAACGTGAATAGTTTGGCGATCACGAACGACGCTTCCATCAGTCGTCACCCCGGAGATCGCTCCAGAGGGACGTGAAGTTGTCAGCGAGTTCGTCGCGGGTATCCAGCGTCAGCGAGAGCTGACCGTCGGTGATATCGACGTGGAGTTCCTCGAGCGACGTTTGGAACTTGCTTCGATGGGAGCCGTCCGAATCGACGGTGTTCCGTTCCTCGATGAGGTCGTGGTCCTGCAGCGTCGACACTCGACGATAGATCGTCGTGAGCGAGGCGTCGCACTCCTCGCTGAGCGTTTTCGCGGTCTTCGGCCCGTGGTCCGCGGCGAGGAGTATCTTCCGTGCGTACTCGTCCGCGAGGATCTGGAAGATTTCCGCTGGATCCGAGGAGCCTCCGTGTTGCACACGATAGACCCCGTCGTTCAGTGCCAAATAGGCCACGATTCCCCGACTCAGCAAATCGTCGTCACTGTCTTGTACCCACACTTGGGTGGCACTCGTGACTACTGACAGTCGTCGTCCGCTTCGTCTCCCGGCGGTAACCAGACGACGTTGAACCAGAACGCCTCGAGCGCATGGACCACGTCGACGAACGCATCACGGTGTGCAGGCCGGACACGACCGCCTATGGCGAGCGTAGATCAGTCCCGCCAGAATCGTCACGGAGAGCGCGCCGAGGGCCGGCCGTAACGGATCGAAGTACGTCATGAGCGCGGACGAACTGAACAGGGCGAGCAGGGCGACGTTACAGATCGGACAACTGACCGCCAGGAATCCGCCGACGAGACCGCCGAGCATCCAGCGGTCCTCGCTACTCGCGCCGTCGGCCTCGCTCTCGTCGTTACCCTCGAGGTCGGGATCGGCCGCCTCGGTCGCCAGTCGCTGTGCGGCGTAGACACCCGCAAGCAGTGCGGTCAGCGTCAGAAACATGTAATCGACGGGCGTCCGCGGGACCATCCGAACGTACAGCGGATTTGGGACGAGGCCGGTGACAAGGCCGAACAGCAGGAACACGCCGATTCCGGCGGCCGTTCCCCACAGCATCGCTCGCCGATCCGACCGGATCGATCGGACGAAGTCGTGTGCCGTCATTTCGTCGCCTCCGTCGTGATCGCACAGCGTTCCGGATGGCCCGCTCGTCCGAGGAAGAACACCAAGAGGGCGAGCCCGCCGACGCGAAGCAACGCGCCGTCATACGGGAGTACTGCCAGTCCCCCGGCGAACCCGAGAAAGCCGAGGAGGCCGGCACCGCAGCTCGCACAGCCCGATGCGAGAAGCCCCGGGACGACGCCGGAGAGGTCGGTGAGACTCGAGAGACCGACGATCTGTAGTTGCGCAACGATGTTGACGACCGCGACGCCCGAGAGCAGGGCGTAGAGGACGATGACCGCGAGCCCCGACCAGCCGTCGGTCCGGTAGACCGTCTCCGTGAGCGAGACGAGGACGTATTCGAACCAGTGGAGTCCGTCGCCGAGCATCTGGAGCGAGAACTCCGGCATCGTACTCAGGATCAGGAGGATGTAGGTGGCGACCGTCACGAGTACCAGTCCGATCGTCCCTCGCCACGTCTCGAACGGGTACGAGACTGCTGCAGCGAGGTTCGTCAGGTACCCGCTGATCGAATCGCGCGTAAACATCTAGTTGCACCAATGCAGGGACAACTGAAATCACCGACTCCGATTTGCTGGGTCAGCAAATCAGCAGTTCCGTTTACGCCATCGGAGAGAGAACGTAACGACGAGTAACCTATCTACAATGGCTCACGAACGCGACGCAAACGGGGGTCGTCCCGACGGCGAATGCTCGCCGCACTCGGTGCCGCATCGACGACCCTCGCTGGCTGTATGGACATCCTCTCGGACGACGACGGTAACGGAGTCGGCAGGGGTGAAATGGCGTCCGGTCCTACGCACTGGCCCGCTATCGAGAGAGGGCAAGTAGTCTCTGACTTCGAGGATCTCGGTGAGTGGTCCGCTTGAACTGGACAACTCTCGGCTGCTTCCGACGAGGCGCGACTCGAATCGCAAGCGGCGGTCATTGAAAGCGACGAGGCGACGGCTGGCATGGAGATTCGGTTCGACGACGGAATCGACTTCAAGGATTGGGACACCTCGCTGGCGGTCAAACCGGAATCCGTTGATCGAATCATCGTCGAATTCCTTGCACCGACGCAGAGCCAACGCCTCACCAGTATTCGAATCGTTCCGGATGGATACGACGGCTGGTTCCGAATGGACTGTGGCTACCAGCAGAAACCGGGGGAAGACCCGGATTTGTCGAACATCACCGGTCTCAATATCATCGCGGACGGGCCGGACGGCGGACCGACCAAATTGCTGGTCGACGACCTCCGCCGAACCGAATCGGCTGCCAACGGTACCGCAATCCTCGCGTTCTACGGCGGCCACGGTTCGCACTACGACATTGCGGCCGAGATGCTCGAGGAGCGTGACTGGACCGCGGCGGTTCCGGTCAGCCCCGAGCAAATCGGAGCCGCCGGTCGGATGGGGCGCACCGAATTACGCGACCTCCGAGACCGCGGCTGGGATGTCTGTTCGCTCCCGCAGGTGTCGACGCCCCTGCTGGAACAGTCCGAGGACCAGCAGCGACAGATCCTCAAAACCGCTCGAGACGCGCTCGCAGACGAGGGCTTCGAGGACGGATCGAGTCACCTGTTCGTTCCCGACGACCGGATGGATACGACGACCTACGGGCTCACGAGAGAGATCCACGAGACGACGTTCCTGTCCAACGCCGGAACGACGAGCGTGCCACCGACCGAGATGCACATGATTCCGTTCATCTGGAGTCCCGCCCTTCACGCCGGTGTTCGTCGCCACACCAACCTCTCCGATCAGTACAATCACCTCACCGTGGTGCGCGTTCCGCGGATCGTCGACGAAGCGGACGTGGGTGTCAACGAAAATCGGATGTCACTGGACGACTTCGGACTGCTTCTTGATCACATCGAGCACCGCGGCCTCAACGTCATTACTCCCTCGGATCTCGTCGACGAGACGTTCGAGCGCGCCGACGGCAACGACGAAACCGAGAACAGAGAGCGACCGAGCGGAACGATTCTCGAGGCAGACCAGTCCCACACGTTCGAGGGATCCGGATCTGGCAACACCTCTACGTTCGACCTCGACGAGGGGGTTCTCGTGGCGAACGTCTCCTACGACGGCGGGGAGATCGCCGTCAACGTGACGAAACCTGACGGTATCGGACGCAACGAGAATCTGCTGATCACGTCCGGGAATGCCACCGTCGAGTCGATCATGGCCGTCGACGACGACACCTACAGACTCGAGGTCGACGCCGACGGCGCGTGGTCAATCGACCTCTCACAGCCGGCGGTTGACGCCGACGAACTCGAGGACCTCCCGCTCGAGGCGACCGGGACGGGATCGGCGTTCGTCGGGCCGCTGTGGAACCAGGGTGGCATTAGAGTCGTCGCGACACATGACGGCGACGGTGCGTTCATCGTCGACGGCTACGACGCGGACGGCAGTCGGGAGATACTTGTCCACCGGACCGGCGAGTTCAATAACTCACGGTCGTACAAGGCGGGCGGCCCCGTCTGGCTCAACGTCGAGGCCAACGGCGACTGGACGCTCGAGGTCGTGGACTCGTAGTACCGGATTCGATCGCTCGAAACACTCGTTGCGCCCGACACCGTTTCCGCTGTTCGATCACTGCTCATCGTCGGACCGTCGGGAGCGATCGAATGGGCGAATCGGAGCGGGACGGATGAGATCTCGATCCGATTTTGCTGACCCAGCAAATCGGCAGATTCGTTTAGGGCCGGTAGCATAAACGTGAGCGCGAACAATCGATGTCGCTCGATCAGCCGTCTCGTCGTGCTCTCGTTACAGGTCTCGTTGGAACTCTCGGCGTCGGCGGCGCTTACTATCTCACCCGATCCGTCGGCACCGGTCACGACCTCTCCCCGTCGTTTCACTCGAGCGACGAGACATCAAACCTCGGCGTCGAATTGCAGGGAAAGCCGATTATGGGTGCGTCCGATGCACCGCTCGAGATCTACTACTGGACGGACTTCCAGTGTCCGTTCTGCGAACAGTTCGAACGAGAGACGCTCCCCGACCTCGTTCGAAAGTACGTCGAACCGGGTGAGCTTCGAATCGTATTCATCTCGCTGCCGTACTTCGGTGCGGACTCGATGACGGCCGCGGTCGCCGGCAAGTGCGTGTGGGATCAGGTTCGCGACGCCGACCCATCGGCGTACTGGGACTGGCATGCGGCGATCTTCGAGGAACAGGGGGAGAAAAACTCCGGTTGGGCAGCGGCCGATAACTTGGTCGAGTACACGCGCTCGGTCGACGGCATCGACGCCGACTCGCTCAAGTCGTGTCTCGACGATCGGCGGTCGGCGCTCGAAGACGAGATCGACGCGGATAACGAGCAAGCACGCTCGTTTGGCATTCGGGGGACGCCGACGTTCGCCGTCTTCGATCCGGACTCCGAATCCTTCGGGACGCTCGTCGGCGCACAGCCCATCGAGCGCTTCGACGAGGCGATCGAACGGATCAGAGACGCGTAATTCTCTTTCAAAGGAAGAATACTCGTCCCTGTTCCGGTCAGGGCACCGATTCCACCCTTACTTGAGCGTCGCAATCAGCAGGAAGGTCTCCGGTCGGACGGCCTCGTGTTCGATGGCGAGCCCGACCTCGCGGAGGGCGTCCGCCGCCTCGTCGGCGCTGTAGCGCTCGTCGACCGGCGGCCCGTCCTCGCCGGTTCCGGTGGCTGCCCAGTCGACGACGACGAGTCGGCCGTCGGCGGCGAGAACCCGGCGAATTTCGGCCAGCGCCGCGTCGCTCGCGAACTCGTGGTAGGTCATCGTCGAGAACGCGGCGTCGACGCCACTGTCGTCGAACGGCAGGTCGCTCACGTCGCTGGTCACGAGATCGACGTTCTCCGGGAGGCCCTTCTCCCGGTAGTACTCGTGCATCTCCTCTTGAACGTCGACCGCGTAGACCTCGTCGGCGTGTGGTGCGACGTCGTCGGTGAAAAAGCCGGTCCCACTGCCGAGGTCGGCAACTGTGTCGTCCGGCGAGAGCGAGAGCGCCCACAGCAGCTCCTCGGCTGAGACGAACCGATAGCGCCGTCCGGCCACCTCTAACTTGTCCGCTCGCTCGGCGTCAAACGTGTGGTATCCCATTGTTACAGGTTCTTGAAAGCAGTATCGACCAGTTCGCCCGTCTCGGCAACGATGTCTTCCATCTCGTCGTCGTCTGGTGCCATTCCGACGAGCCGTGCGATCCGCATGATCGAGACGTGGTAGACGCGCTGTCGGCCGGGTTCTTCCTCCCAGACGACGACGTTACACGGGAACAGCGTGCCGAGTTTCCCGTCGGTCGCCTCAAGTGCACGGTCGGCGACTGATGGATTACACGCGCCGAGGACGTAGTAGGGGTCGCGGTCGGCATCGACCTTCTCGTTGAGTAGTTCCGACGGCGAGAACTCAACGGGAACGCCGAATCCCGCGTCGGTGAACACCTCGCGGACGTGTTCAATGGCGTCTTCGTGGTCCATCTCGAGGGTCGTCTGTTTCGCACCGATGTCGTCCGGATCGATTTGACTAGGGTCGATTGGCAGCGTCATTCATGTATAGTATTGGGTCCACCACAAAATCAGTTCTGGAATCCACCGTCGACCGTCACGGGACAACCGTCGATTTGTGGGAGTACACCACCGTGCGCTGCTCCAGCAAAAATCGGACAGACGAATCACGTGTAGGATCCTCCTGCATCGTTCGACAGGCAAGTGGGCACGTAGCGGCTGGGATCTCGGGTGGGCGGTCAGTTCGAGACCGCAATCGCTGACTCGGAAAATCAACCGAATACATATCCTTCCCAATCCTCAAATTCACGTATGGGCTCAGACATCTCGGATCAATCGCTGCTCGGGCTAGCAGGGCTCGCGAGCCTCTGTTGTATCGGACCGGGGACCGCCGCCCTCGTCGGCGGGACGTCAGTCGGGATAATCGCCGGGATCGTACAGGGAGCGGTGATCTTCACAGTGCTCGCCGTCATCGGGCTACTGATCCGGCTGCGCTCGAACTGGTCGTGTTCGACCCGTGACGCGGACCGGGAGACGCAGCGATCTCCGAGCGTGGAGCGAAACACGGACCTTGAGTGATCCGTCGACGCAAGCGGCGGACGCTTCCACACTGATCGTGGCACTGTAGACCGTACCGAACCTGTCGAGCAGTGACTCGTGACGAGAGATGCTTCCGGAGCGATAGCCGTATTAGATTGTGTAGTATTGGGTATTCCCAGAAATACTTTAGGCGCTGCCGTCCTACTCCTCACGTATGAGCGAGACGTTCGTCGTTATCGGTGGTGACGCCGCGGGAATGAGCGCCGCGAGCAAGGTGAAACGCGAGGATCCCGAGCGAGAGGTGATCGTCTTCGAGAAAGGGGAGTGGGTCTCCTACGCTGCCTGCGGGATGCCCTACTACGTGAAGGGCGCGGTGGACGACCTGAACGACCTCGTTACCGTGACGCCCGAGGAGTTCCAGGAGGAACGGGACGTTGACCTGCGAACGGGCGCGGAGGTCGTCGGTATCGATCTCGACGCGCAGACGGTGACGGTCGAGACCGGCGACGAGACGGACGAACAGCCCTACGACGACCTCCTCGTCGCGACCGGTGCGAGCGCGATCGAACCGCCGTTCGAGGGACTTGGACTCGAGGGGGTATTCACGATTCACGACATGGACGAGGCCGACGTCATCGAGAACTACGTCACCGATCGCGACCCCGAGACGGCCGCGATCGTCGGCGGGGGCTACGTCGGCATCGAGATGGCCGAGGCGCTGTCGGCCCACGGCGTCGACGTCCACCTCTACGAGATGTTGCCCCACGTCCTCCAGCCGTTCGGTGAGGCCGTTGCCGAGGTCGTCGAGGAGCACCTGCGCGAGCAGGGGGTCGAACTCCACCTCGAGACCGCCGTGTCGGGATTCGTCGGCGACGAGCGGGTCGACGGCGTCGAACTCGAGGACGAGACCGTCGCCGCCGACATCGCGATCGTCGGCGTCGGCGTCGCACCCAATACCGACCTCGCCGAGGAAGCCGGCATCGAACTGGGGCCGACCGGGGCCATCGCAACCGACGAGTACGGGCAAACGAACGACGAGAACGTCTACGCGGCGGGCGACAACGCCGAGGCGACCCACGTCGTGACCGGCGAGCCGGACCACGTCCCGCTGGCCCTCACGGCCAACCGTGCGGGGCGGGCGATCGGACAGACGATCACCGGCGCTCCCACGCCGACCGGCGGCACCGCCGGCACTGCGATCGTAAAGGCGTTCGACCTTGGGGCCGCCCGGACAGGGATCATCGACGAGGATCGGGCCCGCGAGGCTGGATTCGATCCCGTTTCCGTGACGATTTCGGCGTCGACCCGCGCTCACTACTACCCCGACGGCGCGGAGCTCACCGTCACGCTGGTCGCCAACCGCGAGAGCGGCGAACTGCTCGGTGGCACCGTCGTCGGCCGCGAGGGCGCGAAGCGCATCGACACGGTCGCGACGGCGCTGACGGCCGACATGACCGTTACTGAACTGCAAAACGCCGATCTGGCGTACGCGCCGCCGTTCAGCCCCGTCTGGGATCCGATCCTCACCGCGGCGAAGGTTCTCGCCGGCAAACTCGAGTGAGATCACGATGACGACCGACGAACCCGGCGAACTGGATGCGTACGTCGCCGACCACCGCGCGGACCTGATCGAGTTCGCGCTCGACCTGCTGGCGGTCGACACGGCGAATCCGCCCGGCGGCACGCGCGAGATCGTCTCGCTGCTCGAGGAGTACCTGTCGCCGCTTCCGATCAACGTCGAGCGGTTCGCCGTCGATCCGGCGAAACCGAACCTCCTCGTGACGCTTCCGGGCGCGAGCGATCGAACGCTGCTGTACAACGGCCACCTCGATACGGTCCCGTACGCCGCCGACGCGTGGTCGGCCGATCCGCTCGGCGAGCGCGTCGACGACCGGATCTACGGCCGCGGCGCGACCGATATGAAGGGAGCCGTCGCCGCGATGCTGTTCGCGATCCGCGCGTTCGCCGGGACGGACATCGAACCGCCCGTCGACCTCGCGTTCGCGTTCGTCAGCGACGAGGAGGTCGGTGGTGACGCCGGCCTCCCCGCGTTGCTTGAGACCGGCCGTCTCAAGGCCGACGCCTGCGTCATCGGCGAACCGACCTGCGAGGTGGGGCGCCACTCCGTGACGGTCGCCGATCGAGGGAGTATCTGGCTGACGCTCGAGGCGACCGGCGAGGCCGCACACGGCTCGCGGCCGGTGCTCGGCAAGAACGCGATCGACCGACTTTACGATGCAGTGACGACGCTGCGGCAACGGTTCGGGACGCGACGCCTCGAGATCGATCCCACCATCGAGCCGATCCTCGACGAATCGGTCGGCTTCTACGAACCAACGATGGGTGCCGAGACCGCCCGCGAACTGTTCGAAACCCCGACGATCAACCTCGGCGTCCTCGAGGGCGGGGACGCGATCAACAGCGTCCCACAGGCTGCCCGCACGGAGATCGATATTCGACTGACTGCGGGCATACGGACTCCTGACCTTCTCTCGGAGATCCGGGACTGCATCGCCGACTGCGAGGGGATCACGGTCGCCGACATCTCCTGGAGCGTCGGCACCGCCGAACCGATCGACAGCCCGCTCGTCGAGGCCGTTGCCTCGAGTGCCGAAGCGACAACCGGCAAGCGAGTGTACCGCCGGAGCGCGACCGGCGGCGGCGACGCGAAGACACTTCGAAACGCCGGCATTCCGACGGTAGAGTTCGCACTCGCAACGGACACCGTCCACGCGGTCGACGAGTACACGACCGTCGACGCGCTCATCGGGAACGCGATGGTGTACGCGCGCCTGCCCGAAGTATGGGCGTCTGCAGTCGACAGGACGGATCCATCCGGATAGCACTCTGACGCTTGAGCGTTCCGCTGTGCAGGGTATCCGGAACCGATCGCTATCCGATCGTCAGCACTCGATCGGCGGTCGTCACGACCTCAAGGAGATCGTTCATCGTCGAGATCGGGCAGACCTCGCTCCCATCGCTGTTTCGGATGTCCAAACAGGTACCACAAGCCAGTAACTCCCCGCCGGCCTCGTCAAACTCCTCCATTCGATTCCGTACGTCGAACTGATCGTCCGTGATCTCCTCGGCTTCGACGCCGTCGCCGAGCAGGAATACTGACACGTCGTTTCCGTTCTCTAGTGCGGTGATTCCGAGACGAAAGGCGTTCCACGCGCGTTCGGGGTCGCTGGTTTCGAGTACGATTCCCAATTGTTCCCCAGTGTCATCGCCTCCTGGTTCAGACATGTATTGTACTATATCCCCAATATAATATAATACTGTCGCCTCCGATCAGGTGTGCAATAACGTTCAGTGGTCACGATAGTTGTTGCTGAATCGCCAGGAACGGTTCTCGGATGAACGAAGTGTTCGAGATGGGGCTGGAGACCGGTTTCTTGCAACCCCCGTTGCTCGTCGGTGAATTGCTTATTCACGGCGACTGCTCCCAGTATTTTATAGTGATCCCAAGAGTATTATCTACTGCGTTCGTAAGATACCGTATGCAACCGAGACCAACGATGACGCCGACCGAGTTCAGGGCGGATATCCCTGCCTTACAGGAGGAAACCTATCTCAACTTCGGCGCTCACGGTCCAAGTCCGAAATATGTCGTCGATGCCGCCGACGAGTTCGTCCGCGAGCACGAGTACGAGTCACCGGTTGGCGACCACCCCTACGAGACGGCGTTCCGAGCGTTTGACCGGACTCGAGAGCGGGTCGCGTCGTTTGTCGGCGCCAACCCGGACGAGATCGCGCTCACCGAGAGTACGACAGCCGGGATCAACGCCGTCGCCAACGCGATCGACTGGCAGCCCGGCGACGTCGTCGTGCGGACGGACCTCGAGCATCCCGCCGGAATCCTCCCGTGGCAACGCCTCGAGCGGGAAGGCGTCGAGGTTCGAGTCGTCGAGACCGAGGACGGCCGCATCGATCTCGAGCGTTTCGCCGAGGCCGTCACGGATGCCAGAGTCGCCTGCTTCAGCGCGGTCACGTGGACTCACGGGACGCAGCTTCCGGTAGGGAAACTGGTTGATATCGCCCACGACGCTGGTGCGCTTGCGCTCGTCGACGCCGTACAGGTCCCCGGACAACTACCAATGAACGTCGCGGAGTGGGGTGCTGATGCGGTCGCTGCTGCCGGCCATAAGTGGCTGCTCGGGCTGTGGGGCGGCGGCTTCCTCTACGTCGACCGTGACGTCGCTGAGGGTTTCGATCCGCGAACGGTCGGCTATCGAAGCGTCGAGACGCCATCCGACGATCCCTACAAGTACGCAGCCGGCGCACGTCGGTTCGAAGTTGGGTCAGCGAACCCGGCACCCCACGTCGCGCTCCGGGAAGCAATCAACGTGATCGATGAAGTCGGGATCGACCGGATCGAAGACCGCGTCCGGCGTCTCGCCGGTCGACTAGTAGACGGTGTCCCCGCTGACCGTCTTCTCAGCCCCTCAGTGCCGGAGTCAGGGCTCGTGACCATCGATGTCGACGATCCGGCGACGACGGTCGAACGGCTGGCCGCCGACGGGATAGTCGTTCGAGCACTGCCATCTCCGACCGCCGTTCGAGCGTCCGTCCACGCAGTCAATACTGCAAACGACATCGATCGACTGCTCGACGGACTGGAGCAAGAGTGGGAATCGCGGGAGCACAATGCAGGGTAACGACTTGATATATGCTCTCGTAGGACGTGAAAGAGCATCGCATGGATCTCGACACGGAATACATGGAGGAGTGGAAACGGCTCGACGGATCGGACGCGGCTGACCGCGATCAGGGGCAAGTACCGGACGTAGTCTGTCTCCACGTCAGCGACCTGCACGGCCAGCTCGTTCCCGAATATCACGTCTACTACGATAATCCCGAATTGAGCCCCGATTTCGACTTCGGTGGCGACGACCGGATCCTCCGGCGCGGCGGCGGGATCCCGCTGTTGGCTGGCAAACTCAAAGAGATCCGCTCGGCTACCGATGAGACGCTTACGCTGATGAGCGGCGACACGTTCCACGGCACCGCGGTGACGACGTACACGAAGGGCAGGGCGATGCTAGAACCGATAACCGAGCACGTCGATCCGGACGTGTACGTTCCGGGGAACTGGGACTTTGGGAACGAGGCCGCCGAGGACGGGAACCTGCGGGACCTGATGGACGAACTCGAGGCGCAGGTGTTAGCGAACAACCTCTACGGGCCAGATGCGGACGGGTTGCTGTTCGAACCCTACACGATTGAACGTGCGAACGGCGTCGACGTCGGAATCGTCGGGATGACGAACGTCTACGTCGACCGTATGGCGCCGGCGTTCCATGAGGGAAAGTACCGGTTCGGAAAACACCCAGCGTTGCTCGAGGAAGCCGCAGAATCCGTACGCAACGAGGGTGCCGATGTCGTCCTCGCGGTCACCGAGATCGGACTGCCGTGGGCCGTCCAAGCGGCGAAGGACATCGAGAGTATCGATGTTCTGTTCAGTGCGCATACTCACGAGTACACTCACGATCCGATCCTGATCGATAAGACGGAGACGCTCGTCGTCGAATCAGGAACGGGCGACGGACTCGGCCGTGTGGACCTCCACATCGATGACGACGGCGTCGCATTTCGCCACATCCTCTATTGTCTCGCCGAAGACCACGACTACACATCCGACCCGGCACCGATGGCCGAACGGACGGTTGCGGATATTCGATCGCCGTTCTTCGACGACGAAACTTCCTACGAGCGAGGAGACGGAACCCTCGAGCGGCCGCTGGACACAGTCGTCGGTAGGACGGAGGCGTCGCTCGATCGACAATCGTTCCTCGAGAGCGACTGGAACGCGCTGTTCGCCGACGCACTACGAACGTACTTCGGCACCGAATTAGCGGTCACCCACGGCTTCCGTTACGGTCCAGCAGTTCCCGCCGGCGAGATAACGCTCGAGCACCTCTATCAAGCGTTTCCGATGACCGCACCAGTGGCCCGCGGCGAAGCGTACGGTCAGCAGCTGCTGAACCACATGGAAGCGTTCCTCACTGACAACTTCACACCGTACGTTTACGAGCAAGAGGACGGTCGTGTCCGGAACTACTCTTCGAACGTGGAGGTAATCATCGATCCGACCGCGAAACGCGAACGCAGACTCGTCGATCTCGTCGTCGACGGGGAACCGGTCGATCCCGAAGCGCGCTACTCGATCGCGACGTTTACCCGTCCCGGTGATCCCAAACGTGATCTCGGAAACTGCGGCTTCCCGTTCCAAGACATCGACATTGAAGACGGCGTCGTTCCGGTTGACGTCGTCGTCGACTACCTCGATGACTACTCGCCGATCGATTACGAGGAGACGACGCTCGTCCAGACGCCCGACAACGGCGGATGGGTCCAGAATACGCCCGCTGACGGACCGTACCCGTACGTCCAACCGGGGGTTGATTACGCGGGCGGAGATGAGTACTGCGAGACGCGGTTAATCCCAACCGGGACCCGCTTCCCCGAGAGCGGGCGAAATCCGTACCGGTAGCCGAGGATGCCTATGCAGGGATGAGAACTATCGGCGGCCTCGCACCAGATAGTATTGTAAGGAGATTCCAATGGTGAACCAAATTTCCCCGGAACGGCTCGCGGATATGATTGACTCAAACGAGTCGTTCACGCTCGTCGATACGCGCCCTGAAGATAGTTACGAGGGCTGGCGTATTCACGGCGCCGAGAACATCCCGTTCGGTCCAGACAACGAGATCGGGGACGAAGAACTCGAGCGCGTTGAGGAGGCCAAAGACGGAGAGACAGTAGTCGCGATCTGTGGAAAGGGGCTTACGTCGACGCCATTCAGCTTCGAACTCGAGCAACACGGCTACGACGACGTGTCCGTCGTGAAGGGCGGTATGGAGGATTGGAGCAAAGTCTACGAGGTCGTTCCCGTCGAGACCGAAAACGACGACCTCGTCGTCCTGCAACTGCAGCGACGGGCGAAGGGCTGTCTCGGCTACGTCATCGGCTCGAGAGACGCCGAGTCGGCCGTCGTCGTCGATCCGACGCGACAGACGGACCAGTTCAAGATCGTCGCCGAGGAGGCCGGACTCACGATCGAGCGCGTCCTCGACACTCACGTCCACGCCGACCACATCTCGGGCGGACCGAAACTGGCGGCGGAGCTGGACGTCCCCTACCATCTCGGAGAACACGCGAGCGATCGGGGCGTCGAATACGACTACGAACCCCTCGCCGACGGCGAGACGATCGAACTCGGCGAGATCGAGATCGAAGCGCTGCACACGCCGGGGCACACGACCGAGATGGTCAACTACCTCGTCGACGACGAGGCGCTGCTGACCGGCGACACGCTGTTCGTCGAGTCCGTCGGCCGGACAGAGCTTCAATTCGGTGACGAGGATGCGGCACGCGGCGCCGAACTGCTATACGAATCGATTCACGACACCATCCTCGAGTTACCGGAGGAGACGCGGATCCTTCCGGGCCACGTGTCGGTCACGGAGGACAACCGATACGAGGTCGGCTCGCCCGGCGAACTGATCAGCGCTCGACTGGGTGACCTCCGCGACGACCTCGACCTGCTGGGACTGGACGAGGACGAGTTCGTGGACCGATTGGTCGACAATGCGCCAGACAAGCCACCGAACTACGAGCGCGTGATCGAGATCAACACGGGTTCGGAGCCGCCCGAGGACGAGTCCGAGGCGACGGAACTCGAGTTAGGGCCGAACAACTGCGCAGCCTAACCCGGGCATTCATCGTCTCCGGTCCCGCTCGAGATGTACTATGGAGTAACGCCGCCTCGGATTCGCCAGCCGTATCGGTTCTGAGTGCTACTTCAGCACAGTGGAAACACAGAATATTGTATGACTATGGAATTATTAGAAACAGCTCTAAGTGGCTTATTCGAGTAATCGAACTCGTATGGCCGACACCAGTGAATACGCGACCGACGCACTCGTTTCGCCGGACTGGCTCGAAGAACACCTCGACGAGTTCGGAGACGACGACCCGGAGTATCGGTTGGTCGAGGCCGATATCGAGTATGAGGAGTCGTACGCCGAAGGACATATTCCGAACGCGATCGGATTCGGTTGGGGGACACACCTCCAGGATTCGACGCAGCGCGACATCCTGAAAAAGGATCAGTTCGCGGAAATCATGGGGGAAGCAGGAATTACGGAGGACTCGACAGTTGTCCTCTACGGTGACGAGTGGAATCAGTGGGCCGCGTACACCTACTGGCAGTTCAAGTACTACGGTCACGAGGACGTCCATCTGCTGGACGGTGGACGGGTCTACTGGGAAGAAAACGACTACCCAATGACGACCGACGAACCGAATTTCCCCGAACGTGAGTACGACGTCAGCGGCCCGTTCGACAATATCCGTATTTATCGGGAGGGCGTTGAGGATGCATTAGAGGTGGACGTTCCGCTCGTAGACGTTCGTAGCGTTGCGGAGTACCGCGGTGAGAAAATCGCTCCCGAAGGAAGTCGGGAAACCGCTCAGCGAGCAGGTCACATTCCGGGTGCTCAGAACATTACCTGGAGTGAGAACCTCAAAGAGAATGGTCGATTCAAGAGTCGAGCGGAACTGGAAGACCTCTACGCAGACTACGGTATCACCGGTGATAGCGAAGTCATCACTTACTGTCGAATCGGCGAGCGCTCGTCGATTACCTGGGTCACACTCCACGAACTCCTCGGATACGAGGACGTCCGTAATTACGATGGTTCGTGGACCGAGTGGGGGAACCTCATTCGCTCCCCTGTCGAGGTAGAGACTGACGATCCCGCAACGTTGGCAACTGAGGGATAGTCAAATTGGATCCATAGCGCGTTGAGAACATCCCGTTCGATCCGAACGACGAGTCTGAGATGACAGATCTCGAGCTGGAACCGAACGACCGCGGAGCATAGTTACGCGCAGTCGGACTCGCATGGTTCCGTGCAGTTGCTCATCGATTACGCGATTCGTCCGCTGCATCCGTATCTTTCCAGTCACCCTCCGTTTTTTCCTTTATGGAATTCACCCTTCGCCTGGCGTTCTCGCGGCCACAGCGCGATCGCGAGCAGCGCGACGTAGAACGCGACGACGACCGCGATCACGATCGGCCCCGGGATTCGAGCGATCGCAGCGGTTTCGATCCAGTCTTCGCGTCCCGCAAACGCGGTCACTCTGAAAATCCACGCGACGAGGAGGACCCCAAGCAGCGCGAGATACACGCGTTGCAGACGATTCGCGAGGGCTTACCGCATCGGTACCTTCACTGTGGGTCGCGGTAGTCCCGACTCAGTTCCGCTCGCCAGTCGACGTGCTCGACCCCCTGGGACGGATCGAGAGCGGTCGCGAGCAGGTTCTCCTGAGAATCCGAACGCGCGACCGGAAGACATCGTAGTCGCGGTACCATCGCGCCTCGATGCCGAGGAAGACCGCGACGATCACGATGCCGATCAGCAGGATGTAGTGGGGGTTGTCGGGACTCGAGAACGCCCACGTCAGGATCGCCGCCATCACGGTCACCGCCCACGTCGTCGTCTGGTCGAGGCGCTGTCGCCACGTGTCTACCCGGCTGAGCTCGCCCCGGTACGCGTGGGCCATCACCGAACCGAGGCCCGTGCTCTCGTCGACCATTTCGCGGCCGATCTCCCGCTGTTCGGGCGCCGTCGGGTCGAACTCGTCGTTGTTCGAATTCGTCATACACGACGGACACCACTCCGCTCCATAAGCGAATGCGGCGTCAGTGTGAAATGTGCGACGGGAGCGAGCCCGAACGGCTGCACCGGACCCGAATTATAACGACTCGAGAACCCGTTCGAAGCGCTCGTACGCATCGTCGCCGATCGGGTCGACGTCGTCGTTCTCGGCGACGGCGATCAGACGCTGCGGATCGACCGCGCTGACGACCACGCCGTCGTCATCGTCGTACACGACGACGTTGCACGGGAGCAACGTCCCGAGTTCGAGATCGTTCTCGAGTCCCTGGTGGGCCAACTGTGGATTGCATGCACCCAGAATTCTGTACTGTCGAAAGTCCTCGTCGAGTTTCTTTTTCAGCGTTTCCTGGACGTCGATATCGCAGAGCACGCCGAACCCCTCTTCCTCGAGGGCGTCGATCGTTTCCGCGACGACGTCGTCGAACTCGCCGTCGACTTGTGTACGAAGCGTATAGGACATACTGTACGATCGATTTCGAGGGGGATTGTGGTTGGGGCAGCAACGGCAAGCCCGTGGCATCCGCGTCGCTTGGGAAAGACTGTAGACCGCCCGCGGTGACGGTATCCCCATGGTTTCTCGTCGGAGGGTGCGAGTGATCGCTGGCCTGCTCGGCCTCGCACTGCTCGCTGGACTCGGATACGCCCTCCGGTGGCGATCGAACCCATCACCGTGCCCGTACGCCCAGCGCCACGCGATCAACTTCCCGCGCCCGGTCATCACTCGCTCCCGGCTGCGCGACGTGCTCCAGCCCCGGTCCGGTGAACGTCTTCTCGAGGTCGGCCCGGGAACCGGCTACTACACTGGGATGGCCGCACAGGCGATCGAACCGTCGGGGACACTGCACGCCGTGGACGTCCAATCGGAGATGGTCGAACACCTCCGAACGCGAATGCGGCGAGAGGGAACCCAGAACGTCGAACCGATCCGCGGCGACGCACGATCGCTTCCGTATCCGGACGACGCGTTCGACGCCGCGTATCTGGTCTTAGTCCTCGGCGAGATTCCCGACCAGGAGCGAGCCCTCGACGAACTCGAGCGAGTCCTGAAACCGGACGGTCGACTCGTCGTCGGCGAGTCTCTCCCCGACCCGCACTTCGTCGGATTCGAAGGGCTACGACGCCGTGTCGAACGGCGGGGACTGGCGTTCGACGCACGCGTCGGAACGCGAGCCGGGTATTTCGTGCGCTTTGACGTGAGTCCCTCAGGGGAGCCGACCGACTCCGTCGAATAACTGGTTGTTAGTTAGATGTGCAAAACTGACCGAGACGATTCGATCGTCAACGTCTCCATGTCTCTCCGAAATATCCTGTACGTCCGCCCATCTGGCGCTATCCGCTTATTTTTCCGTTCATCACCATGTACGCTGTACGAGGGTAATCCAAGTCCCTCCGTTCCCATATTGTACAAATCTCACAAAACCTTTAAACGCTATCAGTCCATACGTAGTGGTGATGGCAACTGATGCACGCGACGCCTCCGGAGAATCGCTCGACGAACCGATCTACATCGACGGCAGAAGCCACCTCGAGAACGTCACGACGGCGAACGATGTCGTCCTCGTGGACTTCTACGCCGACTGGTGTGGCCCCTGTCAGATGCTCAATCCCGTCCTTGAGCAGCTCGCGGACACGACCGAGGCCGTGATCGCGAAGGTCGACGTCGACGAACACCAGCAACTCGCGGGCTCGTTCGGCGTTCGCGGCGTGCCGACGCTGGCCCTCTTCGCGGACGGCGAACAGGTCGAACAGCAGTCCGGCGCGCTGCCGGAAGACCGACTTCGTAGCCTGATCGAGAGATACACCGAATGAACAAGGAAACAGACACGACCACGGATGTTCGCAACGTAGTGATCGTCGGTTCCGGCGTCGCTGGCCTCTCCGCGGCCGTCTATGCCGCGCGGGCCGACCTCGAGCCGCTGGTGCTCGAGGGCCCCGAACCGGGCGGCCAGCTGACGCTGACGACCGACGTCGAGAACTACCTCGGCTTCCCCGAGGGCGTCGGCGGAATGGAACTGATCCAGAACGGCAAGGAACAGGCGACGCGCTTCGGCGCCGAGTTCACCCACGGCACCGTCGAGAACGCGACTCTCGAGGAGCGCCCGTACGAACTCGAACTCTCGAACGGCGACGTCCTGCGAACGCGCGCGCTGATCGTGGCGAGCGGCGCGAGCGCTCGCTGGGTCGGCGCCGATAACGAGGACGAACTGATGGGCTACGGCCTCTCGACGTGTGCGACCTGCGACGGCGCGTTCCACCGCGGTGACGACGTCCTCGTGATCGGCGGCGGCGATTCGGCGATGGAAGAGGCGCTCTTCCTCGCGAAGTTCGCCGACAGCGTGACGGTCGTCCACCGTCGCGAGGAACTGCGCGCCTCCGAGATCATGGCCGACCGCGCTCGTGATCACGAGGATATCGAATTCCGCTGGAACACCGAACTCGAGGCGCTTCACGGCTCGCAGGAGGAGGGTATCACCGGCGCGACGCTCGTCTCCCATCCCGACGGCTATCCCGCGGAGAAGGCCGCGACCGGCGTCGACGTCGACCGAGAGACCGTCGACGTCGGCGGCGTGTTCTACGCGATCGGTCACACGCCGAACACCGAGTTCCTCGAGGGGACCACCGTCGACCGCGACGAGAGCGGCTATCTCCACACTCGAACCGACGACGCCGGCCGCGCGACGACCGAGACGGCGGTCGAGGGCGTCTTCGCCGCCGGCGACGTCGCCGATCCGCACTATCAACAGGCGATCACCGCCGCCGGAACCGGCAGTATGGCCGCCCTCGACGCCGAAGCCTACCTCGAGACGCTCGAGCGGACGGCAGAGACCACACTTGAGATTCCTCTGTAGCTGAAAACATGGATTCTATGAATTATTAGATTAGAGATGATTTCTCAGTAAGTATATAGAATTCAAGAACTAGAGCTCACTCGCTGGCTTTGTCACTGTATCCACAATATCACGCTAATTTCGAACGACCATTTTATGTGTCGATATCGGACGAAGAGACGATGGCTACTAATTCAACTGTTCACGATTACGAAGTTCTCGTCGTTGGAGGCGGTCCGGCTGGAATGACTGCGGCGCTGTATACGACGCGACTTGGCCATCGGACTGCCGTTGTTGACCGAGGCGGTGGACGTGCAGCGATGATGCAAGACGTCCACAATCTGCTGGGTGTCACGGAGGAGACATCTGGGAATGAATTTCTCTCGGTCGGTAGAGACCAACTTCGAGAGTATGGGTGCGATATCCACAATGATCTACTCGTCTCCTGCGACAGTACTGAGGACGGTTCGATCCGTCTCTGCGGGAATAATGCTGACTATCGCACAGAGTACGTTGTTCTCGCGACGGGATTCAACGATGTCCGCCCGGAACCGCCACTACCGCGGACTGGTCGTGGACTTCACTACTGCTTGCACTGTGATGCCTACATGTTCGTCAATGAACCCGTCTACGTCATGGGATACGGGGAGAGCGCTGCACACGTAGCTGCGATCATGCTAAACTTCACCGACGATGTTGATATACTCACCCGCAATGATAGCCCTGAATGGAGCGACGAGACGGCAACGATGCTCTCGAACCATCCGATCGATATCATTCACGAGGACATCACTGGCGTTCAAAACGACAAAGATGGCTGGTTAGCAGCCCTCGAGTTCGAAGACGGCATGGTTCGCGAGTACAAGGGTGGTTTTGCCATGTACGGTGCCGAGTACAACAACGGTCTAGCCCGCAACCTCGGCTGTGATATCAATGATGATGGGACGGTCGTCGTCGATGATCACGGGCAGACAACAGTCGATCGCGTCTATGCAGTGGGAGACCTGACACCTGGGCATAATCAACTCCCGATTGCATTGGGCGAAGGAGCAAAGGCTGGTATTTCATTGCATTTCGCGTTACGTGAATTTCCCCGCGATCTCGACGTCATCGAGGAACAGGGTCCAGTCCGTTCCGATGAAGTTCCTGGGATTCCCGACGAACTTCTCGAGCAAGAAGTCGACTTCCACACATATGACTGAATGACTGTAGAATTGTTCTATAAGCACTATTGTCGGATTGGGATGTATTAAATACACTTACATATTTGGTGGCTGGGCACGACGCCATGCTATTCCATCGTGAGAACGGCAGCAAGCACTACTACCGCCGGACAAACTATCGCGTTCAAACACTGAAAGCGACCGCTCTCGTTGACACGGCGATGCAAGCTGTCCTCGACGTTCACTGTACGACCGGGAAACCGCATGATACACAGTTCGGCTGGCGGGTCGCCTGCCGCAACACAGGCGATCTGCACAGCCTCGCCAAAGGCTACGACTGGATGCAATT
This sequence comes from Natrinema versiforme JCM 10478, assembly GCF_000337195.1. Taxonomy (GTDB): domain Archaea; phylum Halobacteriota; class Halobacteria; order Halobacteriales; family Natrialbaceae; genus Natrinema; species Natrinema versiforme. Next base: position 27,582 of record NZ_AOID01000036.1, on the reverse strand, counting down.
ACGCGAAAACTCAGAGACGAGGGTATAAGACCACTGATTAAGCATTGAATCTTCCGGCCCATCGACCCGCGCATTGTGCGCGTGGTCGATGGGCCTCGTTACCGCCAGCGATCGATGTGTGAGGCCCCCTCTCGGCGATCAAGCGCACGCACGGCATCGCTGTGCGTGCGCAAACCTGGTATCAAGAATTTCGAGAACTCGTCATGAAGTATATCGTCAACAACATCAAGCGAGCGGTGACACAGTGAAATCAAGCATCGCATGGCGATTCACCAGAACCCGTCGTTCCATTTCCAGAATACGTCTTGAATCAACAAATTCATGAGGAACGCGACACGACAGGTAGGATCCTCAACTACTTCTACCACCCCGATACAATTATGAATCGATGGCTGACTCGCTGGATCAGCTCTCGAACCATGCCTGCCGAATGACTGATACCTGTACGGGAATCGAAATTACTGAACAGCTTCAAGCAGGCAACTCGCTGCCATCGAGCATCGCTGAGAGTACGATTCGAACCGAATATCTCAATGACAGTTATCCAGAGTGGCACCCCTCCCCGGACTCGTTTCTCGGGATGGTTCGACTCCTCATCTACCGGGAAATCACGGGTGAGAGCTATCGAGCGCTGGCTCGGTATCAAGAACTTGCCGAACTATTCGGGCTGGATCACATCCCTGATGAATCTGTGCTGTCTCGAACATGGCGCAATCGCTTCAACGACGGTGTCCGAGAGTTCGTTCGGAGTGCTTCCCACTTCGTCGTCAAAGAGGTCCACGACCGGGAGTTCTCAGCTCCTGCTGCTCGACCGAAAAGTGAGGTTGTCGACGAGCAAAATCGTTCTCCCAAGGACGATGAGGCAGCTGGTCGAGGATTCACTGACAAACAAATCCATCGAACCACGCGCCTCGCACGGGACCACGGCTTCAACGAGTTCGACTCGGGTCGCGCCGCGAATGCTACGTATGGGGACACGCAGTTCTTCGAGTTGCAAACGTTCATGGGGATGGTCGGCTGTGGGACATCACAGGGCGCAGCACGCTTCCAATATCGGCGTGGGACCGACTACGGTCCACACAGGGATACTCACCACCGAGCAATCAAGCAATTTGATTTGGAGACACTCATCGACGGACTCGATGAGGCGACTGACCGGCTGGTTTCGGTCATCGCATCTGAAGCGTCGTTTCGCCGGCCGGTAGCAGCCGCGATCGACATCACGACCATTCCATACTACGGCGACGTTGAGGGGATGTCGATGGTTAGCGGGACGAAAGAGCAGGAGCGTCGGGCGTTCAAATTCGCGACTTTGTCGATCGTTGGGCAGAACATCCCGCTGGTACTCGGTGTAGAACCGGTTCGAGAGAGTTCGGAATGGGACAGAAATCCGAACAAGATTCACCGTGTCGTCCGACGCCTGGTGAAGCGAGCACAGGAACACGTCCCCATCGAGACGGTACTCTGTGACCGCGAGTTCGATTCCCAGCAGGTCTTACAGACGTGTCCGAATCTCGGAGTGAACTACCTGATCCCGAAACGGATCAACAGCACGGAGCGGGAGGTCATTGAGACGATGGACGACGAACAAGAAGTCGCCGTGGAATCGGCCTCCGTCAGCGTCGAAACAGGAAGCCACTCGATGCGGTTCGTGTATGTACCGTCGACGAAAGGCGATGGAACAGCTGTCTTCGCGACGAATCTTAAGGTTGAACCGGACGAGGCAGAGACGTTCTGTCGACGGTACAGCCGCCGCTAGCAGATCGAGAACGAATACAAGAGTATCAAGCACGACTTCCTCGCGAAGACCTCGTCGAAGGACTATCGGGTACGGCTGTTCTACTTCGTGTTTGCCGTGCTGCTGTACAATATCTGGCGGCTCACCGACTTCCTGCTGAAAGCCGGTGTTGACGGAGAGATGGACTACGTACCGATCTTGACCGCTGGCGAGTGTGTAGCTAATCGTCTCGGCGTTGATTCCGCCTAACTAATCGGCTGCATTCTCACCGAGGTAGCTGTATGGGAGTGGAAACGCTATTCAGCAACTCCAAAATTCGAGCTACATCTTGCCAATTCGCCCATATGCATTCAAGACTGCCTCATATTGTCGAATCATCTCGATGATTGGGGAAACTCAATCTAAAACTGACCTATCCTCCGAAACTCTGGCACCAGCCACACTACGCAAATATATAGCGGTAATAGGTTTGTATAGTGGTCTGTTTGAGCCCTCGGTCACCGGCGAGATGCCGGATACTCGTAGAACACGCGTTCGTCGAGGTCCTCAAAGGTGGATTCACGGTCGATATCGTCGGGAACGATCCCGGTCCAGTCGTCACTGCGGTTGCCGATGGCCCACTCGGCGAACCGCTTGAGCTCACGCCCTGCGTTGCGTCGGTAGTTCCTGCCGTCGCCACGCGGCCTTTTCCCTTGTCCTGGAGGTACCGCTCGAATCTGTCGTCAAGTGGCGTCGAGAGTGCTGATCAGGGCATCGGCGGCCCTCCATGATCCTGCGAACTCACTCGACTGGTCTTCTTCTCCGATAAGTTCGTAGGCCAGATCGAGCAAGGTGCCGAATAGTCTTGAGTCCGCCCACTAGGACAAGAACCGTAGCTAACACAGCCGCAAAATCCCCTATTCCACCGCCGAGAAGCCGGATTGGAATTGCAATTGCGCTAAAGTCCCCACAATATTCATCGCAGCCACCGCAATGTTTTCGGACTCTTTTGTCGGAGAACTCATTCGTTTTCGAACACCGCCGTATTGTCCTCGCCCAGCTCGCTCGCTTCTATGTGCGAATACATCTCGGAGGTCGTCTTCGGATCGGCGTGGCGAAGCGTCCGTTGGGCGCGTTGCGCGCCGTGTTCCTTATACAGCGTCTCTCCGACGCCTCGCCGGGCACCATGCAGCGTTAGATACTCGCCGTCCTCGAAATCCAGTCCCGGCACTTCGGCCTCTTTCGAGAGACGTTTCAGCAGCGTCCGAGCACCGGAGGTACTCATCGACGGTGGTTCGATACTGTTCTCAAGGCAGAACTCCCACGGGTTTCCCTCCGGACGATCGTACTCCGACTCGTCGATCCGGTCGTACAGCGACGGTGGATGCCGGGACGGAAAGACTGGCCACGACTCGGCAGGCGGATCAATGAGGGTTCGGAGCCGCCGCAGCGGTTCGATTGTTTGACCGGTGAGCCCGACCTCCTCGTTTGGATCCTGGCTCTTGCCGAAGACTTCGATCATACCGTTCTCGAGGTAGACATCGTCCCACCGGAGGCCGTTTCGGTCGTCGTGTCTCGCGTCGGCCAGGACCTCCGACCCACGAACGCCGGTGTAGGCCAGCACGTAGATCAGCGCGCGGTCCCGTACCTCCTCGAAGGCGTCGGTCCCGTCAGCGGCGATCGCCTCACGAGCACGCTCGTCGACGTAGTCGGTGAGTGCCGCTCGCTGTTCGGGTTGCCAGAACTGTTGCTCGCTGCTACTCGTGTCGCCGTTCGGGAGCGGGTCTTTTGCCCGTTCTTTCTCTGCTGGGTTCTCCGGCAGGTACTCGACTTTCACAGCCCACGAGAGGAACGCCGAGACGTAGTTGTAGTAGGTACGGGCCGACGACTCTGCGATCCCTGTGTCACCCCGTGACCGCCGCTCGAGGTAGTTCGCGTAGTGACGCATGGTCAACGGCGTCACGTCGGCCAGCGTCTCCTCGTGGCGGCCGTCAATCCACTCGTCGAGCCACTTCTTGAGGTTGTACTTGAGGTTGCTACTGTAGTTCCCCTTCTGTTCTCGCAGGAATTCGTCTTTCGCGTCTTCGAGGGCGATTTCCCCGCCGGAACCCCCGGAGTTGTCCTGAGACATCGACTCGGCTTACCCAAGGGCGTGGACCTACAAAATAGCACCGTACATTATTGGTCTAATGTACTATGTGGTATTGTTGTTGACTCGGTTGTAGTTGCAGGCTGTGAGCGTACAGAAATCGAACGAATCGGGGTTGGTGAGTGTAGCGTTAAACTGTATATCGCTATATGGAATCGTCGCCTCTATCGCTAGAAACGAATCCGTCGAAAACGAACGTCTGACGCGTTCACGATCGGCTACAGGAAATAGAGGGGTTAGAAATACAGTCATTCAGTGTGAAGTAGTGATATGGAACTATATTCAGATCCGAAAGACTTCCTCACAAGGGACGTCGCGCTCGTGGTAGCATCCGTGATCGTCGTTCTGTTGCTCAATTTCCAACAAGCCTCATATCTCGCGAATGGACAAGAAGTCCCGGGGCAATTGACCCTCGCGAATTTCCCTGCGCTTGGACTGCTCCTCTGGACACACTGGCGAGTCGAGTTTGATATTGTGGCAGACCTATTCAAACTCGAGTTGAGCGCACTCGGGGCGTCGATTCTCGGCGGTGCAGCCGTGGTATCGGTAGTTGGAACACCGACAGACGCACTCGCAGGTGTCGAAACGCGTATTTTCATTATCGCCAGTGCTGTGTTCCTATACAGCTCGGTTTGTTCTGGTATTTCTGTTGCGAACCATACGCTCAGAGACGATGGGAAAGACGTTCCAGACCCAGGCGATTTCTGAAAATCAACCGCTCGAGAACGTACGCGACGGTTCGGGCTTAGTCTTTGTAAGAAATCTCGTCTGCGAACCCAGCAACTTCGGCGACTGTTTCATCGACTGACTCTACGTCGTCGATCGCATCGAAGCCCTCGAGCACCTCGTAGGCTGCCGAGATGGTCTGAAGGTCGTCAAGCGATACTCCGGGGACGCCGTCGTAGTTGTGTTCGCTATCTTCGTCTACGGTGTTGATCTCCACGAGTTTCGCAGTACGGTCATCGACGACGAACCGGTATTCGACAGCAGGAATAGGGGCACGGTGCCGAGTATCGTTCATAACCGATCCGTCGTGCGTAAGTTCGATATCGACGTGCTCAATCGCACCGCTTCGGTCGTGTGTCGCAGTGACGCTCTCGATGCGTACCTCAACTGTATTGTCTGCCATGCAAGCCGGACTTGTTGGCGGCCGTGAATAAGGGTTCCTGTACCGAAGTGAAAGTGAACGCCAGGCCATCTCGCCACCAGAGAACACCCGGGACATCCGCACGGAACCTTTTATGCAATTGTGCGGAACCAATGGCAGGCCATGACATATACGACTGGAGACCTGTACCATCGGTCGAATTGTAACTCCGATCTCATGCAAATGATCGGTGACAAAGCAGAGCGGCGGACTGAATCGCTCGATGAACTCGAGGAACAGGGCTACAAACCCTGTCCCGACTGCTATCCAGAACGGGTAGAGAAATAGAGCGGGTCGCGCTAGTCAGTTTCTCCGCCGTCGGTTGCGACCGCCCATTCGGCGGTCGGTTACTGGGGGCGGCGATCGCGGAGTTGAACGGCGCGATGGGCAGCGGGCACCTGTATCGAGTGACTGTCGATGGATGGATAGATGGGGCTTACGCGAACAAAACCCCAGTCAGCCCATGTTTCATCGCAATGATCGCCATTTGGCTGGCGACATCTTCGCTGATATTTTTCGCCGAGTCAATTAGTCCACGAAGCCGTGATTCATCTTGTTCGTCGTCAAGTTCTGATTCGAACTCAGAAAAGATCTCCTCAAGTTGCTCCTTTTGCTCAGGCGGCCGGGGAAGTGCCGAGATAGTGTTCTGGATCGATTCAACTGTGACCTCCTGATTCACCTCTTGGGAAGTCGTTTGGTTAGACTCCACAGACACCATGACCATGTTATTTTGACGTGCTGTCTCTTTGCGTTGTTCTGGCAGATCGTATCCAATACTGTTCGCCATCCTCTCGCAGCGTGATCGGATCTCGTGGAGAGCTTCTTCCCGTATTCGGGATGGTGAAAAGGTTACCATTCCCCGACTAGAACTGCTGCCACCTTCTGTTACCGGTTCTACCTTATCGGTCCCCTGAATGATCGTATTGTCTTGGAAAGCATCCTTTAGCTCCTCGAGATTCTCGTTAAATTGGCTTGTAAGGGGTCGGACTGCTTTTGTATCGTCGTCATTGATCGCCTCCGAGCTACGCTGATATAGACGCCCTAATTCGCCAATCCAGAAGTCTCGGTTCATTGTCGAGTCATTCGGTTCAGTTGTAAAAAGAGTTCGTGTAGCAGGGTGGAACTGGTCTACTCTCCGTCTTCGAGCCAGTCGTCCAGTTCGTCGAGCGCCCCCTCGCGAACGCTCAATTCGTCGTACTCCGCGGGCTCGAACCGATGCTCGCTCTCGCGGCGCAACGTCACGTAGAAATGCGTCTCGGACAGCGAGACGGTCTCGCCGGTCGCCGCACAGACGGCCGCACCGTCATGGTTGGTCGTCCGGCAAGCGACAGTCGAGACGGTCCACTCGTCGTCGCGATCGGGGGCGATCGGCCACGGCAGCGAGCGGTTCTGGAGGCAGACATGACGTGCCCTTATCGCTTCGCCCGCGTATCGTTGTCGTTCCACGCTGGCAACGAGCCGTGTTTGCGTTCGTATCGCGTGAGGTGTTTGTCCTCCATTTTCTTCGAACTCGAGAGCCAGCCCGCCGTCTCGAAGCGGTAGTAGTTCGGATCTTTCTCAGAGAGATGCTCGAGTAACCGACTCTGAATGTCACTCGAATGGCCGATGTACGTCAGTTCACCGAAGCACTTCAGTTCGTAAACCCCGCTCTTCGACGGAGCCTTCTCCTTGATATGCGACTTCTTCGCCTCACTCCAATTCTTCGCGATTGGCATACACCGCTATTGATATGTGGTAGTATTTAAATTACTGGTACCGTGGTGAATGTAGAAAAGAGAGTACGGCGTGGGGGTTATTCGTCCTATTCGCGAATGTTTGAGAGGACGAATCCCTCTCCATTTTCGATATGGGCATTCGTTTTCTCGGTTACAGCTCTATCGTAGCACTGATTGAGTGCGTTAGTCGCATTGAAATGTGTTGTGTCGAATCTACGAGTCCACCCTCTAGCAACTCGATAGTACGTTGCATTCCAGCCACGTTTAAGAACTTCAAATTTCTCTGACCGCTCGGAACGGGCCTGTAGATCGTTTCTCAAATCGTCCCTATCGTCGATCTTTTCGAGCAGTTCATGAAGATCACCTTTCGGCATAGAATAGTATCTCGCGGCTCGGTTTGCAACGGAGATTGGAATAGGATGGGCGTATTCTTCGTCCGTAGCTATATGATAGTGCTTGCCCTTGCAAGGAGTTATATTTTATTGCTTCTATAGACATTTGTATTTAATTCCCAGATGGGATTTAGACCGCTCTCGCAAACACTACCGTTGTCTCTCGCCACAGGATCGGTGGTATTTACTAAATATTTGACATATACGATAGAATTTTTCTGTCTGTCTACACAATAGCAGCAAGTTCGAGGCTGGCGCGCTCAGTCGGCCAGCGGGCCGGCTTTGTAATAAAGGAAATTAGAAACGTGAGCGGCACGCTCTGGCAGTCCGATTTTTGGCACCCTACCCTCACCCTGACAATTGAATACGGGGACGGTCATGTCTGAAGATATGCAAGGAGTGATTGTGTGGGCAACCATCCTCGGTATCGTATTCGGAGTTGGCGGTTCGTTCGGTTACAAGCACTCGGATACCATCCGTCGGTGGATAAAGCGTGCATCGTCCTCAGGGAGAGATAGTAACCGTTGAACCAGTCTGAAAACGTAGGACAGTTAGAGGCTAGCGAGCCAGCTTTTAGGAGAGTTGTAGTCGGGTTAGTCCGTCGCACCGTACCCTTCCTCACGCATCAACTCGGCGACGCCCTCGGGATTCTCGAAGGCGTATTTCAGTGCGAACTCCCGTGCGTCTGTTTTCGATACGTCGGCTGTTTCAAGCGCATCGGCGAGATCGTTGCGAAACGCTGACTCCTGATTACTCACGTCGGTCCGAAGATGGACTTCGATTCGCTCGTCGCGTTCATCGCCGACCTTGCTCCGGCGGACGAAGTACGGATACTCGTGGCCGTCGTCGGGTTCGGATTCCGTTTCGGTCGGCGTTGGATCGGTCTGATCGACGTCGTAATCGCCACGTCCGCCCTCGCTCGGCTCGGATTGTTGAGGTTCGTCGTCGGAGGTCTCCTCGCTCGAGTCGTCGTTATCACTACCGAAATCGAGGCTTCCCGAGCCCTTTTTCATCGGCATTAGGCCGTCACCTCGCGTTCGGCGTCGTCACCGACGGTGAACGTCCGCTCGCCGTGGTCGTCGATCTCGAGGGTGAGCTGTGGGTCAATCTCAGTATCGAAGGTTTCGGTCGCGATGAACGCAGCCAGCTCGTAGATATCCCGAAGCGTCTCGAGTTCGCGATCGCGGACCCGACGCGTACCTGGTTCACTGACCATTTCATCGTCTTGCTCGAAGGTCTTCCACCGCTCTTCGACCACCTTGTACGCCGAGCCGCGAGCTTCCCACATCGCGTCCATAAGACTTTCACGAGCGGGGATCGCAACCGGCGTCGAATACATCTCGTTATTTTTGAATTGCTTGGTGTACTGGGTGTGTGCGTTCGTCTGCCCGATCGCCGTCGGGATGACACACGACAGGCCAACCTCGATATCCAATTCGTCACTCATGTTCGCAACCATTTCCTCGAGTCCATCGAGACTGAGGTTACCCTTCCCTGCGGGTTTGACTGGCGCAACGAGCGTTCGTAGCGCGTAGATCGCGTTATACAGCAGGTCCTCCGCGCGAGCGTTCGGGTCGATGAGGACGGCGTCGTACTGGTCCTGGAGTTGCTGTTCGTTCCAGAGTAAGTCATAAAGCAGTTCGAACCGCGGGAACTCGTCGCGGTTCATATTCTTCATGCCCGTCTCGTAGGCGATCTTTTGCTCGAGGTTCGACGTGAAGTCCCCAAGCATGTCGTGGCTCGGGATTACGTCGACACCCTCTTCGGAGGTCTCAATTAGGTCCTCGAAGTCGCCGTCGGGCATTTCGAGAATGTGTTTGACGAGGTTATCGGCCTCGGGGTCGCTGCGATGTTCCCCCACGTCGAAGAGGCTCGTCAGGTTGCCTTCTTGGGGATCTAAGTCGATTACGCATACGTCGAGCCCCATCCGCTCCAGGGCGACCGCGAGATTCGCCGTGGTGGTCGTTTTGAACGTCCCGCCTGATTCGGAGTAGACGACGGCAGTTATCATCAACAGAGCGTACAGTCAAGACATACATAAATCTGTTTCAGACAGTCGGTACAGGTTTCTGGTACAGTCATCTGGTACAGGTGTCTGTTGCAAGTATCTGTTACAGTCGTCTGTAACGACGCCATCTTGCGGTTATATCCAAATAAAACGATATTACTTACGAGTAAGATAGTTCCGACGCCAGTAATACGGCAATAGATGCCGATCGGGCAGACCCCACGCAACGCGCCTCTGACAAACGACCCCACCGTGATGGTTCCCGAAGTAGCAACACGAGTGTCGACCTCGAGCAATCGGCAGACGTGACGGCCATGCCCGACTTTCGACTAGCGAGGTATAGCCATTGTGGTGACAGGCGCTTGGGACACACCACGTTGCGAGTGAAGCGGGCCACGAGATTGATAACGGCGCGTGTGATAGCGTCTCATGTCGCGTCCTCGTACGCGACAGACAATCATCGTCTCAGATCAGCTCGGCGCGGTCGTTGCCCACGCTACGCCGAGCTCAGGGAGTCGTTTTTGGCTGCACAATCCGTCCGGGCTATTAATCGAAATCTTCGGGAGAATGCTCCACCAAAACCTCACCAGGGGTCATATCGTACTCCTCAGCAATCCTATCAACTTCATCCATACCATCTTCGACTATAGCAGAAAAGACGACTGAAGGGTCAACATCATATTTATCCGCGTACTTTTCTATCTGCTCTACTTTCTCGTCTGGTAGTTCGACCTCTATTTCTTCCATGGACAAAGTAGACACAGATGGCCAATATAAAGATGATAGGTCCGCTCAGGACTCGTCAGTGTGTTTCCTGGTATCCATTCTGTTCGCACCATTCTTGGAGATCTGAGTAGACCATATCTTCATCTTCAATCTCGCCTTTGGTCAACAGTCGATAGCCGTCTTGAGATTCGTTTTCGACGACAGCGCATGCGCTGTTTTCGGTCATCAAGAAAAACGCCGGGATAATCGAACCCGTTGACATACGCTGAGACATCACTTCTGGGTGCAACTCGAGAACCTTCGGCGAACTTTCGATCTTCTCGGCGATCTCTGGGGTCAGTGGGTGAGGGATTGAACCGATCATAGTGCTTGGTGTGTACTTCAGGAATATTGTTCTATCTGTGTTCAGACGGTTCACCAGATACTCGGACCACCTCGAGCGGACTGGATCTCCTCGAGATCGGATTTGGGACCAAGATCAGCCAGATCGTATTCAATAAGTCCCCGACTGTCTTGGTCTGAGTCTGGCAACGGAAGCGTATCACCAAGGACATCGATCTCAACCTCTGATCGGAGAAGATCTCGAACTGTACTGTCGTAATGGCGAAGCTCACCTTTCGAGTATCCGAGATAGAGTTCCGTGTCGGACGTTTCAGAAGTCATGGGTCAGATTCCTCCTCATAGATCTCTTTCAGTTCGCCGTAGCAGTGAGGACAGGTAGTGAGCTTCTCTTGCTCTACGTTCAACTCGGAATCACAATCCTTGCATTTGACGTAGCAGGTATCCGGGTCTGCGGTGAGCCAGTCTGACTCAGCATCCTTCGGAAGGACGACTGTCATCTGGTCGTGGATAGGCTTCATCACGTCGTTCGGATCCGTCGTGTGAATCGTTACGCACGAGATCGTCTCGTCGTCGCCCTCCCAGATGTCCTAGAGGCCAACCATCGCGACCGCCGGATCATTCTCGCGGTGAATCCGATAGGGCTGTTTCGTCCCGCCATGCGGTGCTTTCCACTCGTAGAACCCTGACGAGAGGACGAGGCAGAGACAGGATTCCCACGCCCGCTCGAGAACACGTTTCTCGTCGGCTGTCGCCGAGCATGCGTTGGTGATTCCCTCCTCCGACTCATCTTCCCTTCCCAGAACGGTATCAGGCCCCAATGGTATACGTCGATCTCGTCGGAAGCCTCGTTTGTGATGATGTGTAGGTCCTCACCTGGCGCAATGTTGTATCGGGGTGTATAGCCGCCTCCGCGACAACCTCCGCATCGAACCGGGCCTCGAGGTCGTCCTGCTCGGTGAAGAGCAAATTACGTCCACACATACCGTCGGGTTCGGTGGAGAGCATCTTCAACGTGGTCGCGCAGAATCGTAGTCGGCGACATTTCGGGCCTTAACCAACATTCGTCACATGAGGAGCGGATCTGTTGGTTAACGCTGTCAGTCCAGACCAATACATTCTGGAAACATTCTCGGAACAAGCGAGCGGTGAGAGAAATCGGGCAACTCAGCCTGGATTCTGGAATGGTGGATTCGACCTCCCGTTTCTACTAGGCATCTGAGCCGCCACGACATCGAGTGGCCCTTTGACGTACTGTCGCACCCTGAGAGATGGGTTCTTCCACCTTACATCATGGGAGAACATCCTGATGCGTCGGAAATCCTCATCACTCAGAGACTGGTGACCCGACGAACCGGATTCCGTCGCGACGAGGAGTCGGTCCTCGCCGTCGACGTCGTACACATCAATCGCATCACCCCACTTGTGCGGCAGGCACGGCAGCTAAACGCATATCCAGTCAGGAACCTCGCGTGCTTCAACGTCAACTTCTCGGGGGAGTTTCGGTACTGCCTCGAAGATCAGAACCTAGATATCCTGGTCTGTTCAACGTGCGAGATCATCCCGACACTGTACGAGATGGCCGCGACCGCCGGCGTCGACGAGTTCAAGATCAGAAGCATTGAGGATCGTCAGCGGTCGACCCCGGAGTTCATTGAAGACATCCAACGAGACTATCTCGAGCGTCTTGATGCAACGCAATCCCCAGAAGTGGTGTTCGGTCACCTTGAGAGAGCGATCAAAGCGCTCCATTCTGGTGACGTTGCTATGGAGCGACTCGTCGAGCAGAATCGTGTCTCAAGCTACTCAATGGGATTAGGTTGGGATCGGAACCTCATTCGACGCGGACTTGATGATACACGTGTAGTCGTTATAACAGACTGGTTCTGGCGAACCCCCCCCCCCCCTTTTTCGAGTTGTAAACTCGTGACGAAGGGGTGGGGTGAGAAGTAGAAGGGGCAGTGAAACAGTCGATTATAGCAGATACACGCAATAGGAGGTTTGAAAAGGTGATTTACCAGATTGCAACTAGTGATGCGAAAAGTTTATCATAAAGAACTTCTAACCACAACCGCACTAGAGGACGAGAAAACAAATCATCTAGCTAAAGCTAGATGATTAGAATTTCAAAGAGCACACGCTCTTCTCCGTAAATAATGGGATTTCAGGGCCTCTCTATCCACTCTAATAACCTAACTTCTCCCAGATCGGCGTTTTGAGTGATCTGTGCTCAACGACTTACAACTCGAAAAAGGGGGGAGGGGGTAGTGTGTTCAAGATACCCAAATCGGATCCAGTAGTCATGATATATGTAGGCTGATATTATTGGCATCCGTGAACTGAACCTGCGAGCGTCGTCCTTTTGCGACGATTCTGGTGCTTACTACCCGAAAACGGGGTGTGTGGAACGAGCTATCTCACATAGGACTTTATTCACGAAATCCATATAGTTTGGATTTTACTTCTGTGGTCAATTCGACTCACTTGTACTTACAACTCGAAAATGGGGTGGTAGGAAAACTGTGATAGATATGACACCATCACTCAACCTCTTACAACTCGAAAACGGGGGGTCTGGGTCATGCAAGGATTTCGATGATGAAGATCCTTGAGGATGCGTTACAACTCGATAATGGTGGGTGATAGATTCCGAAGACGGTATCAGCCTCATTCCGAGAATGGGCGGATATAGTTGTTAAATAGCCTGTTTTCGCCTGGTTACAACTCCACAAGGGTCCATATTTTTATACCCAGAGTTCGAGGTGGTTCATAATGGGACGAGAGGGACGTAGAACAGGATCGGATCATCCAGCAGGTGAAGAGGATCATGAGTCCTCCTCTGCTAATCCTGAAAATTCCGAGTCGATGGATGTAGAGTCTCCCGATACGTCACAAACGACGTTCGAGAATGAATCGGATCCTACTGATTCATCTCAAAAGGCAACAAACAACGACGGTGGTGGCATCTCAATCCGCGATCGGCTACAAACTGAGTCGTCCGGCGGAGTCTTCGCGAGCAAAGATCTCGTTCGATCAGATACTATCATTGACGAGGACCGTATCGTCGGTCGTGATGACCAACTGGGTCGTGTCGTCGATAATCTCAAACCGGTGCTCCAGAATCAAGGTATCCCTGATATGCTCTTGAGTGGGCCCTCTGGAACTGGGAAGTCGCTCATCATTCATGCAGTCTGTAAACAGATCGTCGAACTGTGTGAGTCACAAGGTAAGACCTTCGGAGTCCTCTCTATCAACTGCGAGGGGCCGAAGACAGCAGATCGTGCTGTCTATCGGTTAGTTAAAGCTGCTGCCGACGACCTCGGTGTTGATCCTGGTGTTCCTCAAACCGGGGTCTCAACGGATCAAAAGCTCGAGCGACTGTACGAACTAATGCGTGAGCATTACGACGGTGTCATCTTCATCCTCGATGAGATCGATACGCTCGAGGGACCGTACCAGGAGGCAGAATACAATTCTCTCATCTACCAGCTTTCTCGGGCTCGAAAACTCGCTGACTTTGATGGTCCGATTTCACTTACGACCATCACGAACTATGCCGATTTCATGAAGGATCTCAACAGCCGTGCACAGAGTTCCTACAATCCTGACGATATCTTCTTCGACGATTACGACGCGACGCAGCTCCGTAGTATTCTCAAAAACCGGCGGGACGCTTTCAAACCGGAATCACTTGCGGATGATGTCATTCCGCTTGTTGCTGCGTTCGGGTCCCAAACGCATGGGGACGCGCGGAAAGCGATTGATCTCCTCAGATGGGCTGGCGAATTAGCGGAACGGCGTGGTGCTGACACGGTCACCGAGACTGATGTCCGTGAGGCTCAAGAGAAATACACTGAAAATCGTAAACTCCGCCATATCAGCGGAATCTCGACCCAAAAGAAACTCTCAATCTACGCTGTGTCGGCCACTGCCCATTATGCAAGAGAATATCCTGAGTGGATACCAGCTGGACCTGCGTTCAAGACGTACCAATTTATTGCTGATACGATGGATACGGATCAGTACAGTCGCGAGACTTTCGTAAACCACGTCACTGAGCAGAGCACGTACGGAGTGTTAGACTTCGAGCGCCGAGGCAAGGGTCGAGGTAGAGGAGTGCATATGTATTTCTCCCTGTCTGAGGATCCGGAAACGATCATGGAGACGATTCGTGAGGATTCACGGTTCGGAGACCTAGCTCATGAAGATGCGACTATCAGCGCGGTTGTACGCGAACGGCTGAAGCAGTTCCGAAACAAGGACTAGTCTCAGCTCCGTATACTTACTACTCGAAAACGGGGGGTGTTTGGGCTATAGGAGATGTGTTACAACTCGAAAATGGGGGGTGTCATTCGTCGGAATTTCTCGTTACTACTCGAAAACGGGGGGTGGGAGCTAAGAAATTCGACGTGTTATTGGATGTGATATGCTTTCTTTTCGCCCTTTCCCATTTACAGCTCGAAAACGGGGGGTGTGTCCTACGATTTTATCGTTGTTAGTGCCATCAATGATGGGGATGTCGTAGAGAAACGACAGAAACGCGGGAGGTGTGGTCTCCGTAATCTCAGTATCACCCCACCAACCAATTACAACGGAAACGTGGGGTGGGTGTCGTCTCTCCCCGAGTTCTATTCGTCCGAATTGACCGGGCCTTTGTACTGGGAGCGGACTTTGTCCCCGTCCCGCCACTGCCAGTAGTAGTAGCGATTATCGTTGATTTCCTTGATCGTGATAGTCGCTTTTGAGGGAACATCGTCCGGGAGGTCGCCCGGTCGCTCCTCTACCTCGTCCTGGTCTGCTGCCTCCTCGAGACGAGCCTCGCGTTCCTTGTGCTCGGCTAGCGCTTCGGCGTACGTAGCAACATCTCGGAGCCGTTCCGGGTCCAACTCGTTGAGCGTGTTAACGATCTCAGTCGGGAGGTTCGCCGGTGGGGTCGGGGGTTCGTAGGACATCAGCTACTCTCGTGTTAACCAACACGACCCGCTAATCCATAGTTTTGTTGGTTAAAATGACTTGAGCGGTTCTTGTGTCTGCTGACTGTAACACTACTCGAAACTTCTTTATATACAAGTTTCGTACTATGTTACACCGTGCTCCGGCGCATCGAACTCGAGGTCCTCGCCACGGTCGACCGCGGCGACACGATTTCCGAGCTCGCGACGAAGCTTGACCACAGCGAGAGCTACCTCTCCCGTGCCNGAACTCGAGGTCCTCGCCACGGTCGACCGCGGCGACACGATTTCCGAGCTCGCGACGAAGCTTGACCACAGCGAGAGCTACCTCTCCCGTGCCGTCGGCGACCTTGTTGAGAAGAGGCTCGTCTACACAGAACGCGACGGGCGGCGAAAACGAGTCGTCCCGTCGGATGCTCGCGCCATCGAACTCTACCAAGATCTCGTCCGCCAGCACTCCCACATTGACTTCCCCGAGCTGCTGACCGGCAAGGCACTTGAGGTGCTGTACTACCTCGACCAGCCGCGAACCGTCTCCGAGATCGCCGACTGGAGCGACAACTACCGCAACACGGTTAACCGCGTCCTCAAGCGGTTTTGTGACCGTGGTCTCGTCGGGACGGCCGACGGCCACTACGAGTTCAACGCCGACTTCGACCGCCTCCACGAGTTCGCACGTGAACTCGCACACCATCTGCATCGCCAACGCCTCGAAGCCGTCGCCCCGAAGGGCACGATTCTCTGGGAGGACTACGACGAATTCCTTGCCCAGGCCGAGACGGAGATCGACGCGGGGGAATTCCACGAAACTGGCCTCGCTCGGTTCGCGGCCTTCGACCTCCAGTTCCTGCTCACCGGCCACCGATACTACTTCTACTCCGAGGAACTCGACGCAGTCTCGCCGGCGGAGCTCTGCTGTCACACCCTCTTGATCGACGACGGAAGCCGCCACCGCTCGTACTGTCTCCTCCTGCTCAGCCACGTCGATGTCGACGAGGAGGATCTTCGAGAGCAGGCGGTGAAGTATGACCTTGAAGACGAAATCGACGCCTTGCTCCGCTACCTCGAGAAGTACGACGAGCTAAGATAGCCAGATATAGATGCGAACTTTCTAGCTGTCGCCGTCGGTCTCGAGCTCGAACTGCTCGTTCTCTGAGACGACGTTGAGGACGATGCTCGTGTTCGACTGGTTGATGTCGGGATCGGTGATCAGCTGTTTGATCTGGTCGTTCATGTCGTCCGTGTCTTTGAACTTCCCGATGGCGATGATGTCGTAGTCGCCCGTGACCTCGTAGACCGATATCATCTGGCGGTGATCCTTCAGCGTCTCCGTGATCTCGAGCAGTGCGTTCCCTTCTCCTTTGAGTTGCATGATGGCGGTGACATCGTATCCAGCTTTGTCGTAGTCGATAATCGGTGTGTAGCCTTCGATCACTCCGTCTTCCTCGAGGTCGGAGAGGTGGTTGGAGATGGTGGTGACGGAGACGTCGAGTTCTTCGGCGAGGCTGCGGAGGCTGGATCGTCCGTCTTTGAGCAGTTCATTTACTAGGTCTTCGTCGAGGTATTCGTACGTCATTGTAGGATTTGAACCGTTCCTTATACTAGGAGTTTTCGAATAGATAGTTCGCACCTGAATAGCGTATCCTCTACAGGGATTTATTCTAGACAACTGGCGGCAAGTGATGCATATAGCAGGGTCTATTCAAAGGTTGCCATTTGAGCACCTTGACGTCGGGATTTGTACCGTTGGACCAGCAACCGCTTTCGCACGCTCAAGTTCGTGAAGTTCCTCGTGGGCCTGCCGTTCGAGGGCAACTGCTCGACGGCAGCGGTTGATTCTCTCGTCGGCAACGACATCGTCGTCACTGCTCGTGAAACGCTTGCCCGGTGATCGCGTTGTTCGAGCATTAGGTTCGAGCATTAGTATGCATCCTCCTGAGCGGCGTCTCGAGCGTCTGCTTGGAGGTGCTCATAGCGGATCTCACACCTGTTTGAACAGAAGCGGCCAGCGTACCCTGCCTGATCACGGGCAAGTCTTGTACAGGTTGGTACTCGGCACTCGTCGCGGTCAGTCATCTCCTGATACCTCGTTTCAGGAATCGAATCGTTTCAGCGCTGCCGGGCGCTGTTGCTGTGAATCTTGATTTCATGCATTGTACAGTGGACTTTGTTCGCGTCCCCTACACCCCTCTGGGGGAGATAAACTCCCTCGAATGAGCGAATACCTCTCTTATCGAACGAATGTTCCATCCGGAGCAGGAACGAGCCCAGTTCGAATCTCGAGATCGACACGCCGAAGATGCTTGCAGCCGTCATCTGGCTGGCGCTGCTCGAAATCTGGACAGCTACACGTCTCTTTCTCGATGTCGACCTCGTAGGTATGTCCACTCTCACTCACGACCTCATAGAGAGCGCCCGCCGTGGCAAAGCGGACGTCCATGTCCTCACTCAATGCACGGCGAGTTCGTGGGTCATTGATCGAGTAGCCACCTTCCTCGAGTGGGGTCGGTAGTGCTGGCGTCTTGCATTGGTCCCGGAACTCGTCGCGATGATTTCGTTCCTAGCTATAGTTTCCCGACAGCGCTAGTAGCGGGTTCGATACTCGTGACTGTCAGTGAGATCGAGGTCAGAGGGTGTTGGCTTCGTGCCTGGGACCCACTTGTCGATCACGATGAGTTCGTTTAGTGTCTCCGGAGTAGTGTTGCTCTCGGTCACTGCTACCGCTGTACTCGTGACGCTCGTGGTGCTTTTCTTGGTGGATCGGTTGATCTGTACTTATGGGGGTTTCGAGGCGCAGGTGAAAGCGCCTCAGCCCTCAGGCGCGAAAAACACCGTGTAACTCGGCAAGTGCATTATAGCGTGAAAACCCAAGAACTCATCCACCTTCATTCGTTGCTCTTCGAAACACGTGAGTACCTTGAACGGGAGGGCAACGTGCCATACGGTGCATTTGTTTCCTACGATGCACAACCGATTCGTCCGTCCCATATTCATCGCCAGAAAGACGCACACATGAACGCAATTCACCTACTATTGGACGGGTTCGACCAATCCCTTCAGACGCACCCTCCACCAGCCACGTAACACTTCTCTGAATATGCTATACTGCTATAATATGACACCTACTATTGAAGGGGCATCTGGACGTGGTGAATTGAACGCTGTTGTAATAGGTAATCCAAGTTCTGTCGACGAATGCCTTTTTTACCCATCGGTCGCGACTGACGAAGAACTCGAAACGATGTGGATTCTCGCCAAGGAGGGTGATTATACCCCACTGAAGGATAGTCAATGAAGGACCAGCATAGAGGGGCAGAAGAGTCGGCGAGGCACAAAATTGACATCGGAGAGTTGATCGCCGACATATATCACTGATTATTCATGTAAGAGGATCTGGATATAGAAGCAATACAGTTACAACCATCCGTTAGGCAGTTCATCCTCGTGATTATTTAACAATTCAACAAGTGGTCTAATTTCGTCAAAATTCGGTCCTTTTGTGACTACATGTTCTTCTTTATCCCAGTTTATGAATCCATCCGCTTCTAATTTTGGAAGGTGAATGTGGGTCATCTGCATGAGTAATTCCTCTAACTCGCCGTCATCAACGTCCATATCTCCGATATAGGCTTTTGTGTCATCTTCTGGATTGTGTTCCAACATATGTATTAGCAACCGTCGTCGTTGCGCATTAGCGAATGTGTCAAAAACTTCATCAATATTGGTCATGGTTTCTCTATGATTGGAGTAGCCAAATGCGTCACTCCAAAAAAGAAAGGTAGGTGTGATACTGTAGGTGAATAAACACTCGATCTGTCCGCAGACGTATATCAGCGGTAAGTACAGGAGTTACTATCACCACTAAGAGGATTCGTCAATAAAGACTCAAGCGGAACCGATGCGTATTCTTTTTGCACTGTGACTCAAAGATGGGTGACATGGATGAGGGGGGAGGGGGTGAAACTGGCATAGAAATTCTCTTGGTCGAGGATAACCCCGGAGACGTTCGGTTATTTGAGGAAACCCTTCACGAGACAAATAGTACACTTCATATCACAAATGATGGTAAGCAAGCACTCGACTTCCTCCATCGACGTAACGAGTTTACCGGTGCCCCCTGCCCCGACATCGTTCTTCTCGACCTGAACCTGCCAAAAGTAGATGGGGTTCAGGTCTTCGATGAAATCCGAAGTAGTTCCGAATTGGAAGACCTTCGAGTTATCATCATAAGCAGCGCACAAGAGGAATACACCAATCTCGAACAGGATATTCTTGATAAAAACGATTTTCTCACCAAACCTGCTGATCCTGAAGAATTTATGGCTCTCGTTCGCTCAAGCATTTTTGACTGATGTGAAGTTGACAACGAGATGATAGCGGTTTACGCATCGGTATCGGGTAAATAACCTTTCCTGATACGTGCGATAGTACCGTTGCAGCCAGTGCGACGGTGGTGTAGCGTAACACACGCCCGTGCCACGGGTGTGCCGAGGGTGCAATTCCTTCTCGTCGCGTACTTCTTTGATTTCTCTCGAGTGTTCAGTACCGCCTCTGCATAGAGCATTGCTGTATGAATATTTCCGCCTCGTTTTAGAGTGAATGGGGTGTTCAGCCGCATTTGTAGTTACCGATCAGTATAGGAGGTCTATGTAACAGCGGCAGCAACATGACTCCGTTAGTCAGAACTCGTAGTGAGCAATCTCAGTCGTTCCACAGCAGGGACATCTCTCAGTGTCTTTCCCTATTTTCTCCCCACAATTTCGGCACTCATGCAGGGTTCTACTCTCACCGCCCACGCATTCACGAATTGTTTTGAGTACCCCCATTTTGCGGAGGTAGCATATCCATGCGTATTAACCCTGTTACCAGCATCACCCTGTATAAAAGAGGGGAGAGACAGTGATTGGCTTCCACTGTATCTTTGACTGGATAGTATACTGTTCAGTTCGCATGTATAGTGAACGGATAGTTTAGTCCAAAGAGATCGAAAGGAACGTCATTCGAATTGTTCTGTGACACCCTCATGTACAGTCTATCGATCCCGTCTCAAATTTGAGAGGCATCTCACAGCGGTAACGGTCCTAGTTGCTATAGGGGATATTTTTAAGCCGTTCACTACCGACGATTGTGAAAAGCGATATGAACGATCGTATTGATCCGCGGTCGCCGCTGCCGGAGTGGATCATGGACACGTACGATGTCCTCTGTACGTCTTGTTTCACTTCAGCCGACGAAGAAGGCGTCCAGTCGGTCCCTCGAGAGAAAGCGCTCACGGTGCTTCTCACTGCTGAGACTCTATCTTTCGAACCCGAAAACGCAAGCCACGCACTCACTCGGTTACTTGAGCGAGGGTACGTCTATGCGGTTGATGGGGAACTCCGTGTGACGACACCAGAGACAGACGTGTGAGTACACAATTCGGGAGGTGACCGCCCACTTCAGAAGATGGGTAATGTCTGATATCGCACATCGGTTGTTCAAGTCCGATAGTACTCAGCCGGTGTTGGTTCTGGCAGTAAAAAACAACCCGCCTTGGTCAAGCGTATAACTGAGAATGGAAGCCGATGGCTCATAATTGGGTACGGAAATCCAGGAATACAGGTAGTAGCCTAGTCAGTCCTCACTTTGCAATTCAACGAATGAATTGCTTCCACACCGACAAGATGGCCTGTTACTGGCCCGCGTCAATGTCCCATCAGGAAGCCGAAACGCGGGATAGACGGCTCCGCATTCTGTACAGCGGATGGAAACCTCCTCTGTACTACCCTGATCCTTCATCGTCGATAGAGTGAACGAGACGAAGTGAATATATAGAAGTGGTGGTTATTCCGTTATCCGACGCTGATCGATACGCATCTATAGTGGTCGCGGGTCACCTGCCACTGATCGCTAACGGTCCGTTCCAATGACACAGAGAAAGGGGCCTCAACTGTCTTCTTACTCTGAACGAAGGACCTGCACATCGGAATGCGTCACGCAGAGCCGAAACTCACCAACTGAGAATCTGATCTCGAGTTCAGTGTGCGGACCGGCCGAGTTCACGAGTTGCTCAAGTGCTTCGACATGGATCACTCGGTGAAGTTGGTACTCGTCACGATCAAGACCTGCCGTTTCGAGCGTGTCGACGATTTCGAAGAGGAGTTCCTGCTCACTCATTTGGGATCACCTCGTCGACGACATCGATGATCTCTCCAGCGGTCGAACTGATCCGCTCGAGTCGGTCGAAGATCACTTCCGGGTCTTCGCCCTGCCATGCGGCCAGATAGAACGCCGAGCCGCTCGTATCCAGCCCGAAGTACCGTCCAACGATGTAGCCGACTGCTTCCGCCTCGAGTTCGCGTTTCGACCGTTCAATTTCGTCATCGACGCCACTGTGTAACAGCGCGTGAGCGTACTCGTGGACGAGCGTCACAGCGAGATCGGCGCTGTTCTCACGGTCACGTGCTTCGATGAGTGGTCGTTCTGCAGGCGATCGGTACTGACAGACGCCCTTGGCATCACCGTGAGGCCAGTCGTCTCGGGAGACGACCTCCACATCCACAGTGAGTGACGAGGCTGCCTCGAGCAGCGCTGGCAGTAGCTCATCGGCGGTTCCAGTCGCTTCGGTCTCGAGGTTGGGTAGTGGCTCCCCCTCAGTTTGGGAAATATCGAAGACTGGTGCTGGTCGAAAGCCGACAAGCCCTTTCGACCACTCCTCGGGCGGTGTCTCATCGTATTCGCAATCGCTTCGATCGTGGTACGACGGTGAGTTCTCACACTCGGGGCACTGCTTCGCGATGATCGGCGCCCAGATCCAGATTGCACTTTCACCTTCTTTCACATGACGGTCGAATTTGCTTTGCCACGTCCGATAGCCGGCGACGCGGGTCGCATTGGGATACTGGCGATTGATCAGCAGTGTATTTCGATGCGAATAGTCGTGAAAGCGGCTCTGTACATCGAGCCACCGCTGAAATTCGTCGCTCGAGACTGCGTCGTCGACCTCGTCGACGAGGTCTTCGACCCACGCTTCCATCGTACTCTGCATCTCCTCACGTCTGGTGTCCGAATCATCGAAGGACACCTGCAAACAGTCACTTGGAGCCATCGTTTGTGACGACGGACGCTCCATTCTGGAACGCCCCTCACCCCTTCGGGGGAAGAAAAACACACTCGAGGAGCGCTCGAGCAACTCCGCTACAGTAGATGGTAGCTATTTTTCTTATTCAGAAGGTCCAATGAAGATCGCGTTACGTACAGGGCGCGGATGTAGCACGAGATTCGGCTCGAATTGCGAAGGTTGTGACCGCTCAGTATAGCGGGCGCATTTATCGGTGCAGGCTGTGTACGTTCTCCTGTATGCCTGAAGAAGTCCTGTTCAAATCAGAGAGAGACCAGAGTCGAGAAGAGATTGCATCGTACCTCCGGAAAGTCGCGGACAATCTCGAAAGCGGAGACCCCATCAACCTGAAAGCAGGCTCCGAGTCTGTAACACTGAACCCCCCTGCCCGGCCGACCTTCGAGGTCAAAGCTGAACGCGAAGGTCCGGCTGGCAACATGACTGAACGCAGTATCGAATTCGAACTCGAATGGGACGAGAACGATGGTGGAGAGGGCAACAAAAGTGGTCAGTTAGAAATCGAGTAGTCACTCCGCATCTGTAGTTACCGAATCACCCAATTCATTCTCACACAGATATCTGAATAAAGAAGCCGCACTATCAACTACTGGTTGCAAGCGTTCCTCTGGTTTGCTATATCTGGCTCAGGTATCAATCTCGAGTAACTCGTCTCGCCGGTTGCGGAGCGTGTTCGGTGATGTGCCTGCGATATCGGCGATCCGCTGTTGCGAGAGACACAAGCCAACGCGCTGGGCAGCGAGATAGAGACAGCCCGCTGCGATGCCACTCGGCCGGCAGCCGATCGTCAGTCCGCGTTCGCGTGCCCTCTGTGCGAGCTCGAGCGCTCGTCGACGCACGTGGTCTGGAACCTCGAGTTCTGTCGCAAGCCTCGGAATCCGATCCGTTGCTGCAATCGGCTGTGTCGGTAACTCGAGTTCGACGTTCATCGCGTTGTAGGCAGTGGTGAGTCTCTGCTGATCACAGCGTGCACAGGCTGTGACTTCGGCCCGTGATCGTCCGAGTCCGTTACACCGAGACGTGGCGTAGACACTGGCTGCAGCCACCGCCTCGAGTGATCGTCCGCGACAGAGCTGTTCGGACTGTGCCGTTCGGAACAGCGAACACGCCTGATTCCGGATACTCTGTGCGAGGCCGAGACTCGCGACGATCCGCCGGATTTCACTGAGACCGTAGGCGAGGTTCCGTTCGGCTTTTGACTGCCACCGAGCACGGGACTGTTCGCGACGCAGTCGATTCAATTGTCGGCGCTTCCTACTCGAGAGGGTATTTCCGTTTCCATCTCGCTTGTATCCAATCTCAGTCGAGAGGCCTCGATCGTGACGTGTCGGTGTCAGCGGGGCGCCAGTCCGTCTCTTGGATCCCTGCTCGTCATATCGACCCCAGTCTGGTCCTCGGTCTAAGTGGGTTTCCTCGAGGATACGTCCACAGTCCTCACAGATCGTCTCGCGGTCAGTCGTTCGAACGCTGCCGCCACAGTCCGGGCAGTCAGTTGCAGTCGTCTGGACGTCTTCGTCAATCGTGGTCGTGTAGATCTCTCTCGTTGCCATCGATAACTCCGAAGAGGACAACTGATCAGCCCCTTCGCCGCTTCTGGGGCGATAAACACTACTAGTTTATTTTAGACCTTCTCGGAAGAAATCGAGAGCGGCATGCTCGCAAGAGTTGGTTTACTATAGACCAGCGAATAACCGTTCGAGTTAGATTACATAACCGATTATAAATTTCAAATATTTAGGCAGACCAACCCTACAAAGATCCTGCTAAAACCTCCCTACTTCCCGCGGTCGTCGTCCGATTCCTCATCGCTTCAACCCTCAAGGGTCCTGCAGGCTTGTCCACCCCCTGGAGCGATTCTCCTTGCGGCACGAGGAATCGCCGTGGTCCGTTGACGGCTTTGTGGACAGATGTCAGCCTGGTTCCGTGTGTCAGATCAATGAGTTTGGAACCGATCGACCCCGAAACCGCACTGGACCTGTATCTGACCCATCGCGACAGCGAGGTCACACAAGCAACACTGTACTCCCACAGTTCCTGGTTAAGTCACTTCGTGCGCTGGTGCGACTAACGAGGCATCGACAACCTGAACGACTTGACCGGTCAGTCTCTGTAGGAGTATCGGCTCCGGCGGCATGAAGAGGGCAACCTGTCATCGGCGTCCGAGAAGACCCAGATGGATACCGTCCGGGTGTTCGTGAAATGGCTGGAATCGATCGATGTTGTCAAGGAGAATCTGCACATCAAGGTGCAGTCACCGTTGCTGACCGGGAAGGACAACGTCCGGGGCGTGATGCTGGGGCAGGACCGCGCCGAGAGAATCTTGGAGTACCTGGACACGTACGAATACGCGACTCGTCCCCACGTGCTGGCCTTACGGCACTTGACCACGAGAGGGCATCACAGTGCCCCTTGAGCGTGAGCCCGCACGCGCTTCAGCGAGGTAGCATCACATATGCATTGAACCAAGAGTGGCCAACGAAAACCGTGAGAAACCGGGCGAATGTTCCCGAAGGTATGCTTGACAAACACTACGATCGACGGACCAAGCGGGAGAAAATGGAAAAAGACAGTATCTCTACAATATCTGATGTGCGCACGTATCGTTTACTTTCTTTCCGCCGTCATACCGATATAATCCTCACGCAGGTTTATTATCTCCCAATATCATGTTTCGGTAACCCATGGCTACAGATGTTTCTGAGGAAAGCGATAAGAGGGGCGAGATCTTTTCTGATGATGAATTTTGGTACAAGTTAGATGTTGACTGGGAGGAAGTGAAAGAAGAATTTGAATCAGAGCAGTCAGACGATGACACGGATAGCGAGGAAGACGATGATGCGGCCGATGGGCCCGAGACGATCGCTGAAGCGTTGTTGTACGAATTTGCCAAAGGAAAGAAGAAGACTATTGAGGCAGAGCACGAGACTGTCTCGATATTTGTGTCCACGGTGCAGGCCAAGGCTGATACCGAGGTCCGCCAGGCGATGCGGTCTCTCTACGTGGACCATCAATGGTCGCTCAAGCAAAAACAGGATAAATTCGACTGTGACCAGATTGAGTCCGTTCTGTCACAGCTTTCCTCAGATGGGACGGTAGTACGGGAAGAGGTCAATGGCGACTATGATATCCTTTGGCCCGGGAACAGTGCGATTGATAAAGAGGTCCGGGACAGCGAAGTAACCGCTCGAAAACTCCTGAAAACCGAGCCGGTCATCGTCAAAAAGAGCGATGACGGCCGTTTTGTCGTGAGGGGTGCTAATAAAAGCCGGTCAAAGATCGTTGACCGAGTACGGGCGAACACGACCGCCGAGTCTGTGGAACCGAACCGGAAGCAAGAGTCCGTATCTGATCGCGTCCATGAAGCACTGACCGAACAAGAAAGCACCTTCCGGGAACATTTCAAAATCATCGAGACAAATTACACGGATTCAGCACTCCCGTCACGGCCCAACTTGAGCCTTAAAAATAGCAAGGGGCTGGAAGATGACTTATATGAACTCCATGAGTCCGGGTATTTACCGGCCGGTGGGATGTCCGGTCTCAGCTCGTTTCGTGTCGAAGACGTCGTCTATGGGGGGCGCCACAAAATCGAACTGACCCATCGTCGCGACGGGTTCCTCTTCAATTCCGAGGCCACTCGGAAGACGGATGAGGAACGGGAACGGTTTGAACGCCGGTTTGCGACCATTGCCGATATCGAGTTCGACACCATCTATGAGTACGGTTCTGCGGATAAGCGCTACTTATTGAATCAGATCCTCAGTGAGGACTACGACGCCTATCAATTGTTCTATGATAAGTTGCCCGACGAGCTTCAGGAGTTTGTCGACGACGTGCTGAAAACAGACGACGACGATGAACTGGAACTTGTCGAGGAGAAGAAATGCCAAGAATGTGGCTATGAAGCTGATCCAGACGCAGAGGAGTGCAACGACTGTGGCGAGGAACAGTTCACGGATGTTCGTGCCACAAAGACCAAAGTCACGGACAATGCGATTGCGACAAAGATCAACTACGCGCTGAAAAACATTTCACCGAGCCACGATCGCGTCGACTTCCTCTCGTTTGAGACCACTACTCGAGAACTTACCAAAGAACGCGTTTCCGAGGCAGATGTGAAGATTCATCGTGATAGAGGTGATGCGGATCTGATCAGCAGACGCCAAGTGTTTTTTGCCCCAACCGGGAGCGGTGCACGGCTCCAGCGGTTCAATGATTACATGTTGGAAGGTGTTTACGTCACGTATGGCAAGTCTGCGGGGCGACAGTTCACGGGATACGGGAGCCTAACCTTATACGATCTGCTCTTCAACGAGCAAGCCGACACCGATAAACTCGTTGGGAATGCCGTATATAGCGCAGTGACCGGTGTGCAAGATCGGATCGCTGCGCAGTCACGCGAAGCGAACAAGATTGCGGAAAAGTATCTGGCGATCACCGACGAAATCGATTCAGTCAGCAACAATAAAGACCGTCTCAAGGAATATTTCGGATCTGGGAACTACTTCGAGAAACAGGTATTTTATCTGGCTAAGTATGTGTTTAAACGATCTGAGCGGTGGGGTAAGCAAAACAAGCGGGAATCGGATGGCGCGGTGATCTTCCCTCAACAGAACCGAGACAAGGACCGCGTTCTCTCATTTGACGCAAAGCTATCGTATGAAGAGGACGGCTACAATTTCACTCCCAGCGAAGAAGACCAGGCAACGAGATATATCCTGCACGATAACGATTGGGAGCGGCTAAAAGTCAAAACAGGTGATAATCAGTTGGATGCCCATATCCTTCTCTCTCAGAATTTTGACGAGGATAAGTTCCGCTCCATGGCGGACAGTATCCGATCACACTTTGATGTCTTCACCGATGACAAGGTGACGACGACAATCGGGTTTATGACTCTGGAAGCGCTGGTTGAGCTATTTAAGCTGAAGAGAGAACTGTACGAGTACCAAGGAAAAGGGGACTTGGTAACTGACTTTAACCGGTTCTTCTACGAAGCCGCGACGATAACAGAGGACCGGGAAAATTACGCGCTGATCACAACAGAGCAGATTGACGAGATCGACCGGAAAGTCACACGCATAGCGAGCGAACTGGGTGATGATCGATTACGGCCCTACTCACCTGCGGGTCGTGAGACCTAAGTGGTATCCACAAGTGCGCCTCATTGAAAATAGCTACCGGGAGTATTTTACATGAAAAGCGGCGGTTTCCTCAAGAACCTATGCCGATGATTGATACCAGCTATCGGTCGTGATCGGTGAAAAACAGCAGATCGGAATTGATCGTATCCCGGAAGAATTTTTGCTGCTGTTCCATC
>NZ_AOID01000035.1 GCF_000337195.1 Natrinema versiforme JCM 10478 | reverse complement strand
AGGATCAACCGGAATGCTATATGATCTCCCCCGTTGGGGAGGGTCTGTTGGCGGTGAATGTTGGTACACACTCACACATAATGGTCCACGTTCGATGACTCCGACTCGACGACCGAGCGGGCGTCACCGAACTACCAAGGCTAACATCAGATCCCATCTGTACGGCGGACCGCAGGGGTGGAATCCTCATCTTCTTCGTACTAAACCGTAATCACTGGTCTATACTTAAGGGCTACGAACCTTGGCTTCAAAGATAGGTAGTACCAAGCGCATCTACAATAGAGAATCAATGTTGCAACTCAGGAGAGAACGCACTACTTCTGAAGGTGTAGCGGTTCGGCCAGTGCCGTCATCACACAGGGCTCAGAAGGGTAACCATTCGTCATCGCCGCCACAAATGTACTGCGGAGTGCAAGTGTTTTGAGTCTCGGCTTCTGTAATCAGATCCACCACGCCAGGTGATGGATAAATATTAGGAGAATATATTATAATTGAATGGGTTGGATATCGTCGGAGAGTCAAGCTTAATCCCTACGGATATCGTGCTCCACAGATTCATGAGGAGAGTGGATTTATTATCAATCATCTCATACTTTGGGCGAGATTGTGGCACTGCACTGGGGCCAACAAGAACCTTGTTGGATTGGTAGCCGAGGTTACCGACAGGTTTCCAGCGAATACACCAGTAGAGTCCGTGAGGACGGGGAAAACGTTCACTCGACTCCGTCAATAATTTGATGGGTTGGGGCAGATTCGAACTGCCGACTTCCTCCGTGTGAAGGAGGTATCATAACCGGACTAGATCACCAACCCGCACGAGGTGATTCCCGTGCGGTCGACTTAAGACTTCCTTTCACCGATCGCTGTCGGCCTCGAGCAACCGATCCCTTGCCACCCGACTACGAACGTATCCGAGCGCCCCGCGGGCCCGCGTCTCGGCGCGGCGCTCGAGTGCGCTCACGTCTTGGCGGACGCCATCGAAGCGCCCGGATTCTGGCTCCGGATCGGTCTCCTGACCGAGGAGCGTTCGGACGCGATCTGCGAGTGGCTCGAGGGACTCGGTACGGCCGAGGCGGGCGTGTTCGGCGGCGCGGGAGAGGTAGTAGCGGCTGTCGTCGAAGTGCTTTTCATGTGATCCTCTCCCGTAGAGGTGCCAAGCGAGGATATAGTTCTTTTGTCGGCAACAGAATTCGAGAATCCGACCCGAACGGACACTACGGGCGACCGCGACCGCTCTCGAGTGACCGATTCACATAGGATCCTGCACGAGAATGACCGTCCATGAACGAGTTTCAGTCGGTCGCCCTCGAGCGCGAGGGGGCGACCGCCGATCTGGTCGTCGAGGGGGGCCGCGTCTACTGCTCGAACCGCCGGGAATTCCTCGAGCGCGACGTCGCCGTCGTCGGCGACAGAATCGCCGCGCTGCTCGGGGACGCCGACTCCGTCACCGGGCCGGAAACGACGGTCGTCTCCGCAACCGACCGCGTCGTCCTCCCGGGGTTGATCGATGCCCACACGCACGGGGACATCCAGCTGATTTTCGACCGCGCGGTTCCTGACCTGCTCGCGACCGGCACGACCGCGGTCGTCACCGAAAGCTCCGGGCTGGGGTTGCTGTTCGGCAGCCGCGGCGTCGACACGTTCCTCGAGCGGACCGCCGACTGCCCGATCACGACATATCTCACCCTCCTGCCCCAGGCCTTCATCGATACGTTCGGGCCGGCGACCGGTACCGCCGCCGAACTCGAGGCGCTCTCGGCCCTGCTCGATCGCGAGCGGGTCGTCGGCATCGGCGAGATCGACTGGATCCACGTCGTCGGCCGGGACGCGCCGATCGAGCGCCTCTACGAGCGCGCACGCGACGCCGGCGTCCCGATCGTCGGCCACGGAGCTGGCTGTCGAGGCGACTCGCTGCGCGCGTTCGCGACCGTCGTGGACAACGACCACGAGGCCATTTCGGCCGACGGCGTTCGCGAGCGCGCCGAGAACGGCGTCCACGTGGTCGGCCGCTGCGGCTCGATCCGTGACGACCTCGACGCGCTCATCGACGCCTACCCGGACCTCGACCCGCGGAGCGTCTCGCTTTCGACTGACGGCGTCTGGCCCGGGGACCTGCTCGAGGGGTTCGGCATGGCCGAGATCGTCCGGCGGCTGATCGAGGCCGGAATCCGCCCGGCGGACGCGATCGACGCCGCGTCCCGGAACACCGCCGCCCACTTCGGGCTCGCGGATCGGGGCGTCGTCGCACCCGGAGCCGTCGCCGATCTGCTCGTCGTCGAGGACCTCGAGACGATGGCCGTCGAAACGGTCCTCTCGGAGGGCGATCGCGTCGTGGTAGACGGCGACCCCGTCGTCGAAGCCAGAACCGACCCGTACCCCAACTACGTCTACGACACCGTTTCGGTCGATCTCGAGCGCGAGCGCTTTACCGCGCCGCTCGAGGCGGCTCCGAACGGCACCGTCCGTGCGATGGCGGTCGATCGGGGGCTCGTCACGACCGAAACGACGGCCGACGCTGGAATCGATGCCGGCGGAGACGCCTCGGACCAGCGGCTCGGGCCCGACCCCGAACACGATGTCCTCACCGCGACGCTACTCGACCGCGATCCAGCTACCGAGGATCGGGGCTTTACCGGCTTCCTCACCGGCTACGGCCTCGAGTCGGGTGCCGTCGCCACGACCGGTACGTGGGAAACAACTGGGCTGGTGACCGTCGCGGCGGACACCGACGACGCCGTCGTCGCCGCAGGTCGCGTCGCGTCGATGGGCGGCGGCTTCGTGGTCGCCCGCGACGGCGAGGTCGTCGCCGACCTCGCGATGCCGATCGCCGCGACCGCGGCGGAACTGTCTCCCGAAACGTTCGCAACGAAGTTCGGCGCGCTCGAGGACGCGCTTCGAGAGAGCGGCGTCGGCATCGAGCGGCCGCTGTTGACCCTCCAGACGCTCACGTTCCCCGGCGTTCCCGCGCTGAAGCTCACGGCCTCGGGCTACGCGAACGTGCTCGGGCGGTCGATCGTGGGCCTCGAACTAGCAAACCCGCCGAAGTGAGCGCCGACACGCCGGTTCCGAGGGGTCTGTTCGATACCGTTCGACGGCGAGTTCCAACGTCTTTTGGCGGACAGTTCAAGCAGTCGCTGGCCGACGAAGAGAGTATGGCAACGAAAGAGACAGCAGCGGTCCCCACTCGCGAAGCGACGAAGCGGTTCCTCGTGGACTGTGACAGCTGTTCGTACGAACGGACGGCCGACGGCCGCGAGGAGGCGACGCGGATCGGAGCCGACCACCGGCGAGCGACGGGACACGAACTCGTCGCGCTCGAGGTGCCGCAGTCGGTCGAGACCGCGTAGTCCTTCTCGTCCGCTCGGCTTCGACTCTCCGACGAGACGATCCAGCAGTCGCTTCCGAGATTCTAGCGCTAGTAGTCGGGCGCTTCCTCCGGTTCGCCGTCGCGGGCGTTGACAACGCGGGCGAACGTGAACAGCCCATCCGACAGGCGATTAAGATACTGGACTGCGTCCTCGTTGATCTGCTCGTCGGTCGCCAAGGCGACCGCCCGCCGCTCGGCGCGCCGACAGACGGTGCGGGCGTGGTGTAACGCCGCCCCGTCGTCGCTGCCGGTCGGCAGGATAAACGAGGTCAGCGGCTCGAGTTCCTCGTCGTACTCGTCGATCCAGTCCTCGATAGTCTCGACGTGGGTTGAACGGATTTCGGGGTCGCCCTCGTCGGGATCGGGATTCGCGAAGTCCGCCTGCACGACGTGGAGGTGGTTCTGGGTTTCGGACAGACGGTCATCGATGTCGTCGTACCCGGTCGACCGAACTGTCCCGATCAGAGCGTTGAGTTCGTCGACGGTCCCGTAGGCCTCGATCCGGGTGCTCGACTTCGAGACGCGGGTCATGTCCCGGAGATCCGTCTCCCCGTCGTCGCCGCGGCCGGTGTAAATCGACATGACCGAACCGACGGCGGGATTCCACTTAACTTCCCTGTCGCTCGAGCGGCCCGAGCCGCGTCTGGCGGTCCCGAGTCGGCCCGCGGAATCAGTACGTTAAACTCGCTTCGCTCACTACCGTCGGGTATGGCTCTGGAACTCGACCACGAGTGTCCCAACTGCGGGGACGAGAAGACGTTCTACCGCGCAGCCAGCACGACGCTTCACCTCGGCGAGAAGGTCAAATGGCACTGCCCGGACTGTGACTACGGCTTCGTCCGCATCGGTGACAACGGCACCGCCGTCGACTCGAGCACCGCGTAGCGCGTCGTCCCGTCCGGTTTTCTCGCCGTCCGACAGACTCCATTTTCCCCACCGCAAACTCGGCTCGAGTACGGAATTCTAACAAGGGGTGAGCGGTCGCGTGTCCGTTACACCGCGAGCGAGCGTTCGAACCAGATCGCCGCTTCGTCGGTCGTCTCCGCGGCGCGTTCTACCATCTCATTGTAGGTCCCGTACCGATCGTCGCGGTACGCTTTCGCTAGTACCGGCGCGGTGTCCATCGCGACGACGGGAACGACCCGATCGACGGGGAGACCCCAGTCGTGTCTGAACAGCGCCGCGTAGCTAACCGCCTGCCCGAGCGCCGTCTGAAAGCCGCTCACGTCCGGTTCGGACTTCACTTCGACGACGTAAAACGTCCGTCGAGCCGGGATATACACGACGAGGTCCGCGCGATACCGCCCCGCTTCGTCGCCGAAGATTCGCGTTCCGACGGGAACCTCTCGAACCCGTTCGCTCGCTCTCACCGCCGGCGGTGCGTGCGGACCGGTTAGAAACTTCCACGCGACGATTTCCTCGGCGGGCGTCTCGAGTTTTGGCCGTCCCTTGAGTTCGGACAGACAGGCCTCAATATCCGGGGTTGGGTCGACCGTTCGATCGAACGCCTCGCCGGTCATCGGCCACCAATCGGACGACTCACAGCAGACATCGATGTCAGTATCGCAGGCGGCGACGAGCAGCGAGCCGTGGGACGGGCGGTCGCCGAGAACGAGTCGGCGATCCACCGTCGCGATTTCCGGCTTCGGATAATACCGGTGGCGATCGCCGCCGTCCGCCGCAACGTGGGCTTCGAAGCCGCTGACGGCGCGTTTCGAGTCCCACGGTCGCTCCCGCTCCGCGAACGCGCGACGGACGGCCGCACGGTCGCGGCGAAACAGGTAGTCGTACAGCAGTAGCTGCCCGATCCCCCGAAAGGAGTACTTCCGCTTGCATTCGACGAGGAGATACGACTCCGCACCGTCCCGTTCGGCCAGCGCGTCGATCGCGGCCGCTTTCGGGCCCGCCATCGGCGTCAGGTCGGTGTACTCCCGCAAGAATCGGTTTCCAACGGTCTGTTCGATCGCGTATTCCTCGGCGGCGGACTCGCAGTAGTCCGCGCGGAACGACGACTCGGTTGTCATCTCACGACAGATCGGTCACTCGTCCTCGAGTGCTTGCCACGACAGCTGCGGGGTCCGCGCGGCGCTCGTCTGATCGATCCGGCGTGCGGTGGTCCGTTCGGGCGCGTGCTCGAGCGTTTCCGTCTCCTCGCCGGCGACGGCGTTGAACGCGGCGGCGAGCCGGTCGAGCGTGGCCTTGCTCTCGACCTCGGTGGGTTCGGTCATCAGCGCCTCGGGGACGATCTCGGGCCACTTGGTCGTGGGCGGATGGACCCCGTAATCGAGCATCCGCTTTGCCACGTCGGCCGCGTCCTGCCCGCCGGCGCTGGCGACGAACTCGTGGTGGAACGGGCCGTACGGCACGTCGTACTCGACCTGCTCGGCGAGGTAGTTCGCGTTGAGCACCGCGGAGGCGCTCGCGTCCGCCAGCCCCTCGTCGCCGAGGCGCGCAATGTAGGCGAAGGCCTTGACCAGCACCAGCCAGTTGCCGTCGAATCCGTGGACCTTGCCGATGGTGTGTTCGGGCTCGAAGCGTTCGTAGACTGGATCGCTGGACTTCGATCCTTCGTCGCGCTCCCTGACTCGAGGCGTGGGCAGGAACGGGGCGAGGTCGTCGACGACGCCGACCGGCCCCGCGCCCGGCCCGCCGCCGCCGTGGGGCGTCGCGAACGTCTTGTGGACGTTGTAGTGCATCACGTCGAAGCCCATATCGCCCGGCCGAGCGCGGCCGAGCAGGGCGTTCAGGTTCGCGCCGTCGTAGTAGAGCAAGCCGCCGACGTCGTGGACCATCTCGGCGATCTCGGTGATGTCGCGCTCGAACAGGCCGAGCGTGTTCGGGTTGGTCAGCATGAGCGCCGCGGTATTCTCGCTGAGGGCGGCCTCGAGTGCCTCGAGATCGACCCGCCCCTCGTCGTCGCTTGGTAGGGAGACGACGTCGTAGCCGCCCAACGCGGCGCTGGCAAAGTTGGTCCCGTGGGCGCTCTCGGGGACGATGACCTCGTCGCGGTGGCCCTCGCCGTTGTGCTCGTGGTAGGCCGCGGCGACGCGGATGCCGACGAACTCGCCGGCCGCGCCGGCGGGCGGCTGGAGCGTCACCGCGTCCATCCCACCGATCCGACCCAGATAGTCCTGCAGCCGGTACAGCAACTCGAGAGTGCCCTGAACTGATCCCTCGGACCGGTCGGGGTGGACGGCGGCCGAGGGCAGCGCCGCCACGTCCTCGGTGAACTTCGGGTTGTACTTCATCGTACACGATCCCAGCGGGTACGGCCCGCTGTCGATCCCGTAGATCATCTGGGAGAGCCGCGTGTAGTGGCGGGCCAGTTCGGGTTCGGAGAGTTCCGGAAGCTCGAGGGAGTCGCGGGTGAGGTCGTCGGGGAGCGGCGAGGCGTCGCTGCCGGTGCCATCGCTCTCGTCGCCACCGTCACCGCTACCGCCGCCGATCTCGACTCGCGTCAGATCCTTTGCCGAGAGCAGCGGTTCGTACTCGCCGTTCTCGATGTATCTGGC
Source organism: Natrinema versiforme JCM 10478 (assembly GCF_000337195.1). Taxonomy (GTDB): domain Archaea; phylum Halobacteriota; class Halobacteria; order Halobacteriales; family Natrialbaceae; genus Natrinema; species Natrinema versiforme. The sequence continues at coordinate 43,280 of NZ_AOID01000035.1, read as the reverse complement.
CTGATCGTAGCGCGAATTCGCCTCGCCGACGGGTCGGTCGTCGCTCATCGCGCCACCTCCGCGAAGGCCTCGGCGAATCGATCGATTCGGTCGTCGGAGACGCCGGCGACGCAGACTTGAATCTCGTGGTCCCCGAGGACGTGGACCGCGAAGCCGCGTCGCTCGAGGTCCTCGGCGACGGCCGTCGCGGGCTGGTCGACGCGGGCGACGAACTCCCGGAGGTGGTGCCGATCGTGGACCGGCGCTTTCACGCCGACGATGCCGTCGAGGCGGGCCGCGAGGTCCCGCGCTCGCCGCACGTCGCGCTCCGCGAGGTCGACCATGCCGCTCGGGCCGAGGACGGCGGCGTGCATCGCAGTCCGGAGCGCGACCCACGCCTGATTCGTACAGATGTTACTCGTCGCCCGTTCCCGGCGGATGTGCTGTTCGCGGGTCTGCAGGGTGAGCGTGAACGCCCGGCGGTCGGTCGCGTCCTCGCTGGCCCCGACCAGTCGGCCGGGAACCTGCCGAAGGTAGTCCTCTCGCGTCGCGAACAGGCCTAGCCCCATCCCGTAGCTCGTCGGGAGGCCGAGCACGCTCGCGTCGCCGATGACGACATCGGCACCGACATCGGCAGGACGCTGCAACACGGAGAGCGCGATCGGGTCCGAGCCGAGGACGAAGAGCGCGTCGTTGTCGTTGGCGAGGTCGCCGACCGCATCGAGGTGCTCCTCGATCGTCCCGCGTACCGTGGGGTTCTCGGCGTAGAGCATGACGACCTCCTCGTCGATCGTTTCCTCGAGCGCCGCGAGATCGACGTTGCCGTCCTCGACCGGATAGGTCTCGACGGCGAGGTCGGTGCCGGCGACGTAGTTCTCGAGGGTGCTTTGCCGTTCCGCGCGCAGGCGTTCGGGGACAAGCACGCGGTGGCCAGTGGTGTCGCGGATGCGGTCGGCCAGCGTCGCGGCCTCGCCGAGTGCCGTCGCCGCGTCGTACATCGAGCAGTTCGCGACCTCGAGGCCGGTCAGTTCGACCAGCAGCGATTGGTACTCGAACAGGGCCTGCAGGAACCCCTGCGAGATCTCGGGTTGGTACTGCGTGTAAGACGTGAGAAACTCCGAGCGGTCCGCGAGATGGTCGACCAGCGACGGGATGTAGTAGCCGTAGTGGCCGCGCCCGAGCAGTTCGGTCAGGTCGTCGTTGCGACCGAGCACCGAGCGAACCAGCCGCCGCGTCTCCCGCTCCGTTCGCGCGTCGATATCGAAACCGTCCTCGAACCGGACGTCGGCGGGAATGTCGAAGAGGTCCTCGACAGTGTCCGCGTCGACCGCCTCGAGCATCGCCGTGCGGTCCTCCTCCGTGTGGGGAGCGTACGGGCTCCCCGTGGCGTGTGATCCGTGCATGACTAAGCGTGGTCTCGATCGATCGAACCGTTCGCGCCCCACCCGCGCCGATCGCAGCGTTCGATCCGAGACACGATACTGGCCTCTAGCGGGTAGGGGGTAATGAACGCACCCGTTTGGCGTGACCGACCGGTAGCCACAGCCACGGTCGCGGTTCCGACCCCTGCAGTCGCCACACGCGCGACTATACCCGGCGGTGATGTCGAGGGGTCCCATGACCGACAGCGACGACGGGGACGGTCCGCTCGACCGCGACGACCAGGAGATCGGCGCGGCGGTCGCGAACGAATCCGAATTCCTGCTCGACGTCCTGCCGCACTTCTACCGCGGCGAGGTCAGTCAGGCCAACAGCGCACAGGACCGGATCGACCGAACGACCGACTGGGCGATCACGCTGCTCGCCGCCGTGCTCTCGCTCGTCTTCTCGAGTCGGAACATGCCCGCCTTCCTGCTCCTGATCGGGATCTTCGTCCTGTCGATCTTCCTGTTCTTCGAGGTGCGACGCTACCGGTTTTACGACCACTGGCGCGCCCGCGTCCGGTTCGTTCAGGAAAACGTGTTCGCGAACGCCTTGGAGCCGACCGGGGTCGAACACTCGGCCTGGCGCGAGGAGTTGAGCGACGACCTCCGATACCCCACGTTCAAGGTCTCGACTCGGGAGGCGCTCTCACGCCGAATCCGTCGGGTTTATGGCCTCCTCTTCGCGGTGGCCGGCGTCGGCTGGGGTTCAAGGTCACGCTGTTCACCCCGGAACAGCAGTGGACTGAGGCCGCCGAACTGCCGGGTATCCACGGCGCGCTCGTCGCGGCCGCCCTCGCCCTGTTCTTCGCGGCCGTGTTCGCGATCGGGCTGTGGCCGAACGAGCGGGAGGCGAAAGGCGAGATACACGGGGTCGAGTCGGGCGACTGGAAAGGCGACTGATCGATCGGCGAACGGGCCATCAGCCGTCGCCGTCGGCCGTCGCTCCGGACCCGGCGGCTGCGTCCTCGGTAGGGGGCTCCGACCCCGTCTCGGCCGCCGATCCGCCGGTCCGCTCTCGAGCGAAGATGTCGAGGACGACCTTCGAGCCGCCGAGGACGACGGGGCCGATGAACAGGCCGACCGCGCCGAACGTGAGGAGCCCGCCGAAGATGCCCACGACGATGATCGCGGAGTTGATCGCGCCGGTCCGGCCGATGAGCGCGGGCCGGAGATAAGTATCCGAGAGGGTGACAAGGAGGCCGTAGACCGCGAGCGCGGCCGCGGCGACGGTTCGTCCCGTCGCAAGGAGATAGATCGAAACGGGGAGCCAGACGCCGAACGCGCCGACGAGTGGTAGAAGCGTGAGCAGGAACGTGAGGACGGTGAGCAACACGACTGCGGGGATCCCCAGTATCGCGAGCCCAGCGCCCAGCATCACGGCCTGAATCGCCGCGACGAGGACGTTGCTGATGACCGACGCCTGCATGAGCCGGTCCAGTTCCTCGAACAGTTCCCGCTGGACATCGTCGTCGATCGGGACGACCCGATACAGCCAGTCGACCAGCCGGTCGCCGTCGCGCAACAGTGCGAAACAGACGAACAGCGTGATCGTCAGCCCGATCGCGATCCCCGGCAGCCCGCCGACGACGTCCAGCGCACCGGTTGCCAGCCCCTGTACCCCGCCCGTAATCGTGCCCTGATACGATTCGTAAAGAGCCGTCAAATCGACGTTGTACCCCGTTTCGGCGACCATCGACTCGATCATCTCGAGGTCGACATCCCCGTTCCGGACCGCGGTCACGAGCTGGCTCGTCTGGCGGAGCGCGACGCTGAGGATGTAGACGATCGGGAGTAAGATGGCAATCACCGCGACCACGATCGTGATCGAGGCCGCGATCATCGGCCGGACGTACCGCTCGAGACGCTGCTGGAGCGGCAACAGGATGTACGCGAGGACGACCCCGAAGAGGACGTACTGCAGGTACGGCAGGATGATGAGCAGCCCGAGGAAGACAGCGACCAGCGCGAGCGCGGTCAGGACGGGTTGTTCGACGGCCCATGCCGGCGGCTCGGGGCGATCTGCCATACGTCCGGCTGCAACGTCCCGATAGATTAGTCCACTGCAACGATTCCCGCTGCGAGATCGGTCCTGGCGGGAGCTCGAGAGACGGGTCTCAGAGACAGTTCACGCGCTCATGCAGGCGCGCTCGCTCGCAAAAATCCCCACCAAAAACCGCTACTCCACGTACCGGTACTTCCGCTCGTCCATGCCGACGTACCTTTTTCCTCGCTCGCGCTTTCGCGCTCGCTCGCAAAAATCTACGCTAAAAAACCGCTACTCGACGTATCGATACTTCCGCTCGCCCATGCGGCCCCAGCCGTCGAAGACGAACTCCTCGCTCGGCGTCGTGAACTCCTCGACATCGACATCCATCTCGTGGTTGTGGGCGTCGTGGATCTCCTCGTAGTCGTCCCACGACATCTCGTAGCGCTCGGCGAGCTGTTCGTCGACGTTCAGGGCCTCGATCTCCTCGGCCCAGCCCTCCCGAACCGTCTCGGAGTGGATCTCGGCCTGCGCGCCGCTGCCGTAGGAGCCGACGAGCAGTTGCTCGCCGGTCATCTCGCGGTCCTGCTCGAGGGCGTGTTTGAGCGCGCTCGCGCGGGCGACGTGGACGGAGCCGGTGTACCAGTTGCCGACCTCCCGAGCGATCGTCAGCGTCGGGTCGATCGTCGTGTCGTACCACTCGGCGTACTGCTCGGTGTCCTTGAGGAGGTCCATATACTCCCGGAGGGCGTCGCGGTACTCCTCGTCCGAGTCGAACGCCTCGGGGCGGGGTTGGCGACCGATCTCTTCCGCCAGTTCGTCCTCGAACTCCGTGTTGCGGGTGATGTGGCGGTAGGCGAGCAGGGCGGCCTTCCGGACCATGCCCGGGAACGGCGTGTGGAACGGAGCGAAGACGAGGTCGTCGGGATGGACCTCGCCCGCGACGCTCTCGTAGTCCTCGAGGGCTTCGCGCATCCGCGCGAGGTAGACCTGCACGGAGCGTTTGCCGTCGACGCTCGGAAACTGCTGGTTGGGCTTGAGGAAGTCCGTCTCGTCGGCCGAGCCGTAACCCTGTTCGGCGGAGAGTTCGACCAGGTTCGGGTCCTCGCTGATCAGCATCGCGACGGCACCGGCACCCTGGGTCGCCTCGCCGTCGTCACCGCGGGCGTACAGTGCGGTGTCGGTCGCGATGACCAGCGCCGAGCGGCCGCGATTGCGGCCCGCGCGGATCCAGTTGTACGCGTCGTCTAAGCTCTGGGTCCCCGCGATACAGGCGAACTTCCGTTCGCCCTTGTTCGCGTGGTGGAAGTCCGACTCGTAGACCTGCTCGAGACAGCCAGCGACGTACGTCGAAACCGGCTTGGAGTTGTCGAACGCGCTCTCGGTCGCGACGTCGATACGGCCGATATCGTCGGGCTCGAGGCCCTTGCGTTCCATCAACCGATGGGCGGCGTTTGCGCCCATCGTGACGATGTCCTCGTAACTGTCGGGGAACGAACTGGCGTTGAGGCCGAGTCCCTTCGTGTACTTTTCCGGGTCTTCGCCCTTCTCCGGGGCGAACGTACCGGGGAGGTCGAGTTTGAGGTTCCCGGTCCAAATTTCGACGGCGTCGATACCGACTGCAGTCATGTCTGGTCAATACAGGTGACGATACAAGGTATTGTCGTTCGGTGTTTCGACGGTTGTCGATAAAACGGTCGCCACTCGAGTCACTGCTGCTCCGCAAACCGACGAGACCGTCCCATGCCGTTTCGCTGATCCAGGCAGGAGCCTATGCGGCCGTCGGTCGTGGCGGCTCACCCGCGGCTACTCAGGTGCCAGCTACAGTGCCTTGAGAATACGCGAACCCGCAACCGCGAACGCGGCTATTCGTCTTCCTCGACGACCTCGGGGTCGCTCATCGCGCTCTGGAGGCTGTCGAGGCCGTTGATCCACTCCGTCACGAGGCCGTAGTCGAGGTCCTCGGCAACGGTCATGTCGAGTTCCTGCTCGTCGATGATCAGCGTCCCCGCCTGCGCCGCGTAGCCGAGCGCGGCGTCTAAGTCCTCCTCGGCTTCGGCGTCGGCCGCCGCGCTGAGGTAGTCGCCGACGGTGCCCTCCTCGGCCGGGCCGTTGGCGACGTACTCCTCGGCCGCGAAGAAGACACAGACCAGACTCGTCTGGACGCCGTCGACGAGGATCAGTTTCTCCTCGTCCTCGATGTCGACCTCGCTCAGGACGATCTCGCGGACATCGTTGATCTCCTCGAGCGTTTCCTCCTCGCCGAGTTCCCCGTCGTCGTAGGCGGCGACGATCTTGGCGATCGCGATCGCCGTGTCGTCCTGCAGGTTGAGCAGGAGTCGAGCCGAGTCTTCGTCCTCCGGATCGATGTCTTCGTCTTTGATGCGATCGATCCAGTTCTGCCAGCGTTCCTCCGAGTAGAACTCGGTCGGGGGATTGCTCATACAGACACCTACACCGGCCGCTTGAAATGCCTTTCTCTACACTGGACGGCTCGAGTGAATGTTTAACCGAGGCGGAAGAACCAGTCAAGGGAGCGTACAGCCACTCTATCGACTCTCCTGTACACTTGAGCGTCGTTGCTGTCCGCACTCGAGCAAACGTAATCAGTGGTTACTCCGTTCGATCGAGCGTCGCCTCCGTATCGATCCCGTACACTCGCTTCGGCGTCTCGACGTGGGCGTTCCGGACCGCCTCGTCGTGGCCGTTCTCGAGGAGCCACCGGACCCGCCGGGGGACCGTCTTCGGACCGAGCACTGCGCCCGGCCGATCGGGGTCGTCGATGTAGTCGGTCTCCATCAGGAACAGCTCGCCGCGCTCGACGGCGGTCTCGAGCCGCTCCTTGTCGCACATGACGCTCGGCGTCGGCCCCTCGAGCCGGCCGCTCGCGTAGTGTTTGACGACTTTGTGGGCGGGCATGCCGGCCTCCTCGGCCCACGTTGCGACCGCGGTCATGTCCTCGCTGGCTTCGGCGTGCAACTGGACGGCACACTCGAGGTCGGCCCCGTGTTCGAACGCGCGGCGCATGACTGCGTTCGAGGCGTCCCAGACCGCGTCGTCGACCTCGTAGTGTGGCCGGCCGGATTTCAGCGCCAGCGCCTCGCCCGCAGCGACGTATTCGGCGGCGACATCGATCCCCGCTTGCATGAGGTCTCGAGCCTCCTCGGGGGCGAAGTCGCGGTCGTCGACCAGCCGCGAAACGAGTCCCGGATGGACTCCCAAGACGGGCCACGCGCGGCCCTCGAGTTCGCTCGAGGCTTCGTCGACGATGTCGATGGTGCGTTCGAAGACCTCGCGGAAGTCCTCGCCGGACTCGGCCTCGACGCCGAGGTGCCAGGAGGGTTTGTTCACCACGAGCAGGTGGGTCCCGCCCAGCCGAGCGAAGTCCCGAACGGCGTCGATACCGCGGTGATGGTCCGGATCGAGGTGGAGGTGGTCGTCCAAGACCGGCGTCTCGTCGATCATAGCCGCTACTGGGCGGTCCGCGCTGGAAAGGTCACCGACTTCGGCACGGAGAGCGCCGATCGCAAGCGGGTGCGGAAAACCGATCGAGGATCGGCCGAGATCCGATCGGAATTCGATAGGTAAATCACAACCTTCGGCCGTACTGAGTAAAGGATTGATACCGATCGACGATCGAATTGGACAAATCTGTCAACAATAGTTATTATGACCCATCCAAATAGTGAGAATGTGTCACAGTATGAGTGATCGAGTATGAGTGCGAACGGAGAGTCGCCGTCCGACGAGGGGGCGGCCGACCAGTTCATCGGCGGCGAAACCGAGGGCGGGCCGACCGTCGAGTTCTACGGCGGCCGCGGGATGAGCGCGTTCCCGATCGCCTTCTTCATCGTCTGGGCCATCGTCCAGACCGCCCTCTGGCGGATCGGCGATACCGGGGGCCTCATCGTGGGTATCCTGGTCGGACTCATTGTCGGGATGTTCTTCGCCCGGGGTGACTGGAAGGACTACGCCAACACGATCTTCGAGGGGATGACCCAGCCCGTCGCGGTGACGGCGATCGTGGCGTGGATCTGGGCCGGCATGTTCGCCCAGCTCCTGCAGGACGGCGGCTTCGTCGGCGGCCTCGTCTGGCTGGCCGACGCCGCCGGCGTCGGTGCAGCGCTGTTCCCAGCGATCACGTTCATCCTCGCCGCCGTCTTCACGACCGGAATCGGGACGGGGTATGGCTCGAGCGTCGCATTCGTCGGCCTGTTCTTCCCGGCCGGCGTCTTGCTCGGCGCGAACCCCGTCTTGCTGTTCGGAGCGATCCTCTCGGGAGCGATCTTCGGCGACAACCTCGCGCCCGTCAGCGACACGACGATCGTCAGCGCCGTCACGCAGGACGCCGACATCGGGGGCGTCGTCGCCTCCCGGTTCAAGTACGTCATCGTCGCCGCCGTCATCGCCTTCGTCGGCTACGTCGTCGCCGGCGGGATGATGGGCGGCCTCGAAGTCGGTGCAGAGGCCCAAGCGATCTTCCTCGAGAGTAGCGAGGCTATCGGCCTCGTCCACGTGATCTCGATGCTGGCCGTGATCGGCGCGGCCGTCGCCGGTCGCCACATCGTCGAGGCGATCTCGTGGGGGATCGTCATCGCGATCGTCTTCAACCTCGTCTTCGGCCTGGCGAGTCTCGGCGATATCGTCATGTTCAACGCGCCCGAGGACGCGCCGCTGGCTCAACCGCTCGAGTCCCTGCCGATCCTCACGATCGTCGAGGACGCCGACGCGGTCGGTGTCACCGGGAGTCTGATGAGCGGCGTGGCTGGATTCCTCGAACTCTCGATCCTCGTCCTCCTGATCATCGGTGCGGCCCAGATCATGATCCGCGGCGGGGCCTTCGAGGTGCTGCTCGAGTGGTCCATCGAGAACCTCGCGACGAACGTGCGCAACGCCGAACTCACGATGGTCGGCACCGCGGCGCTGATCAACGCGATCATCACGATCAACACCGCCGCCGAGGTCGCGATCGGCCCCTACATCTCGAAGATCGGCGAGCGGTTCAACCTGAACGGCTACCGCCGGGCGAACATCTTGGACGGCCAGACCGCCGCCATGGGCTACATCTTCCCGTGGTCGGGCGGGGTCCTCGCCGCCTACGGCGCGATGCAGCAACTGCCCGGCGACTACGAGTGGTTCGAGCAGTCGATGATCGTCACGCCGATCGACGTCGTCCCGTACGTCTTTCAGGGCTGGCTGTTGGTTGCCGTCTTTATCATCGCCGCGCTGACCGGCTTCGGCCGCGAGTACGTGACCGACCGCGAAACCGAGGAGGTGGCTCGCGTATGAGCCTCCTCGGCAAGTACTTCAAGGGCTGGCGCTTCCGCACGTCCCGGCCCGCCCTCGAGCAGGGCAGCGAGGTCGACGTCTTCATCGCGGAATCGAACGGCACGTCGGGCCGGGCCTATATCGGCGATACCGAACTGATCGTCGAGGGTGCCGGGCCGGACTGCATCGAGAAGCAGGTTCGAGTCCGCGTCACGGAGTTCGACGAGGCCGCCGCCAGCGGTCGCGGCGAGTTCGTCGAGGTCGTCGGCGAGAGCTCTTACGACAGGTAGCGCTCCGTCGAATCGGATATCCCTCGTTTTCAGCGATTCAGGGCCGGCTCACGGCTCGAGCGTGATCGCGTCGTCGGCCGCGTTCTGCAGCGCGTCCGAGCGGCCGTGTGACCCCGGCGCGATCGCGATCGTTTCCACGCCGACGGTGCCCGCGTACTCGAGGACGGGCTTGAAGTCGGTATCCCGCGAGGCGATCGCGAGCCGGTCGACGGTACCGTCGCCGGCCAGCGCGGTCGCGTCGACGGCGAGTTTCACGTCGACGTCGCCGCTGGTGACGATCACCTCGAAGCCGCGGGCCTCGGCGGCCTGTATCAGGCCGGGCGTGGCGTGTTCGTCGAGGTAGACGCGGATGACGCCGACCCGTCCGAGTTCGCGGGCCGCGTCGCGGAGATCGTCGAGGTCGACGTTGAACTCGTCGCGGAAGACGTTCGGCCCGTCGACGAACAGGCCCACCGCCGGCTCGGCGTCGTGCTGTGGATCGCCTGACTGGGCGAGACGGGCGCGAACGCGGTCGAACATACCACGGAATTCCCGTGGCCGCGAGATAGATGTGACGAAACGCGACGGTGGGCGAGCCGCGCCGAGCCAATCCCGGTTCCGGTCAGCGACCCGAAAACGCCGCGGCGGTTTCTCGGCGCTCGTATCGCCCTTTCAGCACCGCCCTCCACATGTCCTCAGTATAAGTGCGGTTCTTCTTCGATTCTAACTAGATCAAGTCGATATTTGTCCAATGAAACAATTCTGAGTTCGATAAGAGTTTACTAATTTCAGGTCCAGATGACTGTCGTCCCTATGAGACAGAACGGTCCCCCCGATGACACCCCCGACCGAACCTACGACCGCCGAACGATTCTGACCGGCGCTGGCTCGATCGCCGTCGGCGGCCTGCTCGGCTCGAGCGGCGTCGCGAGTGCGACGCCCGGCCGCGATCCGGGGCCGAAGAAAGACGAAATCCTGGTCGGCGTCTCCCCGTCGGCGACGGACGTGGCGGCGGAGGCCCGCACCGCCGTTCCGGGCAACGCTGATGTCGTGCACACGAACGAGACGATTCGCTACGCCGTCGTGGAGTTCCCGACGGACGCACCCGAGCACGCTCGCGAGGCGTTCATCGACGCGATCACCGACTCGCCGGCCGTCGAGTACGCGGAGCCGAACGCGACCGTCGAGTCGCTCCTCGAGCCCGACGATCCCTACTACGGCCGCCAACACGCCCCCCAGCAGATCGGCTGCGAGACTGCCTGGGAGACCACCCGCGGCAGCGACGACGTGGTCATCTCCGTCGTCGATCAGGGGATTCAGTACGACCACCCCGCGCTCGAGGCGTGCGTCGACGACCGAGTCGGCGAGGACTTCATCGACGGCGACGGCGATCCGTACCCGGCCCAGGGAGCGGACCACGGCACCCACGTCGGCGGCGTCGCTGCGGGCGGGACCGACGATGGCACCGGCCACGCGGGCATCAGCGACTGCTCGCTGCTCTCGGCCCGCGCGCTCGACGAGAACGGCGTGGGATCGCTCTCGGACATCGCCGACGCGATTCAGTGGTCTGCTGACGCCGGAGCCGACATCGTCAACCTCTCGCTGGGCGTCGACGGCGCATACGACACGCTGACCGCGGCCTGCGAGTACGCGGCCGACCGCGGCGTCTTCCTTGTCGGTGCGGCCGGTAACGACGGCAGTGACCGCGTCTTCTCGCCCGCGGCGGAGGACACCGTCGTCGCCGTCGCCGCGCTCGAGGACGGCGATTCGATCGCCTCTTTTTCGAACACCGGTTCGGCGGTCGAACTCGCCGCGCCCGGCACCCGGCTCGTCTCGAGCGTGACCGGGAACGACTACGCACGGATGTCGGGGACGTCGATGGCAGCGCCGGTGGTCTCGGGCGTGGCGGGCCTCGCGCTCTCGGCCCATCCCGACCTCTCGCGGGCGGAACTCCGCGAGCACCTGCGGGCGACCGCGACCGATGTCGGCCTCAACGAGAACGAACAGGGTCACGGCCGCGTCGACGCGGCCGCAGCGGTCGAAACCAATCCGTTTTCGGACGACAGCGACGGCGCAAGCGAAGACGAGTCCGGCGGCGAGTGCGGCGACGAGACCGTCACCGCGAGCGCGAGCGGCACCCTCGACGGCAGCGGCTGGTGGGGCGAGAGCGATCGGTACAGCTACGGGTTGAACACCACGGATCCCTGCGCGATCACGATCTCGATCGACGGGCCCGCCGACGGCGACGTCGACCTCTACGTGACCACCGACGGCAGCAAACCGGACCAGTGGAGCTACGACGAGTCGTTGACGGGAACGGATGCGATCGAATCGATGACGCTCTCGCTCGAGGGTGACGAGACGTTCCGGTTCTACGTCTACGCGACTGCCGGTAGCGGCGAGTACACGTTGGGACTCGAGGAACGGGGACGGTAGCGCTGACGGCGGCGCAGCCGGCCGCTCACCGCATCACTCGAAAATGAAGTAATCGCGCTCTTCTCCCTGCACGGAGATCCACTTGGGCTCGGTGAGTTCTCGAGTGATCCACTCGCCGTGATACCGGCCGAGGCCGGACTGTTTGACGCCGCCGAAGGGCGCGTTGTGGTCCTCGTTGATCGGCTGGTCGTTGATGTGGACCATACCCGCCTCGACGCGGTCGGCGAGGGATCGAGCGCGCTCCTCGTCCTCGCAGAAGACCGCCGCCGAGAGGCCGTACTCAGTGTCGTTTGCCAACTCGATGGCCTCGTCGTCGTCCGAGAACGGGATTACGGGTGCCACGGGGCCGAAGTGTTCGTTACAGGCCGTCGGCATGTCGTTGGTCACGTCCGAGAGGACCGTCGGCTCGACGAAGAGGCCGTCGGCTTCGCCGCCGGTCTCGAGGGTCGCGCCGTCCTCGAGCGAGCCCTCGATGAACTCGACCAGATCGTCGCGCTGGGTTTCGTTCTGGACCGGCCCGAAGGTGACATCCTCGTTTTCGGAGGGGTCGCCGATGACGAGCGACTCGGCGTGATCGACGAGCAGGTCGACGTACTCGTCGTAGAGGTCCTCGTGGACCAGATGGCGGTTGATCGAGATACAGACTTGCCCCTGATGGAAGAAGGTGCCGAACGCGCCGGCGCGGGCGGCCCGCTCGAGGTCTGCCTCGTCGGTGACGATAAAGGGCGCGTTGCCCCCCAGCTCGAGGGCGGGCAGCGCGAGGTTCTTGCCGGCCGTCTCGGCGACGCCCTTGCCGACGGGCGTCGAGCCGGTAAAGGAGACGACCCGCGGGATCGGGTGGCCGGCGATCCGGTCGCCGATGGCCGAGCCGCGGCCGGTGACGACGTTGACGACGCCGTCGGGGACGCCCGCAGCCTCACAGAGCGTCGCGATGAGCAGCCCGCCGGTGATCGGCGTGTCCGTCGCCGGCTTCAAGACGACGGTGTTGCCCAGCGCGATCGCGGGTGCGAGCGCTCGCAGGGAGAGATGCAGCGGGAAGTTCCACGGCGAGATGACGCCGACGACGCCGACCGGTTCGTGGACGATGTGGTTGTCCTTGTCGTCGATCGACGAGGACGGCCGGACCTCCTCTTCCGGCGGTTCTAACTCCAGTGCCATCTCCACGTCGCCGGTCGCGGTGGCGAACTCGCCCATCGCGCGGTAGCCGGGGGTGCCCGCCTCGGTCGCGAGCAGGCCGGCAATCTCTTCGAAGTTCGCGTTGAGTTCCTCGAGCAGATTCTGGACGATCTCGTTTCGCTCTTCTCGAGGCGTTGCCGCCCAGTCCGACTGTGCGGCCTCGGCCGCCTCGTAGGCGGCGTCGACGTCCGCCTCGGTCCCGGCGGGTACGTCGGTAAACACTTCCTGTTTCGCCGGGTTCTCGACCGGGATGGTTTCGCCGCCGGTGGCCTCGCGCCACTCGCCGTCGATGTACAACTGGTTCCAGTCGGCCTGTGGCTCGAGCGTCGGGGCACTCATACTGTTTCCCGGCTACGTTATTTTCAGCCATATGTTTTCGGCAACCGGAGACGGTAGCTTCTCGCGTTGTAATTGGAATCAGTTACGCCGCCTGCGGGCGATCGGTTTCGACGACGGCCGTTGGTTCCTTCCCTCACCGACTCCACATCCTTCACCGCCTCGAGCGCCCGCCTCGAACGGCCGAGCGTGCTCGAACGACGAAAAGACATTACTACTCCGCGAATGACGTTCCGGATATGCCGCTTCAGACGCCGCCGTTACGTGGGATACACGACGATCGCGGGGCGAAGTTTACGGAGTTTGGCGGCTGGGACATGCCGGTCGAGTTCGATTCGATTCGGACCGAGCACGCGGCCGTCCGTGAGGATGTCGGGGTCTTCGACGTCTCACATATGGGTCAGATTCACGTCACCGGCCCGGACGCGACGGCGTTGATGCAACGGCTGACGTCGAACGACGTGTCCCGGCTGGCGGTCGGCGACTCCCAGTACGCCGCCATCACCGACGAGGACGGGCTCATCATCGACGACACCGTCGTCTATCGGCTGCCCGACGAGTCCCATCCGATCTACCTCTTCGTCCCGAACGCCGGCACCGACGAGGCGACCCACGAACGGTGGCTCAGCTACCGCAACGACTGGGACCTCGAGGCGACCGTCGACAACCGGACCGACGAGTACGCGATGTTCGCCGTGCAGGGACCGAACGCGGCCGACCTGCTCGAGGGCGTCGCCGAGGAATCGGTCACCGATCTCGACCGGTTCGAGGCCCAGTACGCGACGATCGAGGACGTCGACTGCTGGACGGCTCGGACGGGCTACACCGGCGAGGACGGCTTCGAACTGATCGTCCCGTGGGCGGCCGCCGAGGAGATCTGGACGGCGATCGACTGCCAGCCCTGCGGGCTCGGGGCTCGCGACACGCTCCGCATCGAGGCCGGCTTGTTGCTCGCCGGCCAGGAGTTCGATACTGAGTCGAACCCACGGACGCCCTACGAGGCCGGTATCGGTTTCACCGTGGCCCTCGATACCGAGTTCGTGGGCCGGGACGCGCTGGCTGCGATCGAGGAAAGCGGCGTCGAGGAGCGACTCGTCGGCTTCCAGTTGATCGACCGCGGGGTGCCGCGCCACGGCTACGATATCACGACCACCGAGAGCCGGGTCATCGGCACCGTCACCAGCGGCACGATGAGCCCGACCCTCGAGAAACCGATCGGCCTCGGCTACGTGCCGGTCGAGTACGCGGAGCCGGGGACCACCCTGCAGGTCGTCGTCCGCGGCCAGTCGAAAAAAGCAAGAGTTGAAACCACACCCTTCATCGACACAGTACAATGAGCTTCGACGTTCCCGACGATAGACGGTACCTGGAATCGCACGAGTGGGCACTCGAGACCGACGGCGTCGTCCGCGTGGGTATCTCCGACTTCGCACAGGACGAACTCGGCGACGTGGTCTTCGTCGAACCCCCCGACGAGGGCGACGAACTCGCCCAAGAGGCGGAGTTCGGCGTCGTCGAATCGATCAAGGCCGTCTCCGATCTCTACGCGCCCGTCGGCGGCGAGGTCGTCGCGATCAACGACGACCTGTTCGACGCCCCCGAACTCGTCAACGAGGATCCCTTCGGCGAGGGCTGGATGCTCGAGATCGAGGCCGACGACCTCGACGACCTCGAGGCGCTCCTCTCGGCCGACGAGTACGAAGACCAGATCGCCTGAATCGGCTCGTTTTCGCCGCGAGTCAGGCGTCGTACCTCGGCAGCGGTCGTTCTCTCGCTCACTCGTTCGTTCTCCTCTTCTCCCTCTCTCTCTGCGCTCGATAGCGACTCGAGCCGTCAGAAACGAGTGGAGCCGGCCCGAGCCGAACCGACCGACTACGGTCAGAAGACGAACCGTTCGACGATCCGGCCGAGCAGCCCCGGTCGGTGGGTGTCGTGTGCGTGCACGCCGAGTGCGGGCGACTCGGTCGCGTCGATGAGCCGGTCCGCGAGGTCGTTCCCGAGGACGGTCTGCAGCCGGCCGCCGTCGCGGCCGATGACGAGGAACTCGGCGGTCTGAGCGACCGTGATCAGTCCCTCGACCGAGCCGTCAGTCTCGACGATTTCGGTCGTGACCGGCGCGGAACAGAGGTCGACGAGTTCGTCCTGATAGTCCTCGATCGTCCGTCTGAGATCGGTCGAAGCCGACGACTCGATCGCGTACACGAGCCGGACCGTCGCGTCTAGCTCGGTGGCGAGCGCGTCGGCGATCCTGACCTTCGACGGATCGAACGGGCTCCGATCGGTGAGTACCGTGACCTCCCCGACGGCATCGAAGTCGCGGTCCTCGACGAGAACGACGTCACAGGGGGCGCGATGGAGGACCCACTCGATCGGACTCCCGATGAACTGGTGGCGGAGCCCGCCGGGCTGGCGCTCCATCAACAGCGCGTCGACCCCCTCGTGGGCCGCGAAGTTGACGATCGCGTGTTTCGTGTCGTGGCTCACGATTTCCCCGTAGGTGATCGGGACATCGAACTCCTCGCACAGCTCTCCGGTCTGTTCCTCGAACTCGAGGTCCGCCGGCGACTGCGTCTCGGAGGCGTAGCCCAGCGACACCTGGTCGGGCACCTCGTCGAACTGGATGACCGTGACCCCGCCGCCGCGTTCGCGCGCGACGTCCGCGGCGATGCGGATCAGTTGCCGCTCGCGGGCTTCGCCGGTCCCTTCGGTCAGCGCGACGAGGACGTTCGCGGTATTCGACTCGAGCGCGTCTTCGGTTCGGTCGACGGCCGAGCGGCCGGTCGTTCGGCGGACCGTGTCGACGGCGATCCCGGCGCGGTCGATCCGCGGACGCGCGTAGACCCAGTACCAGCCGATGCTGCCCGCGGTGATGACGGCCGCGCCCGCGAGGGCGACGGTCCCCATCTGGGTGAGCAAGACGAAGCCGCTCGCGATGCCGAAGAGCTGCATCGCCGGGTACAGCGGCGACTCGAAGCTCGGCTCGTACTCCTCGACGTCGGCGTGGCGGAACGCGATCAGGGCCACGTTGATCAGGATGAACACGAGGATCTGGAACGCGCTCGCGAGTTTGGCGATCTCGAGAATAGGGACGAACGCGATCAGGACGAGCATGACGCCACCGGTGAGCGTGATGGCGGTGATCGGCGTGCCGAACCGATCGCTGACGGTCGCAAAACGGGGCGGCGCGAGATTATCGCGGCTCATCGCGAAGGGGTACCGCGACGAGGAGAGGATGCCGGCGTTGGCAGTGCTGACGAGCGCGAGGATCGCCGCGAGCACCACGGCGATGACGCCGGGTTGGGCGAGTGCCCCCTCGGCGGCGATCGCCATCGGCGTCTCCGAATCTGCAAGGGACTCGAGCGGCGAGATGCCGACCATCACCGCGACGATGAGGACGTACAGGACCGTGGTGAACGTCAGCGAGCCGAGGATGCCCAGCGGGATGTTTCGGCCGGGGTCTTCGATCTCCTCGGCGACGCTCGCGACCTTGGTGACGCCCGCGTAGGAGACGAAGACGAGGCCGGTGGCGGCGAGCAAGCCGCCGATGCCGTCGTCAAACGAGCCGTCGAACTGGCCGGGGTCGATTCCCGGCGCCCCGCCGCCGACGAACCACGCCAGCGCGGCCAGCATGACGACGACGATCGCGACCTGCAACTGGCCGGTCTGTTTGGCTCCGAAGACGTTGACGGCGATGAGGACCACTGCGAGGGTGAGCGCGACGGGTTTGACCGGCAGATCGAACAGGAGCACGAGGTAGGGAACGCCGCCGACGAGCGCCAGCGCGCCCTTGAACGCGAGTGAGAACCACGTGCCGACGCCCGCGACGGTCCCCAGTATCGGCCCCATCCCGCGTTCGATGAAGATGTACGTGCCGCCGGCTTCGGGCATCGCCGTCGCCATTTCGGACTTGCTCAACGCGGCGGGAACCACGAGCAGCCCCGCGAGCAAGTACGCGACGACGACGCCCGGGCCGGCGATTTTGATCGCTAACGCCGGCAGGATGAAGATCCCGCTCCCGATCATCGCACCGATACTGATCGCCATCACCGACGGCAGTCCGAGGTCTCGTTCGAGGTCTTTTGTCATTGATCTGAATATGGTGTAGCGAGGCCGCGACTCACCCGGGTCGGGGAGCACGCGACCAGCGCCGGAGTCCGTCTCGTCTCTCGCTCGAGTGTGATCGTCGGATCACCAGATCGTCAGATCCGTGGACGACGCACTGCTCGAGGGGCCCGAAGCCAGAGAGATGCGAGGCGGTATCCAGAAGCCGGATACCCGCTTACGAGGGAAATACGGCGACAACGAAATAAACCCCACGGGTTTCCGTTCGATATGAGCTACGTTCCCATCAATATCGGATCGAAAATCCGTTCCGTCGAAAGGAGAAATATGAACCGAACGATTGTCCAATAGTGTCGAGCGACGCGGGGTCGCTCACCGCTCTCATCTCTCACCGCTGACCGCGGGACGGCGCTACTCGAGGGTGACGAGGTGCTCGAGAACGTCGTCGAGCGGTGCCGACGTGACCGCAAGCGAGTAGCCGTCGATGCGCGCGAGTTCCCCCGCGTGATCCCAGAGGTTCTCCTCCTCGAGCCCGTGGAGGATCACGGCGTTCGGCGTCGGGTTGACCATTCGGAGCGCGATGCCGACGCCCTCGCCGCGGGTGACGTTGGTGAACACGAGCACGCGGTTCGTGCTCTGGCCGTAGAGTCGGAAGAACTCCTCCGTCGAGAGGCGCGTGATCGCCTCGATACTGTCGATGACCGTGTGGCCGCTGACCTGTTGGGTGCCGCCGCCGGCCACTTCGGTCGCCTCGAGATCGTCGTGGAGTTGCTCGAGGGGCAGCGAGGTGGCGTACTCCCGCAGGTCGTAGACGACGTCGCTGTCGAAGCCCGCCGAGAGGACGCGGCCGTACTGTCGGATACGCTCGCCGCCGCGGCGCTCGTCGATCGCGAGCAGTCCCTCGACGAGGCGGCCGACGACGCCGATCCCCGGACTCTCCCGGCGGCCGCTCTCGTAGTCCGAAATCACCGACGACGAGACCTCGAGCTCGGCCGCGAGATCGGTCTGTGAGACGTCGAAGTCGGTGCGCCACTTGCGCAGCGTGGCACCGGGGTCGTCGCTCAGCGTGATCTCCCCGGCGATCTTCTCTGCGAGTTCCCGTTTCGGTCCGCGTCCGCTCATACCCGAGGGTCGCCCGGTCGGGCCAAGTAGCTACCGGAGACGACCGCGGCGGCCGACCGTTCGCGGCCTCGAGATCGGGACCGATCGACCGGCCGCACGATACCGGGAACGACCACGGACGTATTTGTGGCCGGTGTTCGAAGACCGGGTATGAACTGTCGACCGATTGACGCCCTGCCAACGAGCGAATGAGAGGGTACTATCTCCGCTACCTGCAGGTCCTCGTTCGGTTCCTCCCGCTCGCGGTCGCCGTTCTCCGGGACCGTCGGCGGTTCCTCCTGTTCGGATCACCGAGACGTGTCTCCGAGGACACTCACCGGAAGCGCGCCCGGCAGGTGACCGAAACGATGATCGACCTGGGGCCGGCATTTATCAAGATCGGACAGGTGCTGTCGACCCGCCCCGACCTCGTGCCGCCGATCTACGTCGAGGCGTTCGCGACGCTGCAAGACGAGATCCCCAAGACGCCGGCGGTGATCCGCTGACCGTCGTCGAAGCGGAACTCGGCGACGACATCGATCTCGAGACGCTCGAGCCGGTCGCCGGGGGGTCACTGGCGTTCGTCTACACCGTCGCGTACGAGGGTGAGCGGATCGCGCTGAAAGTTCGGCGACCGGGCCTCGAGCCGATGATCGAGCGGGACCTCCGCGTCGTCAGGGGGCTCGTCCCGCTGCTCCGGGCCGTCGCCGACGAGGACCAGCGCTACTCGATCGAGAACGTCGCCGACGACTTCGAGGCGATCGTCCTCGAGGAACTGGACTTCGCACGCGAGGCCGAGATCATGCGGACGATCGCGGACAACTTCGCCGACGACGACCGGGTCCGAATTCCGGCGACCTACGACGACCTCTGCTCCGAGCGGGTCGTCGCGATGGAGTACGTCGAGGGAACGAAGATCACCGACGAAGACGCGCTCGCAGAGGCCGGACGAGACCGGACCGAGATGGCCACGCTGATCGCTCGAACGTATCTGAAGATGGGGTTGGTTGACGGCGTGTTTCACGCCGATCCACACCCCGGCAACCTCGCGGTGACGGCGGACGGCCGACTCGTCGTCTACGACTACGGCATGAGTCGGCGACTCACGGAGCAGGAACAGACCGATATCACGAGGCTCTACCGACACCTCGTGCGCCGCGATATCGACGGCCTGCTGAACGCGCTGATCGCGCTCGAGGTATTGGACCGATCGGTCGACCGCGCCGCGGTCAAGCAGGTCCTCAAACTGGTGATCGAGAACCTCGAGGGGCGGTCGGAGATCACGTGGCGGCAGATCATTACCGAACTGTTCTCGACGCTCCAGGAGTTCCCGTTCCGGATCCCGCCGAACGTCATGTTGCTCGTCCGGGTCGGAACCGTCGGCGAGGGCGTCTGTCGGAGCCTCGATCCCGAGTTCGACTTCATCGCGGTCACGCGGTCGTTCCTCGTCGACCACGGGTTCATCGAGAGCGAGATCGACGCGCTGCTCGCCGACGTCCGGACCGATCTCCGCGAGTCGGCCCCCGTCCTGGCGCGGGCCCCGGCGCGGTTCGATTCCGTCTTCGGCCAACTTGAGCGCGGCGAACTCGTCGTCAAGACCGATCCGGTCGAACCGAGCGACGGTGGCGATCCGGCCGTCGGGTACGCCGTCCTCGCCGGCTCCCTGGTGCTCGCAAGCGCCGTCCTGACGTTCCACGCAGCGCCGCTCGAGGTCGGAAGCGCCGTGCTGGCGGTCGTCTTTCTCGGACAGTACGTTCGCCACCGGCAAACGGGGTAGCGACCCGTCGGCCACGACGCCGGTGTCGGCGACAGCGCCCCAACAATCAAGCCCCCGCGGTTCGAGTCGGCGGAACGTGCCATCGACCGTCGTCCACGTCGCGTTCGCAGGGTTGCTCGGGGTCGCATTGCTCGGCGACGAGTTCGACACCCGAGCGATTCTGGTCGTCATGGGCTGTGCCGCTCTCCTCGATCTGGATACGCTGATCGGCATCGTCGTTCTCGGCACCCACCGCGCGGCGTTGCACAACGTCTGGATCGTCCTCGTCCCCGCCGCAGTCCTGCTGTGGGACGGCACGGTCCGCGATCGCTCGAGCGTCGAAGAACGGTGGGGGACCTACGGCCGCCGCGTCGCGTGGACGGGGGTCGCGGCGGTGCTGTTCGCCCACATCCTGTTCGACGCCTTCTTCAACGGCGTCAATCTCTTCTGGCCGCTCCACGACCGGTTTTACGACCTGTCCGGTTCGTTGCTCGTGACCGATCAGCGCGGGCTCGTCCAGACCTTCGTCGAACTCGACGCCGGAGCCCTCGCCGAGTCGACGGCCCGCGGAACCACCGAAAACACCCACTACAGAACCGGGTTCGACCCCACCCGCGGCGAGCCGGCGACGGCCGTCGAGCGGATCTTCCCCATCGCGGCGACCGGCGAACGGTTCGTCCTCACCCTCGCCGGGTTCACTGCGGTCGTCGTCCGCATCGCCGAGGAGCGCTGGTGAACTGGCGATGCTCAGTATCGCCGCGGACGAGCGGATAGCTTACGCGGACGACTCGTCGCTCGAGGACGGCGGGTCCGTCGTCTCGACACGCTCGCGGAGCCACGCGATCGCGGCCTCGACCGTCTCGGGATCGGTGCTCGAGACGCGGATTCGGCCCGGCCGATTCTCGCTCCGGGGGTAGCTCCCGACGGCGACGTCAAACCGCTCGGTGACACCCTCGAGGACCTCGTGGAGCGATCCCTCGGGTGCTGGCGTGTACAGCGTTTCCGCGGTCGATGCCCCCTGGAACTCGTCGGCGACGGCCTCGAACATCGCCTGCATCTCGTCGGGGATGCCGGCGAAGACGTAGACGTTCTCGACGATGCAGCCGGGAGCCCACCCCTCGTCGGTGACGATCGGCGTCGCTCCCTCGGGGATCGAGGCCGCCGCGTCGATGTCGAGTTGGAGGTCGTACTCCTCGACCATCTCGGGGTTCTCGTCGCGGAACGCGGCCGCCTTCTCGACCAGTCGCTCCCGGATCTCGCCGTGGACGACGTGATCGCGCTCGAGACCGTCGGCGACGGCTTCGACGGTCACGTCGTCGGGCGTGCCGCCGATGCCGCCGGTGACGATCACGGCGTCGAACTCGTCGCGCCAGCGGGCGACGTAGTCCGCGATGAGTGCGCGGTCGTCGGGGATCGTCAGGATCCGCCCGACCGTGCCGCCGCGCTCGGTGATCCGCTCGGCCAGCCACGACGCGTTGGTGTTGGTCGTCGATCCCGCGAGTATCTCGTCGCCGACGGTGACGATCGCGACGTTCATAGTCGGCCTTGGACTCCCGGGCAGTTATCGGCTCTGGAACGCGCCGACCGTCGCGCCCGGACTCGTCTCTCTTTCTCGGCTGACCTCGAGGGACAGCCCTGGCCGACTCGAGCGTGCCGATCGACGCCGCCGCTTGCCGATCGCCAGCGCCACGGTTTTGTAAGTCGTGTGCCAAGTGACGGTATGAACGTCGTCACCGGTAGCGGGCTCTGCAGCGCCGCTCGTCTCTCGAGTCGCGCCCGCCCGCTCGGATTCGGACTGGACGCGTCGATCCGTCGGTTGGAGAGTCAGTCACTGAACGGTACCGGTGCGGTGCCGGCAGTGCCGGATCGCGCGCGATCGGCAGGGTGGCGGCGATGGTAGACCTCGCCTTCTCCGTCGGACGGCTCCTCTTTGCCCTCTTGCTGGTCTTCCTGAACGGCTTCTTCGTCGCCGCGGAGTTCGCCTACGTTCGGATCCGACCGACCCAGATCGAGGAACTCGTCGCGGAGGGGCGGTCCTCGGCCAAACTGGTCCAGGAGGCAGAGGAAAACCTCGACGACTATCTCGCGACGACCCAACTGGGCATCACGCTCGCCTCGCTGGGACTCGGGTGGGTCGGCGAGCCCGCGATCGCCTCGCTGCTCGAGCCGGTACTGGGGCCGATCCTGCCGGCCGGAACGCTGCATCTCGTCTCGATCGCGATCGGGTTCAGCATCATCACGTTCCTCCACGTCGTCTTCGGGGAACTCGCGCCGAAGACGCTGGCCATCGCCGACGCCGAGCGGATCGCCCTGCTGGTCGCCGCGCCGATGAAGTTCTTCTATTACATCTTCATCCCGGGAATCATCGTGTTCAACGGCACGGCGAACTTCTTTACGCGCCTGATCGGTGTCGCGCCGGCCTCCGAACGCGACGAGAGCCACAGCGAGGAGGAGATCCTGCGGATCGTCGCTCAGTCGGGCGAACAGGGCGCTGTCGACGCGGACGAGGTCGAGATGGTCGAAGCGGTGTTCGAACTCGGCGACACGGTCGCCCGCGAGGTGATGATCCCCCGGCCCGACGTCGTCACCGTCCGCGCGGATATGCCACTCTCGGAACTCCGCGGGGTTGCCGCCAGCGGGAACTACACCCGGTTCCCCGTGGTCGACGAGGAGGCCGACGAACCCGTCATCGGCTTCGTCCACGCCAAAGACGTGCTTCAGGCCATCGAAGCCGCTGATAGGGAGGGTGCGGACGCCGAACCGACCGCCCGCAACCTCGCTCGAGAGGCGCTCATCGTCCCCGAGACCCGCCGGATCGACGAGGTCCTCGCGGAGTTCCGCCGCCGGAACGTCCAGTTGGCCGTCGTCATCGACGAGTGGGGTGCCTTCGAGGGCATGCTGACCATCGAGGACGTTATCGAGGAGGTCGTCGGCGAGATCCAAGACGAGTTCGACGTCGCCGAGATGGAGCCCTCGGTCGACGAACTCCCCGACGGCAGCTATACCATGGACGGCGGCGTCCCGCTCGAGGACGTCAACCAACTCCTCGGAACGGAACTCGAGGGTGACGCGTTCGGTACCATCGGTGGCCTCGTGTTGAGCCGCCTCGGCCGCGCCCCCGAAGTCGGCGACGCGATCGAGGCCGACGGCTACGAGGTAACCGTCGAAGACGTTGAGGGAACGCGGGTCTCGAGCGTGACCGTAAGCGAGGTCGCCCCCGAGGCCGAGGAGTCGACCGACTGAGCCGCCGCGCAGGACGACACGACTCGCACCGAGGACGAGCGTTTCTCCGTGGAATATCATCTCGCGGGTCATTCCCGCTCAAGCCGACGGTCCACTACTGCGGACGGTCACTCACGAGACCATGACTGTAATCAGACATAACACATCTGCGACATCTTTATGCGGTGAGCTGTGCTTCCTCCGGCTATGCAACGACGGACCTTTATCGGCGTCTCGAGCGCCGGACTCGGCCTCGCGGGCTGTCTCAACGCGGAGTTTGACGATTCGGACGCCGAGGCCGAGCCGGAATCGGGGAACGAAACGGGCGAGACCACGGACGAGTCGTTCAGTGACGCGAACTCCTTGACCAGCAATGGGTCCAAGTCGGAAGGCGATTCGAACGCCAACGAGTCCGAAGGAGGGTCCGACGACGCCGCGGAAGACGACGACACCGACACCGAGAGCGGGAACTCGGAGCAGACCGTCTCGTTTCCGTCCTGTACCCGGGCGGAGCTCACGGGGACGTTCGAAGCCGGCGATGTCGCCTTCGCGAGTACGGGCTTCTACGACGACGGACTGTACGGTAACACCATGCTCGAGGACGGGTTCGTCTTCGGCGAGGACGTCGACGCGCCGTTTTCGGGAACGGTGGTATTCGAAATCGGCAGCGACGCCGCCGTACGCGAGGGCGACGGCGAAATCACCGTCGAGATCCCAGCGTACGGTAGTGACGGCACCGTCATTTCCGGACTCGCAACCGAGGAGATGGATTATCGGACGGGCGGCACCACACACGGAAACCCGAACGCACAGGAGTGTCTGAGCGAGATCGAACCCGACGAGACCGGTGACGGAAGCGACGGCGGGACCGCGACGTTTTCGGTGACGGCCCTCGAGACCACTACCCCGGTCGACGCCGGCGACTTCCTCGAGGTGAGCGCGACGGTCGAGAACACCGGCGGAGCCGCCGGCACGCAGGACCTCGCGTTGATCGTCGGCCACAGCGCGGAGCGGGTCGAAGAGCACTCCGTGACCCTCGAGGCCGGAGAGCAGACGGGCCTCACGACGGGGTACAGAACGCCGCCGGTCGACGCCGATCAGGAGTTCCCAATCCGCATCGAATCGGACGACGATGCGGCCGAGCGCACCGTACTCGTTTACGGGACGAACTGAGGTCATGTCGCTTCTGGGATCGCGTCTCGGAGCGTTTCTGGCCGGTTCCGCGATCGCCGTTCGATCCCTGCCTCGAGCGACGATGCGTACGCGGAGACGACGCCTCGTCTCGACCTGAAGACCGTCGGCGAGGAGTAGTGCTCCGCAACCACTAAACGCGACTCACGCCTATCAGTAGCCAATGACTGACTGGACCGAGAAGTACCGCCCGACGACGCTGTCGGAGGTGCGCGGAAACAACAAGGCCCGCGACAAACTCGAGGAGTGGGCCGAGAGCTGGGACGAGCACCGGAAGTCGGTGATCGTCCACGGCAGTCCCGGCATCGGGAAGACCTCCGCCGCCCACGCGCTGGCCGCGGACATGGGCTGGCCGGTCATGGAGTTAAACGCCAGCGACAGCCGCGGGGCCGACGTCATCGAGAAGGTCGCCGGGGAGGCCGCAAAGAGCGGCACGCTCACCGGCGGCGAGGCGGGCCGCCGGCTCGTCATCTTGGACGAGGCGGACAACTTCCACGGCAACGCCGACTACGGCGGCTCGCGGGAGGTCACCCGCGTCGTCAAGGACGCGAACCAGCCGATCGTCCTCGTGGCAAACGAGTTCTACGACATGAGCAAGTCGCTGCGCAACTCCTGTGAGACGATCGAGTTCCGCGACGTCTCGAAGCGGTCGATCGTTCCCGTCCTGCGAGACATCTGCCGCCGCGAGGGCGTCGAGTTCGAGGAGGACGCACTCGAGAAGATCGCCGAATCGACGAGCGGCGACCTACGTTCGGCGGTCAACGACCTGCAGGCCGTCGCCGAGGAGACCGAACGCTTGACCGTCGACGACGTGGTGACTGGTCAACGTGATACCACAGAGGGCATCTTCGATTTCCTCGACGAACTCATCAAGGAGAAAGACGCCGAAGGGGCGCTGCGGGCCTCCTACGATGTCGACGAGACGCCAGACGACCTACTCAACTGGATCGAAGACAACGTCCCGAAAGACTACCAGGGGGCGGAACTCGCCGACGCCTACGGGTTCCTCGCGAACGCCGACCGCTGGCTGGGTCGGGTGCGGGCGACCCAGGACTACTCCTACTGGCGCTACGCGACGGACAACATGACCGCCGGCGTCGCCGCCTCGAGACGGGGCGATAAGGGCGGCTGGACTCGCTACGGCCCGCCGAGCTACTGGTCGAAACTCGGCCGGACCAAGGGGACTCGGAACACCCGCGATTCGATCGCCGAGCGCATCGCCGAACGGGAGGGGACGAGCGTCGCGACGGCACGGCGTGAACTCATGCCGTTCCTCTCGGCGATGACCCACCACTGCAAGAACCGCGACCTGACCGTCCGGATGGCCGCGGCGTACGACCTCGACGAGTCGGAGGTCTCTTTCGTCACCGGCAGCGGTAAAGACACCAACAAGGTCCAGTCGATCGTCGAGGATGCCGCGGAACGCAAAGCCGAGGAAGCGGTCGAACACTCGGGCAACGCCTTCTTCGAGGCCGAGGGCTCGAGCAAGGACGACGCGGACGCCGCCGAAACGGGGGCCGACGGGAACGCTGACGGCGACGCCGCCGGCGACTCGAGCGGCCAACAGGCGCTTGCAGGGACGGCGGCCGAGGACGGAAGCGACGGCGAGCGGTCGGGCGACGCGCCCGCAGCCGAGGACCCGGACGAGGACCAGTCGGGGTTAGACGATTTCTTCTGAGCCTCCCGAGGTCGCCGTTCGCCGACGCCGCTGGGTGGATGCCGGGGACGTGACGGAGATTGCTAACTTCGATTCGTTTCCATCGAACATATCAATTCATCGACTGACGACACTATTACGTCGATGAACGGTGTGCCATCTCGTGGTGACCGACCGAATGACAGACTCCCGTAGCTGCCCGCTTTGTACCGAGTCGTACGACGACCGGAACGACCTTCGCGTCCACCTCGAGGTCGAACACCGGAAATCCGAGGTCGTCGCCCGACTGGTCGAACTCGACGCGGCGGTGACCGATCTGTCGTCCGAACACGAACGGGCGGCGGCCGACGACGAGCTCCCGGCACCGTCGGCCGACTGACCGCGACACACTTTAGAGACCGGCTACCGGAAGCGACGCCAGAAATTCAGCGGAGAGCGCACCGCTGACGCCGGCAGCGAGGGGACGCGGGTCGGGTTCTTCGGCAGGCATATCGTCGTCTACCGGCGGGACCGTCTCGACGGGATAGCCAGTCATCCGCTCGAGTTCGTCGGGGTTGGTCCGTTCGGCCACCGTCTCGCCGGCGTACTCGTTGACGAGGATCCCGCAGATATCGATCCCGCGGGCCTCGAGCGCGTCGACCGAGAGCGCGGTGTGATTGAGCGTGCCCAGCCCCGAGCGCGTGACGACGACCGCCGCGGCCTCGAGGTCGGCGACGAGGTCGATGACCTCGCGGTCGCCGGCCAGCGGCACCCGGAGGCCGCCGATTCCCTCGACGATCGGGACCGGTGTCGCCTCGATTTCGCGCTCGCAAGCCTCGCGGATCGTCTCGTACGAGAGGTCCTCGCCCGCGACCTCGGCGGCGACGCGGGGTGCGAGCGCCGGCTCGAGATAGCGCGGGCAGGTCGCGGCCGTGGGATCGTCACAGGCCGCGGCGACGAATCCGGCATCACCGACGAGCGACGCTCGTCGAGCCGACGACTGTAAGTCGTCGACGTCGTCGGGCGGGTGGCCGGTCTGGGCCGGTTTGATCGCCCGCGCGTCGTGGCCGGCCTCGCGGAGCAGTCGCGTGAGTCCGGCCGTCACGACCGTCTTGCCGACGCCCGTTCCGGTGCCGACGACGGCGATTGGTCGGGTCCCGGTCACAGTAGCCCCACTTCCTCGCCCGCGGCGCGGAACGCCTCAAGGCAGTCGATGATGTCGTTCTCGTCGTGGGTCGCTATCGGAGCGACGCGGAGCCGGCTGGTCCCTTCGGGTACCGTCGGCGGCCGGATCGCCGGCGCGACGACGTCGCGCTCCCGAATGCCGTCGGCGAGGGCCATCGCGTCTTCCCGGTCGCCGACGACCAGCGGGAGGATTTGGGAGTCGCCCCAGACGTCGAACCCCATGGTCTCGAGGCCGTCGCGGAGGTGGGCGACGTTCTCCCAGAGGCGCTCTCGAGCGTCGCCGTGTCGGGCGACGTGGAGTGCTTCGCTCGCGGCCGCGGCGGCCGGCGGCGCGAGGCCAGTCGAGAAGACGAAGGAGCGCGCGTCGTTTACCATGCACTCGATTAGATCCGCGCTGCCGGCAACGTAGCCGCCCTGACTCGCCAGCGCCTTCGAGAGCGTTCCCATTTGGATCTGGATCCTGTCCTCGAGCCCCTCGGCCTGCACGACGCCGCCGCCGTCCGCGTAGAGGCCCGTCGCGTGGGCCTCGTCGACCATCACCCACGCGCCAACGGCCTCGGCGGCGTCGCAGATTTCCTCGAGCGGCGCGACGGTGCCGTCCATGCTGAATACCGAGTCGGTGACGATCAGCCACGACTCGTCGGTCGGGTCTCGGCCCGCCCGCGCGGCTGCGTCGGCCCGCTCCTCGAGGGCCGATCGCAGGCTCGCGGCGTCGCAGTGGTCGTAGACGACGGTGTCGGCGTCCGCGAGCCGGCAGCCGTCGACGATGCTCGCGTGATTCAACTCGTCGGAGAAGACGACGTCCGGCTCGAGGGCGGTGATCGTCCCGACGTTCGCGGCGTAGCCCGAGGAGAAGGTCAGCGCGCGCTCGGTCCCCTTGACCTCGGCGAGCAGTCGCTCGAGGTCTCGGTGGACCATCGTGTCGCCGGTGACGAGCCGGCTCGCTCCGGCCCCGGTGCCGACGGTCGCGGCGGCCTGTCGGGCCGCGTCCTGAATTCGCTGATCGTCCGTCAGCCCGAGGTAGTTGTTCGAGGCGAAGACGAGCGCCTCCGCCGACTCGAGGACGGGTAGCTCACCGCCCGAGGGCTCGGCGAAGTAGCCCCGCTCCGCAACTCGGTCGACGGGCGAGAGGGCACGTTTCAAGTCGTGGTCCTTGAGGGTGTCGAGTCGTCCCTCGAGGTCGAACCCGCGGTCGGCCATTCGGGTAAGGGAACTCAACGCCACGGTTTGACTCTCACGGTTCTAATCGGTCGATTGGTTCGACTCGACACGGCCGGAGCAGCCGGCTCGGGACGGTTGAGTCGCTGTGGCGGCTGGAGTATCGGTATCATATGTGCTCGAGAGTAGTCGGAAAATGCCGGGCCGACGCTCAGAAGCCGGGCAGCAGGTCCACCGGGCCGAAGACGCCGTACTCGCCGGCGCGGTTCCGCCGGACACCGGTCTCGAGATAGCCAAGCGCGGGGCCGTTGACGTTCGCCTCCATGCTCGTCTCGTCGCCGAGTTCGAACGTGTTCGTCGCCGTCTCGCCGTCGAAGGTCCGGCCGGTCACACGGACCGTGGTCGTCGTCGGTTTCTCGTCGTTGCGAACGTCGAGGATCCCGCCGACCGTGACATCTTCGGCGTCGCAGACGCCCGCCCGCTCGAGGAGAACGTCGTCGGCGTGTTCCATATCCTCGAACTCGATGACACCGTCGTGGTCGTCGATGATCGACTCGATCTCGGCCTCGGAGAGGTCGCGGGCGGTCTCGATGTCGTACCCGGGGAGGTGCGCGATGTCCTCGCGGACGGTGCCACGGTTGTCCTCGTAGCCCGATTTGAGCCCGACGCCCCAGTGGATGTCGACATCGGTGACCTCGACGAACGACTGCGCGGCGAGTGCGGCCGCGCCGGTCAGCAGCCCGGGGGTCGCGCCCGCGCCGCAGATGAACGTGATCCCGGCTTCCTCGAAGTCCTCGCTGCGGTCGTCGAGCATGCTGATCACGCGCGAGCGCTTGAGCACGTCGACCAACACGCCCGCGTAGTCGCCATCGACGAAACGGTCGGCGGTCCGCGGGATGAAGTCGTGCTCGTAGTTCGGCAGGGCCAGTAGGACCGCGTCGATCCCGTCGCCGCGGTCGATGATCTCCTGAATCGGGTCCGCGCTCGGGCGGGCCTGACTCGAGGCGACGACGCCCCGCTGCTGGCCGTGTTGTTTGACGCCGCCTTCGGCGGCGGTCGTCCCGCCAGACCCACCGTCCGTCGCGACCTCGTTATCGATATTGCCCTCCGTCGCCGCCAGTAGCTCGTCCACGTCGAGGCCGTCGAAGTCGACGGCGACGCCGTGGCGGTCACACGCCGCGACGGGGGTCAGCGCGTCCTTGTGCTGGCTCACTTCGAGTGCTCGTCGGCCGATACCGCCGGTTCCGAGTACCGCAAACGTGATTTCGTCCATAGCTGTCGATGTGTTGAATCCGCCGTCTCAGTCGTCGCTCGGTTCCGCGCCCGTACTCACCGTTTCGTCGGTCGACGATTCCCCAGCCCCGTCGTGGCGGGCCTTAACCACCTCGGGATCGAACTCGTTGGTGTCCCGATTGGGCTCGAGGCCGGCCCGTTCGATGATCTCTAAGTCCTCGCCGGGCGATTGGCCCTCGGTTGTCAGATAGTCGCCGGTAAGGAGCCCGTCAGCGCCGGCCTCGAGCGGCAGGTGCTGCTCGTCGGGCTCGAGGTTGACTTCGCGGCCGCCGGTCAGGCGGACCCGCGACTCGGGGTGAAGCAGCTTGTACACCGCGACCGTCTTGACGATTTCCTCCGTGCTGATGTCGACCCCCTGCTCGGCCAGCGGCGTCCCCGCAACCGGGTTGAGGACGTTGACCGGCAGCGAGGAGATCCCGATGTCCTGCAGCGCGATCGCGGCCTCGACCCGATCTGTCGGCGTCTCGCCCATCCCGAGGATGACGCCCGCACAGAGGTCCATGCCGGCCTCCTTGGCGACCTCGAGGGTCCGGACCCGGTCTTCGAACCTGTGGCTCTCGACGATTTCGGGGAAGTAGTTCGGCGAGGTCTCGATGTTGTGATTGTAGTGGTTGATCCCCTCCTCGGCGAGGATCGCGGCCTCCTC
Source organism: Natrinema versiforme JCM 10478 (assembly GCF_000337195.1). Taxonomy (GTDB): domain Archaea; phylum Halobacteriota; class Halobacteria; order Halobacteriales; family Natrialbaceae; genus Natrinema; species Natrinema versiforme. The sequence continues at coordinate 13,158 of NZ_AOID01000035.1, read as the reverse complement.
CTCGGTCAAAATTCCGAGGGAGGCGTCGACCTCGAGATCGCACTCGTCGCGGACGAGGCGGATCGACTCGAGCACTTCCGCCCACTCGTCGGGTCGGCGCTCCTTCGAGACGCCCTTCTCGGCGACGACGATGCCGAAGCGCTGGGCACCGTCGCGTTCGGCGCGTTTCGCGGCCTCGAGGATTTTCTCGGGGCCGAGGAAGCCGTAGGTATCGATGCCGGTGTCGAAGTGAACCGACTGCGCGCAGAAGCCGCAATCTTCGGCGCAGTTGCCCGCCTTCGCGTTGACGATCGAGCAGGCGTCGACCGTACCGTCGCCGAAGCGATCGCGCACGGCCGCGCCGGCCTCGGCGAGCGCGTCGACCGGTTGGGCCAGCAGCGCGAGCCCGTCGGTGCGATCGAGTCGCTCGCCCGCCAGCACCCGCTCGAGCGCGTCGTCGACCGTCTCGTTGCCAATCTCGTAAACCATATCTCTAGAAGTGGTTAACGAGAATATAATGTTTTTGGATGGTCACCCCAGTGGACGGTTCTCGAGGACCGCCAGTACGCACAGCCGGTATCTGAAACTATCCGATACGGCCGAAATAGCGTCTCGACGTGAGTAGGGGACCCGGCCATGTCCCTGCGTTTCGATCGCTCCGACCGGAAACGGTGGGCGAATTCATCTCGGTTCCCGAACCTTTGAATAGTGGTATGTGGTGTCGTGGCGTATGGTCGTCAGTATCTCAGAGGAACGGTTCACCGACGTGCCGAACTTCGACTACGAGCCGCAGTACGTCGATGTCGGTGATTTAGACATGGCGTACGTGGAAACGGGCGGTAGCGAGGGCAGCGGCGATGCCGAAGAGACGTTCCTCTGTCTCCACGGCGAGCCGACGTGGTCGTTTCTCTATCGGAAGATGATGCCCACCCTGGCCGAACGGGGCCGCGTCGTCGTCCCCGACCTGATCGGCTGCGGTCGCTCCGATCGGTACGAGGACCGCGACGCGTACTCCGTCGAGATGCACTACGACGCGCTGAAGACCTTTGTCGAGAAACTCGAGCTGACGAATATCACGCTCGTCTGTCAGGACTGGGGCGGCGTTCTCGGACTCCCGCTCGCAACCCACGAACCCGAGCGGTTCGCGCGCCTCGTGCCGATGAACACCGGCGTGCCGGACGGCACCCAAGCGATGAGCGATCGATGGCACGAGTTCGCCGAGATGGTGGCGACCGCCGACGATCTCGACATCGGCAGACTCGTCCGGAACGGCTGCTACCGGGACCTCTCCGAGGCAGTGGTCGACGCCTACCGCGCCCCGTTCCCTGACGAGCGATACATGGCCGCTGCGCGGACGTTCCCCGGCCTCGTCCCGCAGTCGCCGGACGATCCCGGTGCGGACCTGCTGTCGGAAACCCAGGATCGCCTCGGCGAGTGGGAGAAACCGGCGTTCGTCCTGTTCGGGCGGGAAGATCCGATCACATCACACGACCGCGATCCGCTCCGACACCACATCCCGACCGCGAGCGAGCAGCCCGATATCTGGATCGACGACGCCGCCCACTTCCTACAGGAAGACGCCGGCGAGGAAATCGCCGAGCACATCGTCGACTTCGTCGATCGAACGCCACTGACCCGCTAAGCGGACGAGATCGACGCCGACGACGCGATGTTTCCACCTCAGTCTGTGCCGACCAGCGGGACCCCATCCTATCGAAACCCTAGATTGTCCGTATCGGCACCTAACTGCCCCAGTCACTAGTCACTTGTCAACTTTCGATGTCATCGATCCCGTCTGACGGCCAGTACACTAATACGTCACTTCTTTCATCTATCGTGACTGAGAAAATTCCAAAAATTAAAGTCGCGTGATAATCCACTAGCACAGAAGGACCTTCATGACAGATAGTACAACAGACAATCCGGGCGACGGGGCACTCGAGGTGGGCTCGAGCGTCGACGACCTGTTCGGGGATGTCGAGACCGGCGTCGATTCGGGGGACGAGCGCCGGTCCGAACCGGCAGACGGGGACCGAGCCGACGACGGGAGCGACGGCGTCGAGGACAGGACGGCCGCCGACATCTTCGATCAACTCCGCGCGGACGCGGCCGACGATGGGGGTGCCGACGACGTGCTCGAAGACGAGAGTCCGGACGATATCATCGCGAGCGCGGACGAGCCGGACCCCGAGCCGGAGACGCCCGTCGACGACGAGTTGCTGGCCGACGACGACGAACTGACGGATCTGCTCCTCACCGGGCGCACGAAAGACCAAGAATTCCTCTGGATCGACCCGGACGCGTCCGACGACTCGCAGGGCGACGAGACCGGCGATCCGGCCGCAACGGAGGGCGGCACAGAATCGGCCGACGAGAACCCATCGGCCGACGAGGACGACCCCGACGCTGACGAGGTGGCCGCTACCGACGCACCCAGCGCCACCGACGGCGAGACGGGGACCGACGCCCCGCTCTGGGACGACAACGGTGAGACGACCGCGAGCGATGCCGAAACTGGTGACGAGCCGTCCGAAAGCGAGTCCGATGTCGAGAGCGAGTCAGGCGACGGTCTCGAGTCCGACCCAGCCGATGCGACGGAAGAGGCTGTGGAAGATGCGACCACGATGGAGGATGCAGCTATCGCCCCGGAGACGGACCCCGACTCGAGTACTGAGACGGCAGCGGATGGCGAAGGCGACGATCTAGAAGACGATACCGCGGACGACGACGCGGCCCTCGAGACCGCCTCGGAACCCCCCGCAGCCGAAGACGCAGCGGTCGACGGTGGCGACGACGGCGAAACCGATACGGAGGCCAACCCCGACCAAGCCGAGGACGTGGCCGACGGCGATGCGGACGCGACGGCTGACGATGACGAGTCGTCGGGGCCGCTCGGTCGACTTCGGTCGTCGCTCGGCGGGTTGTTCTGACCCGCTCGGTCGACCGTTCCCGTCGAGCAAGCGGTGATCGCGCGCTGGGGAACCACGTCGAATCGCGCCGGTTTCGCCCGATATTCTCCCGGGTTTTCTCTCTCGCTTCGATCGACCTCGAGAGCGGTCACGGATCGGGGTGCCACGCGAGTCCCGTCCGTCGAACCACGTACGATTTCCCGCCGCACTCGGGACACTGTGTGCCACCCGTTTCCGGATCGGCGGCTCGCTCCGGAACGCTGTGTTCGTCCCCGCAGTTCGCACACTCGAGCCAGACCGGCATACGGGCGAGTGATGTGTGGCTTCCCTGTGATCTTACTGCGCGAATACGACGGGTTCGCGTTGCGAGCCACAGTGCAGAGCGACGGCTCCGTGGCTCAAGGAGGGGGCGTGTCGACCGAGCCGAATACAAAAGACCGCAAAACGGCCGGCCCGCGAAGCGGTCACGGGCCGAGGCGGTCGCGAGGTCGAAGCGTTACGAGAGGAACTCTTCGATGTGGTTGGCGACTTCTTCGGGGGTGTCACCGACCGGAACGCCGGCGTCGTTGAGCGCCGAGATCTTGCTCTCGGCGGTCCCGGTACCGGAGCCGGAGACGATCGCACCGGCGTGGCCCATCCGCTTGCCCGGGGGCGCGGTGCGGCCGGCGATGAAGCCGGCGACCGGCGTGTCGACGTAGTCGTCGATGAACGCGGCCGCTTCCTCCTCGTCTTCGCCGCCGATCTCGCCGCACATGACGATGGCGTCGGTGTCGGGGTCGTCCTCGAACAGCTCGAGGGCGTCGACGAAGTCGGTGCCGATGATCGGGTCGCCGCCGATCCCGATGGCGGTCGTCTGGCCGATACCACGGTTGGTCAGGCTGTCGACGACCTGGTAGGTCAGGGTGCCCGAGCGGGAGACCAGACCGACGTTCCCCTCCGAGAAGATGTTCCCGGGGAGGATGCCGAGTTTGGCCTCGCCGGGCGTGATGAGACCGGGACAGTTCGGGCCGATGAGTCGGGTGTCGGTCTCGGAGAGGCGCTTGTTGACCCGCGCCATATCCTGGGTCGGAATGCCCTCCGTGATCGCGACCGCGAGGTCGAGATCGGAGTCGAGCGATTCGAAGACCGCGTCGCCGGCAAACGCCGGCGGGACGAAGATGACCGAGGTGTCGGCGTTCTCCTCGTCGACGGCCTCGTGGACCGTGTCGTAGACCGGCACGCCGCTGACTTCCTGCCCGCCCTTGCCGGGGACCGCACCGGCGACGACGTTGGTGCCGTACTCCATCATCTGTTCGGCGTGGAACTTCCCTTCCCCGCCGGTGATGCCCTGTACCACGACGCGCGTGTCGTCGTCGACTAGTACGCTCATTGTTCGTTCACCTCGTCAGCGTATTCGACGGCACGCTGAACCGCGTCCTCGAGGGTCTGTTCGACCGTCACGAGGTCCTCGTTCAGAATCTCCATGCCTTCCTCCCAGTTGGTCCCGGCCAGTCGGACGACGACCGGCTTTGGGATCTCGTCGAACTGCTCGAGCGCCTCGTTGATACCGCGGGCGACCTCGTCGCCGCGGGTGATCCCGCCGAAGATGTTGAAGACGACCGAATCGACGTTGTCGTCCGAGAACACCATATCGAGCGCGTTCGCGATGCGGGCGGCCTTCGCGCCGCCGCCGACGTCGAGGAAGTTCGCGGGCTGGCCGCCGTAGTGGTCGACCAGGTCCAGCGTCGTCATCACGAGTCCGGCACCGTTGCCGATGATGCCGACGTTGCCGTCGAGACGGACGTAGTCGAAGCCGTACTCGTCGGCCTTCTGCTCGAGTTCGTCGCCGCCGGCCGCCTCCTCTTCCATCTCGGCGAGTTCGGGCTGGCGGAACAACGCGTCCTCGTCGATGTTCATTACGGCGTCGGCCGCGATGACCTCGTTATCGCTGGTGACCATCAGCGGGTTGATCTCGGCGTCGGCACCGTCTTTCTCGTCCCAGAGCTCGTAGAGCGTGGTGAGAACACTCGAGACGTCGCGCGCGATCGATTGATCGACGCCGGCGTCGTAGACGGCCTTCCGGGCCTGGTACGGATGCATCCCGAAGGCGGGATCGATGTGTTCGCGGGCGATCGCATCGGGATCTTCCTCGGCGACCTCCTCGATGTTGACCCCGCCCTTGGTCGAGACCATCGCGACGGGTTTGCCCTCGCCGCGGTCCATCGTGATCCCCACGTAGAGTTCGTTGACGAAGTCGACCGCTTCCTCGACGAGCACGCGGTCGACGTGATACCCCTTCAGATCCATCCCGAGAATGGACTCGGCGGCCTCGCGGGCCTCGTCCTCGTCCTCGACGAGTTTAATTCCGCCGGCCTTCCCCCGGCCGCCGACCTGTACCTGCGCTTTCACCGCTACTGGATACCCGATCTCCTCGGCCGCGGTGACGACGCCGTCGACGTCGGAGGCGAGCTCCGAAGCCGGCGTCGGAATCCCGGCATCGGCGAAGACGCTCTTCGCCTGATACTCGTGTAATTTCATGCCATGTGAACGGCCGTTCCGCCCTTGCTTAAATCCTGCCAGTTTCCGCTCGTCACGTGATATCCATCGACGTGTATCGACTCGACCGGGTTCGTCACCAGCGTACCGTTTTCCGTGTCACCGTCTTTCTGTGGGTTTTCAAGCGAAGGTGGGTGTGACCTACCCGCACGTCCGAACTCGAGCCCGAATCGTCGCGATGAGTCATCGATTTTCCAGTGGATCGAAATCCGGCTGTCCGGCTCACAGCCCGGATTTCGGTCGGAATGTGGCATCCGTTTTTCAGTTTCTCCCGTGCCCCGTTCGGTCTCGAGTCCGAGGCGATTGGAACCGTCCGACACAGCATTCAAACGTCGCCTCTCCCTACTACTGCCACGAGGCGCACCCGCTGTGACGAACCCCACCGCAACGCACCGATCCTCGGGTTGGGTGTCATCGGTGAAAGCCGCCCTCCGATTGCTCGTTCACAGCAACCTCTTCATCTCGCTGGCCACGGTCAGCGTCGTCGTCACGACCGTGGTGCTCGCGGCGCTCCCCCTCGAGGCCCTGCCGCTGTTTATCGTCTTCGCGGCGACGATGTTCGTCTACACGGTCAACCGGTTTACCGACCTCGAGGAAGACGAGCAAAACGTCCCGCGGCGCGCGGCGTTTACGAAACGCTATGGCCGACTCTGGCTCGCGCTCGGGATCGGACTCTACGTCGCCGCGATCGGCGTCGCCGTCGCGCTCGGCCTGCCCGGCGCGGCGTACATGCTCCTCCCGCTCGCCGTCGTCCTCCTGTACTCCGTCGGCGGCGTCAAACGGGTCTTCCTCGTGAAGAACCTCGTCGTCGGCCTCGCGTGGGGCGCGATCCCGCTCGGCGTCGGCTACTACTACGGCCGGTTGTACTCCCTCGAGATCCTGTTCCTCTTTGCCTACATCACGACGATGATCACCATCGCCGCGGCGATCTTCGATATCAAGGACATCGAGGGCGACCGCGCGGAAGGGATTCCGACGGTCCCCAACCTGTTCGGGCCGCGGTGGACCAGACTCCTGTCGCTGTGTTCGACCGTCGCCGTCGCCGCGGCGGTCATCGCCCTCGTCGGTGCCGGCGTGCTCCCGGACGAGTTCCTCGTCGTACTCGCGATGAACGCCTACGTCTGTGCGTACATCCCCTTCGCGACCCCCGACCGCGGCCCGCTGTACTACGGCTTCGTCGTCGACGGCGAACACGTCTTCCTCGCCGCCCTCGTGGTCGCCCTCGAGTGGCTGGTGTGGTGACTTCCCGGCCGGTCGAAACGACCACGCTCGAGTCGCGGGTAACTCGGCCGACCCGATATCCCCTTCCGAATATTTATTCGGTTGCCATAATTCTCAAAAAAGACGATGAGTGTACTCGATTCCTTCGGCGTCTTAGCCGCAAGTATCATCACGGCCTTGGTCATGCTCGTCTTCGCCGTCCTCAGTTTCTTCGTTACCATGTTCATCGTGCAGACGGGCGCGGGACTGGCTGGCTACTCGCCGAGCGGGGACTTCGTCGCCCTCTCGGCCGCGATTCTCTCGACCGGGGCGATCGTCGCGGGCGCGTCCCCGGTCTCGGGACTCGCAACTACTGATCAGTAACGACCGACCTGGTTTTCGAGACGAGACGATAGCTATCGGAGCCGAAACGTGTCGATGGCCGCAGTGGCCGTCAACCGCGCAGTCACGGGCTCAGTCCCGATCGTCCTCGCTCCAGTCGCAGTCTTGGCACTTCCAGCCGGTCACGAGTTCGGTAACCGACGGCATGTACACCACTTTCAGTACGTTCCCGCCACAGTCCGGACACTCCTCGTCGGCCTCGACGATCGAATCGACTTCCATCACGGAGTCGCCCTCGACCAGTTCCGCGAGTTTTTCGGCTGTGACCATTCGCCCCTGAACGACTCGGTTCTCGCTCACATGCTGCGTTCCGGACGCGACATCCTAAGCGTTTCCTGATTGACCTCCTCCCGCGCCTAAAGACGGAGATATGTGCTCGTAACTGTATCAAACGCCCGCGGAACGGAGATACATCTCGAGGCCGAGCCACTCGAAGGCGAAAAGCGGTCCCGGGGCAGGCCGGAACCGGCGTCGGTGTCGTGCGGTCGGCGTCGCGGCCCGTCGACGAATGCTCCCCCCATCCGTTGACCGTCAGCGCCGCGCGAATCACCACCTACCGCATCGGTACTGTCCGATGCGAGGCCGTATCAGTGTACCCCGCACAGCATGTGCACGGCGTGCACGCGTCGGCTCGACGCGTCACCCTGCGAGGGCGACCCGCCCGCCGGACGGCTATTCCTCGAAATCGATCGCCCTAGCCTGTGTTGCGAGGGAGTCGAACCGATCGATCGCCCACTCCCGAACCCGCGCATCGGTCGACTCGAGGAGCGCCGTCGGAAGCCCGGTGTCGTCGTCCACGCCGATCTGGACGGCGTCGTCGATGACGCCCAGATAGAACGGAATCCCCCGCTCGACGACGGAGACGGAAACGGAGTCGGACGCAGCGATCGTCGCGAACGAATCCGCGATCGACGGCTCCGTCCGCAGCGTCTCCGCGACCGATTCCGTGACGATCAGTTCGAAGACCGCACCCGCTTCGACGGCCTCCCGCGTCCGTTTGATCGGCTCGGCTCCGGCCGCCGGCAACGCCAGTCTGGCGTGTCTCGCGTCCGCGAGGCTCGCCGCGTGGTGCTCAACCGGGCCGTAGGGATTCGCCGTGGTGGCTTCGACGACCGTCGCGTCGACCAGCCGCTCGAGATCGAAGGCGAGTTCGGCCGGTGGAATCCGCTCGAGCACCGGTCGCAAGCGCTCCGCGGCGTCGATCCGCTCGATCGCCGTCGAAAGCCCGCCCGTCGCGAGCGAGCCGGCCGACGTGAGTTCGTAGCGCCGATCGCGCTCGCGGATCAGCCCTCGTTCGATCAACCCCGTGAGGTTCCGTTGTAGCGTCGTTCGCACGACGTCGACCTCGGCTCGCAACGCGTCTCTGGAAACGGCACCCTCCGCGGACAGCGTCTCGAGGATCCGCACGCGGCTCGGCGAGCGCGCCACGTACTCGAGCGTCTCGATCGCGTCCCCCTTTCGATCGGTCATCACGTCTGGTCAATCAAGCGAACCCACTTTATCGCACTGGCCCCGCGGGCGGTAATCGCCGGGACGGCGTCGGGACGAAGGCCGCGAGCGACCGCTATTCAGATCAGGGCCGGCGGCCGGCCTGTGTCTGCGGGCACAACCGTATAGAACGCCAGGGCCGAAGCCCGGGATATGGAAACGCGATGGACGACCGTCGACGGCGTTACCCTCGAGCTACCGGCCGACAGTACCGTCAGCGAACTCCGGGACGCGCTCTACAAACCCGACGACGCCGCGCTGATCGCGGTGACGGGTGACCTCGTCTCGGTCGTCCACGACGAGGAGCGACCGCTTTCCGAACTGGTCGCCGGCTGTGCGGACACCTACTACTTCCGCCGGCCGGACGAACCCGAGCGAAACGAGGTACTCGCCGCACCGGAACTCGAGGACGCGTTGAACGGGCCACGCCGCGGAAACGAAACGGCCGAAACGACGTTCCAGCGCCCCGGAATCGACCACTGAGAACGGGGCCGTTAGACGACTTCGACCGGCTCGCCGACGCGGAGCGTGTTCCCGCGGTCGCTTTCTGCGACGCGCGTGATAATCATCAGCGAGTAGTAGTGATCGAACGCGGCCGCGTCGGCCCACTCGGGGAACGTTTCCTCTCGCTGCTGGATGAACCGGTCCCGGAACTCCGCGATCGGCTCTCCAGTATCGGGATCGCGTTGGGGAACGACACAGCGGCCACAGGGCGTGATCCCCTCGAGCCGAACGCCGCCGATCTCGAACGCCGGCGCGTCTTCGCCGACGAACCGGTCCTCCCAGAAGGGGGCGACGCCGGACACTTCGATGTTCGCCCGCATTCGCCGCCGCGCGCCCTCGACGGTCATCCCATCGAACCACGACGCGACGGTCTCGAGTGTCGCCGTACTGACCACCGAGGGTCCCATCTCGCGCCGGTCGACGAAGCCGAGCGAGGCGTCTCGCTCGAGCGAGAGGTCCTCGTCGAAGAACTCGCTGAACCACGCCGCGGCGGTCTCGCGGTCGGCGTCGAGATCGAACCGGCGCGTCTCTCCCGCCGGCGGGTCGACCGTGAGGACGGTCGTCTCGGGATCGAAATCGGTGTCGAGAGCGTGTACTCGGTCGGTCCGTTTGCCGTTGAGAACGTCGCCGTCGGCGTCGAACAGGGCGAACTCCCTGTCGTGGGCTATCGTCCCGCCCTCGAGCACTGGAGTCGCCTCGAGATCGATCCCGTCGAGTCCCTTCACCGGATACGCGCGAAGCCGCTCGAGTGCTGCCATCGGCGACACGTATCAGCCGAGCCAGCATTAGTCTTCGTTCGAACGAAATCGGACCGCCCCGGCTGAACGCCCCACTGGCGACCGCTCCCGATCGACGGCCGACGGGCCGGTCGGGCGGTTGGGCCGTCAATCGATCGTCACGACGGGCGTATCGGTCTCGTCGAACTCGATCGTCACCTGATGGCCGACGTAGGTAAAGCCGACGTGGCCGGATCGGGGGCTGCCCGACTCCGTGGTCGCGAAGAGAGCCGCGAGTGCGTCGGGATCGACCGCGTCGAACAGCGGCGGGAGCGAGAGCGGATCGACCCCCTCGAGTGCCGCAACTCCGGTAACGATCCGCTCGTGTACCCCGTCGGCATCGACCGCGAGGGATTGATTCATTGCTATCTACCGCCACACCGCTGTATTAATAGCTTTCGAAGGGTCGGTTGCCGGTAATAATAACCAACGGAATCGGAGATCGGAAAGAGGACGATGGCCAAGATTGTCCGCTGAAGCTGGAAACGAACCGTCCGACGAGATCGACGACGAACGATCGATCGTCCGGTCGCGTTCGCCACGGACACTCACGATCTCGCCAAAACACTGGTACGGCTCTTCACGGCCGATACTCACCGATCGAGGGCGAGGAATGTCGTGGTACCAGACGGACTACCGAACCGACAGGTCGTCACCCCCGCTCGGCTCCGTGAACTCGAGTTCGATCTCGAGTTCGCGTTCGCGCTGTTCGGAAAACTCGACCTCGACTTCGACGGGATCGCTGTAGTCGAAGGGGATCTCCCACTCCGATGCGGAGATCGTAAACGAGGTCCCGGCCTCGAGTTGGTCGGCGAGGTCGTGGAGGAACGCCGCCGTCTCCTCGCGGGAGAGGTACACCTCCTGTTCGAAGAACCCGCTCGTGATCGTCCGCCGGTCGCTGGTCCGCTCGTCCGGGAAGTCGACGCGGTCGCTCATGGGACTATGTGACACGGCAACGGAGATAAAGCCCCGTTCACGCCGTTCGATACGTCGACTTCGGGGCCGGCTCGAGCCGCGAATCTAGACTGATCGCCGAAACCCTTCTTGTGTACAGCGCCCGATATCTAGCGGTATGGACCTGCTCGACGCGTTGGGCAACGGGACGCGCCTCGCCATCCTCAGGGAACTCTCGCGCGAGCCGATGTACGTCTCGGAGCTCGCGGAGGCGACCGGGATGGACGGCAAGACGGCCGTCCACCACCTCTCGACGCTAGAAGAGGCGGGACTAGTCGCACACTACCGGCGCGGGAACAAGAAGTACTACGAACTCGTCCGCAGCGTCGAGTTACGGATCACCCCGCCGCCCGAACGGACGTTTGTTCTCCAGGCCGACGACATCGACGGAACGGATCGGCTCGCGAGCGACTGAACGGAGCCATCCACCGACGGGGAACCGCGTTCCGGTCGCTCGAGCGTGTATACATTTCCCACGGAAATCCATTCCCGGCCTGTTAGCTATATGTGAACAGCTACCGTGGATCGGGGACATGATCGAAGCGGCCGTCGAGAGCGTCGTCGAAGCACAGGGGCTGTGGGCCGCGTACCTCGTCCTCGCCATCGGTGCGATCGTCCTGACCTACAGCGTCGAAAAACTCATCAGCTATCTCACGCGGGCGGCGCTGGGGCTCGGCGTCTCGATATTCGCGCTGGCGATCGTCTTCACCGGGATCGAATTCGACGACACCGTCGTCGCGCTCGTGTTCGGTGCCGGCGAACTCGAGCAGGTCGCGCTCGGCACCGCGCTCGGCACCGCGCTCGCGATCACCGGCATCACGCTTGCCGTCGCGGCGATCTACAGCCCGTTCCCGGTCGAGGTTCCCCGCGACTACCTGCTGTTGCTCGCGATCGCTCCGCTGCTTTTGATTCCGTTCGTCATCGTCGAGACGCTCACGCTGGGACACGGGCTCGTTCTCACCGGCGTTTTCGTCGCGCTCTTCGGCTACATCGTGCTCCGAGAGATACAGCGCGACGTTCCCGTCTTCAGGGACTCGGAGATCGCGGAGCGAATCGAGGCCGACGGCGGCGTCCCCATCGACGAACTCGCCATCGAAGACGTCGACAGCAGGACCGTCCTCGAGGACATCCCCGAAGATCGCTACGTCGCCGAGCGACGCTACGAGGGCGTCTTCTGGCTCGGGTTCGCCGGCGTCGCGCTGGTCGGCGTGATGGCCGGCGCGCTGCTCCTCGAGACGGGCTCGGAGGCGATCATCGAATCGTGGGGGATCGAGGAGACCGTCTTCGGCGCGACGGTGTTGACGCTCGTGTTGACCGTCGAGAACCTGCTGTTGACGATCGAGCCGGTCCGACGCGGGATTCCGGAGATCGGCATCGGCCACGTCATCGGAAGCGTCATCTTCTCGGTGACGGCCAACGTCGGGGTCATCACGTACGTCGCCGACGTGACGATTCCGCGCGAAGTCCTGTTCTTTCACCTGCCCGCCGTCGCCATCCTCACGGCCGTCGCCGCAGTGGTCATCTCGACCGGACGGATTCGCCGCCGCCACGGCTACGTGCTCGTCGGCCTCTACGTCGCCTACTGGCTGTGCTCGCTCCTCTTCTTCGGTGGCATCCCGATTCCCGAAGCGCTCTGAACGGATACGTCTTCGATCGCTTTCCAGAACGCCAATGCTTGCTAATAAGTAGCATAGCGGTGTAGACGCGGGGACATGGTCGTTCCGAGCTCCCCGATCGCCCTCGTCGGGCTGTTTCTCGTCGGCGTCGTGCTGGTGATCTGGTGTGTGGAGGTCTTCATCGAGGCCGTCGCCCAGAGCGCCGTCTCGCTCGGGGTTTCCGGCTTCTTTCTCGCGGTCGTGTTAGCCGGCGTCGACCTCGAGAACGCCGTCCTCGGTATCGCCGCGGCGTTCGTCGAACTCCCGGCCCTCGCGCTCGGAACGGTGTTCGGGGAGTCGCTGTTCGTCCTCGCCGTTGCCGTCGGGCTCGCGGGGCTCCTCGTCCCGTTTCGGATAGACGTTCCGCGGCTGTATCTGCTCATGCTCGTTCTCGTCCCCGTCCCGGCGTTCGCGATGTCGCTCGACGGAACGATCGGCCCGCTCGAGGGAACCGCGCTCCTCGCCCTGTTCGTCCCGCTGCTCACGGCTATCTTCTGGCGCGAGCGGCGTTCCGAAACGACGTATCTACTTGCGGAGGAGGTACAGGAGGCCGTCGGTCTGGAGGCCGAACCGGATGCGGGGACTGGGACGGGACCGACGGCCACGAACGGCGGCGACGAACCGGACGGACGAGTGGATCGGGCACGCGATTCGGATTTCGATCTCGATCTCGACGATCTCGTCCCGTCGTTCGAGCACCGAAGCGGGCGCTTCAATCTGGGTGTGGCCGTCCTCGCGACGATCGGCCTAACGATC
>NZ_AOID01000034.1 GCF_000337195.1 Natrinema versiforme JCM 10478 | reverse complement strand
CTCGCCGTTGGCAACGTGGTCGGCAGTACCGTCTTCTACATGACGGCGAACGTCGGCATCATCGCGGTCCTCCATCCGATCGGGTCCGGCGGAGACGTGTTGACGGTCCACTGGCCGTTTCTCGCCGGCTGTCTGCTCGTGGTGACGGCCATGCTCGCACGCGGTCGCGTCACCCGCGTCGGCGGCGTCGTCCTGTTCGGCCTCTACGTCGCCTACTGGATCGCGAATTATCTGTAGCCGAGCGCTCCGCTCGAGTCGAACGGGATCTGAGGATGCCCGAAGATGGCTACCCTGTGCGGCCAGCGGCGACACAGGAAGACGCTACCACTGGCGAGATGGAACTCGATGAGTGGCAGACTCTCGCCGCGGCTCGACGGCGACCCGTTCTTACTCCGTATCGAGTTCGAACTGTTCGTTCTCGCTGACGGCGTTGAGCACGATGCTCGTGTTCGACTGGTTGATGTCGGGATCGGTGATCAGCGTCTTGATCTGATCGTTCATGTCGTCGGTGTCCTCGAACTTCCCGATCGCGATCACGTCGTAGTCACCGGTGACCTCGTAGACGGAGATCATCTGGCGGTGATCTTTCAGCGTCTCGGTGATCTCGGGCAGCGCGTTCCCCTCGGCTTTGAGCTGCATGACGGCAGTCACGTCGTAGCCGACCGCGTCGTAATCGACCTTCGGCGTGTAGCCCTCGATCACGCCCTCTTCCTCGAGATCGGAGAGGTGATTCGAGACCGTCGTCACGGAGACATCGAGTTCTTCGGCGAGGCTGCGCAGGCTCGCGCGGCCGTCGTTGAGCAGTTCGTTTACCAGATCCGAGTCCAAGTGTTCGTAGGTCATTGAGTGGTATGACACACTCCACCTACTAGGAGTTTACGAATATCCAGTTCTATCCACATCCAGTAAGTCGGTGTTGCAGTGTGGGCGAACAACGCTTGTAGAGGTGAGAATTACTGCACTTTCAGTGACTCGCCGGCGACTGTTCAGAACGGGAGCGGTTCGCAGCGTCAAAAAGCGGGCCGAAAACCGTTCTGCCATGCTGAACTCCACTCTCTATTCAGCAGGCCCTTTGTGTCCGTCATCGGTTCTCTCAAGAGCCCGACTGATTCAACGCGGCCAGACACCGGTGCTACCGGAAGGGATTATCCCGCTCGACCACCGAGAACCGATATGCAGTGGTGGACCCAGCCAACGAGCTTGTCCGGGACCGGGGGTATGACGATTCGGAACCGAAGCCCGAAGAGGCAAATAACATGACCGACGACCCACTCCCGTCCGAACACCTCTCGCCGCTGGCCGCGCTCGTCGACGAGGTACTCGCAGGCGTCGGCTACGAGATGACGGCCGCCACCGACCTTATCAATGACGCCGTCCCCGGCTACGGCGGTCTCTTCGACCCCGAAACCACCCCGGAGGAGTTGCGTCGCGCACTCGAGACCCTGCTGGAGTCGGGACTCTCTCGGCCATCCGTCCCCGAGCCGACGAGCGACACGTTCGTCCTCTCCGTCGACGGCAGTTCACGCGGCAACCCCGGTCCCGCAGGGGCGGGCGCTGTCATCATGGACGCTGCGGAAGACCAACTCGCTCGTCTCGGCCGCCCCGTCGGCTCCCGAGCGGGGAACAACACCGCCGAATACGTCGCCCTCCAGCTCGGGCTCTCCGAACTGTTGGCTCGCTACGAGCCACGCAGACTCGAGGTGCGCATCGATTCGATGACGGTCATCCAAGATATCTGGGGTGGTAATGGCCCGACAGAATCCGGCGTCGAGACGTACAGCGAGGCCGTTACGGCGGCACTCTCGAGCATCCCGGACCACCGGTACACGCACCTGGCAGACAGCGACCCGAATCCCGCTGACGCACTGGCGACAGTGGGGGCCGATATCGCGGCCTTCGGGCCTGGATAGCAGATTCCGTCGTGGTCCTTCGAAATCCCGGCTCTGTCGAATCCCAGAAGCGACGAGAAATCACACACTGACTTTACCCGTATCCCGGCAGCTACGCCGAGACGATCACCTCGCTACGCTCGCACTGGGACTCGTCTGATCCGAATCCCAAGAGCGTGCGCTTCCATCTTGGTTACGTCGTTCCTCAGAAGAGTGCTCCGTCTGGGATTTGAACCCAGGTCATCGGCTCGAAAGGCCGAAATGATTGGCCGGACTACACCAACGGAGCTTACACGGTTCCCGCACCACTGTGTTCAGCGAACCAGCGGAGCGCGTCTCGCAACTCTTTCTTGCTGAGGCCTAATGAAAAGCGTTCCGTTCCGCAGCGGCAGTGGCATCACATCACGCACGTTTCACCCGTTGTTCTGCCGACAACAAACACTGTCGTCGCCTCGAGAATGCCGTCCACGTTCACCCTTAGTCATCCTGACGGAGCGACGCGCCCTCGAAGTCCATCGAAAGCTCATCCTCGAGCCCGAGTAGATCCGCGATCGTCGGCGTCACGTCGGTCGCGTCGACCGGTTCGTCGCCCTCGAGTGCGGGCGCGGCCGGGCCGCCGAGGCCAAACGCGCCGAGCGCCGACTCGTCGACGCGGCCGTGGGAGCCGCTGACCTGCGCGGCGTCGAGCGAGACGAGCCCCTCGTCGCCGAAGAAGAGTTCGCAGGGATCAAAGCCCGGTTTCTTGTGGATGTCCATGTCGGTCGCGTACGGGGGCGCGGCCGCGCGGTCCTCCCACCAGTAGTACTGGAACCACGTGTCCCGATCCGCCACGAGGACGAGCTCGCCCGCGTTGGGGTGATCGATTCCGTACTCGGCCTTGCCCGACTCCTCGAGGACGGCGTCGACCCCCTCGAGTCCGGCGAGTGCGTCGCGAGCATCGTCGACCGAGCCAGCGTCGGCGTAGACGTGTGCGATCTGGTGGTCGACCATGGCGAACGCGTCCGAGCCGGGGATGTCAACATCGCCGTCCTCGTCCGTCTCGAGCAGCCCGGCGTCTCGGAGTGCGCGGTTGGGGAACACCGGTCGGTCCACGTCGTGAAAGCCGTACTCGCTGACGAGGGTGAGGAGGGTCTCGTCCCAGCGGTCGGTTGCGGACAGGTCGGCGAGGAAGTCCGCGAGGAGGTCATCGACGACCGCAAGTTCCTCCTCGAAGGCGTCGCTTCCGGGGCCGTCGCTCTGGCCGACGTAATCCAGATGCGGGACGTAGACCCAGAGCAGGTCGGGATCGAACCGCTCGATCGCCTCGCTCGCGGCCGAGAGTATCCAGCGGCTCCCCTCCTCGTTCGCGCCGGGGCCCCAGTAGTTGTGCAGCGGGAAGTGGTCCAGTTCGTCCCGGAGGTCGTCGTAGAAGCCCTCAGGGTTGGTCCAGCAGTCCATTTCGAGCATGTTGTTGTCCTCGTCCTCGATCGGAGAGGGAGTGAGCGCGATGTCGGCGCTCGACCCGATCAGGTGCTGGAAGTTCAGCACGCCGGTGGTCAGCCCCGCTTCGTCGCTGGCCGTCTCCCAGATGCGGTCGCGGCCGTTGCGATCGCGCTCCCAGAACGCCGCTGTCTCGCGCTCGCGCTCGTACTCGCCGCTCGAGACGTCGCCGTGCTCGGCGGGACCGCGCCCGGTTGCGAGGGTCGTCTGGGCCGGCACCGTTACGGCGGGAAACGGCGGCCGGAGGTCGGTCACCGATTCGGACGGGAACTGTGACTCGAGGGTCGGCGTTCGGTCGGCGTCGATGTGCTGTGGCTGGAGGCCGACGACGTCGAGGACGATCACGCGGCCTGCGCCGTCGGGCGACTCGGGAATCATGGGGTCTGTCATCGGTTCTGGGTAGCGGACGTCGCGGTCGTACGGTCGAAGGTGGCGGTCACACGCATCAGCGATGCTGCTCGGCGTAGTCGTACAGGCGGTCCAGTTGCCGGGAGAAGTCGTGCTCGTCGACGCCGATCGGGGCCTTGAAGAAGGACGCGAGCTGGGGCTGGAGCCCCCCGTTCCCCCGTTCGTCAGCGTGGGCGACCAGTCGCACCAGATCGAGGACCAGCGGCGCGGCCAGCGCGGAGTCCGACCCCTCCCACGTGAACTGCATTTTCATCTCGGTGTCGAGAAAGCCCTCGAAGTGGATGTAGTCCCACGCCGTCTTCCAGTCGGCCAGCGAGGGCGTGTAGTCGATCCGGACCCGGTTGTGGCCGATGTCGGGGAGGATCGAGTCGAGCACGTCGCCCTTGCTCGAGAGCTTGCCGGCGGCGTTTGCCTCGTCCTCGAGCACGAGTCCGTCCTTGTTGCCGAGGATGTTGTGACCCTCCCAGCTCATCACCTGCAGGTTTCGTCCGGCGAACATCGGGGCGAGCGCGGACTTGACGAGCGTCTCGCCAGTCTTGGCGTCGCGTCCCATGTGCGGGACGTCCTTCGCGGCCGCGAGTTCGCGAATCCCGCCGAGCGTGTTGCCCGTACTCGGCGTGAAGTTGACGAACGGGTGGCCGCCGTCGATCGCGGCGTAGGTGTAGAGCACGCTCGCCGGCAGGTCCCGGTCGTCCTCGTCGATCGCCCGCTCGAGGGCGTCGCGAGTGTCGTACCGATCGGGTTCGGCGAGTTCGGGTTCCGTCGAGGCGACGTTGACGACGACCAATCGCTCGAGGTCGTGGCGCTCGCGGAACGTCTCGTAGTCGTCCCGGATCTGGTCGACGACATCCCGGACGGCGAGGCGCTCGTCCAGTCGTTCGCTGTCCTCGGAGACGGCCGCGCCGCAGTTGACCGCCGTCCCGACCTCGATCCGGTCGTCGATTTCGGCCAGGTCGCCCCGGACGGCCGCGAGCGTCTCCGCGTCGGGGACGCCGTTCCGGTCGCGCTGGCGTTCGGCTTGGGCGACGAGCGACTCCGGGGCGATGTCGTGGCCGCCGAAGACGAGTCCGTCGACCGGCGGCAGATCGAGGCTCGAGACCGGCTCGCGTTCCGTCACCATGCCGGTCGTGCCGGTCAGTCCACGCGCGATCGCGCGGGCACCGACGATCGACATCGTCGCGACGTTGCCCCGCGCCCCGACGAGCCAGACGCCCGTTCGGTCCGCGTCGTCGGCCGGTTGCTCTCGCCCGTCGCTCATCGGGTCTCGTCCCCTCTCGATGGCCGTTCGGTCCGGCGTGGCGGCTCGTTTCGGCCGGCCCCATCGTCGGGGCCGATCCGCAGCGGCGTCGTCGCTGCCGTGGCTCGTTCGCGTCGGGTCATTCCCGCGAGGGTGCGGTCCGGACGGCTTTCGTTATGACTCGCGTAGCGGGAGTAATCCGGAGTTTGTCGCTCGTAACGCCGTATTCCGCCCGCGGAAGGGGTCGATTCGTCGTTCTCAACCTCGCGTTTGCCGATCGAACGATCACAGCACCAAACGGGTCGCTCGTGGCACGGCCGGTATGCGAATTATCGACCCTCACATGCATATGGTATCGCGCTCGGCCGACGACTACCGGCGAGCGCGACGAGCGGGCATCGAATGTTGTATCGAGCCCGCGTTCTGGAGCGGCCAGGATAAACACAACGCGGGTTCGTTCTTCGATTACTTCGAGCAGATCATCGAACACGAGACCGACCGCGCCGAGCGGGCCGCCGGCATGGACCACTACGTCACGATTGGCTTAGAGCCCAAGGAGGCCAACTACCGCGACATGGCCGAGGAGGTCGTCGACCGGATTCCCGAGTATCTCGAGCGCGACCCCGTGGTCGGCGTCGGCGAGATCGGCTTCGATCAAGTCACCGACGACGAGGAGTGGGCGTTCCGCCGCCAGCTCGAGATCGCGGAGGACCGCGAACTGCCGGTTATCATCCACACGCCCCACACTGACAAGCCGTCGGGAACCGAGCGAATCGTCGAGATCATCGAGGAGATGGGTGTCACCCAAGAGCGGATCATCATCGATCACAACACCGAGCACACGATCGACATTTCGACGCGAACGGACTGCTGGATCGGCTTCACGCTCTACCCCGGCAAGATCGAGACCGAGTCGGCGATCGACCTGCTCGAGGAGTACGGCACCGACAACATGATCTTCAACAGCGCGGCCGACTGGGACCCCTCGGACCCGCTCGCGGTGCCGAAGGCCCGCGACATGATGCTCGACCGGGGCTGGGACCGCGAGGACGTGCGGAAAGTCGTCTTCGAGAACCCCTACGAGTTCTTCGACCAGTCGCCGAACTTCGACTACGAGGCCTGACGATGCGGTTTGGCTTCTCCACCAACGCCTTCCGGGAGTACCAACTCGAGGACGCCATCGAGTCGATCGCCGACGCGGGCTACGACGGCGTCGAGCTCCTGCTCGACGAACCGCATCTGTACCCGCCCGACGCCACCGACGAGGAACACGAGCGGGTCACGGACATCCTCGAGCAACAGGGGATCGCCATCAGCAACGCCAACGCGTTCATGCTGACCGCGATCGAGGGCTTTCACCACCCCTCCTACATCGAGCCCGACGAGGAGTACCGCCAGCGGCGGATCGATTACACCCTCGCGGCGCTCGAGACCGCGGCCGCCCTCGACCACGGCTACATCTCGATCGAACCCGGCGGGCCGATCCCCGACGGGAAATCGCGGGCGTGGGCACTGGACACCTTCGTCGACAGCCTCGAGCAAGTCATCCCGAAAGCCGAGGAACTCGGCGTCGACCTGCTCGTCGAGCCCGAACCCGACCTGCTGATCGAAACGGGAGACGAGTTCCTCGAACTGCTCGAGCGGATCGACTCGCCGCGCGTGAAGTGTAACTTCGACGCCGGCCACTTCTACGCGGTCGGCGAGGACCCCGCCGAACTGGTCGAACCCCTCTGGGAGCACACCGAACACTACCACCTCGAGGACATCCCAGCCGACCGGGCCCATGAACACACGCAACTCGGCGACGGGGCGATGGACATCGATTCGTTCCTGAGCGAACTCGAGGCGCGGGACTACGACGGGTTCGTCACCGTCGAACTCTACCCCTACGAGGAGACGCCGATCGAGACCGCACGTGAGGCGATGGACTACCTCGAGGAACACGGGTGGGCATAGGGTGGCCGGCGGCGCGTCGGCGGACCGCAGCGAGACGGCGGGATCAGGCCCGGAGTCCCGGACGACCCTCGAGACGTACGCCGAACTGGTCCGCCTGCCAAACCTCTTCACCGCGCCGCCGGACGTAATCCTGGGAGCCGCGCTGGCGGCCGTTGCCGGACACGAGCCCCCACCGGTCCCCGTCGCGGGGCTCGCGGCCAGTTCGGTGCTGCTGTACGCCGGTGGGACGACGCTCAACGACGCGTTCGACGCGCCGATCGACGCGCGAGAGCGGCCCGAACGGCCGATCCCATCCAGTCGCGTCTCGCGGCGGGCCGCGTTCGCGCTCGGGGTTGCGTTGTTGCTCGTCGCCGTCGTCCTCGCCGGCGTCGTCGCGGGCGGGCCCGGTTCCCTCGCCGCCGGACTGGTCGCCCTCGTGATCGTCGCCTACGACGGGCTCCTGAAGGGGACCGCCGCCGGCTTCCTCGCGATGGGGGCGACCCGCGGGCTGAACGTCGTCCTCGGGACGACCGCGGCCGGGGGCGTGCTCCTCCAGTCCCCGACCCGAGTGCTCGCCGTCCCCGCGGTCGTCACCGGCTACATCGCCGCCGTCACGTTCATGGCCGCTCGAGAGACCGAGGGCGGAAACCGGGGCGCTGTCGAGGTCGCTGCCGCGGGCGCGGTCGCAGCAGTGGTCGCCGTCGGCTGGTCTCTCGTGACTGCCGGCCCGTCGCGGCTCGAGACAGTGGTCGCCCTCGCGTTCGTCGCCGCGTTCTGCTGGTGTGTCGGCCAACCCCTGCGAGCCGCATACGCCGCTCCGGTGCCGAGTACCGTCGGCCCGGCGGTCGGTGCCTGTATCCTCGGATTAGTCTTGCTCGACGCGGCCTTTGCCACCGCAGCCGGGGTTCGCTGGGGGCTCGCCGCCGGCGTCTTCCTCGTCCCGGCGGTGGGCCTCTCGCGTGCGTTCGACGTGACGTGAACCGTGCCCCTCGAGTGTGACGGGCCAACGAATTAGTGGCGCTCCGGTGTACGACACGCAGATCGATGGTCACACTCGCTTTTTCGACGAACGCGTACACGCGCTCCTCCCTCCCGGAAGCGGTTCGCCGGATCGCTGACCACGGCTACGCCGGCGTCGAACTGCTCGGCGACGATCCCCACGCCTACTTCCCCGACTTCGGCGACGGCGACCGCGAGGCCCTCCTCGAGGCCCTGTCCGAGACCGACCTCGCCGTCTCGAACATCAACGCGAACACGGCGATGGGCTACTACGACGACGCGCCGCCGTCGGCCTTCTTCGAGCCGACCATCATTCGAGCCGACGACGAGGCCCGCGAGTGGCGAATCGCGTACACGAAGCGGGCGATCGACCTCGCCGAGGCCGTCGGGTCGCCGGCGGTCTGCCTGGCGACCGGCCGGCCGCTCCCGGGGACGCCGCCCGAGGCGGCCCGCGAGTACCTCCGGGACTCGCTCCACGAGATCCTCGACTACGCCGAACCCCGTGACGTTGAGGTCGGCATCGAGTACGAACCCGAACTGCTGATCGAGAACACGGACGAGGTCCTCGAGTTGATCGACGAGATCGGCCGCAATTCCCTCGGGATCAACCTCGATGTCGGCCACGCGGCCGTCTACGGCGAGGACGTGCCCGAGAGCATCCACGCCAGCGCCGGCTCCATCACGGGCATCCACCTCGAGGACATCGTCGGCGGCCGCCGGGGAAAACACTACCACCGCATCCCCGGCGAGGGGGACCTCGACTTCCGAGAGATCTTCGACGCGCTCGCGGACATCGGGTACGACGGGTTCGCCACGCTGGAACTCTACACCTACCCCGACGAACCCGACCACGCGGCGCGGGACGCGATGGCCGAACTCGAGCCGTTCCTGTAACTCCCCGCCGGGCGAGAACACCCGCGAACGAACCGCCTCCTCAACCCTTTTTACCCCCTGCGACCATTCCACCGAGCGTGAAATACGTCCGCTTCCGCGACCCCGCCGGCGCGGTCCGTCGCGGCGAGTACGAGAACGGAACAGTCCACTTCGCGAACGAAAGCTACGCGCTCGAGAGCGACGAAATCGACGTGCTCCCGCCGTCGGAGCCGTCGAAGATCGTCTGTATCGGGAAGAACTACGCCGACCACGCGGCGGAACTCGACTCGGAAGTCCCTGACCGGCCGATGCTCTTTCTCAAGCCGCCGAACGCGCTCGCGGCCCACGGCGACACCGTCACTCTCCCCGCGGGCAAGGATCGGATCGACCACGAGGCCGAACTCGGCGTCGTCATCGGCGAGCAGTGCCGCCACGTTTCCGAAGCTGACGCAATGGACGTCGTGGAAGGCTTCACCTGCGTCGACGACCTCTCGAACCGCGACGACCAGCAACAAGAACAGAACTGGATCCGCGGCAAGGCCTTCGACGGGGCGGCACCCCTTGGCCCCGTCCTCGCGACCCCGGACGAGGTCCCCGCGGACGCGTCCGTCCGGACCCGCGTCAACGGCGAGCTCAAACAGGACGGCACCCGCGAGCAACTCATCTTCTCGATCCCGGAACTGATCGCCGAGATCACGACCTACATCACCTTAGAGCCCGGCGACGTGATCGCAACCGGCACGCCCAAAGGCGTCAGCGCGCTCTCGGACGGCGATGACATCGAGATCGAGATCGAAGGCGTCGGCACGCTCGAGCACTCGGTTCGAATCCCCTGATCGGCTCCCGAACCGGCCCGGGGCGAAGTCCCGGAACCCCGAGTTGCTCGAGGCCCCCGGCCGACCGCGAGTCGAACACTTTTCGGCCCGCTTGCAGAACGAACACGCATGACCGTCAGCTTCGACGCCGTGACGATCGACTGGTTCGGCCGCGCGGCCGTCCGACTCGAGGGCCAAACCGGCGCGGTCATCTACGTCGACCCGGTTCCGGGCCGAGACGGCGTGTTGAAGGGTGAAGATCCTCGAGACGGGGATCTGATTCTCGTCAGTCACGATCACCACTACGATCCCGACGCGATTAGGCGGGTCGCCCGCGAGGACGCGCTGGTCGTCGTCCACGAGTCGACCGACGGGAGCGAGAACGGTGGTATCGACGACCGGCCCGAAGAACTGCCGCTCGAGGTCGAACGCGTCCGAGCCGACGAGTCGTTCGTCCTCGGGCCGCTCGATCTGTTCACGACGCCGGCGTACAACGATTCGACTGGCCCGCACACGGACGAGAACGGAACACCGGCTCACCCCGAGGGGCAGGGCTGTGGCTTCGGCGTCACCGTCGACGGCATCACCGCGTTCTGGCCCGGCGACACCGACGTGTTGCCGTTTCACCGGGAGATGGACATCGATCTCTTGCTCCCGCCGGTCGACGGGACGGTCACGATGGACCGCCACGAGGCCGCGTCGCTAGCCGACGATATCGTCCCCGATCTCGTCTTGCCGGTCCGCTACGATCCCGCCGACGCGGGCGAAATCGACATCGACGCGTTCGTGGTCGACATCGTGAGACGCGGCGTTCCGGTCGTCCTCGACGAGTAGGCACACCGGTCCGTTCTCACACGCCGACTCGAGACCAGGCGAAGAGCGCGATCGCGGCCAGTGCCAGCACGCCGAGCGCGATCCACTGCCCGAACCCGGAGTCGGCGATCGGGGCGAAGAAGTCGACAAGGCCGGACCCCTGCAAGAGACCGAGCCCGAGGAGGATCATGGCACCGATGGCGATCAACCCGACCGTGATCCCCTCTTTCATCATCCACGCGGCCTCGTCGGCCTCTTGGGCGTTGGAGGTCGTCGGTTCGTCTATCGCGCCCTCGTCGGGGTCGCTGTGCAACGGCCGTTCGTCGTCTTTGTCGTCCGCCATATCACTGTTCTAGACGGTGAGTGGCCGCGCAGACGGGTACCGGTTGTACCTGCAGACACAGGGCGAGTGCGAACTCCGACGAAACGATTCGGCGCTCGAGGCGTGACTGAGACCGCTACCCGCGTCGAGCGGTCGCCGTCGTAACAGCGATCTCACATCCCGATTCTCGATTCGCACGATATAAATTCTCTGTAGGGAATTCTCCGACACCTATGGCTTCCGTTACCACGATCGGGACGACGGAACGGCCGGCCGAAACGGCCTCGAGACGAGACCGACCACAGTCGGTGATCGCGACGGCCGATGAGGAAGCCGCGGAGGGTCCCGAACCGACCCTCGAGTATCCCGAACGGGATTCGCGCGGGCTCTTCAAGGAACGCTTCGGCCCGTCGATGCTGTGGGCGCTGATCAGCATCGGCGGCAGCCACATCGTGCTGGCACCCACGCTCGGCGGCAGTTTCGGCCTCGTAGCGATCTGGATGTTCGGGCACATCTACGTCGCGAAGGACGGGCGTGGGAACTCGGCATCCGGTACAACTACGGCGTCGGCGCGAACCCGATCGAGGCCTCCGATCAGCTTCCCGGCCCCAAGAACTGGGCGCTGTAGGTGACCTCGAGCGTCCGCGATAAGATTGTGACTCGAGGAAAACGGAGCTATAGCACGCCCATCTCACTGAGTCGTTCGGGGAACATCTCCCGCAACGACGGCTCGAGGGCGTCTACAGCACGCCCATCTCACTGAGTCGTTCCGGAAGATAGGTATCCGTCACGAAGTCGAGGCCGTGAGAGGCCAGCGACTGCTGTTCGGACTTCTTTCCGAGATCGAGCTGGAGTTCGATCTGTTCCTCCCAGTAGTCGGTCTGGAAGCGCGGGTCCTCGAGTTCGCTCTCCAAGGCGTTGATGTCCGAATCCGCCAGCGGGTCGGTGGGCAGTTCGTACTCGACGATATCGGCGGGCTGGATGCCGATGAAGTCCGCCTCGGGCGTTGCGAGGTACTCCGAGAGGTGGGCGGACTTGATCGAGCCGTAGGCGACGGAGCCGTAGATGCGGTACGACCACGGGTCACCGTCAGTGAACACCGTCACCGGCAAGTCGAGTTCGTCGTGGAGCCGCTTGGTGATGCGTCGGGTCGCCCGCGCGGGCTGGCCCTTGAGGTGGACGATGAGGGCGTTGTACTCCTCGTCGAACCCGTTTTCGACGAGTCGGTCGCGCATGCCACCGGTCTCCACCGCGAGGATGAAGTCGGCGTCACAATCCAGAAAGTCGATCGTGTCGGGGTTGTTCGGGATCTGGTAGCCGCCCTCGCCGACGTCTTCCTGACAGTGGATCTTGCGCTCACCGCGGCGAGTCTGCTCTCGCAGATACAGCGGCCCCATGATCGTCGCGCCCGATTCCTCGGGGCGCATGTGGAAGTCCTCGCGGGTGACCCCCGAGACGATCTCCAAGTCCTCGACCATGCTGTTGGACTCGTCCTGATCGTTGAACTGGGCCTCGTCGTTGTCCCAGCTCTCCGAGAGGTAGTAGAGTTCACGCAGGGTCGACGAGCGGTCTTCCTCGAGTTGTTCCGAGAGGAACTCGATGGTGTAGATCGCCTTCAGGAGCTTCCGCGCGCCGCGGACGGAGTTGGCAGACCGGGTCGACTCGCGGTCGCCGTAGACCCAGACGTCCATCTCCTCGTCGTACTCGATGTTGTTCTTCGTCCGTGTCGGCACGGACATGTGTGGAATCTCGCCCAGTTCGAACTGGTCGTAGAACTGTGCCGCGAGATCGATCAACTGCTCTCGTGCCTGCTGGTTTTCGTCTGCGCTCATTGTTTCACCGTCAACTTCTCGCTCTCGACACCTTTGACGTCCAGATCGAACGTCGCGTCGTCCGGTACCTCGTACTCGAGGGCCGCCTCGTCGTCACTCGAGACCTCCGGTTCCCACTTGACGAACCACTCGCCGTCCATCTCGACGACGTTCGCACCGTCCGAGAGGTTCGTCGGTTCCGCCGAGACGATATCGGTGATCTCGAGGGACTCGTTCGTCCCCGAGTTGTTCTCGACGACGACGGAGACGGCCTGCCCGTCGCCGTTTTCCTCCACGTCGCGCTCGACGAGGACGTTGTTCATGATGCGGGCGATCGCGTCATCGATATCCGGCTCGTCGCGGCCGGTGACTTCGGCGACCTTCTCGGCCATCTCCGGGAGGATCTTCCCGAGGACGTTCTGTTTCTTCCGGCGCTGTTGCATCGACCGGCGCTTGTTGAGGTAGCTCTTCAGGTCGCGTGCGGCCTCCCGGATCGCGAGTTCGATCTCGTCTTCGATCTCGGGGACGTTCGCGACGGCGTCTTTCGACTCGCTGGTGAAGGGGACGTTCGTCGAGGCGACGTGGACCATGATCACGACCGGGCCGTTGGGCAGGCCGGAGCCGCCGGGCTGGTCGAGGCCGTAGTTGCGCCAGCCGATCGACTTGACCACGTCCGTCGTCGCACAGGCACCGCGCTGGTAGACCAGCGGCACCCGGTTCGCAAAGCGCATGACCTCACCGGTTCCCTCGGCCGGCAGGTCGCCGCCGTAGGCGATCCCGGCCTCGACGATGAACGGATCGCCGCCGGAGACGCCCGCGTCGCGGGTCGCGGAGGCGTAGAAGTCCGCGTCGAACTCCTTCTCGAGGCCGGCGGTGATCAGTTCCTCCGAAATGGGCGCGAGACACCGCGTCGGCGGTGCCATGATGTCGGTCGCGCGCATCGCGTCGACGAGGTTGCTGGTGGCGTCGCGGTCGCCGTCGAGTTCGCGAACGAGCGGCGGGTCGTCCGGGACGGTGGCCATGATGTCCCAGATGGCTTCCGTGACGTTCTCGCGGGCCGTCTCGCCGAAGGAGACGTCGTCGTACTCCTCGGTGAGGTCCGCGGCCCGGTCGACGTACTCGCGCAGCGTCTCGTGGGTGAACCGGTGGCGAACGTCCTCGGGATCCTCGAACTTGCCCGCGAGCCGGTCGGCGAAGGCGTGGATGACCTCGTCGTCCTTGCGGGTGCTCGTCGCGTCGTCCGCGAGGTCATAGAGGTCGGCAACGAGTCTCGAGTCGGCGTCGGTCGCCGGCTCGTCCTCGTCGGCCGTCTCGGCTGCAGCGTCATCGTCCGCCTCGGTGACGTCGATTAGCTCGAGCCAGACCGCTTCGACGGCGTTTTCCCGAACGGTGTCGCCGAACGTCGTTCCGTGGTCGTCCTCGACCGCCTCGGCGGCCGATTCGACGGCTTCGCGCAGTTCAAAGTGGGCGATGCGGTCGGAATCCGCGACCGCCTCGGCGATGGCGTCGGCGAACGCGGTCGTCGCGTCGGGGCCCTTGTTCGCCGTCGCGTCCTCGACCGCGGCGTGGAGGTCGATCGATTCGTGGGAGGCGGGCGGCCGCCAGCGCATCTCGCGGCCGTAGTGGCGGTCGCGGAACGCGTCGATGATCGAGTCGGCGGTCTTCTTCCCGACGCGGGTGAACTCCTCCTGGACGAACCCGGAGACGGTCTGAGAGTCCGTCGCAGTGAGCATCTTCATCACCGTCCCGAGCTCGACGCCGTGAGGGTGGGGGCGGATCTCTTCTGTCTCCTCGGGGAGCTGGTCGGTCGCGCGCTCGAACTTGAAGTGTTCCTGCGGTTCGCGCAACTCGAGGCGGGCGTGGGGATTGACGACCGCCGTGTGCTTGATGTAGTCGTGGAGCTGCTGGCGGGCGCGCATGTTCGCCTCCATCTCGAGTTCGATGCGGGTGCCGTGGGGGCGGTCCCACGTGGTCGTCTCCTCGACGCTGATCTCGGGCTCGTTGCTGTCGGTATCGACGATGAGTTCGAAGTATTCGGCTTCCTCGGAGCCCTGCGTGCGGCTGGTGATCTTCGCGGGTTTCCCGCTGGTCAACTGAGAGTAGAGCACCGCAGCGGAGATCCCGATCCCCTGCTGGCCGCGGGATTGTTCGCGTGCGTGAAAGCGAGAGCCATAGAGCAGTTTCCCGAAGACCTTCGGGAGCGTTTCTTTCGTAAGTCCCGGGCCGTTGTCCTCGACGATCAGGCGGTAGTAGTCGCCGGCTTCCTGAATCTCGACGTAGATATCCGGGAGAATTCCCGACTCCTCGGCGGCGTCTAAGGCGTTGTCGACGGCCTCCTTGACGGCCGTGACGAGGCCTCGAGCACCGCTGTCGAAGCCGAGCATGTGCTTGTTCTTCTCGAAGAACTCGGCGATGGAGATCGACTGCTGGCTTTCGGCCAGCTCCTCGGCGATCCCCGGCTCGTCACCGAGTGTCGACTGGAACGACGTCATCGTCCCCCTGTACTAACGGCGGGGCTAAAAGCTGTGTGCTACCGGAGTGAAAGTGAATCCGCAGCGGCGTTTTCACTTCGTCGATACCGCGGACCGGCCCACTGGCGGGTTCTCGTCCCGGTTAGAAGGTGATGATCTCGTAGTCGTCGTCGACCAGCGATCGGATGCTCGGGTGGCCGTCGTTGTCGTCGATCGTGACGACCCCGGCGTCGTCGATCGCCTCGTCGACGCCGAACGCGCCGGCACAGTAGTCACAGGCCGCCGCCTCGTCGCTGACCGACTGGTAGAGCTCGTGGTAGTCGTGGTCCTCGTCTTCCAGTTCCGGGATCCACTGGGTCCCGGCCCCGTCGAAGATGAGCTCGAGGTCGTCATCGGGGTTCTCGGCGAACTCCTTGGCTGCCTCGAGGCCGTTGACGAGCCGACCGGTGTCGCTGTGGGATTCGGTCCCTGCCAGAATTACGGAGAATCAAGGAGAAAGCCCCGCTCTTTAGGGCGGGGATGAATCCGACAATAGACTACACAGCCCACCGTTCGATGGCACGGCAGGATATTCCACGTCCGAATCCGCACATTCAAGTAGGTTTGTCTACATAGGTTACGTATGGCGAAACAGGTCGTCACACGCACCTTCACTGCTTCCATCAGGAATCAACAACAGGTGCAAGGCGACCTTGATTCGCTTGGGTTCTCAGCCTCGAAACTCTGGAACGTCGGACGGTGGGTCTGCGACCGTGTATGGTCAGAGATTGACCATATCCCCGGTCACAACGAACTCACCTCGTACCTGAAGTCGCACGAACGCTATGATGATCTGCATTCTCAGTCAAGTTCGTTCGAGACGGCGAAGCCGTCTCGTGATGCCAATGAGCTCCGCTCATTGAGCACAGCGAGTCCTTCAAGAACTCGCTGAGGCGTTCGACGGCTGGTACGGCAAACGACAAAACGGAGACACACGAGCAAACCCGCCGAAGTACCGCAAACACGGCGACAAACACCCACGAAGCACAGTCACGTTCAAAGCCGCTGGCTTCAAATTCGATACCGAGTACGAGAGAGTTCGACTCAGCAAAGGGTCGAACCTGAAAGAATATTGGTCGGACTTCATCCTCTGCGAGTATCAGACTCGGCCCGATGTTGACCTCTCCACCGTGGAGAGCGTCCAGCAAGTACGTGCAGTCTGGACTGGTGAAGAGTGGGAACTACACTTCGTCTGCAAAGTCGAGATCGAAGTGGCTGAAGTCACCGGTGAGAAGACGGTTGGTGTTGACCTCGGCATCAACAACTTCGCCGCACTCGCCTACGAAGACGGTCACAGCGAACTCTACCCGCTGAACTGCCTGAAGCAGGACGACTACTACTTCAGCAAGCAGATTGCTCGTTGTGACGATTCTGACTCAGAGCAGGCTACGCGGTTGAACCAAAAGAAATCGGCTCGCCGCACCCACTACTTCCACACACTCTCGAAACACATAGTCCAACGATGTGTGGACGAAGGAGTTGGAACTATCGTAAGCGTTAGAAATAATTGCCCACTTTTGGAATCGAAAGTTGGTCTAGAGCGGTATCGATCGCGGGGGTCAGTTGCTCAAGCNTATCGTAAGCGTTAGAAATAATTGCCCACTTTTGGAATCGAAAGTTGGTCTAGAGCGGTATCGATCGCGGGGGTCAGTTGCTCAAGCGAGTCAAAGAATCGGTTGCTGAGAGCGTTTTGGAGTTGTCGCCAGCACTCTTCGACAGGATTGAGTTCCGGCGAATACGACGGTAACGTGACGAAGGCGAGGTCGTCACGGGCCGCCAGGTCCGTGACGGCCGACGCCTGGAAATACGGCGCACCATCTAGCACGACGATCAAGTCTTCTCTGAATTCGTTGCATAACGCGAGAATGAAATGTTTCGCGTGATCGGCGGTAACGTACTCGGTGAATCGTGAGAAGAAGCACTCGCCGTCTTCGGTGATCGCGCCGAGCAGACACGTCCAGTCGCGTTGACCGGAGAGTTCGACGCTCGGCCGCGTGCCGCGCGGAAACCACGCGGCACGCGGCTCGACCTGGACGGATTTCTTGGTTTGGTCGATGCAGACTATTTTGGCGTCCATCTCCGATCGCTTTTTTTGATCTCGTCGTGGAATTCCTCTTGGTCGGATTCTGCGGCTTCGGCGGCTCTACGGCGTGGCTTTTGATAGCTTAATCCAGCTTCTTTGAGCAACCGCCGACAACTCGGGTAGGAGTACTCGACATCATAGCTGTCTTCAAGAAACTCTTGGACAAGCACCGGCGTCCACGCCGGCGCGTCAATCCCGACCTCTTCGGGCGGTTGGTGAACGATTTGTTCGAACTCTTTTTGCTGCGATTCTGAGAGCTTTCGTTTTCTTCCGGATCTATGAGCATCAGATACAGCTTGCTCAAGCGGTTCGTCCGTATCGAGTCGCATCAACCAGCTGTAGATTGTTCTTCGACCAGTATCGTGCCACTCGGCAAGTTCGGATTGCGTTACACCGTTCTTGTACGCGATCGCCGCTAACAACCGTTGTGTCGGCTTGTTTCCCTCGACGTTGTCGAGGGCGTCTTGGAGTTCTTCGACAGAGATCTCGTCGAGATGGTCCATTGACTATAGCAACAATCTCTGAGCGGAAAATTCTAACGGATACTATANGTCTTGGAGTTCTTCGACAGAGATCTCGTCGAGATGGTCCATTGACTATAGCAACAATCTCTGAGCGGAAAATTCTAACGGATACTATATTGTGGTGGGAGACCTCTCCGGTATCCGCGAGGACGAGGAGAACGGCGAGTCGAAGAACTGGGGGAATCACGGCAACCTTGACCTGCATTCGTGGGCGTTCGACCGCTTCACCGGCCTGCTCGAATACAAGGCCGAAATGGAAGGTATCACGGTTGAAGAAGTGTCTGAGCGTGATACGTCCAAGTCATGTTCGTGCTGTGGGCGCACGCGGAAGGCCAATCGTGTTGAACGCGGGCTGTACGTCTGTGATGAGTGCGGTACGGTGGCGAACGCGGACGTAAACGGTGCTGAGAACATTCGACAGAAAGTATCTCCAAGTTCACCGAGTCTATCGGTGAATAGGAGTAACGGCTGGTTGGCGCAGCCATCGACGTTCCTGTTTGACAAGGAAACTGGTGCGTTCGCACCTCAAGAACACGTAACGTCGTAAACCACAATATCCCAACGTGGGAATCCTCGCCCTTCAGGGCGGGGAGGATGTCAAGATTGCTGCGTTCGTCATTACGGAGGGTCGTAGGTGAGTGCCCTACAAAAGGGGCCGGCGGTCGTGTGCTGTGGATGCAGAGCCGTCGGCGAGTAAGAGTGTCAGCAGCCCCGACCGGTCGCGGTTCGAGAGTCGGCCGGTCTCTCGGTCGGCGATTCCGGCCGCGTTCGTCCGATTCAGTGGTCGTGACTGTGGTCGTGTTCGTGCCCGTGATCGCCGGAATGCCCGTGGTCGTGGGTGTCACCGAGCGTGAATTCTCCGGAGAACGCCCGCTGGACGACCTCCGAGAGCGCGGGGTGGATGTGGATCGACTCCCGGATGTCTCGCACCGTCCCGGAGCCGGCCGTCATCGCCACGACGACCTCCTGAATCAGGTCCGAGGCCTCCGGTCCGACGATGTGACAGCCCAGAATCTCGCCCTCGAGGTCGATGATCGGCTTGACGAATCCCTCGGCTTTCATCGCCGACCCGCGGGCGGTCTCCTCATAGCGGTAGGTTCGCGTGGCGTACTCCCGGTCCGCGGCGCGCAGTTCCTGTTCGGTGAGGCCCACGCCGGCGACCTCCGGCGACCCGAAGACGGCAAAGGGCATCGCCGAGTAGTCGACCGGCTCGAGGGCCTCGCCAAAGAGGTTTCGCGCGACGGCCCGCGCCTCGTGGTTGGCGTTGTGTTTCAGCAAGTACTCGCCGACGATGTCCCCGAGCGCCCAGACGCCGTCGGCGGTCGTCCGCAGGTACTCGTCGGTCTCGACGAAACCGGCCGCGTCGGTCTCGATCCCTGCGGCCTCGACGTTCAGCGTGTCCGTGTTGGGGACGCGGCCGGCTGCCACGAGCAGTTCGTCGCCGGTGACCGAGACCGGTTCGACGTCGCTCGCCGCGTCGCCCTCCGGTTCCGGGAACGGCCGCGCCTCGACGGTGACTGAGTCCACCGATTCCATGACCGCGGTGGCCTCGTAGCCGGTGTAGACATCGAACCGGTCGGCGTAGCGCTCGGTGAACTCGGCCGCTACTTCCTCGTCGGCGTCGGGGAGCAGATTCGGCCGCCGGCCGACGATCGACACGTCGCTGCCGAAGGTGCCGAAGAACTGCCCGAGTTCGGCAGCGATGTAGCCGCCGCCGACGATCACGAGGTGATCCGGCGGGGACTCGAGTTGCAGCGCCTCCCTACTGGTGAGATAGTCGACGGTTCCGATGCCGTCGATCGGCGGAGTCGCCGGGCGGGTCCCGGCCGCCACGAGGACGGTGTCGGCGGTGAGTCGCTCACCGTCGTGGTCTCCGCCGGCGAGTTCGAGCGTGCGATCGTCGACGAACCGGGCTTCCGCCTGATAGAGGTCGATCCGATCGGACGAACGGAGACCGCGCTCGATCGAGTCCGAACTGCCGTGAACGTCCGCAGTGACCTCGCGGACGATTTCGCCGAACCGGACGCCGTCGACCGTCGCGTCGATCTCGAACTCGTCGGCGCGCTCGATCGTCTCCATCACGTCCGCGTGATACAGCAACTGCTTCGACGGGATACAGCCGCGGTTGAGACAGGTCCCGCCGAGCCGCCCCTTCTCGACGACCGCGACAGAGAGTCCCTGGTTCGCCGCCGCGTTCGCCACGTCGAGTCCGGAGCCGGACCCGACGACGAGAAAGTCGTACTCCTCCATGGGGACACGGTCGGGTTCGAGCCCAATGAACGACCGACCCGCGCTTGCGCGGGACCCAACCGGAGACGACCGAAGCGCGGTCGAAAACCGACCGTACCCGCCGGTTACTCCTCGACGGGCGGCCACTCCCACGCGTCGGCCTCGACGACGGCGAGCAGCCGCCGCCGGCGGTCGGTCGTCTCGGAGAGGGCCTCGGCGAACGCCTCGTCCGAGACGGTCGGGATGTCGTCGTCGCGTAAGCGCTCCAGATCCGGAGCTCGCGGGACCGACGGCGCGGGCTCGATGAACGCGGTGTCGAGCGTCTCGAGGTAGCTCGACGCGCTCGAGCGGCCGTTCTCGATAGTCGTAGGATCGATGCTGTGTTCGTCCGGGACGGCGTGTCGGAGGAGCATGAGCGCCTCGTCGAAGACGGGGACGGCCACGGCCGAGGCCCGGTCGTCCTGCTCGCTGTGGTAGTAGTGGAGGATCGGATAGGACTTGTGCTGCTCGGCCAGCAGGCTCAGCTCCGACGCGAGCGTCTCGAGGGTCAACTCGAGGCCCTCGAAGTCCTCTCCGGTCCACCCCGTTCGGACGAGGGCTTCGCTGCGATGGCCCAACCCCGTCACGGTGCTGGCAAACGAGCGTTTGTCGGAGACGGCACCGAGGACGGTGAGGACGTAGGAGACGCCAAGCGTGACGAAGGCCATTCCCGTGGCCGTCGTGAACGCGCTGGCGACCTCCCAGACGTTCCCGCCGTACACCGGCGTGTAGTCGCCGTTGCCGTCCGTGAACATGGTGTAAGCGACGTAGTAGAACCGCCCCCACCAGTCGGCGGGACCGCCGGTGCGGCTGTTGACGACGGCCAACGGGTCACTGGCGAAAACCACCGTCCAACCGACCCAGATGAGGCCGATCCACATCGCGAGCGTCAGCGTGAGAATGAGCGGGCCGGCGAGGCTGAGCGCTCGGTTGTGATCGCCGGTCACGGTCCGGAGGCCGCGCCAGATCCCGGTCGTGAGATGGCCGGAGAGCGGACCGGAACCGCCGTCGACCCAGAGCGTCGTCCAGAGGATGTCCACGATCGCGGTGACCAGAATGGCGCTCCCGACGATGAGATAGAACGGGTTCATTCCGCGATTGCCCGCTGCTCGACGACGTCGGCGAGCACTTGCGCGATCTCGGCGTTGGTCTCGGGACTGTAGTGGCCGCCTTCCCCGCGCTCGACGTACAGCGACTCGACGTCGCCGTCCTCGGGCGAGAGGTGAGTCGCCATATCGATCGTCGTCAGTTCGTCGTACCGGTCGTCGAGTCGGTCCATCAGGTCGCCGTAGATCGGGCCGTGTTCGGACTCGTAGGTCGCGTATCGGAGTTGCTGGACCATCACGAACGTCGGATCGAACCCCTGCTCGTCCGCGTAGTCGACGAACTCCGCGATGAGCGCGTCGAAGAGGGCCTCGTGGGTGTCGAACAGGCGCTCGTGGTATCGCACGCGGGGCCGCTCGAGCCGCAGCGCAGACTGGGTCTGGGCCAGATCGAAGTCGATCCCCGGAATCGAGCGGCCGAGTCGGCGCTCGAGTTCCTTTCCGGCCGTATACCCGGCGTACCGGACGTGTTCGTTCTTCTCGAGGAAGTCAGCCGTGTACGGCCGCGTCGCGAAGTGCGGCCGGAACCAGTGATCGTAGTGGAAGTCGTATTCCCGGAGGAAGTCGGCCTTGGACTCGAGGTCGAGCAGCTCCTCTTTTTCGTCGACGGGGCTCTCGATTCGCTCCAACTCGCCGTCCTCGAGCACGTACCGGGGCTTGACCGCGAGGATGTTGCCGAACTCCTGATAGTGTTTCCAGACCGAGAGGATGCGGGCGATCGAGGAGGCGGTGACGACCATGAACACGTGGTCGGTCGGGTCCTCGGGGTACTGGCGTTTGAGGCGCATCAGCGCCTGGTCCAGACCGTAGTTGCCGCCGCCGTAGTTGGCGACGTGGGTGTCCAGTTCCTGTGCGAGGTGGTTTTGGAACGTCTCGTCGTTGTCGACCTCCCGACAGAAACAGTAGGAGTCGCCGTAGGTCGAGACCGTCAGATCGGCGTCGGGGTCGCGCTCCTTCGCGGGGCAGACC
>NZ_AOID01000033.1 GCF_000337195.1 Natrinema versiforme JCM 10478 | reverse complement strand
CGATTTGGCTGCGGACACCAGCCCAGTTCGGGATCGAAGCTGCTGAACTTCCCCAGTAGCTCCCGATCGATCTCGGGAAACTCCTCGGTGGCGACCGAGGGAATCCGTTCGAGCGCTCGATACGACACGATCTCGAGAATCACCGCGCCGACGACGAGTGCGAGCACTATCGCGACGAGCGGAAGCATCGGACCACCCTACCAGAACGGGGAATAAGTGGATTTTGCCGGAGTATGCCACAGTCACGATCTGCGAGAGGACTCGCCGCGACCGCGACACGCAGCGGTATCGGCGGATCAGGTCGCCGTCCGCCGCACGTCCACGTCCCGGCGGCGCTTTCGGATTCGGAACGCACCGTACGACCCCAGCCCGACCGCGAGCAGGCCGGCGACGATGTCGGTCCAGAAACCGAGGTCGTTCGCGGTCTCGGCGACGCCCGATCCCGTGCCGAACAGGAACGGCGACGCGACGAGCCACAGTCCGAGGATCGCGACGAGGGCCGCGACGCCGATGCTCCCGAACGCCTCGTTCGACCGTCGATAGTAGTTGTACGCGCCGGCGACGAACAGCGTCGCCCCGACGAGCGCGTCGTTCCAGAACTGGCCCGCGGCCAGCTCGAGGGCGAGGGCCTGTGCGACCACCGCGAGTCCGAGCAGAGCGGCGACCGCCGACAGTCCTTTTCCCCGTTCGTCCGGGTTCGGTTCGTGCGGCGTTCTGTCACCGCC
Source organism: Natrinema versiforme JCM 10478 (assembly GCF_000337195.1). Classification (GTDB taxonomy): domain Archaea; phylum Halobacteriota; class Halobacteria; order Halobacteriales; family Natrialbaceae; genus Natrinema; species Natrinema versiforme. The sequence goes on along the minus strand of NZ_AOID01000033.1, from coordinate 86,001 downwards.
GGTCAGCCCGTCGTCGCCGCGGGCGTCGTCCTCGGCCGCGCCGTCCTCGTCGCCCCGCCACGGCGTCTCGGGATTTGCCGTGCCGTCGTACTCGCTCATAGTGGCTCTCGAGTCGGGGTCGGCCCCTCGGCGCAAAGAGTTCGCTGCCCGTGTTTGCAGGGTCCAGACAGCGGCCGTCTGGCTCGCCGCGCCAGTCCGTTACCGGACGACGGTGACCGGTACCGTCGAGTGTCTGATGACGACCTCGGCGACGCTGCCCAGCAGGATTCGCGCGACGCCCGACCGGCCGTGGCTGCCGATGACGACGTGGTCGACGGATTCCCCCTCGGCGAACTCGAGGATCTCCTGGGCCGGCGTCCCCAGCCGCGTTCGCGTCTCGACGTCGACCCCGCGGTCCGCGGCGATCGACTCCGCGGTCTCGAGCACGTCGGCGGCCTCCGAGAGCAGTTCCTGGGACTCGTCGCTCGACTCGTCGTCGACCGCGTTCGGGATGAACGGCAGCGACGTGGTGTCGACGACGACCAGCACGATCACGTCGCCGTCCGGGAACAGGTCGAGCGCGTATCCGAGGGCGTCGCGGGCGGGCTCGGAGTCGTCGAAGGGAACGAGGATGCGGGCCACGGGCGGGGTGTCGACGCCCGTCGCCTTCAGTCTGGGTCCGGCAGGAGCCGTCTCAGAGCGCGAGGTACGGCCCGACGCCCAGCAGGACGACGCCCAGCGCGACCTTCAGTCGCTCGGGATCGACGACGTGGGCGACCCGCCAGCCGACGACAACCCCGAGCAACAGCGGCGTGCCGACGACGACGGCCAGCGGCACGAGGACGTTCCCCTGCAGGAAATAGCCCGTGGCTGCGAACGCCGCGATGAAGATCGACTGGACCTGTGCGACGGCGACGGCAAGCAGCATCGGGACGCCGACGAGGACGAGGGCGGGGACGGCGAGGACGGGGCCGCCGATCCCGAGGAGTCCGCTGGCGATCCCGAGGACGAACCCGAGTCCCGCGAGGACGAGTCGCCCCCTCCGACTCAGCGGCTCGAGGTCGTAGACCGGGCTAAAGCCCCGCCGCTCGCGATAGAGGATGATCCCGCCGACGGCCATCGCGACCCCGCCGAGCAGGACGCCGAACACCGACCGCGGGACAAACGCGTTCACGTACGACCCGACGAGCGCGCCGGCGATGCTCGAGGCGCTCAGGACGATCGCGATCGCGCGGCTCTCGCCGGTGTTCATCTCGCCGGAGTGAAGGTAGGCCGCGCTGCCGACCAGTCCCGTGACCACGAACGTCGCGTGGGCGGTTCCAGCGACCTGACTCGAGGCCAGCGGGGTCAGCGAGTACAGTGCGATCGTCACGAAGATGCCACCGGGACCGATCGTGGTGATGCCGATGCCGGAGAAGAAGGCGATCGAGACGAGCAACAGGACCAGCGAGGGACCGAAGGGCAACTCGAGCATCTGGGAGGGTATCCAGTGGTCCGTGGGACTCGAACTAACTCTTCTGATTTCGGCCCCCTCGGGTCAGCTCCCGATCAAATAGTCGAATACACTCTCGCGAAACCGAACGTCCGGACTCGGCCGAGTGCGCTCTCGGTCGGCCCGGCGGAAAAGGGAACGCCGATCCGCGATTAGAGAATGCCCATGATCGTCTCGTAGAGCGACTGAACCGTCAGGAGGCTCCCGATCAGCAGCACGATCCCCGCGGCCAGGAAGCCGAGGTTCTCGTACCACTCGATGTCGTAGTACCTGTTGACGGCACCGATGAGGGCGAAGACAGTCAGGGGAAGCCCGATCGCGCCGTTGACGGCCGGCATGATGATCGCCATCTCGACGGGGCCGAACCCGGTGTAGAGCAGCATCGGCAGGGCGGTCGCGGCCGAGAGGACGACCAGTGCGATGACCGTTCGTCGGAACGCGGTATCGCCGAAGACCGTGTGTCGCCCGAGCGATTGCGGGATGATGAACCCGGCACCGAACAGCGTCCCGGTCGCCGACGTGATGGTCGCACAGAGCACCGCGATCATGAACACGACGAGCGCGCCCTGACCGATGATCTCCGCGAGCGGGACGCCGGGGCCCGTCAGGGTCATGCTCCCCTCGGAGAGGGTGACCGCCGAGACGATCATCACGAAGCTGCCGATGGTGAGCGTCGTCGCGATTCCGGCGGCGTTATCCCGACGGTAGTCCCAGATGTTCGACCACTCCTTCGTCGGCTGGATGCTCGACTGGATGAAGAAGTTCGGCCAGTAGACCGTCGTCCCCAGCAGGGCGATGACCGCAGTGAGGTAGCCGATGTCGGTTGCGAGCGCCGGCTGGAGCCCCGCTGCGACGGACTGCCACGGAACGTCGAGCCCCGCGAGGAGCAGGCCGTACGAACCGAAGACGGCGAACACCATCACGGCGATCACCGCTTCGATCCGATCGTAGACCTTCATCTGCACGATGCCGACGCCGAACCCGGCCGCGAGCACGATGCCGACGATCACGTTGTCGAAGAACGGAACGAGCCAGGCGAGCGCCGCGCCGGCGACGGCGTAGTTCGACACGGCCCACAGCGCGGACAGCAGCGAGACGCCGACGAGGAGCGGTCGACCCCCGATCGGAACGGCGTCGAGGATGTACTCGGCGAGCGGTTCGTCGGCGACGGCGAGTCGGGCGCTCATGTCGTGCAGTGCGATATCGATGAGGAACGCGAGCGGGAGCACCCACAACAGGGAGTACGCGAAGTTCGCACCCGTATCGGCGAGGATGTACACCGATCCCGCTCCGAACACGTTCGCAGCGAACATGATTCCCAGCCCGTATCTGTAGAGCGCCCCGTGTACCGCCTCACCGCCGGGAATGGCCTCGACGAACTCCGACGGAGATGCCGACTCGCCGCTCATGCGCGATCACCTCGAGGTTCGAGCGCTGCTCCGGCGGTCGCTGCGCCTCGAGCGGACGGCTCGGACGCCGTCGATCGGCGGTCGGCCGACGGCGGGCAGGACTTCGACGGGCGAGAGCCGGACTGCCCGTGGGGTTCTCTCAGCGCGGACGCGGGCTCGGCCCCGAAGAACGTCGCCGTGAGGGGAAGCACGAGCCCGCGTTGGGGAATGGTTTCGTTCGCCGTTTCGACAGGGGCACCGACCGCGATACAGTGGTCTTCCATGTGTGGTAGTCGTCCGAAAAGTTGCAGGTGTCTGTGCCCTCGAGGCCACGCGCAGTCGCGGGCCTCAAGTCGGCGCGACCGGGCAGAGTTCACCTGTGTACTGTGGGACGGAATGCTGTACCCGAAGCAACGACTGTGATCCGCTTGAGCGGAAAGCTTGAGATAGCAGACGACCCCTCGACAGCTGGTTCGAGTAATCCGATATTTACCCGGTGCAACACGTGAGTCCAGCGGACACTCTCGGGTGACGGAGCGTCCACGGAGCGACAACGAACGCCTACACGGTTCGATTCGTACCGGAATCGGGCGCGAACTCCCCGTCTCGACCGCCGACGGGGGCGTCTCGTTTCGTCGACCACGGCTCGCCGAGTCACCGATCACGCACGAGTGTCGGCATCACCTTCTTGGGAATCCGGGGTGAAGCGGAGAGTACGCACGAAGTTGCCTTCAGAAGAAGGCCTATAAATCACTATCCCTTACCCGAGGTGAAGACCAACGAAACCTATGCAAGGACAATCCCAACAGCAGGCCTACGACCGGGGGATCACCATCTTCTCCCCGGACGGTCGCCTCTACCAGGTCGAGTACGCACGCGAGGCCGTCAAACGGGGGACTGCGAGCGTCGGGCTCCGGACGCCCGACGGCGTCGTCCTCGCCGCCAACCGGCAGGTCAGTTCGCCGCTCATGGAACGCTCGAGCGTCGAGAAGATCCACAAGGCCGACGAGCACATCGGCGTCGCAAGCGCCGGCCACGTCGCCGACGCCCGCCAACTCGTCGATCTCGCTCGCCGCCGCGCACAAGGCGAACAGCTCCGCTACGGCCAGCAGATCGGCGTCGAGACGCTGACCCGAGCGGTCACCGACCACATTCAGGAGTACACCCAGACTGGCGGGGCGCGCCCGTTCGGCGTCGCCCTCCTCGTCGGTGGGATCGAGGACGGCGAACCCAAACTGTTCGAGACCGACCCCTCGGGCACCGACTACGAGTGGAAGGCGGCCGCCATCGGCGGCGACCGCGACGTGATTCAGGGCTACCTCGAGGAGAACTACCGCGAGGATCTCGACGTCGACGGCGGCCTCGAACTCGCCGTGAGCGCGCTCAGCGAACCCGAAGACGAGGTCGTCGCCGCCGAGGACGTCGACGTCGCGACGATCACGACCGAGGACGAATCGTTCCAGTCGGTCGACGACGACCGCCTCGAGTCGATCATCGCGGAGATCGAGACGGAGACGGAGGAGAGCGATGAATAACTGGACCGGCGCGTCGGGCCCGCAGGGCGACGCCGACCCGTCGCCGTACGACCCCGAGCTCGGCTCGCTCCCCAACGGAGCCCAAGGCGACGAGCACGGTGACACCGTTAACAAGACCGGAACGACGACCATCGGCATCACGACCGACGACGGCGTCGTCATCGCGACGGACATGCGCGCCAGTCTGGGCGGGCGGTTCGTCTCGAACAAGGACGTCCAGAAGGTCGAACAGATTCACCCGACGGGGGCGCTGACCCTCGTCGGCTCGGTCGGCGGCGCGCAGTCGTTCATCCGAACGCTGCGCTCCGAAGTCAACCTCTACGAGTCCCGACGCGGCGAGACGATGCCGATCGAGGCGCTGGCGACGCTGGCCGGGAACTTCGCCCGCGGCGGTCCCTTCCGCGCGATCAACCCCATCCTCGGCGGCGTCGATAGCGAGGGCAGCCACGTCTACAGCATCGACCCCGCCGGCGGCGTGATGGCAGACGACTACACCGTCACCGGCAGCGGGATGCAACTGGCCTACGGCCTCCTCGAGCAGGAGTACGAGGAGGGCCTCTCACTTGACGAGGCGCAATCGGTCGCGGCCCGCGCCATCAAGAGCGCCGTCGAGCGCGACACCGGCTCGGGTAACGGCGTCTTCCTCGCCGAGGTCACCGAGGAGGGCGTCGACATTCAGGGCCACAACGACTTCGACGCGGTCATCTAAGGGCCGTTTCGCGATCGGTCGATCGCTTCGGCAGCCGCTGACTGCTCGCGCTCGCGCGCGTACACGTGACTTTTATTAGGACGGGGGCGCTACCCGAAAGCAGGTTTTACATGTCCCAGGAAAGCGAGTACGGCGCCGGACAGATTCAGGTCTTAGAGGGCCTGGAGGCTGTGCGAAAGCGACCGGCGATGTACATCGGCTCTACCGATTCTCGAGGCCTCCACCATCTCGTCTACGAAGTGGTGGACAACTCGATCGACGAGGCACTGGCCGGCCACTGCGACGACATCACCGTCTCCATCCACGAGGACGGCTCGGTGAGCGTCGCCGACGACGGCCGCGGCATCCCCGTCGATACCCACGAGGAGTACGACCGCCCTGCACTCGAGGTTATTCTCACCGTCCTCCACGCCGGCGGCAAGTTCGACAACAAGTCCTATCAGGTCTCCGGCGGCCTCCACGGCGTCGGCGTCAGCGTCGTCAACGCCCTCTCCGAACGCCTCGAGGCCAAGGTCAAACGCAACGGAGCGGTCTTCCGCCACGCGTTCGAAGCGGGCGAACCAGTCGGCGACATGGAGCGGGTCCGCGACATGGAACCGGACGAGGAGACGGGCACCCAGATCCGATTCTGGCCCGATACCGGTATCTTCGAGACGGGCGAAATATCCTTCTCGACGCTGTCGAACCGGCTTCGGGAACTGGCCTTCCTCAACTCCGGCGTCCGCATCACGCTCCGCGACGAGCGCGTCGACACCGACGACGACGAGCCCGTCGCCGAGACCTACGAGTACGACGGCGGCATTCGCGAGTTCGTCGAGTATCTCAACGAGACGCGCTCGGCGATGCACGAGGATATCATCTACTTCGAGGACGAAGAACAGAACATCCAGATCGAGGTCGCGATGCAGGCCACCGAGGAACTGCAGGGCTCGATCCACGCCTTCGCGAACAACATCAACACCCGCGAGGGCGGAACCCATCTCACCGGATTCAAGACCGCACTCACCCGAACGGTCAACGACTACGCCAACGAGAACGATCTCCTCTCCGATCTCGATAACAACCTCTCGGGCGAGGACATCCGCGAGGGACTCACCGCGGTCATCTCGATCAAACACCCCGATCCCCAGTTCGAAGGCCAGACGAAGACGAAACTCGGCAACTCCGAAGTTCGGGGAATCGTCGAGAGCGCCATGCACGAGGGCCTGGGCACCTACTTCGAGGAACACCCCGACACCGCCCAAGCGATCGTGATGAAGGCCGTCGAGGCCGCAAAGGCCCGGATGGCGGCCAAGAAGGCCGAGGAGCTGACGCGCCGGAAATCGGCGCTCGACTCCACCTCGCTGCCCGGCAAACTGGCCGACTGCCAGACCAAAGAGCCGGAGGAAGCCGAACTGTTCATCGCGGAGGGCGACTCCGCGGGCGGCAGCGCGAAGCAGGCCCGGAATCCGGAGTTCCAGGCCATCCTCCCGATCAAAGGGAAGATCCTCAACGTCGAGAAACACCGCCTCGACCGCATCCTCGAGAACGACGAGATCCGGAACATGATCACCGCGATCGGCGCGGGGATCGGCGACGAGTTCGACATCGAGGACGTCCGCTACAAGAAGATCATCATGGCGACTGACGCCGACGTCGACGGCGCACACATCCGCACCCTGCTGTTGACGTTCTTCTACCGGCACATGCGCCCGCTGCTCGAGGGCGGCTACGTCTACGCGACCCAACCGCCGCTGTACCGCATCCGGTACCGCGGGGAGACCTACGACGCGATGACGGAGGCCGAACGCGATCAGATCGTCGAGGAGAAATGCGACGGCAACCCCTCGCAGGTCCAGCGGTTCAAGGGACTCGGCGAGATGAACCCTCAGCAACTCTGGGACACGACGATGGACCCGGACAACCGCATCCTCAAACAGATCACGATCGAGGACGCGGCCGCGGCGGACAAGATGTTCTCCGTCCTGATGGGCGACGCCGTCGAACCCCGCAAGCAGTTCATCAAAGATCACGCTCCGGAGGCGGAGTGGATCGATATCTAACCACCGACCTTTTGCTCTGCGGGTGCGCCTTCGGCGCACCCTCGGCAAAACGTCGATGAAAAGCACTCCTCGCTCCCGATGGTCGCTCGTCGGCCCGCTCGCGAGTTCGCGCAGCGAACTCGCTCACGGATGCAGTGCTTGACACCACCCGCAACCAACACACCTCACGAAACCAGATGAAGACATGAGCTCAGACGTACCCGAACCGACCGATATAGAGGCGCGAGCCGTAGAGAACGTCCGTATCGAGGACGAGATGGAACAGTCGTATATCGACTACGCGATGTCCGTCATCGCGGGGCGGGCCCTTCCGCGGGTCGAAGACGGCCTGAAACCCGTCCACCGGCGCATCCTGTACGCGATGCACGAGATGGGCGTCTCCTCGGGCAGCAGTCACCGGAAGTCCTCCTCGATCGTCGGGGAGACGATGGGTGACTACCACCCCCACGGCGACAGCGCGATCTACGACACCCTGGTCCGGATGGCCCAGGACTTCTCGATGCGCTATCCGCTGGTCGACGGCCAGGGGAACTTCGGCTCGATGGACGGCGATCCGGCCGCCGCACAGCGGTACACGGAGGCCCGGATGTCCCCCATCTCCGAGGAACTGCTCGAGGATATCGACAAGGGCACGGTCGATTTCTCGGCGAACTACGACGACCGCCTGCAGGAACCCGACGTACTGCCGGCAGCGTTCCCGAACCTACTGGTCAACGGCTCCTCGGGGATCGCGGTCGGGATGTCGACGAACATCCCGCCCCACAATCTGGGCGAGGTCATCGACGCGACCATCGAACTGATCGACGACCCCAACGCGACCGTCGACGATCTGATGGACCACGTCAAGGGCCCCGACTTCCCGACCGGCGCGAACATCGTCGGCCGGGACGCCATCTACTCGGCCTACAAGACCGGCCGCGGGCGCATCCGTGTGCGCGCCGAGTTCGAGGTCGAGGAGTGGCAATCGAACCGCGAGCGGATCGTCATCACCGAACTCCCCTTCCAGTCCAACAAGGCCCGCCTCGTCGAGCGCATCGCCGAGGACGTCAACGAGGGCGAAATCGAGGGCATCTCCGACCTGCGCGACGAGTCCGACCGCAACGGCGTCCGGATCGTTATCGAACTCAAACGCGGCGCGAACGCCGAGGTCGTCAAGAACAAACTGCTCGAGAACCACCTCGAGCGAACCTTCGGTGTCATCAACCTCGCGCTGGTCGACGGCCAGCCGCGGGTGCTCTCGCTCAAGGAGACCTTAGAGGAGTACATCTCCCACCGCCGCGAGGTCGTCCGTCGGCGCAGCGAGTACGATCTCGCGGAGGCCGAGGACCGGGCCCACATCCTCGAGGGCCGGCTGACGGCCGTCGAGAACGCCGAGAACGTCGTCGAACTGATCCGCAACAGCGAGGACCGGTCGGCCGCGAAAACCGCGCTACAGGAGAGTTACGACTTCTCCGAGGAGCAGGCCACCCACATCGTTCGCATGCAACTCGGCAGCCTCACGTCGATGGAGGCAGCCGAGATCGAAGACGAGTACGAGGAGGTCCAAGCCGAAATCGAGCGCTTGGAGACGATCCTCGAGAGCGAGTCGGAACTGCTCTCGGTCATCAAAGACGAACTCCGCGAGATCAAAGACGAGTACGGCGACGACCGCCGGACCTCGATCATCGAGGACCAGGGGACGGTGACCCACGAGGACCTCATCCCCGAGGAGGAGGTCTTCGTCGTCATGACCGAAGACGACTACGTCAAGCGGATGCCGATCGAGAACTTCGACCCCCAGGGTCGCGGCGGCAAGGGGATCATCGGCGCGGACGTCAAGGAAGACGACCGCGTCTCGACGGTCTTTCGGGCCAACACCCACGACTACCTGCTCTGCTTTACGAATCAGGGCGAGGTCTACCGGCTCAAGACCTACGAAATCCCCGAGATGGGCCGGACCGCCCGCGGGAAATCGGCGGTCAACATCCTCGATCTCGATCCCGGCGAGGACATCACCGCCATCGTCGACACCGACGCCTTCGGCGACGACGAGTTCGTGACGATGGCCACCCGAAATGGCTACGTCAAGCGCACCGCCGGCGAAGAGTTCGACAACATTCTCTCGACGGGGATCATCGCCGCCGATCTCGAGGAGGGCGACGAACTCGTCGACGTCGAGGTCACCGACGGCTCGCAGGATTTGGTCATCGCGACCGAGGGCGGCATGACGATCCGCTTCGACGAGGACGAGGTCCGCGCGATGGGGCGGAACGCCCGCGGTGTCAACGGCATCAAACTGCAGGGCGACGACGCCGTCGCGGGGCTGGTCGCGACCGACGAAGGCGACGAGCAGGCGCTGCTGACGGTGACCGAGAACGGCTACGGGAAGCGGACGCTGCTCTCGGAGTACCGCACGCAGTCCCGGTACGGGAAAGGGCTGATCGACATCAAGACCGGCGAGCGAAACGGCCCGGTCACGGCCGTCAAGGCGGTCGACGACGACGATCAGCTCGTCATGATGAGCGAGCGCGGACAGATCGTCCGCACCCGCGTCGACGAGATCTCGACCGTCGGGCGGAACACGATGGGCGTGATCGTCATGGAGGTCGACGACGGCGACGCGGTCGCCGCGGTCGACGACATTCCCGCGTCGGCGGCTATCGACGCTGCCGACGCAGACGACGCGAACTGAACTCGCTGAACACCCAGCCCGTTTCGAGTCGTCTCGCGGATCGTTTTCACGCAGCACGTCGAGAGCCACAGAGAGAGCGAGCGTAAGAGCAAGAGCAAACGCTAGAGAAGACAGCGGAGACCGAAGACGACTGCCGAGTCAGTGAGTCGGTTCTTCGGACGGGGCGACCATGTCGTCGATCCGCAGGATGAGGATGTTGTTCGTGTCGTCTTTGCCGTCGACGGTGCCCTCGATGAGCAGTTTCGAGAGCGGCGTCGGGCCGACGGTGACGGAGTCGTCCTCGTGAATGTCGCTCAGCGTGCCCTGAATGTGGATCTCAGCGCGGCAGAGTTCCGGATGGTGAACGCTCGAGAGGTCGATCTCCTCGATGATGGTGTCGTCGACGGGTTCGCCCTCGTGTTGCATCGGGACGGCCGCGGGCTCGTCCATCTGCTGGATCTCGAGGGCCTCGTAGGCGGCCGCGGTCGGTTTGTAGCCGCCTTTCGGCCCCGGTACGCCCTCGACGAGTTGGAGGGCTTTGAGACTCTGCATCTGGTTGCGGATCGTCCCCGGATTCCGGTCGACCTGTTCGGCGATATCCTCGCCTTTGATGGCGTCTTCGGTCTCCTTGTGGAGGTTCGTGAGCGCGCGGAGGATTTTCTTCTGGCTGGGTGTGAGTTCGATGGATGACATAGACTATGATTCGTATTTGGTTTCCTTAAACCCGGCGGGTGAGCCGGAGTGTTTCGGCGGTATTGTGCCGTTTGAATCGGGGACGGGAAGGTGTTTCTTTTCGGTCCGCCGCGGGAGATCGGTATCCGTTTTATTACTCCCCTCACCCATGGAATGAGAATGGCCTCGAGCGGGACGCCGTCGAGAAGGTTTGTTCTCGAATGTGTGTCGATCGCCGGCTACAGTTCCGGTTCCGCAGGTTCGGCGACCCAGACGTGGGTCGCGACGGATTCCGGCAGCGACACGGGCTCGTCGGCGTCGCTCGAGCGGGCGGTCACCATCCCGAACGGGGCGATTTCGAGTATTTCGAGTTCGACGCCGGGCTCGACGCCGTGTTCGGAGAGATAGGAGAGTACTTCCGGGTCGCGGTCGGCGACTTCGGCGACGGTCACGACATCGCCCGCTTCGAAGGCGGCGATGGACTCCCCGTCGGGCCGCTCGGGTGGCTCAAGGTCGGCGCTCGGGATTGGCGACCCGTGGGGGTCGACCGTCGGTTCGCTGAGGGCGTCGGCAACGCGGGCCTCGAAGTCCTCGCTGATGTGGTGTTCGAGCCGGTCGGCTTCGGCGTGGACTTCCGACCAGTCGTAATCGAGGTGTTCGGTGAGGTAGGCCTCGAGCAGCCGGTGATGACGGACGATTTCGAGGGCGACGGTCTCGCCCTCGTCGGTCAGGGTCACCCCGCGGTACTTCTCGCGGTCGACGAGTTCCCGTTCCTCGAGTTTGTCGAGCATGCTCGTGACCGTCGGCGACGTGACGTCTAGCTCCGCGGCGATCTCCGAGGTCTTGATCCGGTCGTCGGTCTCCCGCTGGAGCCGGTAGATCGCTTTGAGGTAGTCTTCCATCACGTCGCTCAGCATCATGCTGGTCCGGATTTAGACACGTCTAACCCTAAAGCTGTCGCCAGCGGGAGGCCCGCGGGACCACCACGACCAAACCGGCAGACGGTGTACCGGGCGTATGGAACGGACCGTCAGAATCATCGGTGCGCCGATGGACTATGGAGCGAACCGCCGCGGCGTCGACATGGGACCGTCCGCGATCCGGTACGCCGGTCTGGCCGACGGCCTCGAGCGGGCGGCCGTCGAGCCGATCGACGACGGCGACCTGTCGATGCCGCGCGCGGAGGAGCGAGATCCCGACGCCGGTCAGCCGAGCCGCGGGACCGCGAAGTTCCTGCGGGAGGTCGAGGACGTCTGTACGCGGGTCGGCGATCGAGTCGCGGCGACCCTAGCCGACGGCGAGTTTCCGCTCGTGCTGGGCGGCGATCACTCGGTCGCGATCGGCTCGCTCGGCGGTTCGGCTCGAGCGGCCGATCTCGGGGCGATCTGGTTCGACGCCCACGCGGATCTGAACACGCCCGAGACGACGCCGAGCGGGAACGTCCACGGCATGCCGTTGGCCGCGGCCCTCGGCCGCGGTGCCTTCGGCGAGACCGACTGGGCACCCGCGCCTCGCCTCCAGGAGTCGTCGATCGCCTACGTCGGCCTCCGGAGCATCGACGAGCGCGAGCGCGAACTGATCCGCGACAGCGAGATGACCGCCTTCACCATGTCCGACATCGACCAGCGGGGCGTCTCGACGGTCGTCGAGGAGGCCCTCGAAATCGCGACCGACGGCACCGACGGCGTCCACGTCAGCCTCGACCTCGACTGGCTCGACCCGAAGACGGCACCCGGCGTCGGCACCCCCGTCCGCGGCGGCGTCACCTACCGGGAGGCCCACGCCGCCCTTGAGGCCCTCTCCCGACGCGACGAGGCCGACGGGGTGCTCCGTTCGATGGACGTCGTCGAGGTGAATCCCATCTTGGACGAGGCCAACGAGACGGCGACGTTGGCGGCAGAACTAACTGCGAGCACGTTCGGAAAGCGCATCCTCTGAGCGGCGGCTGGCACTGACAGTTGGTGTCCCGCGTGCGGACCGAATCGACAGCATGGCAACTGTAGACACACTGGTTCCGGTTTCAACAGCTTTGTATCATAGTGTTTCGCACTGTGGTATATGACAGAGAACGTCGTCGTGCTTGGTGCCGGGTACGCCGGAACCGGTGCAATCAACAGGCTCCAGTCGGAGCTCGGGGACAACGCGCGGCTAACGTGGATCGCTGACGTCGACTATCACCTCGTCTTGCACGAGTCCCACCGCGTGATTCGGGACCCCGACGTCCGCTCGGACATCACGTTCCCGGTCAATCAGATCGCGGACCCGTCCACTCGCTTTATCCAGGACGAGGTCACCGGCCTCGATGTCGACGAACAGACCGTCGAACTCGCCGACGGCGACGACGTCGAGTACGACTACGTCCTCGTCGGCCTCGGCAGCCAGACCGCCTACTACGGCATCCCCGGCCTCGAAGAACACTCCCTGACCCTGAAGAGCCTCGACGACGCCATGGAGATCCACGAAGCAGTCAAAGACGCCGGTCGGGAGGCGACCCGCGGCGAGCCCGCACAGGTCGTCATCGGCGGCGCTGGGCTCTCGGGGATCCAGACCGCCGGCGAGATCGCCGAGTTCCGCGACGAGCACCGCGCGCCCATCGAGATCCACCTCGTCGAGGCCTTAGAGGAGATCTTCCCCGGGAACGACCCCGAAATTCAGCAGGCCCTGCGCGACCTGCTCGAGGAAGCCGGCGTCCAGATCCACACGGACGACCCGATCACCGAGGCCACCGCGGACCACATCGAGTTCGACGAGGGCGAGCCCCTCGATCACGATGTGCTCGTCTGGACCGGCGGCATCACGGGCCGAGACGCCTTAGACGACGCTGACCTCGAGAAGGAACACAACCGCGTCAACACCGGCGCGAACTTCCAGACCTCCGACGAGCGCGTGTTCGCGATCGGCGACTCGGCGATCATCGATCAGGGCGACCAGCCCGCGCCGCCGACGGCACAGGCCGCCTGGCAGGCCGCGGAAGTCGCCGGTGAGAACATCGCCCGCGCGATCGAGAACCGGCCGCTCAAGACCTGGGAACACGAGGACAAGGGGACCGTCATCTCCGTCGGCGAGAAGGCCGTCGCCCACGGCGTCAAGCCGGCCTTTGGCATCTCGCTGCCGGTCGACACCTTCGGCGGCTTCCCGGCCCAGAACCTGAAGAAGATGATCGCCGCCCGCTGGATCGCCGACATCACCTCGTGGAACGCGGCACGAAAGTCCTGGCCGTCGCTGTAGACCACGCTGTTCGTCCCTGAGCCTCCCGCTTTACCTTCTTCCTCGCAGCGTCGTTTCGACAGCAGTCGCTATCTTGCGGACGATACAAACGGCCGTCGGTCCGGTAGTCTCGAACGCCGAACAGCGCGTATTCCGTCGATCACGCGGCCCCGGTCGGCTCCTCCTCGCCGTCGTCGCCCATCCGTCGGGCCGGCACGCCCGCGACCGTCGCCCCAGCCGGCACATCGCGAGTCACGAGCGAGTTCGCCGCGACGCTTGCTCCCTCGCCGATCTCGACGCCGGGCAGCACGATCGCGCCGGCCCCGATCATCGCTCGCTCGCCGACGACGACCTCGCCGGTCCGGTACTCGTCCTGGAGGAACTCGTGACAGAGCAGCGTCGCGTCGTAACCGACGATGGCATCCGCCTTCACGGTGATCAGTTCCGGCCAGAAGACGTCCGGCGTGGCCTCGAGGCCCCACGAAACCCCCTCACCAACGGTGACGCCGAGACGGCCCAGGAGCCACCGCTTGAGCCGGAGGCTGGGCGAGATCCGGACGAGCCAGACGACGACGTAGTTGATCGCGATCCGAAGGGGATTGCGAGCGGCGGTCCAGTGGGCGAGCGAGTTGCGCGGCCCGGGCGTCGCGTGACGCTCGACGCGGTCGTGTCGCGGCGTCGTCTCGTCGGAACCCGTCACTGCACGCACTGTTTACCGCGTTGCTACATCAAACCGATCGATGCGGAACCGGTCCTCGAGCCGCGGGCGGCTATCGGCACCGGTCGCGGCTCGGCGAGACCTAACCAGTGAGGGGTCACTGTCGTTCCGCTCGGCGGTAACGGAGTCGTGTGCCATGTGACCGCTTGGACCCACGCGAAATTGACGCCGTCTTTGCACTCCTCTCGAACGCGACGCGTCGATCCGTCCTCCGCTATCTCGTTGACGCGGAGGAAACGACGGCTCGAGAGTTAGCTCGCACCCTCACAATGGAGGCTCCCGATTCCGATACCCGCGCCATCGACGACTCCCGACAGGTCGTCGCCACTGCACTGGTTCATAACCATCTCCCGCGGCTGGACGAATACGACATCGTGGAGTACGACGGGACCCCCGACGAGGTGACGCCCGGGCCGAACTTCGACGCGGTCGAGCCGTTCGTCGAACCCCTCGAGGAGTTCGACGGCGAATCGGCCGACTGAGACTCGTAAACTGAACAGGCTCGAAACGGCCGCCGATGACGGGCGAGCGCAGTCTCAGGCGCGCTCGGGCCGGTCGACCGAGCGCGATCCGGGGCGGCCGACCAGTTCCCGGAACGCAGCGCCGGATAATCCACAGCGGTAGGCCGGCTTGTACATCATGTTCGCGCCGCCGGCCCGCACGTCCCACGCGGATTCGATTTCGTCGCGAAGGTAGTACTGGGCCCGCTCGTTGCCGTCTTTGACGTAGTAGTCGCTGAGTCGGATCGGGTCCCGCTCGAAGAGCCCGCCGGGCTCGCGGCCGTCGACGATCACGACCGGCTTCTCGAGGTAGAGGTCGCCGTCTCGAGCGCGCTTCGCGTGGGCGTTTTCCGGGTGGGACTCGAGGATCGCCTCGCGCTCGGCCGGCGGCGTGTCGGGGCCGACGACGGCCACGTCGTCGACCGTGAAGTAGCCGATCAGGTAGCGGTGAGCTCGGTCCCCGTTGGGCCGGCGCAGTCCGGCGTAGAAGCCGACGATGTCGCCGTGCTCGAGCGCTCGCAGCCGCGAGACGTAGCCGCTGGTCCGGTGCTCGCCGTAGGTGAGCGTCTCGAAGTTCGGATCGCGGTGAAGCGGCCACGACTCGAGGTCGTCGCCGGCGACGGTCTCTGTCCCGCCGCGGACCGGCTGGGGCGAGATTCGGGTCGTCAGGTCCGCCGCGACGCCGTCGCCGGCCCGTAACTCCCACGAGCCGAGGGTCTCGGTTTCTGACGTGGCCCGCGTTTTCTCGGGGATCGGGACGTACTCGAAGCGCCCGTCGTCGTACAGAGGAGCCAGCGCGCCGACGTTCGTGCTATCGGCACCGACGCCGGCGAGAACGACAGTCATGGGTTCGTACGTCTCGGTCGGGCGGAGGCGGCGATAAAACCGCCGATCGCGGTCCGTTCCGCTCGAGGCTGCTCGGCGGACCGCTGTCGGTATCGGCCGGCCCGTGGCGTCAGCGACAGTGACTGGCCGGCTCGCCTGAATTAGCCTGAAGTACAGGGGTGCAGTACAGATGTCAATGGCTACCGAGGCTCGCCGGGCGGCCGCGGTTTGTACCCAGTGTCACAACGTGATCGCGGTCCGGATACTGCGGGACGAAACGGTCCAGCCGATCGGGATCGAGGGACGCTGTGCCTGCGGAAACGAAACGTACCGCGTGCTCGGCACCGACCCGCTGGCGGCCGACGAAGGCGGCGACGGTGGCCCCTCGAGCCGATCGACCGACTAATCGTCACCGTATCATCATCGCTCGAGGCAGCAATGGCAGAAACTGGACTCGAGGGTACCTACCCCTCAGAACTCGGTCACGACTTCGAGGCCGCTGGTCTCGTACTCGGTCATCGCGGCGAGCCGGTCGGAGACGTCCTTGAGGGCGACGCGACGCGTCACCAAGCGCTCGGGCTCGAGGCGACCGGCCTCGATCATCCGCAGGAGTTCGTCGTAGCGCGAGGGCGGCATCCCGCGGGAGCCGACGACGGTGACGTCCCAGCGGGTCACCTCGTCGATCGGCAGGGCGACCTCGCCGCGTTCGGCGTCGGTCGTGAGCCCGATCTGGACGTGTGTCCCGCGGATGCGGAGACAGTCGAGGCTGTTCCGGCAGGTCTCCGCGCGGCCGAGCGCGTCGACGGAGACGTGTGCGCCTCGGTCGGTGATCCCCTCGATCGCTTCGGGGACGGACGTAACCTCGGTCGCGTTCACCGTCGCGTCGGCACCGAGGGTCGTCGCCATCGAGAGCGGTTCGTCGCGGACGTCGACCGCGATCACCCGCGCGCCGAGCGCCGCCGCGATCTGGACGGCCGCCAGTCCGAGCCCGCCGCAGCCGTGGACGGCGACCCAGTCACCGCCGCTGACCTCGGCCCGGTGGGAAAGGGCGTGAAACGCCGTGACGTACCGACAGCCCAGCGCCGCCGCCTCGGTCGCGGAGACGGAGTCGGGGAGGGGCGCGACGTTGAACTCGGCGTGGGGCACGTGGATCTGCTCCGCGAACGCGCCGGGAACGCTCGACTCGAATCCCAGCGCGTACCCGTCCTCGCACACGTTTCCGTGACCGTTCCGACACTGGTAGCACGACCCCTCGCCGAGGTTGAACGGGATCGCGACCCGATCGCCCGCCTCGAGCGTGTCGACGCGGTCACCGACCCGAACGATCCGGCCCGCGGGTTCGTGACCGAGGATCTGTCCGAGCGGGACCTGATCGTCGGCCCACTCGCCGTGGCCCTGCCACGCGTGCCAGTCGCTCCGGCAGATGCCGCAGGCCTCGACGTCGACCACGATGCCGTGGGGCTCGAGCGTCGGTGGCTCGACCGACTCGATCGCGAGCGGTTCGCCGTAGGCCTCGAGTACTGCAGCGCGCATACCGGCACGACGGAGGCCGGCGAGTTATACCGTTCGCACCGCGGCCGACGGCGGCGCGACGGCGGCGAGAGGTACCCTTATCGGGCCGGGCGTTCCAAGCCCGCGTATGCGTGTCACCTTTCTCGGCACGGGCGCTGCGATGCCCACCGGCGAACGCTTTCAGGCGGGGATTCTCGTCCAAGACGACGGGCGGACGCTGCTGGTCGACTGCGGTGCCGGCGCGCTCCAGCGGCTCCAGCAGTCCGGCGTCGGCTACGAGGCCGTCTCGACGGTGCTGCTGACTCACCACCACCTCGACCACGTCGCCGACCTGCTGCCGCTGATGAAAGCCCGGTGGCTCGCCGGCGAAGAACACCTCGAAATCGTCGGCCCACAAGGAACCAAGAACCTAGTCGACGACCTGCTCGAGGTCTACGAGTACATGCAGGACAAACTCGAGGTACAGGTCCGCGAGGTCGTCCCCGGCGAGTTCTCGGTCGCTGGGTTCGAGGTGTCGGCCTACGAAACCCGCCACTCGCTGCCGTGTCTGGCCTACCGCTTCGGCGATCTCTTCACCTTCAGCGGCGACAGCGAGGCCTTCGCGGGGCTGGCGAACTTCGCCGAGGGATCGGCGATCCTCGCCCACGACTGTTCGTTCCCCGACGACGTCGACGTCTCGAACCACCCGACGCCCGACGCCCTCGGCCGGGAACTGGCCGGCCGGGAAATCGGCCGCGTCTACCTGACCCATCTCTATCCCCACACCGAGGGGCGACACGAGGAGATGCTCGAGTCGATCGGTGCCCACTACGACGGCGACGTGCGGTTCGCCGAGGATCTCAAAACCGTTTCTATCGAATAACCGCGCTGGCGTCGGCACAGCCGATTCAGTCCGTTTTCGTCGATTCTCTTCCGACAGGGCCTCGAGTTGCCGCTGCGACTGAATATTCAGCTCGTGATAGGGAGGCCGAACACGTATATACAGCGGCGTTTGTAGGATCGTAACAACAGATGGTCCCCACCGAATCCGTGCGGACGAACAGCGAGGTGATCGAATGAGCGTGCCCGAACGACTTGCGAACGCGATTACTGCACACACGCGGATCGTGCTCGTGGTTCTCTTGCTTTTGACGGCGGCCGTGGGAGCCGGCATGCCGATGGTCGACGACGACTCGTCGCTCGCCCAGTTCGAGGGCGAATCCGACGAATCGAAAGCCCTCGAGCGGATCAACGGGAACTTCACGAGCGAACAACAGGAGAACACGACCCGCGTACAGGTGATCGCACGCGGCGATAACGTTCTCACGAAGGAGTCGCTGCTCTCCTCGCTCGAGTTCCAACAGGAACTCCGCGCGAACGAGTCGATCAACGAAACGCTCGTCGAAGAGCAGCCGATAACCGGCGTCGAAAACGTCGTCGCGATCACGGCGATCAACGAAGAGCGGGGCGCACAACTCAGTGCCGGCGTCGAAGAGGCGATCGCGCTCCAGCGGGAGTACGAGCAGCTAAACGAGTCCGCGAACGAGAGCGATCCCGAGTATCAAGCGCAAGCGGACGAACTCGAGTCGCAGTTCGATACCCTCATCGAGGAGTCGACCGCAGGACTCAGCGAGAACCAGACCGCCCAGTACGCCGACTCGATCGACCGGATTCGCTCGATCGAATCCCAGCGCTACGGCCTCGACGAGAGCGATCCCGAGTATCAGGAACTCACCGCGGAACTCGAGCAGGCCCGCGGCGCTGCCACGGCGGGAGTCCTTCAGAGCGGCGAGAGCAGTCCGTCGATCGACGACCAGATCGCGGCCCTCGAGAACCTGAGCGACGAGGAGTACGACCGAACCCTCGAGAACACGCTCTCGTCGAACGAGTCCGACGACAGCGCTGCGATCGGGTTGATGTCGACATCGTACGAGCCGGGCAGTACCGAAGCCGAGGCGCGGATGACCCTGCTGACCCAGTCGACTGCCAGCGCCGAGGGCCAAGGGATGGGCGGCGGCGCGGTCAGCGAGCAACTCATCGATAGTCAACTCGAGATCCGCGAGTTGGCACAGACGCAAGCGCAGGATTACCTCGTCTTCGGCAGCGGGCTGATCACCGACGAGATCGACCGCTCGATGAACGACAGCCTCGCGATCGTCGGCCCGCTCGCGTTGCTGTTCGTCGTCGTCGCGTTGCTGATCGCCTACCGCGACCCGCTCGATATCGTCCTCGGCGTCGCCGGCATCATCGCCGTCCTCGTCTGGACGTTCGGGTTCATGGGCTGGGCCGACATCGCGTTCAACCAGATGTTCGTCGCGGTGCCGGTCCTGTTGATCGGGCTGTCGATCGACTACGCGATTCACGTCTTTATGCGCCACCGAGAACAGCGCGAGACGCAACGCGTCTCGGATGAGCGAACGGGACGCAACGCGACCCGTGAGCAGCGCGAGGCCGACGGCACCGGCGGGACCGTCCGCGGTTCGATGACAACCGCGCTGGCCGGCGTGGGTGCCGCACTCGTCTGGGTGACTGCCACGACCGTCATCGGCTTCCTCTCGAATCTGGTCAGCCCGATCGGTCCCATCCGGGAGTTCGGGATCGTCAGCTCCGTCGGCATCGTCGCCGCGCTGATCGTCTTCGGCGCGCTGATCCCCGCCGCCAAGATCGAGATCGACGAACTCCTCGAGGCCCGCGGCGTCGACCGGCACAAGCGGGCGTTCGGGACCGGTGGCGGCCGCTTCAGCGACGTGCTGACGATCGGCTCGAGCGCGGCCCGCCGGATCCCCCTCGTCGTCCTCCTGATCGTCGCCCTGCTCACCGCGGGCGGGGCCTACGGCGCGACACAGGTCGACACCAGCTTCCAAGAGGAGGACTTCCTCGCGGAGAGTCCCCCCGCGTGGACCCAGAACCTGCCGGGCGGGATGGCCCCCGGCGAGTACCACGCCAAAGACGACCTCGAGTACGTCAACGAGCACTTCCAGCGCCAGGACCGGCAGGCCCAACTCCTCGTGGAAGGTGATGTCGACGATGACGACTTCCTCGAGCGGATCAACGAGACGCGAAACGACACCGCCGAGAGCGACATCGCGTACACGTTAGCGACGGGCGAACCCGACGTCCAAGACCCGCTCTCGACGATGGAGCGAGTCGCCGGGCAAAACGAGTCGTTCAACGAGTCGTTTACCGCGGCCGATACGAACGACGACGGTGTGCCCGACGAGAACGTCTCGGCGCTGTACGACCAACTCTTCGAAATCGACGCGGAGGCTGCCAGTCAGGTCCTCCACCGGACCGACGACGGCGAGTACCGATCGGCCCGCTTGGTCGTTGCCATTAATGGCGACGCCACGAACGCAGAGACAACGTCAGAAATGCGCGCGATCGCAACCGATATCGAAGACGGCAGCGACGGCCGCTGGACCGCCACCGCGACCGGCGACCCGATCGTCAGCTACATCGTCGAACAGGACCTGCTCGATACCGTCCTCGAGAGCTTGGTGATCACCCTCGTGGCGGTGTTCCTGTTCCTCTCGGCGGCCTACTGGCTGACCGGCGGCAGCGCGACGCTCGGGGCCGTGACCCTGCTCCCGGTCGCGTTCGCCGTCAGCTGGATTCTGGGAACGATGTATCTCATCGGGATGCCGTTTAACGTGTTGACGGGAATGATCACGAGCCTCACGGTCGGGCTCGGGGTCGCCTACAGCATCCACATCAGCGAACGGTACCGGCTCGAACTCGAGCGTCAGGGCAACGTCTGGTCGGCGCTGCGGACGACCGTCACCGGCACCGGCGGGGCGTTGCTCGGCAGTGCCGCGACGACCGTCGGCGGCTTCGGGACCCTCGCCTTCGCGATCCTCCCCGCGCTCCGCCAGTTCGGGATCATCACCGGACTGACAATCACCTACGCGTTCCTGGCCAGCGTCGTCGTGCTCCCGACGCTGCTGGTCCTGTGGACGCGGTACTTCGGACCCGACGTGTCGTTCGATACAGCAGGTGCCCAGACGGGGACGCCGACCGCGAGCGACGGCGGGACCGAACCCAACGGAGGTGACGGCGAGTGAGCACCGGCGAACCCGAGGCCGTTGACGCCTTCGAACAACTCGGGCTCACCAGCTACGAGGCCAAGGTGTTCATCGCGCTCCACCAACTGGGCGCTGGCACGGCACGAGAGGTCGCCGACATCACGGACGTGCCGCGATCACAGGTCTACAGCGTCGCCGAAAGCTTGGAGGATCGGGGCCTGCTCGAGGTCCAGCAGGCGAACCCGATCCGGTACCGGCCGGTCAGCGTCGAGGAGGCTCGAGACACGCTGCGGGATCAGTTCGAGCGCGAGCAGGACCGGGCCTTCGAGTACGTCGAAACCGTCAAAAACGAGCCGGCCGGCGAGGAGACCCAAGAGGACATCTGGACGGTCCGCGGCCGGGACCGCGTCGACGATCGGACCGTCGATATCCTCTCACAGGCCGAAGAGCGGATCGTTTTCGGGACCCGGCTCTCCGAACTCATCACGGAGCCGATCGAACGAGCCCTCGCCGAGCGTGCGGCGGCCGGTGTCGCGGTGATCATCGTCAGCCGGCGCGAGGAAATTAAGCGCCAGTTCGCCGGCGTCGAGGGCGTCACCGTCGAGGACCCGCCGGCTCACCGAACCGACGACCAACGGTCGGGCCGGATCGCCATCGCCGACGACGATGGCATCCTGTTGAGCGTCCTCGGCGGCGAGGGCGGCGAGACAGCGATCTGGAGTTCGGGCTCGCTGTTTGCGACCGTGTTGATCCAACTGATCGAGGCCAGCGACGAAATGCAGGTCCAGTAGGCGATTCCGCTCGCGGCCGTCGCCCGCAGTCGCTCACTCGAGTCGGTACCGAAGCAGGGCCGCGATCCCGCCGAGGTTCGACAGCTGCTGGCCGGGCGGGAACTCGCTCGAGAAGACGGTCACGTCGCCGCCTTTCTGTTCGGTCGTGCGGACGATGTCGTCGACGCTGATCGCCCACTCGCCGTCGGGACCGCGCTCTTTCTGCAGTCGATCGTCGAGGACGAGCAGGCGTTCGATCGCGCCGAACTCGGCGGCCTTTTTGACCTGTTCGGGGCCGTAGGCCGCCTTGGCACCGTCGGCGATGCGGCGGGTGAGTTCGTCGATGTATTCGGCCTCGCTCTCGATGCGGGTCTCCTCTTGGACGTCCGCGACGGCACCGCGCTTGAGCACCTCGTGGACACCCCGGTCGCCGACGGCCGCCGTGTCGACCATCGTGATCAACTCGGTGAGTTCCGATTCGTTCTGCTCAATGTACTTGTAGGCGTCCTGTTTCGTAAAGCCGGGCCCGGCGAGGATGATAGCGTCGACCTCGAGGCGTTTGAGGACCGTCGCGAGCTCCTCGAATAGCTCCGAGCGGCCACGGGCGTACTCGCCTTTCCCGGTCGTCCCAGTGATCGTCGCCCGCTCTTCGGTGCCGTACTGAGCGACCGTGTGCACGTGGGCCTCTCCCTCCTCGACGGTGGCGATAGCCACGTCCGGGTTCTCCGTGGCTTCTTCGGCCTCCTCGAGGCGGGCCTCCTGATCGGGTTTGAACCGCTTCTCGATCGAGATCTCGTCGCGGGCCTCGATGTTGAGCGTGTGGTGGAAGTTCAGCTGGTCCTCGCGCGAACAGGCGACGATCTCGCCGCCGATCCGCAGCCGGTTGGCGAACTTGTGGAATTCGATGTCTTCGACGGCGATAGCGACCCACATGTGCTCGCGCTCACCGCCCGTATCCCGCATCTGGTCGTCGTTGCGCTGGATCCGCCGGGTCGTATCGCCCGCGACGCGGTCGCCGGGCTCGAGGACGTACTGCAGGTGCCAGAGGTCGTCGACGCTCTCGGGGACGACCGTGATCCGCTCGCGGCCGCCCTCGACCTGCTCCCGGTCTTTGATCTGCATGAGGGTTCGTTCACGGGGTGGCGGTAAGTGGGCTGCGATCGGTGTGTCCGCGGGTTTCCGACCTCGCCCGGTCGATCCTCGTCGCGGTCGGCCGAGCGGCGGAACCTATCAGCGACCGTCGAAAATAACGGTTATTGTCACCAATCAACATAGTAAGGGCGCGACGCTATCCGCGTTACGGTCCTCGTTTGGGTATGAACATGGGACACATGGATCGATTGGAAGACTTCGGCACGCGCTCGCTCGTGACCCACGCCATCATGGCGGTGACGTTTACGGGTGCGATCGCAACGGGACTGTTCGTCGACGGACAGGTCGGCCTCGTGTCGTTCGTGGCGTTCTTGAACTTCACCGCCGGCGTCTGGATCGCACAGTCGACCCACTCGCTGGGGAACGCCCGGACCGACGACTCCTACGAGGGGATCCTGTCGGTGTTGGCCGACACGACCGGCGAGAAGACCTACCGCGGCCTCGACACCGGTCGGCTCGCCCGGCTCCTGACTCTGATCGCGGTCGTCACCGCTATCTCCCTGCTCGTCTCCGGGGAAGTCCTCTCCGGCGTCGTCGCCTCGATCGGTGCCGTCGCCATCGGTGTCGTCGCGCTCGTGACGGCGATGGTCGGCTTCCTGATCGCGATGAGTTCGGCGTACGACGCCGCCGAACGCGATCGGTTCCGAACCGTCGAACGCGGTTCGTCCGACCCGGGAAGCCCCGGTCAGCCGACGACTGATCTCGAAGATGGCTCCGACATCCGTATCTCGATCCGGGAGTCACACGTCGACGAACCGGCTTCTAAACACCGCTGAACTGATCGCCGAGCGGACGCCATCGCTCGCGCGCGCCGGCAACTCACGGGCCGGACGCTCGACCTCGTCGGTGACGGCGTTCGGGTGGGACGCTCAGTCCCGCAACGCCTCGAGTTTTCCTTTGGCCTTCTCGAGGCCGGATTCGAACGTCTCCTCGATCTCGTCGACCGAGCGTTCGACGTAGTGGACGCGCTCTTTGGGGACCCGACGGACGATGTCGTTGCCGTTCTCGTCGGTGCCGTACGCGAACAGCCAGTGGTCCTGAAAGTAGGCGATTCGATCGTTGTCGACGGTGGCCCGCTCGTCGGTCTCGCCGGGCGTCTCGTAGACGATGGTCGCGGTGCCGAGATCCGGTTCCGTGTCGGTGTCGGTATCGATGTCCGCCATGCGAGTCGCGTCCACGGTCTGCCGTGTAGTCGTGGACCCGGCACGTGCAGCCTCTCCTCGAACGGCAAAATAGGGACCGCAGAGCCGAGACGGCGGGAAGCCGGCTCGCACCCGTCAGTCGGAGCCCGATCCGGACTCCGTCGGGGACTCCGATGGCTCCTCCGCATCGGTATCGCGGATGCCGCTATCGTCGGTCGGTGTCGGTTCCGCGTGCTCCGCCTGATACGGCTGCGTACCGGGACCGAGCGCGAGAAACACCACGAAACCGACCATGACCACCATCGCGACGAGGACGACCGCGGTGACGATGATCGGCCCGTCGATTCCACCGCTGACTTGCGCGGGGACGAACGCCTCGAGTGGGTGCATCATCGGACGCGCTAGTCCGGGGACACCAATGAGCGTTGAGCCGTACATATCGGGGTCGCGGTCGGCCGACGTGACGGCGAAACGCGGTTGCTCGCGCGGTCTCGCGCACCGAGCCAGTCGGGGCCGGTTCGCGACTCAGTCGTCCGCGACCCGGCTGCCGCCCGGCGGCATGAAGTGTTGAATTCGGTCGGGGCTGGCGATCTTGCGGACGAACGTCTCGTCCTCGAAGCGCTCGCGGAACTGGCGGTAGAGCCGCTTTGCCGCGTCCGCCTGCGCGTACCGCCCGGGCTCGAGTTCGATCGTCGTCACCGCGTGGGCTTCGATCGCCGACGGCGGGCCGCCGATGACGCGGGTGTAGGGCTCACACTGAATGCCGACCGCCGCGCCGACCGGCGTATCCCGGTAGTACGTTCGGTCGCCGCGGATCGCGAACCCGCCCTTCTCTAAGTACTCGCCGCTCTCGGGGGTCTTCGAGACCTGATCGGAGTCGACGGCGTAGACGTCGCCCGCGTAGCGGCCGTCCTTCCAGACCGAGGCGTAGGAGACGGCGAACTGGGCGGCCTCCTCGATGCTCGACTCCGGCAGTTCGATGTCGCTCGAGGACGCCTCGCTCGGATCGGTCGCCTTGAGCACGGTGACGGGGCCGCCGTGGGCCTGCGTGTGAAAGACCTTGTCGCCGGGCTCTAAGTATTTCTTGACGAGTTCCTCGTTCTGATCCGCGTTGCGGCCGCCGATCACGAGGTAGTCGTCGCTGGTCTGGAACCAGCGGAAGCGGTCGAACCACGGTTCGTTCTCGCGGATCGGAATGGACGGCTCCGAGAGCCAGTCGCGTTGGGTCTCTTCCTCGTCCTCGTCGGACTCGGTTTCCGCTGCGGGTCCGCTCTCATCGGCCTCCCACTCGTCGCGGCGGCGTTTGGCCTCTTCTAAGTCCTCGCGAGTGTTCTCGATCGCGGCCAGCGCGCCCTCCTTTTTCTCCTCGACGCGCTTTGCCTCGGTGTAGAGCCGGTCGGCGTTCTGCTCGACGCCCCGTCCGGCGACGAGGCCGATCCGTTCGCCGTCGATGTCGACGGTGACTGTCCCGTCGCTGCCGTCGACGTCGACGACGGCCTCGGCGGCGTCGATGCCCTGCTCGGCACCCTCCTCGAAGCGCTCTCGAATCTCGTCCCACGAGCGGTCCTGCTCGCGGGCCCCCTGAATCGTCGAGAGGATGTCGTCGACCAACCCGTACTCCGCGTAGAGCAGTTCGGCCTGCTCGCGCAGTTCCTCCGCCTCCTGCTCGAAGCCCTCGATCGCCCCCTGCTGTTGCTCGATGATGCGCTCCTGTTTGGCGATCTCGGACTCGAAGTCCGGCCGCTGATCGGTCGGATCCGACTCCTCTTCCTCGGCGAGTTCGAGCCGGAAGAAGTAGTCGTCCAGCGCCGAGAGGAACGAGTCGTAGGCCTCTCCGTCGAGGTCGTCGTGCTCCTCGAGCGGGAACGGCGTCACGTCGACGACGTTGGCGTCGGCGTCCTCACTCTCGCCCTCTCCGTCGTCAGCTTCCTCGTCGTCGCGCTCGAGGTAGAGCCGCGGATCGAAGTTCCCGTTCCGAATGTCGAGCGCGAGCCGCTCGATCGTCTCGTAGAGCCGCTCGTAGACGTCCTCGTCGGCGTCGTCGATGTCCATCCCCTTCTCGACGCCGGCGCGGACACACAGTTCCTCGGCGTAGAGCCCGCCGAAGTTGAGTTGCGTCGCCAGCGTGCGGACCACGTCCGTATCGGAGTCGTCCATTTCGTGGTCGAACGCCTCTCGAGAGACCGTCAGCGGGTTCGTCCGGGTGTCGGGGAACTCGTAGCGCGAGCCCGGCACGACCGTTCGCGATTTGAGCCGCACCGTCTCGAGGCAGTCGATCACCTCGTACTCGCCGTCGGTGACCGCGACGTTGCCCTGCCCGAACAGTTCGACGATGATCCGGGTCGTCCCGTCGTCGCGCTCGAAGACGAACTCGAGGATGCGGTCGAACTCGTACTGCTCGACGCCGGCGAAGTCCGCGCCCGAGAGGCGATTGCGGAGCATCATCGCGAACTGCGGCGGCCGGCCGGGGGCGTCTGGCACCCGTTCGGGGGCGACCGTGTGGGCCCGCTTGACCTCGCCGACCTCGAGAATCAGTTCCATGCGACCGCGGTCGAAGTCCCGCATTTTGAGCCGGACGAGGTCGTCGCCGTAGAGGTACGCTTTGTCGACCTTCGCGCCCTCGTAGGCCCCGAGTTCCCCGACGAGAGCGGCGAGGTCGACGCTGGTGAGTTCCCGCTTTGGATCCATACCCAAAATTGCCCGTCCCGGTCAAAAAGACGTGTCGCTCCGACGCCAGCGCCTGCTCCTGGACGACCGCGTAGTGAGCGGGCCGATACCATCGGTGAGTACAGCAACCTCTTTTACCGGGGGCATCGGCGAGCGTCGCAGACGCTCGCCTCAACCCCCGGCAAAACCCGTTGATGCCAAAAGGCCGCCGTCGCGGGGTTTCACCCCGCTCCGGCGGTGAACCGCTCGCTTCGCTCGCGGATGCTTGTTTACCGTCCACCGTTCAATAAGCACAGATACATAGCATATCACTACTCTTCGTTGTAACCGACCTCAGATCGATTTTCGCGCTCAGTATAGGCAGTTCACTTAGCACCTAAACGATACTGAGTGTGTGAGTGGTGTCATGCCCTGAAACAGGATATTTCACCCCCATTACCAATTGGATCCTTGACATATATCTGATTTGATTCTACTACGTCCTCTCCGTATCTCGATGAATATCACAGTCCAGGTTATCACTGCTAAGGCTGGGAGATGCCACGATGGGAGTGATATATCTGTGAACATCAGAAGATACGGATACAAAAATACTATTCCAACGAGAGCAAACCCATACCCCACCGAAGAGTGTGTCAGGTTGGGTGGATTGGTCGTCCAACCCCGATAAGCAAGGAAGATAATATACGGACCTAAGAGAAGTAATTTACCAAGAGTTTCGACTATTCCATCAATCCCATTCACAGTTGGGCCTACTTCTTGGAAACCAGCCTGAACTAAATACTGTTCACCGTCAGAATCTTCTACAAGAGTATACTGATTGCCATCGTGAGAGAAAGTATACTGATGATCTCCATTATAGGGGTCGGGAAGTTCTCTATATTCATCGCAGAATACTAGTGTGCTGTCACAGACGAGTATATCCTTGGACTGTCTTCCAGAGGGTCCATGCTCATTTTCTCGTGGCTGTTCTTTTGCGTCTCGAAATGCTCTTTGTTGGCTCTCAGAGAGTTTCTCTACCGGTATACCTGATTCTGTGGTGAAATTCTCCACACTCGCAGTTTCATTGAATGATTCTGTCGATTCAGGGATTACAGAATAATGCCTACTATCGCCATCGTATGGTTTTGAGAGCGCGCCTGGATAGATAATAGCACATAGAAGGAGAAAGACAACGAGAAATGATATACCCAGTAGGATTCGAGACTTCATTAAATCGAAATTATCTGATAGAGGATAAGTGCTTTCTGGAACATAGACGTTCAGTATGCACACACACACACATATATATATATATGTGTGTGTGTGTGTGTAGAGCATCCTACTCTTCGTTGTAACCGACCTCAGAGCGATTCTCGTGCTCAGTATAGTAGGAGGACTTGCTGTCGATATACTAAATCGTCTCTCTACTCGGATGCGTTAAACACTCCAGTGAGTTCGGAGAAACGGATATATCCAAACTGAATGAAATATAATAGTGTCGATAGCAGACTCTCTCTCTCGCAATAGATTCGGTCAGTTGTGTCCCCGATTGCCGGGATCGCGGATACCCCGACCAAGTGAGAGATGTCAGTGAGAAACCGCCGACGATGGCATAAGGAAAGGCTCTATCTGACTGAGTTCCTCCGTTGGTTCCACGACATTCCGGTCAGTATCATAGATAACAACTCCTGCCTCGGTCAGTTTTGGAATGTGGACGTGGTGGAGATCCGCATGAACTTGCTTCACCTTTTCCCCGGGAATATCCGTGATTTCCGCATTCTCTTCCCATTCGACAACCTCGTTCCGAAGATCAGTGAGCGTCAGTGCCCGGTCGTGAGTGAGGAGCAAATCGAGGACTGCACGACGGCGATTGTGAGAGAGTAGAGTATAGACTGTGTCGAGTGACAGGCTGTCTAACCGGGGATCCATTTCACTGCCGTCATTTGTGGAATCCGTAGTCATATAGAGAATAACGGCCTGAGTGGACAAGCGCATTGGGGGATCCACTGTCCCTCTGATTGGGGATTTCACAGGAAATCGTAGAAGTCGGAGTAGTTTTAACAGTTCAATGAGATACTGCTTAGAGCATCAGTCTGGATCCAGAGGGGAAGCTACTTCCCGTCTTCGTCGGTACTAGGAGCAGGGCCGAAATGATTGAACGGCTGGACTTTCTCATCCTTTACAACCTCGGTACTCACAATTTCGAGACCGAGATCATCAATCTTCTCAGTAACAGTATCGACTGCATCTGAATCCTCAGCGATAGCCTCGATATGAAGGTTGTTTGATCCAGTCAACATCTCCCGGACAGTAACTGTGCCAACAATCTCTAAAGCCTCATCAGCGAGTTCCGCACGCTCGGCCGGTGGAGCCCGACAAATGATGAACAGATGGAGTTGGTAATTCGCTGCTTCATAGTTGATGTGGGGATGGTACCCTTGAATCACTCCTGATTTCTCTAAATTCTCGATCCGATTCCGGACGGTGCTGGCAGCGACGCCTGCTGCCTCGCCCATCTCTTCGGCAGTCGTCCTTCGAGCATCTTCTTGGAGTTCATAAAGGATTGACCGATCTACCTCATCAAGCTCTATTTCAGGCATAGACTTCGTAGTAGCGATTGATCAAAGAATCTTTCCGGGTAACACTACTCACATCAGCGACTGACTCAAAAGGGAGCACCGCTAATCGAATCTATGACCATTGAAGCCTCGTTCATTATCGATCAATCCGATTTCCCACTCAGTGCTGTTTTTGAACAATTACCTGACGCCACGATCGAACTGGATCGGGTTGTCCCAACGAGTGAGGCTGTTATCCCCTACTTCTGGATTCATGCCGAGGACACCGCCAACCTTTCAACAGACCTGAGTAGCGATCTCGGGATTGAGCAGGTGAAGATAATTGATGAGTTGGAGAAGCAGATATTTGTTCGGATTGATTGGAACCTCGCTCATGAGAGCGTTCTCACGGCCGTTGTCAATACTGATGTTAATCTCATCTCAGGTATTGGAAACAATGAACAATGGACATTCGAAATCCGTGCAGATGAGCAACAGGAAATATCGGACTTTCAATCATATTGCCAAGATAATGACATTCCAATCGAACTTACTCAACTCCACGCTCTCTCAACACTCAAGTCGGATCGAGAGTACGATCTGACAGAGGGACAACGCAGCGCACTAGTACTGGCGTATTCCCGAGGCTACTTCGACTCACCGCGGGGTGCCACACAAGCTGATCTCGCCGACGAACTCGAAATCAGCAGACAAGCGGTCTCATCACGGTTACACCGCGGTCTTCGACGGCTCGTAGCGAGTACCCTGATAACATCTGACGAGTGACTATTATATACGTATATAAAAGGATATTGCGTGAGCAAAATCTAGCGTCAAGTCCGTAGAGGCCCTCTATTCTGGTGATGCAATCCTCCCAAAATGCAATCGAAGCCGTCGAGATCGTTTCCTCAATGGATAACGTCGAGCTTGACGTGGACGAGGACACCTTTCGAGGGGAGTACGATAGCAGTCGTGATCAGCCGAGTCTAGCAGTAGTTGCTGCGGTAGCTGGGGTCAGCAATACAGAACCGGAGGAACTGACACCTCTCCATTCGGCGATCAATACAAGCGCGCTCAATGACCTATTCTCCCCGACAGGCAACGTACGGCAGAGAAACGGCTGTCTCTCATTCTCCTATGAAGGGTTTGAAGTGACCGTATTCGGTGAAGGAACAGTCGAGATCAGCCCTGAGGGGAACGCGTAGTCTGCACCCCTTTAGTCCGAACACGTCCAGACAATTTCGATGTCACATCGTCCGAGAGAGGAGCCTCGAAAATGTCAGAACGAACTTCGGTAGAGGAAAGGAGAATGACAGTAAGTGAACAGTCATCTGAGCATAGCGAGCAGTTGGTAACAACTCTTCGAAAGCAAAAGGGACGGGTGGTTTTGGCACTCGTAGAGGAGAAAACGATAGATACAACCCCAATTCTTCGGGGCGATGAATCCCTTTGTACTGAGGATTACGTCACCCTCCTCTACGAACTACATCACGTCGAACTACCCGAGTTAGAAGCTGATGGTATCATCCAGTTTGACCGTCATCAGGACGAGATAACACGAGGAAAACGATACGATGCTCTGTCACTCGAATAAGTATAACAACTTTGCCAATACGTATTCCAGCAAGGAGTATCGCAGCCAAACGCACCTGTCGGTTTCATAGAATGACGAACTCACATGGATGACTCAGTTGACCGCCCCGGCCCCGAGTCGGATCGCATCGTTGAACGGGAGAAAACATACGATCACGACGAACACGGAATCGTTGAGGTCACAGGTATCTGGAGGGGTATCAAACAGGTTGACACTGCCCGGAATACAGATCAAAAGGACGTGTTGACATCCTCCCCGCCCTGAAGGGCGAGGATTCCCGAGTCAAGCGAATCGAAGATTCGCGTACGTTGCGAACCGCCGGTTCGCTCAGCGTTGGGATATTACGGTTTGCAGTCTACCACTTGTTCCCTCGGTGAGAATCCGTGGGACAAGTCGTGAAGGTAGACTCCCGGCTGTGCCAACCAGCCGGTACTCCTATCCCCGGACAACTGCCCGGCAGACTCGGAGTTACGTTGATTGATGTCGAGGCGGATATTCTCCGCCCCGTTCACATCAGCGTTGAACGCCGCGTCACATTCCTCGCAGACGTATAGGCCACGTTCAACACGCTGACTGTCGTCTTCTCTACCGCAGGCGCAACACGTCTTGCTCGTGTCACGTTCTGAAACTTCTATAACCTCGATTCCCTCGACTTTTGCTTTGTAGGTGAGTATCTTCGTGAATCGGTCGAACGCCCACCCATGCAGGTCAAGGTTGCCGCGCCGACCCCAGTTCTTCGACTCACGGTTCTCGTCTTCACGCACGCCGTTGAGCTTCCCGATATTGATGCGCCCCACCCCTCGTTCGACACACCGTTCCACGATGTGTTTGGCGAGACTGTGGAAGAAGTGGGTGCGGCGCTCCGACCACTTCGCGTGCAGACGAGTAGCTTCTTTACCGCCCGAGTCGTCGCACTTGGCGATTTCCTTCGGGAAGTAATAGCCGTCCTGTTTCAAACGGTTGCCGGGGTAGAGGTCGGCTTCTTCGGTGCTGTACGCGACGGCGGCGAAGTTACAGATACCGAGGTCGATGCCCGCCGTTTCGGTGCCGGGCGCGTCAGGTGTTTCAACTTCGTGTTTGCAGACGAGGTGGAGTTCCCATCGGCCCTTCGCCGTATCGTAGACGGCGCGGACTTGTTGGATGTTTTCTACGGTGACATCGGGCCGGGTTTCGTATTCGACGAGGATATAGTCCCAGTCTCTTGGGTGTTCTTTGTGGTTTGCACCTTTCGACAATCGAACGCGGTTGTGTTTTGGGTCGTGACGGATACCTTTCTGTTTCCACGTCACCGTCGAACGGGGGTGTTCTTCGTGGACACGATTGCCGTTGTCGTCGTAGTAGTTTTTCTTGCGGTAGCCGGGTGGATTCGCACGAGAGTCGTTCTTGCGTTTGCCGTACCACGAGTTGAAGGCTTCAGCGAGTTCCTCTAGAACGCGCTGACTGGACTGAGAATGGAGTCCTTTATAGTTGTCGTGACCTTTCAACTCGCGCTTCAAGTCCGAGTCGTCGGGAATCTCGCCCGTTTCCTCCCATACTTGGCGGGAATGATAGTTTGCAACGTTCCACAGTTTGGATGCACTCCACCCGTGCAGGTCGAGCATCTGCTCCACCTGTGAGTGGTTACGGATTTTCGCCCGGTACGTGCGATGGACGTGCATTCGTGAAACGTCTCCATAATAGGTTATGTTGTCCTGTATTATGAAAATTTGGATTGCGACTGTGGAATATCCATCCGTGCAGTCATCGGTGGTGGGCGTCATCCAGTGACGGCGCGTATCCCCGCCCTGAAGGCGGGGTTTTGCGCCTGGTCATCCCATAATCATACGCTACTCGGCTAAGCAGGACGGCGAATCAATCGATGAACTCACCGACACACTAGATGAGTTCATCGCTAATATCGATTGAGAAGTGGATCAAGGGCTCTGTCAATTAGTTCAATCTGGTACTTTGTACCTGATCGGCGAGTATCGTACACCTTGATGTCCTGACTGCTGTTATCCATATTTAATGCAATATATGTACCGGGTTGCCGGTCGCATCATTCCGGTTTCTCTACCAACTACATCCCACTCTTGAACCCGCCGCGAAATGGTGACAACCGGGCACTATAGGCCAAGCAGGTAGCGAAGAAAGAATCAATATTAGTAGTCCAGTCGCAAAGTCTGCTGCCTGATTAGGTGTGTCACCAATATTATTACACCAACGATATATTGTGAAATAGCTTATGGATACCGGAGCAGTGCATTATAGCGTGAAAACCCAAGAACTCATCCACCTTCATTCGTTGCTCCTCGAAACACGTGAGTACCTTGAACGAGAGGGCAACGTGCCATACGGTGCATTTGATTCCTACGATGCGCAATCAACTCGACCGTTCCATATCCATCGCCAGAAAGACGCCCACATGAACGCAATTTACCTACTATTGGACGGGTTCGACCAATCCCTTCAGACGCACCCTCCACCGGCCACGTAACACCCCTCTGAATATACCATACTACTATAACATGACACCTACTGTTGAAGGGGCATCTGGCCGTGGTGAATTGAACGCTGTTGTAATAGATAATCCAAGTTCCGTCGATGAATGCATTCTTTACCCATCGGTCGCGACTGAGAAAGAACTCGAGACGATGTGGATTCTCGCCAAGGAGGGTGATTATACCCCACTGAAGGATAGTCGATGAGAATCAGCAGAGAGGGAAGAAGATTTCGTTCAGTTCGCATCTGTAGTTACCGAATCGTCCGACTCAGTTTCAGGCAGAATTCTGAATAAAGAAGCCGCGCTCCTGCCTACTGCTATTCCAACGTTAACCCGACGCCGATTTCCGATTCAACGGTCTCGATTTCCTCGTCGCTCAGGTCGTACATATCGTAGACGATATCGTCGACGGCACGATAGAGTTCCCGAATCTCGGCCTCTCGAGCCGCGATCTCGTCCCGTAACTCGAAGTGTGGCGTGAGATCGGCGTTGTCGACGACCGGGAGATCCGCCCGTTCCAGTTTCGCCTGTACCGTTCGTGTTTTCCCGCCGGGGTACCCGCTCTTCGGACTCTTGTTCGCGAACTCGTCGTAGTGATCCAACACGACTACATACGTCTCGAGTCGCGTTTCATCGACGAGATCAGCGGGGAACTCGTAGAGATCGACCCACCGGCGCACGATCCCGTTGCCCTCCTCGTTACGTTTCCAGTCGTAGTCCCCGTCGTCCGTCGCCTCGCGGAGTTTCAGCCGGGCGCGGAGGAGCCACTCATCGGACTCTTCTGAGTTCGCGAGCGTGAGCCGGTCGATATCGTGCCGCGACTCGAACGCGATATCGTCGACTCGAGTCGCGTATTTCAGTTCCTCGGCGAGGACGGCCTCGAAGTCCTCAGTCGGCGCGTCACGAGAGATATACTTGAACGGGTCGAGTGCATCGCGTAGAGCGCGTCGCTCCTCGAGCAGTTCGACCAGTTCGTGATAGACATCGACGAGCGCTGCTTCGATGTCAGCCGGGACGCCAGCATCGAACGCGTCCGCCGGTATGGACGCTGTATCGGCATCGGTCGCTGCCGGCGACATGATAAGCGGAATTGCCTGAAGCGAGTTGCCGAAGTACTCGTAGTAGCCGTCTCGTTTCAGTTTCGCGTGGTTGAGGTGGAAGAACTCCAACAGCGTGGAGTTGAGTAAACAGGCCACGTACTCGTTTTCCGGCACGCCGTCGGCCTCGGGAACGATCACCTCGATGTCGCCGCCATCGTTGTACAGCCCGGTCTGGTCGAGATAGAAGCGGTTCTCGGTCGCCGTAAACGGACAGATGATCTTCTCTCTCGTCTCGTCTTCGAAGATCTCCTTGTTGATCGGGTTCAGGTATTCGTACCATTCGACGGAATCCTTGGCGCGATCGTCCAGTTGCTCCCGGTACTGGGAGAGGTAGTCCATCGCGTTCGGGTAGTCCTCGATATGCTTCCCCTCGAAGTAGAGCACGTCCAGCCCTCGCGGGTTGTACTCGTACTTCCTGAGATCGCCGTTTTTGACGAGGGGTTTCACCACGTCGTCCTCGATTCCCCACTCGTCGATCTCTTCCGGCGAGACCGTAAACGCCTCGTTCAGGCCAGTCATCAGTCCCTGACCGGTTCTGTAATTCTCCCCGAGGGGCGTCCCCGCGTCCCGGATCGTCTCTTTGATGTCGAGGATGGATTTCGGCAAAATCCCCCACCGATCCGCTCCGAACGAGGACTCGGCCATCGAGTACTGTCCGCCGAGGTCGGTTTCCTCCGCCGAGACGATCTTCTCGATCGTTTGCTGAATCTTCCGTGGATCGGACTCCAGTTCGTCGCGGAGATACGTAATCGTCGTCTCGTCGACCGGTCGCCCCTTTGCGAGGCGCATAATAACGGTCAAGGTATCGACACCGGGGAAGACCTGGTTATTCCCGAGATCGACGATTTCGTGGATGTCCGCGCTGCTGCTGAGCGATTCACGAAGCCCTCGTGCATAGTGTGCTTCAGTGAAGTATCGAGAGACGATGTACCCGAGCTGTCCCCCGTCTCTGAGAAGTTCGAATCCGAGGCCACAAAAGAAGTAGTGGATGTCCGCCTTCCCGGCGTAAACGTCCGGATACCGTCGCTCGAGGCAGTCGGTGAACGCCTCGTCGGCCACGGTTTCGAGGTTGAAGTACGGCGGATTACCGACGACCGCATCGAACCCGCGTTCGGATTTCGTCTGCCCGTCGGTGTAGAAGGCCTCGACGAACTCGAGTTTCCAGTGGAAGAAGTCGTGCTCGTCGGCCGCGTCCTGTGCCCGTTGGAACCACGGCTTCTCCTCGAACGCCTCCCACGGGGTTTCGTGGTCGCCGCGAAGGGCCTGCTTCAGGTTCTCGTAGGCATCGTCGGGAACGGCGACGCCGAAGTGGGTCGCCAGATAGACGTTCGCGAGTTGGTCCAACCGCTCGCGCTTTTCCTCTCCCTCGACTTCCTCCTCGTACTTCGCTTTCTTCTTGCCGATCTGTTCGACCGTGTCGTCGTCCATCCGAGCGAACGCGGCGTATTCTCGGAGGTAACTATCGATCGTGTCTTGGACAGTGTTCAGGAACGGATCGAGCGTCGCTTGCCCGTCCGCGACATCCGCTCGAGTGTCCGAACCGGGGAGGTCGTCGATGTCGTCCAGGTCGGCCCCGAGTAGCGAGTTCCCTTGCTTGAAGTGATGGTCGAGGAACGTGAGCGGCTTGTTGCTCGCGAGCGTCTCCAGCCACATCGAGAGCTTCGCCAGCTCAACCGCCATCTCGTTCAGGTCGACGCCGAAAATACACTCCTTGGCGATGGCGCGGCGGATCTCCTCTTCGTTCATCACGCCGGAAATATCCGCCTCGAGCGTTACCGCCTGGACCTGATCCGCGAGGTAACTCGTTACCGCGGTCAGGAAGTGACCGCTTCCCATCGCCGGATCGAGGATATTGAGCTCGAGAACCCGCGCGTAGAATTCACCGGCATACTCGTGGGTTCCCGGCTCGTACCCGTCTGTTTCCAGCGATTCCCTGATGTCTTCGATGAGGGGGTCGAGCGTCTGCGAAACGATATACTGGACGATGTAATCCGGAGTATAGTACGACCCCGTGGACCGTCGTTCCCCCTCGTCGTTGACAACGTAGAGACCCCCTTCTTCGACGGTGTCGATGTAGTCATCGTATTCGGCGAACGCTTCTTCAGTAACCCAAACCTGCCCGTCGTCGGCAGCGACTGCCCACAACTGTTCCTCGGCGATCTCGAATCGGTGTTCGAGAAGGCCCTCATAGACCGACCCGAGGTGTCGGGTGTCGAGATCGCCGTAATTCGCATAGATCAGGTCGCCGTCATCGCTCGTCGTCGTACTCAGATAGTAGATGGCCCGCGCGAGATAGTCGTTCGAAACGTAGTTCTCCTCGAGGAACTGATGCTCTTCGGCGGCGAACAAACCGCCGTTGTACGCCGGGATTCCGAGATCGTCGTTGCCGGTATCGATCAGTTCGAAGAGCCGGTCGAGACGGTCCCAGTAACTCCGCGAGTGAGCGCTGAAATCGTCGAAATATTCGCCGCTGCCGGCTTCTTCGACGATATCCTCGCGGATGCGTTCCAGCGAGAATTCGCTCTCGTAATCCCGCTTTGCCCGCTCGGATTCAGGATGGATTAGCCCCTTGCCCTCGGCGTACAGGACGAACATCAATCGGTACAGATAGACGAGGGATTGCTCTTTGAGCTCTCGACGGGCGGCCTCGCCCTCAGCCGTTACGTCGAGGTCGTTGCAGTCGACGAACCCCTCACCGAGGACGCGAAGCGCCGTGAAGACGTTGTCCTGCAAGTCCTCACCGAGTTGCTCCGCGTAGATCTCGCTCTCGCGGTAGACCGTATCCAAGAACGATTCGCCGATCGCGCCCGTCAGCGCGTCCCGGTGGAAGAACGCATAGAAGTACTTGAAATCGGAGAGTCTCCCGTTCTCGATGAGGTCCACGAGGTCGACCTCGTAATAGATTTGCGTCTCATAGACGCGATTGCTGTAGATCCGCCATTTGCGACCGTTTGTGAGGAACCCCCACCGGATGGGTTCCGGCGTTCGATCGAGATAGTGGCGAATCTGCGACGAGGCGTTTCGATACGGCCGATCGACGTATTCGCTCTCGAAATCGGCGTCCCACTGTTTGGCCTCGAGTATGCCGGTCGACTTCGCGTACGTCTCGTTCAAGTCGTCGAGACTTCGGGCGCGTCGCCGGACGCTCGACGAACTAAACAAGACGTAGTCGACGTGCCCTCGATCGCTCGGAATCGGGGTCTCAGTGACGGCGTCGTATCCGAGAAGCGAGACGACCTCGTCAATCCACACATCCTGCAACTCGGACTCGAGATACGAATCGACGACGTCCCGTTCCGCCTCCCAGAGTTCCGTCAGGGCGTCGAACGCCGCTTCCGCCTCCGCATCACAGTCCCACTGCTCCGTTTCGGAAACCGTGTTCTTCAGATAGTGATCCGAGAAGAGACCGGAGTTATCGAACGGCGTCGAATCCAGCGTCGTCTGACTGCTCATCAATTACTGCTCTCTGTCTGCCGAACGCTCATAAGAGTACGCTCCTGGGTCGGGCGATTCGGGTATCGAACCTAGAGCGGCTTGCAGAGACGTCCCGTGTTCAGCGCGACCCGCTGGCTAGTATCGTAGCCTCTGAAACTCACCGCGATAGTCGTCCGAAGCGGATCGGCAAACGGGATCGATCGACGCGATCAGCGCTGGCTCGGGAAGCGGCCACCGTCGGAGGTCGGAAAGCCTAATCCCCGCCGTCCCCCAGTATCGGATATGGACGACGCTGTCGGCGACACCACGTACGATCCAGTTGGGACGGCTCCGCGTCGCGGGCATCGAGACCGAGCAGCCGAGCCCCGCGGAGGGCGAGCCCTATGAGCGCGGGCGACGACCAACCGTGGGCGAACGTCTCCCAGTTCCCCGACTTCCTCGAGCACCTCGAGAATCAGGGCGGAGCCACCGTCAGCGGGATCATCGATCGAATCGAGGCCGACGTCGATATGGACGGCGTCGTCTACCACGACCGCGGGATCCGGTCGCCGGGCTACGACGCCACCTTCGTCCCGGAACAGGAGGGGTCGCGGCTGCGGCCCGCGTTCAGCGTCGAACTCCACACTGTCGGCCCGCGCAGCGTCTGGGCGGTGTTCGACGCGACGCTCTCGTGGGACTTCTACCTCCTCGAGTCCGAGGGCGTCGCGGCGATCGCGTGGGTGAGCGATGAGGAGTACAACGCCGAAGAGGCCGGCATGTTCATGTCGAAACACGACGCGCTCGCCGCGGGGCGGTTCTCCTTTGGCACCTTCATCTACGCCGGCGAGGACTGGCAGGAGCAACGCGACCTCATCGAGGGGACCGACACGCCGGCGTTCCTCCAGCGCGACGACGGCAGCACCTTGGTGCCGACCAGCGAAAACGACTTCTACAATGTCGTCAACTCGACGCCCGAGGACTTCCGCACGAACGGCGGCGGCGCACCGCCCCACCTCGGCCTGCTCGAACTCGAGGTCACGATCGACTGACCGGCCGCGGACCCGAACTGACGAGCGTACTCGAAGCGACGCACGTGGAGGTCGCTGCGGCCGGCGGTGTGTCTCCCGATCGCAAACGTTTTCGAGACGGCGGCGAACCGAACCGATATGTCGCCCTTCGGTGAAGTCGTCGTCGTCGCCACGATCGCGGGCTGTACGACCGGGATCGGCGCGCTGCCGCTCCTGTTTTCCGACCGGGTGAGCCACCGCGTCTACGACGGCTCGCTCGGCCTCGCCGCAGGCATCATGGTCGGCGCTGCCGTCTTCGCACTCGTCCTCCCCGGCCTCGAGCTCGGCTCGCCGCTCGAGGTCGTCATCGGAATCCTCACCGGCGGCGGATTCCTGCTCGCGGCCAACGCCGCCTTTCCGCATCTGCATCTCCTGTTCAGCGAAGAGCGCGCCGAAGGCCCGAGGTCGGGACCCGATCCCGCCGGCGACCTGCCGTCGGCCGAAGCGAACTCCGATATCGACCCTGTCGACGACGATTTGCGCCGAGCCGCGCTGGTCGGCGGGGCCGTCACCATCCACAACGTCCCCGAAGGGCTGGCGGTCGGCATCGCGTTCGCCAGCGGCGAGACGGCGCTGGGAGTCGCCATCGCGACGGCGATCGCCGTCCAGAACGTCCCCGACGGGTTCGCGATGGCAGTCCCCGCGGTTCGGGCCGGCGTGTCCGGCCCCAAGACGCTCCTCTACACCACCCTCTCGGGCGGCGTTCCGGAACCGATCGCCGCGGCCATCGGTTTCTCGCTGGTCGCGTTCGTCTCCGGACTGTTCCCCGTCGCCGCCGGCTTCGCCGCCGGCGCGATGATCGCCGTCGTCTTCCGCGAACTCATCCCCTCGAGTCACGGCCACGGCTACG
The DNA here is from genome assembly GCF_000337195.1 of Natrinema versiforme JCM 10478. GTDB lineage: Archaea > Halobacteriota > Halobacteria > Halobacteriales > Natrialbaceae > Natrinema > Natrinema versiforme. The sequence continues at coordinate 45,993 of NZ_AOID01000033.1, read as the reverse complement.
CCGACACCGCGACGGCGACGTTCGTGCTCGGATTCGCGATCATGCTGCTCGTCGACACTGTCCTCGCAGTCTGAACGTGAACCGTCGGGTCCGAACTCGCTCCGCGGCCGAAGTCGGCACTACCCGTTCTTGCTGTGCTCTCTCCCAGCGCTAGAGGGAATCATCGAGCCATTCGGGCGACACGACCGACTCGAGGTGACAGAACAGTCGGTCACGGGCGACGGAGCAACCGCTTCGACGCGGTTGAGAGCCGGCACAAGGGTTCGGGTGTCGAGTGCGCCGAGGGTGTCGCGTCGGGGGAGCAAGCGATAGGTGGTGTCGGCGCGCTCTGACGAGAGGCAATCGGTGTGCCGCTGTCGGAGTGAGGGATTGTCGACAACGGTGCCGACGGATGTCGGCATCGGAAATTGCCGTTTCTATCTATATGAATTTTCGGTGTGTCGGCGGTCGAGATACTCCGTCGTCTCGAGAGAGGAATCGAAGAGAACGATGGCGGCGATTGAGCGGGACGGCTCGTCGACCGGTGTCCGCACCGCGAGTTTGGCTCGCTACAAGCGCTTGCTGACGTACGGGCCGTCCTGATGGTAACCGAGCTTGTTTCGGTAGTACTCTCGAGCGCCGATGCCGGAGATGACGCTTACCTTGTCGTAGCCGGCGTCGGCGGCGAGGGCCTCGGCCTGTTCCATCAGCCGGCGGCCGTAGCCCTGATGTTGGTGCTGGTCCGTTTCGCCTTCGTCACCCATCGTGACCTCCGATCCGTAGACGTGCAGTTCCCGGATCAGGGCCGTGTTTTCGAGTTCCGGGCGGACGGGATCGTTCGGGAACCGGAGCCGGCAGAAGCCGACCAGCAGGTCCTTCTCGAAGTCCTCGAAGGAAATGAAGTGCTCGGTGCCGCCACAGGCCTCGTAGGTCATCACGTCGAGTTCGATCTCGTCGGGTTCCTCGTCGTGCATCCCGGCCTCGCGACAGCGGATGCAGTCACACGTCCAGCCGTGTTCGTCCATGCGCTTGCGGGCGAGCTGTCGCAGATTCGACTTCCAGACGCCGGCGTCGATGAAGTCCGCCGGGATGTCTCGCTGGACGCGCTGGAGTCGGGTGTACCGGGGGATCATGTCCTTGATCTCCGCGACCAGCTCGGCGGCCTCGTCGTTCGATAGCGGTTCGTACTCGTCTTTGTGCCACCAGTCGTAGGTCGCGGTCCCCCGCACCACGAGCGTGGGATATATCTTCAGGTAATCGGGCTTCCACTGCTCCTGCTCGAAGAGCCGGCGGAAGTCCTCGAGACACATCTCCTTCGACATGCCAGGCTGGCCGGGCATCATGTGGAAGCCGACCTTAAAGGCCGAGTCCCGAAGTCGCTGGTTGGCCTCGATCGACGCCTGAGCACCGTGGCCGCGGTGCATGTCGCGGTTGACCCGCTCGTAGGTGGTCTGGACGCCGACCTCGACTTTCGTCCCGCCGAGGTCGAGCATCCGGTCGATCTGCTCGGGGTCACACCAGTCGGGCTTCGTCTCGAAGGTCGTCCCGATGTTGCGGATGTCCGCCGTCTCGTTTTCCGCGATGACGTCCTCGAGATATTTGAACTCGTACTCCTCGGGGTCCTCGGCGAAGCTGACTCCCTGTGCCGGTTCGGGTTCCTTGTCGACATCGTAGTCGTTCATCGCCTCGAGGGCGCGCTTGACGAACCACTCCTGATAGTCGTGGCTGCGAGCGGTCATCGTCCCGCCCATCAGGATCAGTTCGACCTTGTCGACGGGGTGGCCGATCTGGCGCAGTTGCTCGAGTCGCAGCGTCACCTGCCCGTAGGGGTCGTAGTCGTTTTGAACCCCGCGGGCCGCGGCGGGCTCCTCGCCCGTGTAGCTCTGGGAGGACGAGAACTCGGAGTCAGGGCCGCCGGGACAGTAGAGACACTTGCCGTGGGGACACCGCTCGGGCGAGGTCATGATCGCGACCGGCGAGACGCCGGAGGCCGTCCGGACCGGTTTGCGCTGGAGCACGGTCTCTAAGTCCTCGCGGTGCTCCTCGGGCGCGTAGTCCAGCAGTTCGGAGTTTTTGGGCACCTTGGGTGCCGAGTGTTCCGAACAGGCCTCGAGCTTGGCTTTTTCGACCTCGTCGCGCTCGACCTCGCCGGCGAGAATCCGTTCGACGAGCGTCTCACAGACCCGCTCGAACGCTTCGGTTTCGGTCGGTTCTGGCGTCTCGGTACTCACTACACGTGATTCGTGGCCGTTCGTGAATAAGCGTGTCGGACTCGCCAATTCGACTGGCCACGATCGATCCGAGGCCGGCAGCGGGCCGACAACGTCCGCCGACGAGCGGTCGCTGGCCTCGATTCCGTACACGGCAGCACCGTCCGAAAGGTGATCGTTTAAGGGCGGTCTCGCCCTACTCTCGGCGTACTGAATGTCTCCCGACCTGGCGATCGTCGTCGCCGCGGTCGCGCTGCCGTTTATCGCCGCAGCACTGACGCCGCTGTTCTTTCGCGTCCTCGGAGAGGGAACGGGATTCGCGGGGAGCCTCGTCGCACTGTCGTCGTTCGGGCTTCTCGCCAGCCAGTACGGCGACGAGGGGACCGTCGCGCTCGAGTGGATCCCCTCGCTGGATATCGCGCTCCGATTTCACGTGGACGGCTGGGCGCTGTTGTTCGCGTTGCTGGCGTGTGGTATCGGTACGCTCATCTTCACCTACTCGCCCGCGTACATGCACGGCGAATCGGGGCTGGTCAGGTTCTACGCCGCCCTGCTCGCGTTCATGGGCTCGATCGTCGGCGTCGCACTCGCCGCCGATCTGATCGCGATTTTCCTCTTCTGGGAGCTCACGAGCCTCTGCTCGTTCGTCCTGATCGGCCACTACACCGCCGACGACTCCTCGCAGTACGCCGCCCGCATGGCCATGCTCATCACCGTCGGCGGCGGGCTCTTCCTGCTCGTCGGCCTCCTCTTGCTGTCGATCGTCGCCGGCGACGTGGTCGGCCCCGCCTCGGCGTTCGATCTGGCCGCGATGCTGGAACAGCCCGACGCGATGGCGGCGGCCCTTCGGGATCGGGGCCTGTTCCTCCCCGTCTTGGGGCTGCTCGCGATCGGCGCGGGGACGAAGTCCGCACAGGTCCCGCTGCACTTCTGGCTGCCGAACGCGATGGCGGCCCCGACGCCGGTCTCGGCGTTTCTCCACTCGGCCACGATGGTCAAAGTCGGCGTCTACTTCATCGGCCGCGTCCGTCCGATGCTCGTCGGCCCCGAGTGGCTGTTCCTCTTCGCGACGCTCGGCCTGACGACGATGACCGTCTGTGCGATCATGGCCGTCGCAGCGACGGACATCAAGGAACTGCTCGCCTACTCGACGGCGAGCCACCTCGGCCTGATGGTCGCCGGCTTCGGATTTACTTCCGTCTACGGCGCGGAAACCGGTGTCTTCCACCTTCTCAATCACGCGCTGTTCAAGGCCGCGCTGTTCCTCGTCGCCGGCATCGTCGCCCACGAGGCCGGGACCCGAGAGATCGACGAGCTCGGCGGACTTCGGCACGACCTGCCGGTGACGGCGGCGATCACCGCCGTCGTCGCGCTCAGCATGGCCGGCATTCCGCCCTTCAACGGCTTCTACTCCAAGGAACTGCTCTTCGAGGCCGCCGTCGAGGCGAGCCACCATCACGATATCGGGCTGTTGGGCTGGCTCTACCCCGCCGTCGCCGTCTTCGGCAGCATCTTCACCGTCCTCTACTCGCTGAAGTTCCTCTCGCTGTTCTTCGGCGAGCGACCTGCCGACCTCGGGCACGTCCATCGGCCGCCCGTCACCCTGCTCATCCCGCCGGCCGTGCTGGCGCTGCTGGCCGCCGTCGTCAGCGTCGACCCCGAACTCGCCGTCGAGGTCATCGTCCAGTCCGGCCTCGAGGCGACGGCGGTCGACCCCCACGAGATGCACGTCGGTATCCCGACGTCGTTCTCGCCCGCGGTGGGGATGAGCGCGGTCACGATCGGCGTCGGCCTCCTCGCGTTCCCGGCCTACGGCCGGCTTCACGACGGCATCCGCGCAATCCCGCGGACGGTGCCGCCGATCGGCGCGAACTGGTGGTACGATACGATCGTTGACGGCCTCAGCGACGAGGGGCGGGAGTTCGCCGAGTACGTTCACAACGGCCTCCTGCGGACCTACGCGACGTGGACGCTCGCGGCGACCTGTACGCTCGCACTCACCGGGTTCGTCGCGGCGGGTGCCATCGCGCCGACCGAGTTCGGCCTCGAGGTCACGCTCGCGATCGGACTCGTGTTGCTCGTCGCGGTGATCGGCGGCCTGGCCGTCGTCACGTCCGACTCCCACATCGCGGGCGTCCTCACCCTCTCGATTCTGGGCTTCATGGTCGCCATCTTCTACATCCTCGCGAGCGCGCCCGACCTCGCGTTGACCCAACTGGTCGTCGAAACGCTCGTGCTCGTGATCTTCCTGCTCGTGATCGAGGAGATTCCCGAATCTGACGAGATCGAGGTCGGTCGGAGCGTCCGCGACGCCGTCCTCTCCGTCGGCGTCGGCGCGACCGCGTTCGTCACGGTACTTGTCACGACGAGCGCGCGCCCCGACGGCCCGACCGATATCGCCCGCTACTACGCCGAGCAAGCGGTTCCGGAGGGCGGCGGAACGAATATCGTCAACGTGACCCTCGTCGACTTCCGCGGCTTCGACACGCTCGGCGAACTCGCCGTGGTCGCGCTCGCGTCGATTTCGATCCTCACGCTGATCGTCATGCGCGGCCGCGGCGATGACGGCTATCCCGCCGCTCGAGGCAACGACGGCAGCCCCGGCGAGGAGCCCCCTACGGACGACTCGAGGAGCGACGAACCGACCGACACACAGCGCGATAGCCAAGCCGCCGGAGGTGAAGACGAATGACGACCGTCATCATGCGCACGACCGCTCGAGCGGTCGTTCCGATCATCCTCGTCGTCGCGATCTCGCTGTTCTTCGAAGGGCACAACCTCCCCGGCGGCGGGTTCATCGGCGGAGTCCTCACGGTGACGGCCTTCGCGATCATCTACATGGCCTTCGGGCTGGACTTCCTCGAGCGGGGGGTCCTCGGGCGCGACGTCGACCCCGGCAAGGAGCACTCGCGGGACCGCGTCGTCGTGGCCTACCGCCGGCTGTTCGCCTACGGCTTCGCGATCGCGGTCGCCAGCGGGCTCGGACCGCTCCTGTTCGGCGAACCGTTCCTCGCGCAGTCGTTCGTCATGCTCGAGGGGGTACCGATCTACGACCACCTCGAGGTCGCGAGCGCGCTGGCCTTTGACTTCGGCGTCTACTGCGTGGTCGTCGGTGGCCTGCTCACGATCCTCTCGGTGGTGGGAGCCGAATGACCGCGGTCGTCCTCGCGGCCGCGGTCGGCGCGCTCTTCGCCCTCGGCACCTTCCTGCTCCTGCGGCGGGATCTGGTCCGGGTCGTCTGGGGGCTGGCGATCATCAGTCAGGCCGCGAACGTCTACCTGCTGGCGATGGGCGGCATCGCGCCGGCGACCGCCGACTCGGTGCCGGTTCTGGCGGGCCACGGCGATCACGTGCCGACGACCGCCGATCCGCTGGTACAGGCGCTCGTGTTGACCGCCATCGTCATCGGCTTCGGGATGACCGCGTTCGCGCTCGTCCTGTCGTATCGGGTCTATGAGGAACACGGCACGCTCGACGTTTCGGAACTCGGTGATCGCGAACGATGAACTCGCAGCCAATGACGGCGACGACGAGAGTAGCATCGGGTGATCGACGATGACCGCACCACCCGTCGGCACGGAATCACAGCTCGTGATCGCGCCGATGCTGGTCGTGCTGATCGCGGCCGTCGGCTCGCTCCTGCTCGGCCATCGACCCCGGGCTCGAGCGGCGGTGAGTCTCGCCGGCGGCGCGGCCTACGCGGTGGCAGTGGCCGCCATCGACTGGTACGTCGTCCTCGCGCCGGACGCGCCGGGAATCGCGACCTATCAGGTCGGCGACTGGGCGGCCCCCTTCGGCATCACGCTCGTGGCCGACGGGCTGTCGGCGTTCATGCTGACCATGGTCGCGATCCTCGGCGTCTGCTCGCTGGTCTTCTCGACCAGACACCTCCCCGGCGGCGAGGGGCGCAGCTACTACTTCCCGCTCTTTCACTTCCTCGCGCTGGGGGTCACCGGCGCGTTCCTCACCGGCGACCTCTTCAACCTCTTCGTCTGGTTCGAAGTAATGTTGATGGCAAGTTACGTCTTCGTCGCCTACAGCGGCGGCCCCCAGCACACCCGCGCGGCGTTCTGGTACGTGGCGCTCAACCTGCTCGCCAGCGCCGTCTTCCTGCTGGGCGTCGGCGGCATCTACGCGACGACCGGCACGCTCAACATGGCCGATCTGGCCCAGCGCCTCGCCGACCCGGCTGCCTACGGCCTCGAGCCCGTGCCCGTCGTCGGCCTGCTCGGCCTGCTCCTGTCGGTGTTCGCGATCAAGGCCGGGCTGGTCCCCTTCCAGTTCTGGATCCCGACCGCCTACCGGGCCGCGCCGCCCCAGATCACCGCCCTGCTGGCCGGCGCGACGAAAAAGGTCGGGATCTACGCCATCATCCGACTCTCCTTTACCGTCTTCGCCGGCGCGGAGGTCGCCGTCGACCTCCCGCTGCCGGTCATCGACGCCGCGATCGCGGGCGACTCGCCGCTGCCGTTCGTCGGCGCGGCGCTGTTCGTCATGGGCACCGCCAGCATCCTCCTCGGCGGCATCGGGGCCGTCGGCCGCGACTCCATGGAGGGCGTCTTCGCCTACTCGAGCATCGGGCAGGTCGGGTTCATCGCGATCCCGGTCGCGATCGCGGCGACGACGGCCAGCCCGGAGCTGCGCCGGTTCGCCATCATCGCCGCGTTGGTGTTCGCGCTCAACCACACGCTGGCGAAGGGGCTGCTCTTCCTCGCGGTCGGGACGGTCAGGGCCGCGACAGGGACGAGCCGCCTCAACGACCTCGGCGGGCTCGCGAGCCGGTCGCCACCGCTGGCGATCGCGGTCTTCATCGCCTCGCTCGCGCTCGTCGGTATCCCGCCGCTCTCGGGCTTTTTCGGCAAGTTCCTCGTCTTCGACGCCGCCGCTCGAGCGGGGAACGGCCCCGCGATCGTCCTCCTGCTCGCCGGGTCGCTGTTGACCATCGCCTACGCGACCCGCCTGTGGAATCGGAGCTTCTGGGGTGCCCGGACCCCCGCCGTGGAGGCGGCGACGGTCGATCCCGTACAGGTGGCCGTCCTCGTCGTCCTCGCGACGGCGATCGTCGGCGTCGGCGTCGGCTTCGAGCCCGTCTACGAGTTCGCGCAAACCGCTGCGGAGGCGGCGCTCGACTCTGAGGGCTACGTCGACGCCGTCGATCCGCAGGCCGCCGACGATCTGCTCGGCTCGAGCGGGGGTGAGCACTGATGCGGGTGCGCACGTGGCCGGTCGTCGGCGTCATCTTCGCGGTTCTATGGGTGTTCGTCCGCGGCATGCCGCTGACGCCGATCTCGCTCGTCCGGGGCCTGCTCGCGGGGCTGCTCGTCGGCCTGCCGGTCGCGTTCGTCTTCCGGCGGCTGTACGGCAAGTACGTCGACATCGGGCGCGGGGTTCGGGCGCTTCCCTACGCCGGGCTCTACCTCGGCGCGTTCATCTGGGAACTCCTGCGGGCCAACCTCGATGTCGCCTACCGCGTGCTCTCGCCGGGGATGCCGATCGAACCCGAAGTGATTCTGGTCCCGCTCCGGGTCGAATCCGATATCGCGATCACCGTCATCGCCAATAGCATCACGATCACGCCCGGGACGGTGACGCTCGACTACGACGACGAGACGAACGCGCTGTACGTCCACGGCGTCAACGGCCGCGACCCCGAGGCGATCGCCGAACCGATCCGCACGTGGGAAGATTACGCCCTCGAGCTGTTCAACGAGGACGCCTCGCCCGCGGACCCGCCGCCGGAAATCGTCGTCTCCGGCGGGGAAAGAGACAGTACCACGGGCGGCCAACGCGGAGGTAACGACGATGACTGAGAGCGATCCCGCCGTCCTCGAGACGGCGATCCGGGCCGCGTTGGTTCTCGTCAGCGGCCTCTGTGTCCTCTGTGGCTACCGCGTGATCCGCGGGCCGACGAACCCCGACCGCGTGGTCGCGCTGGACGCCATCGCCACGAACGTCGTCGCGATCGCGGTCCTGTTCGCGCTTCTGACCGATCGCGGCCTCTTTATCACCGTGAGCCTCGTGCTCGCGATCATCGGCTTTATCGCCACCGTCGCCGTCGCCAAGTTCGTCACCGACGGCGAGGTGATCGAATGATCCAGACCGTCGTCATCATCGCGCTGATCGTCGTCGGCGTCTTCTTCCTGACCGTCGGCACGGTCGGCCTGTTGCGGCTGCCGAACGTCTACAACCGGATGCACGCCACGAGCAAGCCGACGACGCTCGGCACCGCCGCGATCTTCCTCGCCGGCTTCGTCGAGTTCGGCCCCGGTTCCGAGGGCCTGACCGCGCTCATCGGGATCGTCTTCCTCTTCCTGACGGTCCCGACCGGCGCACACATGATCGCCCGCGCCGCCGAGCGGATCGGGATTCCCTTCCTCGGGAGCGTCACGTGGCCCGACCCGTCGGCAGTCGAGCGCCCCGACCGCGCCGAGCGATCGGACGAGGCCGAGCCGACCGACGACTGATCAGCGTTCGAACTCCGGCTCTCGAGTCCCGTCTCGGTCGCGGTCTCGGCCCCGATCCCATTCGCGATCCCCCTTTCGCGCTCGAGTCCACTCTTCGGCGTCCTCGAGCGTCTCCGTGTCCAGCAGTCGCTCGAGTTTGCGCTCGAACTGCTCGTCGGTCAACTCGCCGGCGGCGTAGCGTTCGCGAAGGGTCTCGAGTGCGTCGCGTGTGTCGGAAGCGGGTTCGGCGGCGGTCTCGGCGTCCGACTTTGTCGCCGACTCGTCGGTATCCGCGGCGTCGCCGGCCCACTGCCGGCGATCGTCCTCGTCGCCGAAGAGGATCGCGACCAGCGGTAGGACAGCGGCGTACCCGACGACCAACACCGGGAGCCACCACGATTGATCGGCGAGCAAACCGCCGAGCCAAAGCCCGGTCACGAGCAGTGACGCGATCCCGGTCGCGTTCTCGCGAAGCCGAGTCCACGGGCCGTCATCACGGTGACGGTCGTCCTCCCCGGTCGTATCCATAGTCGGAACTGTCGATCGGATATCAGATATACCTTATCGGTCGAGGACCCCGAGCAACCGGGGCAGACGTGACGGCGCTGCCGCTACGCAGTCTACGGACGACGGAGGAAGAGCGAGTCTTACGCGAGCGTCTCGCCGAGCGCCTCGAGTGCGGCTTCACGAACTGCGTCGCGTTCGCCGGGCAGGAACTCGACGTGACCGTCGCGGCCGCCGACGACGCTGACGCCGCCGTTCGGAACCGCTTCGGCGATCGCGTCGCCGAGATCGCGGACGTTGACGGGGTCGGTCGCGCGGACGTGGAGTTCGTCGTCGCCGACGCCGAGCGTGACGAACGGCGGGTCCGCTCGGTCGCGCTCGCTCCGGTGGAGCGCGTCCAGCAGCAGGATCGTCGTCGGGAAGTTGTACCGGTGCGTGAAGGCGTCCGTGTCGAGCACGGAGACGGTGACGCCGTCGACGCCGCGGACGGAGAGGTTCTCCCGCGCTGTCTCGAGTTCGGTCTCGAGTTTGTCGCGGAACTGTTCGGAGACGTGAGCGGCCAGATCGCCGTTGTCGTCGAACAGCAGGTCGATGATGAGTTCGCGTTTGTCCTTGTATGACTGGTAGTAGGCCTCGAGCGCGACGGCTTCGCGCCGTTCGGAGACGCCGGTTTCGTCGTAGCCGGCCTCGGTGGCGAGCTCGAGGTAGTCCGCGGGCGTGTTCTCCCAGTAGCTGACCGCGGGGAGGTGCTCTAAGTCGTCGCGGACGTCGTCGTTGACGTGGGCGGCGACGTTGGTCGCCAGCGCGGTCGAGGTGATGTCTGCGACGTCGGCACCGGCGAGCGACGGGGCGACGGCGACGTCGACCGCGTCGGCGATCTCGTCGTCCGCTCGGCTGTCGTCGATGACGACCGCGTCGGCGTCGTACAGCGAGAGCAGCTCGTAGCCGTCGGTGGACTCGACGGTCGAGCCGGCGTCGACGAGGACGACGAGCGGCAGTTGCTCGCCGTGTCGGTCGCGGGCCTCGAGCATCGAGGTGACGTCGCTGGTGGCGGCGTCCATGTCGTAGACGCGGCCGTCGAGCGGGCGGCGCTCGAAGTAGTGGTACTCCGCGTCCTCGCGGGTGTGTTTCTCGCGGATCAGCGGGAGCACGGCGCGCTCGATGGCCGCACCGGCGACGTAGCCGTCGGCGGTCGCGCCGTGGCGGACGACGACAGGACGTGCTTCCATGACGGCCCGGCGGATCGCGGTCGCTGCGTCGGCGATGTTGTCCTCGACAGCTGCCACCGCTTCGTGGTCGGCAAGCGGCGCGACGTCGGCCGGTCGAGCCTCGCGTTCGATCGCGCTTTCGAGGCGGTCGACGACCGTCTCACGGTCCTCACCCTCGAGGATCTCGAGGGATTCGGTCTCGACCTGCAGGTCGCCGTGGTGGTGTTCGACCTCGCCCTCGAGGACGACAACGTCGTCGACCTCGACTTCGGGGTAGGCGCGAACGCCGGCTTCCTCGAAGGCCGCACACTCGACGCTGCCGGTTTCGTCGGTCAGTTCGAAGACCGTCGGGCCGCTGGTCTGGCGGACGCCGGTGATCTCGCCCTCGAGGCGGACGACGCTGCCGACCTGGTTCTCGATGGCTTCGATGGTCGTTCGTTTGAGCGCGGGCTCCGATTCGGCGTCCGGCTCGGCGTCGGCGGCGTCGTCGGTCGCGGGCGTCGAGGCGGCGGCGGACTCGGTCGCGACGGAGCCGCTGCTCGTGACGGTGCCAGCGGTTTCCGCGGCCGCGGGCTGCTCGTCGACGGTGTCCGTCTCCGAGTCGGGCTCGGTCTCCTCGGCGGCCGCCTGCAACTCGCCGGCTTTCGTGGCCCGGTCGTCGGTGAGTTCCTGCTCGCTCTCAGTCTCCGAGTCGGTCGTCGACTCCTCGGAGGGCTCGGAGGACTCGGACGTCTCGGCGGAGCGCTCGTCGGCGTCGTCCCCGAACTCCTCGGGTCGGAACTCGTCGTCTGCCGTCTCGATCAGTTTGCCGCGGAACTCGCGTTCGCGCTGGCGGATCGACCAGCCGAGGTCGACGTTGCCGTTGTCCCGAACGTCGAGCACTTGGACGTAGACGTCGTCGCCCGGCTCCCAGTCGAGACTTTCGAGTCGTTGGTCGAGTTCGCTTCGATGCAACAGGCCGGTGACGTGGTCTCCGATGTCGACGAAGACACCGAAGTCGGCGTAACCGTCGACGGTCCCCCGGTAGTAGCGGCCGGGAGTGAGCTGTGAGGCGGCAGTGCCGCGAAATTCGAAAAGGGCATCCTCCTCGTGGCTCTGACAGATCTCGCCGTCAACGGGTGTGCCGCAGATGATACAGTTACCCATCTACTCGGACCAAGCGGTTTCGCCCTAAAACGGTTGTCGAAATGCGTCCGCGAAACGAATCGGGATCGGAACGGCGATATCGCGCCGCCGTCACTCGAAAACGGGCGAGTCTTCCTCGAGCGACTCGATATCGTCGACGAGCGACCGGACGTCCTCCGGGAACAGCGAAACTTGGATTTCGTTGTCGTCCTCGTCTTCGAAGACGAGTTTGACGCGTTTATCACCGAACTCCCGCGCCTCGGCGCTGTCGACATCGAACAGCTTGACCGTCGCCGCCTTGTTGTTCGGGCCGACGTTCTTGATCGCGCCGTCGTTTAGCTCTACCATGAACTCCTCGAGCGTGAGTGCGAGCATAGTCGGCGTACGGGCCCCGGGTAAAAAACGGCACGGCATCGCCGTCACGGACGGTGGCTGCCGGCGGAACGCCGTGGATTCCCGCAGTGGTGGATTGCCAAGTGGTGGTCACGGGGGTCCGGAGACGATCACAGTACCGACAGCGATTCATCGCGGCGAAACGGGAGGTTCCCGACCGCATGCGTGGTGTGTCAGTTCGCTTGCGGCATCTTCTCGTTTCCGGACCTGACGTATAAGCGTTGGTGATAGTACATGTCCGACGAGGGCCGTCAAGCAGCCGTTACGGACAGCGGGGACGGTCGAACGCGGTCGGCGAGCAGACGAGCGGACGGTTGCCCCGCCCACTTTTATGGTGGATTCGCCCCAACCACGCAGGTGCTATGGAACTTACTTGGTACGGCCACTCGACGTGGCACGTCACCGTGGGGGAGACCGAGCTGCTGATCGACCCGTTCTTCGACAATCCGCAAACCGACCTCGAGCCGGCGGACATCGACACGCCGGATTACGTCCTGTTGACACACGGCCATGCCGACCACATCGCACACGCGGGCGAGTTCTCGGATGCGACGCTGGTCGCGACGCCGGAACTCGTCTCCTATTGCGAGGACGAGTTCGGCTTCGAGGACGCCGTCGGTGGGATGGGGATGAACCTCGGCGGCACCGTCGAGTGCGGCGACGCCTACGTCACCATGACCCGTGCGGACCACACGAACGGGATCATGACGGAAAACGACAAAAGCGCCGGCATGCCGGCCGGGTTCGTCATCTCCGACACGAAGCCCACCCAGATCGTAGACGAGGAGTCGACGACGATCTACAACGCCGGCGACACCAGCCTGATGAGCGAGATGAAAGACGTGATCGGTCCCTACCTCGAGCCCGACGCGGCGATCGTCCCGATCGGCGACCACTTCACGATGGGGCCCCAGCAGGCCGCCATCGCCGTCGACTGGCTTGACGTCGACCACGCGTTCCCGCAGCACTACGACACTTTCCCGCCGATCGAGCAGGACCCCGAGGACTTCGCCAGCGAAGTCCGCGGCACGGGTAATGACGCCGACGTTCACGTCCTCGAGGCCGACGAGCCGTTCGAACTCGAGGGCTGAAGGAATCGTTGTCGCACAACGGGAGCGATCGATCGCCGGCACTATTTTCTCGCCGTCGCGGACGAGTCGGGCGCTCGGTTTTAGTCGTCGCTCGCGCGATGCTGCGAGTCCTCGGTGGCACCGATCCGGTAGCGGGTCTCGAGCGGGTAGCGGTCGTATCGGACGAGTACCAAGTGGAGACCGATAGCGACGGCGAACAGGCCGAAGTTCCACACCGGCGAATCGTAGTAGATGACGTCGATGATCACCGGTTCGGAATAGACCGGCCAGAACGGCGAGAGCGGCGCTGCGATGTCCGGTGCCGAGAGGAGGTCCGCGAACAGGTGACTGATCCCGCCGGTGAGTAGTCCGCCCGTCGCGAAGACGAACACCGTCTCGCTCGCGATTTCGGTGCTTCGGATCCGGCGATTGGCGTTGAACCAGCCAGTGAGATACCGGGCCGCGACGGTTCCAGCGAGAACGCTCGCCAGGACGACGAAGAGGACAGTGTGGGTGATCCCGTGGTGGGTTATCGGGAGCGCGTGTCGAAGCGCCAGATCGGTATCGGGGAGCATCGCCGTCACTAACGCGAAGGCCGTAAACCCGAGCGAACCGCGTCGGCCCCAGACCGCCCACGCCGGCGCGGCGAACAACAGCGCCATTCCGAGATGCCCGGTAACGTCGACCATGGTCGCTCGAGTTATCGGAGCCGTCGAACGATTCTGAGGAACAGCGAGACGGCCGTCCCGATGCCGGGGACGCGAGAGGAAAGCGCGGCCGCGACGAGGAGGAGGAGCCCGCTCTTTCGCTGCCCGCGCCGGAACGCCATCGCGGCGTCGAGTACCGTCGATACGATGCTGAGCTTCTTCGCCGAGTTCCTGTTGAGAGGTGCCATCGTCCGTTCGTAGTCGTTGTGTCGCGACCGGCAAGTCGGGCCACGCTGCAGACGCAGGGTGTCGACGCAGTCGGCACGTAGGAGGCCGTATTCGGCCGGGAAACGGCCTCGATAGGTTTTCTTGAGCCGCTGATGGCGAGTCGCGATCTGCACCAAACGTTTACAGCGCCGCCCGTGGACATCTCGAGCGCATGGCGAAAGCAGTCACCACCGTCTCCGAGGAGGGGTACAGCGCGACGAACGAGATCCGGGACTTCGAGACGACGATCGACGCCAACGGCGAGGACGGCCCCGACACGCTCGAGACCCTGCTCGCGGCCTACGGCTCCTGTTACGTGCCGGCGCTGCGGGTCGGCGGCCAGCAGCGCGGGGCCGACGACCTCGGCCGGATCGAGATCGAGGCGAACGGCGACCTCAACGACGACGACAAACTCGAGTCGATCCAGTTCGATATCCGCGTCGAAGCCGATGTCGACGACGACACCGGCGAGGAGATCACCGAGCGCGCCTTCGAACTCTGCAAGGTCCACGACGCGCTGAAAGACAGCCTGCACGCGGAGACGAGCTTCGAGGGCGACGCGTTCTGAGAGGGGCCGCCACCGTCGATTCAGTTCGCGATTCGCGATTTGTGTCTCTCTTTTCGGTTCTCGCGCTCGATCTCGAGAGCCGTGATGGGTCCTGTCCGAACAGTCACGGCCGTTGGCGGGTCCGAACGCACATATCCGCTGCGCCCGTCGATCGGACCACGAATGCGACGGGGCGTACTGGTCGTGGCGGTCGCGGGACTGCTCGTCCTCGCGGGTTGTAGCAGCGGACTCGACAGTATCGGCGGCGGCGACGGGCCGGCGAGCGATGTCAGCGGCGACCTCGAGATCCACCACATCGACGCCGGGCAGGCCGATTCGACGCTCGTCGTCACTCCCGCCGGCGAGACGATCCTGATCGATACGGGCGATTACCGCGACGACGGGCAGGAGATCATCGACTCCCTCGAGGCCCGCGATATCGACCGCATCGATCATCTGGTCGCGACCCACGGCCACGCCGATCACATCGGCGGCCACCCCGAGGTCATCGAATATCTCGAGGAGGAAGGCGACGGCGTCGGCGCGGCCTACGACTCCGGCGTGCCCCACACGACCGCGACCTACGACAACTACCTCGACGCGATCGAGGAGTACGATGTCCGACTGTTCGAGGTCGCGGCGGGCGACGACCTCCCGCTCGAGGACGACGACCTCGAGGCAACCGTCCTCAACCCGCCCGAGGGCGGAGAAGGCGACAGCGTCGATGCCAATGGCGTCGTCCTCTCGCTTTCGTTCGGCGAGTTCTCGTACCTGACGACCGGCGATATCGAGGCGAGCACCGAACGCCGGTTGGTCGAGGACCACGGCGAGTCCCTCGCCGCCGACGCCTATCAGGCGGGCCACCACGGCTCGTCGACCTCCTCGAGCGACCCGTTCCTCAAGGCGGTCGATCCGGAGACGGCGATCATCTCGAGCGCGCTCGACTCCCAATACGGCCACCCCCACGACGAGGTCCTGCAGGCCTTCGCTGACCGCGGAGTCGAGACCTACTGGACCGGCGTCCACGGCGATATCGTCCTGACGAGCGACGGCACCGACGCGTCGGTCGAGACGGAACGCGACGCGCCGACCGATCCGGAAGCATTGCTCGAGCGAAAGCAGGAGGCGCAGTCGTCACTCGAGCCACCGCAGACTATCGAACCGCGAGCGGCGGGCAACGGCGTGCACCCGGTGACCGGCGGGGATCGACCGGCGATTGATGGCGCTGGCGCGCGTACCGCGGGGCACTGACCATGAGCGAGCGCTACACCGCAGTCCTCGATCGGATCGTCGACGGGGAGACGGCGGTCCTCCTGCTCGAGGACGACGGCGAGGCGGTCGACGAGCGCCTCGTCGATGTCGAGCAGCTGCCGGCGGACGGCCGACACGAGGGGGCCGTCTTCGAGGTGACCGTCGACGAGGAGACGGTACTCGAGGCATCGTATCGCGCGGACGCCGAACGGGAGCGTCGGGAGTCGACGCGGGAGCGGTTCGACCGGCTCTCGGAGCGGTTGTCCGACGCCGATCGGGACGAGTAGGGCAGCGAAACGAAAGGGGAGTCCGAACCGTGGGTGGTTCGGGGGGATGACACGGCGGCAGGCGCTATCCGTCTGGACGGCAGCATGCCGCCACGTCTCGTTTTGTACGGATCGCGCATTAGCCGTGATGCCAAACTGTATTGGTTTCGGAAACGACCGGTTCGTACGCTTTCGTCCAGGCCAAGAGACCGCCGATATGGCAGTCGATCCCGCGACCGCCGCCGGTCCCGATGGGCACCTTCAAGGCGATTCTCGAGACAGGAACGGCTATGCTACGATCGTTCGACGGGACGGAACCGCGAGTCGCCGACTCCGCGTACGTCGACGACGCCGCGGTCGTCATCGGCGATGTCGTCATCGAAGACGAGGCCAGCGTCTGGCCCAACACCACGCTGCGCGGCGATCACGGCACGATCGTCGTCGGCGAGGGAGCGAACGTCCAGGACAACGCCGTCCTCCACGAGGACGCCGAACTCGCGCCCTATTCGACGGTGGGCCACAGTGCCATCGTCCACGACGCGACCGTCGCCGAGCGCGCGCTGGTCGGGATGAACGCGGTCGTCCTCGACGCCGCTCATGTCGGCGAAGGCGCGGTCGTCGCCGCCGGCAGCGTCGTCACCGAAGGCACCGAGGTCCCCGAATCGACGCTCGTCGCCGGCGCGCCCGCCGAGCCGAAAACGGAGATCGACGATCCGGGGCTCGAGGCGACGGCGGATCGGTACGTCGAACTCGCGAGAGAGCACGCGGAAACGTCCGAGCGACTCGACTGACGCGGCCTGCAGTTCGCTCGTTTTGCCGGCGTCGCGTCACCCGTAAATGACTTCCTGAACGTCGTCGACACCCGCCCGCCGGACCACGGCTCGGACCGGGTCCCGCGCGCCGACGAGGTTGTCCGAATCGCCGTCGAGCACCAGCAGTCGGGCCTCCCGGCCGGGTTCGAGCAGGCCGTACTCGAGGTCGGCGATCTCGGCCCCGTTGATCGTCGCCATGCGGAGGATATCGGCCGCGGAGAGATCGGAGAGCTTCGCGAGGAACTCCATCTCGCGGAACATCGACGGCGAGTTGAGCATCACGTTGTCCGTCCCGAGTGCGAGCGTCGTTCGCTCGTGGAGGTCTTCGTAGGGCGAGAGCCCAACGTCGGTGACGAGGTTCGAGCGCGGACAGACGACGATCGGCACGTCCTGTTCTGCCACCCGCTCGAGGTGGTCCGGTTCGGGGTTGACCATGTGGACCAGAAAGTCCGGCTCGAGGTCCAGGGCCGGGTCGATGTCGGTCTCGTCGACCTCGCCCGCGTGGATGCCGAAGGGTTTGCCCGCCTCGCGGGTCGCCGCTCGCTCCCGGTCGAAGCTGTCGTCGTTCGCGCCGCTCGCGCCGTAGCCGTCGCCGGCGCGCATCGCGTCGACGGAGCCCCGGGCGAACGACAACGCGTCGATCTCGAGGCCGTCCACGGCGTCCTCGAGCATCCGAACCCCCGCGACATCGCCTTCGCGGAAATCCAGACAGGCGGCGGTGCCGGCCTGCTGCATGAACCGCAGCGATTGCTCCATCGCGGTCACGAGTTCGTCGCGGGAGGCGTCCCTGAGAAGTCGGTGTTTCAGCCCGTCCGGCGGGGCGACCAGTTCCTCGAGCGAGAGGCCGCCGCCGGCCTCCTTGGCGATCGAGTCGCCGATGTGGGTGTGGGCGTTGACGAAGGCCGGGAGGATGATGTCGTCGCTCTCGACCGCCGTTTCTTCGATGGCCTCGATGCGGCCGTCGTCGCCGATGACGACCCGTCCCTCGACAGGTTCGAACTCGCGGCCGCGGAGGATCGTTCCCGTTCGTTCCATACGAGGTAGTTTGCAGTCACCGCCTTCAACGATTCGGGGTGGCGTCGGCGTCGGACAGCAGACGGCGACCGGCGGAATCAGTTCGACTCGTCGTCGATCTCGAGCGGTTCGTACAGCACGGCGATCAGTCCGGAGAGGGCGAGCAGCGAGAGTCCAGCGACGACGGCCGAATTGGACCAGCTGAGCGATTCGATCGTGAGGAATCCGCCCGCCCAGCCGACCAGTACCACGGCGATTACAGTCGCTGCAACGAGCAAGATCGAGAGCCGACTCACAAATTTACTCATCGCATAGTTCTCTCCACCCAGCGGGGATAAGGCGCGAGCCTGAATTGGCCACCTCGAGCGACTTCTCCGGCTGAATCGGCCGCTATAGCCCTGAAAGTCGCTATTCGACGAACTGATCCAGCGTCGCGTCCATTCCGTCGCGAACCTCGCTGACCAGCGCACCGTCGATATCGAGCCCGAGCACGTCGACCGCGGCCCGGCCGACTCGGTCACGCAGTTCCGGCGGCGAGTAGACCCCGAGCCGCCACTGGGAGTACTGGGCGGCGCGCAGCGCCTCGACCAGCGGCGACTGCTGGTCCAGTTGGCGGATCTCGCCGTTGACCATCACGCGCGTCGTGGACTCCGTCATCGACGGCCGACTCGGCACGTCGAGGATGACGCGGTCCGGGTCGACGCCGGCTCGATCGCTGATCTCCCGTTCGAACTCGCGGATCGTCTCGTGGTCCGACTCAATGATTCCGCCCGGCACGTCGTCGATCTCGGCCCACACGGCCCGCTTGAACAGGTCGCGCTGGTCCAGTCGGCGGCAGAACGCCGCCGTCTCGTTGCACGAGCGTAGGGCCACGATCAAATCGTAGTCGTCCATCCGCTGGAGAGTCTCGGCGTCGATATCGGTAGTGGGCGCGTCCAGTAGCCGTTCGCTCGCCCGCCGGAGCATCGCCTTGCTGATCCGGGCGACGCTGTGGCTGTAGACCGTCGGGTTCATGAGCGCCCGTGCGACCAGCAGGCTCTCGGCGGTCTGGACGTTCCCCTCGTCGAGGACGAGTTCGCCGTCCGCGAAGGTGAGTTCGCGGACGAGTCGGCCGTGATCGATCGTCCCATAGGGAACCCCGGTGTGGTGGGCGTCCCGCACCAGATAGTCCATCCGATCGACGTCGAGTTCGCCCGAGACGAGCTGGCCGAACCGCCCCTCGCCGGCGACCAGATCCGCGACCGTGTCGGGCTCTAGGCCGTGCTCTCCTAACACATCCCCGACTGCCCCGTTCGCGAGCAGGTCGTGGACGTCGTCGTGGTAGCGACCCGTTCGGCGGTGGGTAAGCGCCTCGAGATTGTGACTGAACGGGCCGTGGCCGACGTCGTGGAGCATGGCCGCGGCGTGGACCCGCTCTGCCTGCCGCCCCTCGACGCCGAGTTGCTCGAGGGCCTCGCAGGCGAGGTGGTAGACGCCGAGGCTGTGCTCGAAGCGGGTGTGATTGGCCGAGGGGTAGACCAGCGAGACGGTCCCGAGTTGGCTGATCCGCCGGAGCCGCTGTAGTTCCGGCGTATCGAGGAGGTCGCGGGCGACGCCATCGACCTGAATGTGGTCGTGGACGCTGTCCTTGACGATCTTCATTGGTCGCGTTTCGGCCCGTTCGTACAAAAACGGTCGTCCGAGCGCGGCGGTCCCCCGATCGACGACCGCGAGTTGCGAATACCGGCTCAACTACTACCGGCGTGGCCGTGGACCGTTGACGTACGATGACCAATATAGAAATTCCACCCGACGCCGACGCGGACCGGCGGAGAGCGCTCGTCCAAGAACACCTCGAGATCGGCGATATCGTCGAGGTCCGCAGCGACGAACGGACCGAAGACCACGAAACAGATGTCACCGGCGAACTGACGAGTTTCGAACCCGGCTACCTCGAGATTGACGGCAAACCGCTCGACGAGGGCAGCGTGCGCTACGACGAGATTCACACGGTCGGGAAAATCGAATCGACGTAGTCGGGCGGACGGTCTCAAGCCAACGGAGCCGACCGCACGACCTCGCACCGGTACATGGTCGATCGGCTGACCGCACTGAGTCGCGATTCCGGCCGCCGCTTACTCGTTGACGAGCAGCAGCTTCCCGAGGAAGTCACCGGCCTCGCCGCGACGGTGTGCCTCGGCGACGTCGTCGAAGGCGAATCGTTCGTCGATGTGGGGTTCGATCGCCCCGTCGTCGACAAGCGCTGCGATGTCGGCGAGCTCCTCGCCGATGCGCTCCTGCCGGTCGCCGAGCAACACGGGCAGAATAACGAGCACGACGCCGAGCTCGAGGGAGTTCGCGTGCATCGGGCCGAGGTCCAATTCTTGGGCCGCGCTCGACTCGGTCGTCACAACGGTACCGTAGGGCCGGACCGCCTCGAAGGCCGTCTCGAGGTGGTCGTCCCCGATCGGGTCGACGACGGTATCGAAGCCGGCACCGGAGGCGTGTTCGTCGACGTACGCCTCAACGTCGGTCTCGGTGTAGTCGACGGTCGCGTCGGCACCGAGTCGCTCCGCGAGGTCGCGTTTCTCGGCGCTCGAGCCCGTCGCGGTGATGTCCGCGCCGAACCAGCGGGCCAGTTGGACCGCGATGTGGCCGACGCCGCCGCTGCCGCCGTAGACGAGCACCTCCTCGTCGATGTCGACGCTGGTCTTGTCGGCGAGTAGCTCCCACGCCGTGAGCGCGACGACCGGGAGGGCGGCGCTCTCCTCGAGCGAGATCGAGTCCGGCGCGTGTGCGAACGTGCCGGCGTGGCCGACGACGAAGTCGGCGAGGCTCCCCTGCCGGCCCGCGCCGCCGGGCATGCCGTACACCTCGTCGCCTTCCTCGAACCGGTCGACGTTTTCCCCGACCGCGTCGACGACGCCCGACACGTCGCAGTGAAGCGTCGCCGGGAATTCGGGGGCGAAGTCCGGAAGCGCACCCTGCCGGAGCTTGTAATCGACGGGGTTGAGACTCGACGCAGCGACCTCGACGCGGATCTCGTTCGGCTCGGGGTCGGGGACCTCGCGGGTCGTCTCCGTGAAGACATCTGGGTCGCCATACTCCTCGATAACGTAGGCAGTCATCTCCGCAGCCATAGCGAATCGTCGTTGGGTCGCCAGCCGGGAATATCCGACGCCTCCGGCGATCGACGAGCGGCGCTATCGTAACCGAGGACCCGCAGCTAGCGCTCCGGCTCTCGTTCCCGCTCGCGATCGCGCTCGAGCGAGTCGGTCCGAATCTCGTCGACCGACTCGGTATCGACCGCCTCGTCCGGGATATCGTCGA
Organism: Natrinema versiforme JCM 10478; assembly: GCF_000337195.1. Lineage (GTDB taxonomy): Archaea > Halobacteriota > Halobacteria > Halobacteriales > Natrialbaceae > Natrinema > Natrinema versiforme. The sequence continues at coordinate 24,948 of NZ_AOID01000033.1, read as the reverse complement.
CTGCCACGAGCCGCTCGAGTCGATATTCGAACTCCGTCTCGTTGATCTCGCCCGCCGCGTAGCGGCGTTTCAGTTCCTCGAGCGGGTCCGATTCGGTGTCTGTATCGGTGGTTTGCGTCGCGCCCGTCGCGTCGGCGTCCTCGAGCAACAGCGCGACCTCGTCGCCCCAGAACAGCAGAATTGGCGTCAGCAGGAACCACCCGATAACCGAGATCGCGCCCGCGAGCGCTCCGAGGCCGGCGATGCCGGCGATACTCGTCAGTGCGAACGTCAGGATCGCCACCAGTAGCCAGCCCTCATTGGCGATGAATGCCCGAATCCTGTCGTCCATTCCCACGGAGTTATTCTTAGCGGAGCTACAAAAAATCCTGTCACGCGCCGAGCATTACTCGCGCGTCGGAAGGGATCGGACGCGTGCCGCCACACTGTCGTTCTGGCTCTCGACGAATGCTCCACCGTATCCGCTACAGACCGGCTGTTGATCCAGTGCAGTGGCGCGTGCTGTCCCGTGATGAACGACAGTGAATCGCGGGACGAACTCGCGCGAGGGATGAGTGAGTGACCGAAGGGAACGAGCGAATCGGGTGGGGAGGACGTGGTATTCTCTGCTGCCAGTACACGCAGCGGGCTCGTTTCGTCGGTCTACTTCCTGCTGTTGTTGGCAAGGGGGTAGACACATCCCAGCCGATCGGCTCTCGTTTCTCGGACTGAGACCGCTCGAGGCGGGCCCGGAAGCCCGTTGCTAGGGAGAGCAAGTGCTCCGGATCGAGATCGGAACCGCGTTACTCGAGACTGACCCACTCGCCCTGTTCGTCGCTCCGTTCGATCGCGTCGAGGACCTGCTGGGCGGCGAGGCCGTCGTCGAAGTTGGGTTCGAACGCATCACCGTTCGCAACCGCGCTGAGGAACTCGTAATTCTCGTGGATGAACGTGTGCTCCCAGCCTAGCACGTGGCCCGGTGGCCACCAGTGGTCGACGTAGGGATCGTCCTCGTCGGTGACCAGAATCGTCTCGTAGCCCCGATTTCCATCACGGAGCACCTCGAGTTCGTTCAACCGCTCGAGCGAGAACTGCAGGCTCCCCTCGGAGCCGTGGATTTCGATCGTGTGATCGTTCTTGTGACCCGCCGCGACCCGCGTCCCCTCGAGGGATCCGACGGCACCGTTTTCGAACTCGAGTTGCGCGGTATAGGCGTCGTCGACGGTGACGGAACGGGTTTCGTCGCCGCCCTCTACGGGGCGCTCGTCGACGAACGTCTGCAGGTGGCCGCTGACCCGTTCGATCTCGCCGGCGAGGTCGTCGGAACCGACGAGGAATCGCAGGAGATCGACCGTGTGCGAGCCGAGATCGCCCAACGCACCCGAACCGGCCATCTCCTCGTCGTTGCGCCACGACCACGGGGCCTCGGGGTCGACCAGCCAGTCCTGCAGATATCGGCCGCGAACCTGCTGAATCTCGCCGAGTTCGCCCGCCTCGAGCAACCGCTTTGCGTACTGGATCGCGGGCACGAACCGGTAGTTGAACGCACAGCCGGCGGGTACGTCGTCGCCCGCTTCGCGTGCCGTCTCGGCCATCTCGTCGGCCTCCTCGAGCGTCGGCGCGAGCGGTTTCTCGCAGAAGACCGGCGTTCCGGCCTCGAGGGCGGCGATCGATGGCTCGCGGTGGACGTGATTCGGGCCGAGGTTGTAGAAGACATCCACCTCGTCGACGACCTCGGTCCAGTCCGTCGATACCGAACTGAATCCGAGTCGATCGGCCGCGTCCGATAGCGCTTCCTCGTCGCGGCCGACGAGCACGATGCGTTCGATCTCGGGTGCGTCCGGGAAGAACATCGGCAGCCGCGCCATCGCGTTCGCGTGTGCTTTCCCCATGAACCGATAGCCGAGAACGCCGATCTCGAGGGTCATGGACGCCCGTTCACCGAGCCGACAGTTAGTTGTTGTCGAAGCGGGTGCGGGACGCGGTCGCGGTCCCACAGCAGTCTCACTCGATGCCTCGCCATCGGGTAGCCGCTCGGACGCGGTAGGTCACGCCGTACACGCCGGGTCTCGGCGGTACAGTTTCCCCCGCTCGGGCCGTAGGCACACCGAGACAGCGATGAGCAACACAGTCCGATTCGACGAGGCAGAGAGCATTCGGCTGGCGGACACCACCGTGGAAACGCGACCACCCGACGGCCTCGAGTTCAGGGTGGAGGAAATCTGAGCGTGACCGAGGCGGTGCTCGGCGAGTTCGCGGGAACGACGATGAATCCGTCCCGCGTGACCGTCTCGGGCGGCGACACAGACGCCGTCGCGCTCGATCTGACCGGCCCGGCAACCCCCCGGCTCGAGACCGTCGACATCAGCGTCGCGACGCCGGACCGGGAGGACCTCGCGGACGGGGTCGACGCGCTCCGGCCCTCGTCGGACGGGGACCCCGAGTCGATCGATCCGCCGCCCGACGTGCTCTCGTTTACCGTCGAGGGGGAGATCCGGAACGTGCCCTCCGAGACATTTGCGGCGCTTCCGGCGGACACCTCGAGTCTCGAGTCAGTGACGTTCGCCGTCGAGGAGTCGGTCCGGAGCGACGGCGGACGCGCCGACGACGTGATGTTCGAATGCTCCCTGCTCGGTTACGGGATCATCGTTCGCCGCGACGGTTCGATCGTCGTCGGGAGTGGCAGGATCCCGGGAAGCATCGATCTTCTCTGATACCGGTGGGATCGACCGGTTCGACTGCGAGTCCGACCGTCCATCGATGACTCGGACCCTGCCGCGGATCGTTCGAGCACGGACATCGTGGGGTTGCCCGCCCTATTCGTCCCAATCGATCGCGTCGGTCCGTTCCGCACGGCGAAGGATGAACGGCCCGAGCGAGCCGGTTCGCTTCGAAATCGTCGCGATCCGCAGGACGTACGCAGCGAGCAGGAAGAACGGCACGAGCGCGAGCGTCGCGCTGGCGCTTACGACCCACACCAGGTTATCCACGCCGAGGGTCGCCCCCGGTACCGACTCCCCGTCGAGGAACAGCACCGTCGCCGTCGCGGCCACCACGCCGGGCAACCCGGCGTACAGGATCGACCGCGTGAGTGGACCAGTTCCCACTGGAAGTACAGCGACTTGAAGTGCTCGAGGGCCGGCCCGAACAGCGTCAGGCTGTCGACCAGCTCGTCGAACGCCGCCAGTTCGTCGTCATCGAGGCTGTCCTCGTGTTCGTGGCGGAGCCGCCGAACCGCGTAGATCTTCCACGAGTAGTTGTAGTTCAGCCCCGACCGCAGGACCCCGAACTCGCCGAACGTCGACGTCTCGAGCTGAGAGGTGATCTCCTCGGAGTTGCGACGGACGTTCTCGACCAGGCGGTCGGTCCGTTCTCGGAGCCGATCGTCGTCGGTATCGGCGACGGTTTCGCGCAGCGCTTCGGCCCGGTCGCTGCTCGTGCCCACGAGCGCCTGCAGGAACTGCGCGGGGTCGGGCGGACCGACCGATCCGAACAGTTCCTCGACGCTGCGTCGGTACTCCATCGCCTCGTCCATTCACGCCTGCTGGTCCCCCAGCCGCCCGAGTTCCTGGGAGAGCACCAGCTGGTTGATCGAAACGACGAGCGTCACGCCGGTGAGAATCGCGGCGATCAGGACCTGAAACGCGGTTTCGATCGGCGTACCGCTTTCCATCGCCGTCCGGAGCGGCAGCGCGACCGTTCCGAGGCCGACGAAGACGGCGAATGCCGCGGCGGCGAGTAACCCCGCGAACAGCCAGCGGTTCGCATCGAGCAGGAACCAGTGTGCGACCCGACTCCCGCCGGTCCGCCCGCGGAGCGTGTCGCTCGACAGCGGGTCGTCCATAGCGGCCGTTCAGCCGCCGGACGAAAAGCCGTTGAGCTTGGAACAGGGGCTCGAGCGCGAGGGTCTCCCCCGAAACGCGCGGAGCGGCGTCGGCCGAGGGACGTGCTGGCGGAGAGCGAGAACGCGGAAAAGCGAACGGGCGATCGGCCGAACTCAGTCGTCGGCCGGGGTCGGCGCGCCGCGCTCGATATCGATGGTACCCGCGTCGAGGTCGTCCTCGACGTTCCGGGCCGCCTGCACCATGTTCGCCATCTTGCCGTAGGCGACCTCGCGGGGCAGCAGCTTCACGCCGCAGTCCGGCGAGACGACGAGCTGTTCCGGCGGCACGACCTCGAGGCCCTTCTTGATGTTTTCCTCGATCTGCTCGACGGACTCGACTTCCGCGACGTGGGCGTCACAGACGCCAAGCGCGAGATCCTTGGTGAACTCGGGGTCCTTGAAGACGTCGAGCTGGTCGTAGTCGCCGTTTGCGAGCTCGAGGTCGAACTCGTCGACCGGGAACTCGAGGATCTCGGGGTAGATTCGGGAGTAGTCGCCGTAACAGACGTGGAGGCCGATGCGGACATCCTCGGGGAGGTCGGCGACGATGCGCTCTAAGGCCTCGCCGACGATGGCGTGGTCGTCGGGGGTGGTCGCGAGCGCGGGCTCGTCGATCTGGATGTAGCGTGCGCCGGCGTCGACGAGCTTCTCGATCTCCTCGTTGACGAGGTCGGCGAGCTCGAGGGTGAGTTCGTCGTCGTCCTCGTAGGCCTCGTTAAAGGACCAGTTCGCGAGCGTGTAGGGACCCGTGATTGGGACCTTGACTGGTCGGTCGCTGGCGTCGGCGGTGAACTCGTACTCGTCGACGAGCCAACTGTCGTCGTACTCGACCTCGCTGACGACGCTCGGCTTGTCGAAGTAGTTGTGTCCCCAGACCTTGACGGGGCCGTTGAACTCGTAGCCGTCGATGCGGTGGGCGAAGAACTCGACCATCTCGTTGCGCCGCATCTCGCCGTCGACGACGACGTCGAGGCCGGCGCGCTCGTGTTCGTTCGTGATGAGCCGCGAGGCGTCGTCTTTGGCCTCCTGATAGTCGTCGGCGTCGAAGCCGTGGTCGTCGTCCTCGTAGAGCTCCTTCGCGCGGTTGAGCCACTTGGGCTTGGGGTAGGAGCCGACGACGGTCGTCAGCAGGAAGTGGTCGGAATCGTGCTCTGGCGGTCGGAACTGATCTTTGTTCTCGTTCGTCATGCTGCGGTCACCTCCGCAAGGTCCGCGGCCTCCGCAAGGACCTCGAGTTTCTCCACGTACTTGCCGTAGGGCAGGTAGAACGTCTCGGTGTTCGTCGTCAGATAGACCGTCTCGAACTCGGTGACGCCGAGCTGGCCTTCGACCCACTCGACCCGGTCGCGGATCGCTTCGGGGTCCTCGACGAGCGTGTTCTGGCCGTCGGCGAGGCCCAGCGCGATGTCGTCGGGCGCGCCGTACTCCTGGATGTTGTAGAGGTTGTCGTCCTGATTCGCGACGAAGTCGAAGCCGACCGCGTCGATATCGGCGTCGAGCAAGTGCGCATAGACCTTCTCCTCGAGTGCGCCCCAGTACGGTTGGACGACGACATCGGCGTCGGTCGCGCTCGCGACCTGATCGATCGCCTCGCTCGCGCGCTCGTCTTGGCCGTCCTCGGGTGCGTTCTCAACCAGCGAGGGCTCGAGCAGGAACAGCGTTTCGTGCTCGGGGAAGGCGTCGACCTCGCCCTCGAGGAAGTCGGCGATCGCGCCGAGGAAGTCGGCCTCGTCGCCGTACTGTTCGTCGGTGGCGAGGTCAGCAAGCGAGTACGGACCGGGGAGGACGGCCTGCAGGTCGTCGCCAGCGGCCAGCTCCGCGGTCGCCTCGAGTTCGGAGGCGACGTCGCCAGTTGGCTCGAGGTCGTCCTGGACGACCGGCTCTCGATAGAAGTTGTTGTTGTCGTAGTAGCGGACGATCCCGCGCGTTTCGACGGCGTCGGCGACCGCGAGCGGGTGGGCGAGCATGTCGTCCCAGCGCAGTTGCCCCTCGACGACGCGGTCGAGGCCGGCGTCTTGCTGGACGCCGATCACTTCGTCGCGGGCCTCCTCGTAGGCCGCGGTGATTGCCTCGCCCTCGTCGCCGCTGATGAGGTCGTGTTTCTGGTGTCCTTTCAGATCCGAAAGGTCGTCTTTCGCCCAGTCCGGGAGCGGATACAGCCCCGGCGTGGTCGAAACATACTCAGTCATCGTAGTTCCGGCTAGGCTATACCGACGCTTAATATTTTCCATCCAATCTAATACACAACAGTAATTTTTGCAGGTTTCGGCCGATTCCGGGGCTGGATTTCGAGATGCGTGAAAACACGTATCATGGAGCAGCTACGCCACGCACAGCTATCGGGACGGAACCGAGACGGGCCGCGATCGATCAGGGGTTTACTCGAGTCGTCGCGAGACGCAGAGTTCTGTGCCCACAGTCTCAGTCCAGTGCCAGCAGCGCGTAGGTCTCGTCGGCGACCTGTGCGACGACGTAAATCGTACCGTCGTCGAGGACCGGCCCCGGGCCGACGCGGCCCGCGAACTCACGTTCGAAGCGGACTGCAGGGCCCCAGCCCGGACTGTCATCCGGCGTCGGGTCCAGAGCGTGAAGGCGGTCACCGCCGACGAAGACGGTGTCGCGGCCGTACGCCGGCGCGGTGTGTCGCCAGTCGCCGATGTCGTGTTTCCAGTGGCGATCACCGGATTCGGTATCGACGGCGTGAAGCTCCTGCCCGTTCGCAACGAGAACGAGGCCGTCGGCAACGGCAATGCCGCGGTCGGCCCAGCCGGAATCGGCCGTCCAGTTCCGGGCCGGGTCCGATACTCCCTCGTCCATCAGCGCGTACGTGGTTCCGTCTCTACAGTTGACGTAGACCGAGTCAGTGTCCGCGCTGGGCGGTGCCGCCGGTTCGGCAGGGAGTTGCCACCGTCGTCCACCCATTCCATCCCTGTCCAGCAGATACACCATTCCGGCTCGAGTGGTGATGACGAACCAGTGGGCCCTGAAGACGGCAGGGTGGTCCTGTACCTGACCGAAGACCTCGCGGTCCCACTGTACCGTCCCGTCGTCGAGATCGAGCGCGACGACTCGCTCCCCCGCGCCGCAGACGAGTTGCTCTCCGGCGCGCGTCGCGGGCACCGTCACTCGCCCCGGTGTCTCGAGTTCCCGTTCCCACAGTCGCTCGCCGGTGTCGGTCTCGAGCGCGCGAATCGCAGACCCGGTCGAAACGTAGGCGACATCGTTCCAGATCAGCGGCACTGTTCCGACGCCCTCGACCGTCCACAGTTCCGTTCCCTCTGCGGCGTCGAGGACCCGGAGTGTGTCCTCGTCGGGTTGATAAACGCGCCCGCCGGCGACGACGGGTGCCTGATAGGTCAATTGTGGAACCTCGACCCGCCAGCGCTCGGAAACACCGTCGACCGGGGCCTCACCGTCACCGACCTCCCGGGTGTTGGCCGCATTGCAGCCGAACGTCGACCACTCGCCAGTGGCTCCGCGAGCGCTGTTCCCGGGATCCGGCATATCGTCGACGCCGGACGGCGGCGGGTCGTCGGGTCCCCTGACTCGCGAGAGCAGCGAACAGCCAGCGAGCGCGACGCTCGCACCGGTCGCGCCGACGCTCCTCAGCAACGTTCGTCGAGTGGAAGGCATCGACCGAAACATCTCAGCCATTCGAAAAGAACCTTCGGATGACGTACTTCGCCGCTCGAATAGAGCCGCTAGCGAAGCAACTCGAGCACTGTCAGCGTCTCGAAGGGGAACGGTTCGTCGGCGACGGCGACGGCGCTGAACCCGTGCTCGCCGGCTTCTTCGACCACTTCGTCAACGCCGGTGAGGCTACTGACGAGCAGATAGACGACGCCGTCGGGGGCGAGCACGCGGCCGACGTGCGCGAGGAACGGATCGATGACGGCTCGACCGTCCTCGCCGCCCGATAGGGCGTGTTCCATCCAGTCGTCCCACTCGTTTTCGGGATCGGTCGGCAGGTACGGCGGGTTGAACGCCACCGCGTCGAAGGACCCGTCCCGAAACGGCGAGACGAGATCCGCTCGCACCGCCTCGACGCCCTCGGTGCGGGCCTGGCGCACGGCGTGTGGGTTCAGGTCCGATGCGACGACGCGAGCACCCGTCTCGTCGGCGATTTGTTCGGCAACGTAGCCGGATCCGGTTCCCACCTCGAGGACGACTTCGGTTCCCTCGAGTCGGTCACAGGCCGCCTCGGCCAACAGGTGGGAGTCTTCAGCGGGTTGGTACACGTCCGGTTCCTCGTCGCGTCGGTCCTCGAGCGTCATCTATCGATCCTCCGGTGTCGTCATGCGGTGTTCCGTCGATTTGCCGTCGTCACTCGGGCTGCCGGCCGGCGTCGTCTCGCCGTCGTCGGCGATCCGGAAGCCGCCGGTCTCGGCCCGCCCGGACAGTTCGCGCTGCGGGTACGGGATCTTGATGTCCTCGTCCTCGAAGGCCGCCTTGACGGCGCTGATCGCGGCGGTTCGGGCCGTCCAGTAGCGTCTGGCGCTCGGTTTATCGATCCAGAACCGCACACCGAGTATCACCGCCGAGTCGCCGAAGGACTTCGCCACGATCTGTGGCGACGGTGCGGCCAGCGCCTCGTCGATATCTTCGATCGCGGCCTTCGCGAGGTCCGCGGCGCGGTCGATATCGGTTCTGTAGTCCACGCCGACCTCGACCTCGAGTCGCAGTCGCCCCCGCTTCGAGCGGTTCGTGACCATGCTCGAGGCGATGACGTCGTTGGGGATCATGACGTACTCGCCGTCAAACGACCGGACGCGGGTGTTGACGATCGAGATGTCGGTGACGATCCCCTCGTTGTCATCGACCGCGATCCAGTCGCCGATCTCGAAGGGGCGGGCGAACATCAGGACGAAACCGGCGAGCATCGTGCCGAGGGTCTGACGGGCGGCCATCCCGAGGACGATCCCGAGGAAGCCGGCCCCGACGAGCAGGCTCCCGAGATCTTCGATCCAGATACCGAGCACGACGACCAGCGAGACCGACCAGATAATGACCTGTGAGAGGCGATGCGTGACCTTTCGCTGGTGGGCCGTCACGGCCGAGGACGAGCCGAGTACCTCCTCGATCACCCGGCGGACGAACCGGGTAGCGATAACCGTCACGACGAGCAGGAGAAACGAGAAGATCGCGCGTGCGACGCCGTCGCCCCCGAGCCCGAAATCGTCGTAGAGCCGACTGAGTTCCGCCGTCTGCCCCCAGACGCCGAGCACGACGGCGAGGCTCACCGCACAGGTGGCGATGAGCAGGGCCATCGAAGCGATGTCGGCGTACAGCGGCCGCGCCCGCTCGGCCACCCAGGCGTGGAGCCGCCGGTAGGCGAGGAGGACGCCGACGACGAGTCCGAGCGCGACAATCGACACCGCGAATTTCAGCGGCGTCGTCGGAAACAGCTCCGAGAGCCGGTCGAACTCCGTCAGTAGTTCGGACATGCGTTCGTCTCTCGAGCCTGTCGGTCGCGTAGCTTTGAGTATCCGTTGGTCGGACTGCTCCGGTCGCTCAACTGCGACCCGAGCCGAACGACCCCCTCGAGCCGGGGATCGAGATCAGTCGTCGATCGGCTCACCCACGTCCCTCGCGAGTTGGGCGAGCGCGGCGAACTCGGCCGGTGCCATCGCGCCGGCCCGCTTTCGGAGCACGTCCTCGTCGGCCGCCTCGACGACCGCCTCCGGTTCAGCGAGCCCGGAGATGTGGCCCGTGTTCCGAATCGCGTTCCGAATCGTCTTCCGGCGCTGCGTGAACAGGGCCTTGACGAACCGCAGGAAGAAGTCCTCGTCGTCGATCTCGTAGTCGGGCTCGCGCGGGATCGCGCGAACCACCGCGCTCTGGACCGCGGGCGGCGGCGAGAACGCCTCCTTCGGAATTGACTCGACGAGTTCGATGTCCGCGTAGTGCTGGCTCGAGACCGAGAGCCGACCGTACTCCGCGGTGTTCGGCTCGGCGACCATCCGCTCGGCGAACTCCTGTTGAAACATCAAGACGAGCGGCTTCTTCTCGGGAAAGAGCCGAAAGGCAATCTCGCTCGAGACGCCGTAGGGCAGATTCGAGACCGACGCGGTGAACTCGGGGAGATCGACCTCGAGCGCGTCGCCCTGAACGACGGTCAGCTCCCCGGCAGCGATCTCGTCGGCGAACTCCTCGCGGAGGAATTCGGCGAGTTCGCGGTCGCGTTCGACCACCGTCACCTCGTCGCCGACTGCGAGTAGCCGATCGGTCAGCACGCCCGTTCCGCCGCCGATCTCGAGGAGGTGACTCGTGTCGGCGTCGCTCTCAGTAAGGTAGGACGGCAATCGATCGAGGACGCGATCGTCCACGAGGAAGTGCTGGTCGCGATCCGGATCGCCACGGACGCCCGCCCGGGCGATCAGTCCGTCTGGGTCTCTCATTGCCGGCGCTATGGCTGGGGTGGGTGTAAACGCACCGTCTCGGGCTCAGGAACCATCCCGGCGGCAGCGCCCGCTCGAGCCCTGCTAAGCAGTTACTGGTTCTGTTCCTGTTCGCGCCGGCCCACGAACGTCTGATACTTGAGATCGTCATCGCGGAGTTCCTCGAGGATGCGCTCGACGAGGATCTCGTCGGGGTCGTGGAGGCCGGACACGCGCTCGGACAGTTCCTCGAAGCTCTCGAAGGGCTTGCGCTTTCGCTCGTCGAGAATGCCGTTGCGGAGCTTTTTCCCGATGCCCGGCAGCAGGTTCAGCTGGTGGAGCCGCAGCGTGATCGGCTGGGCATCGTTGTAGAAGTCAACGAATCGCTCTTCGTTCTCCTCGACGAGGTCGGCGACGACGTACTCGAGTTCCGACTGCGCACCCGAGGAGAGATCCTCGTACTCGACGCGGTGACATTCGGTGACGATGTCTCGTTCGGCGGGCGGTTCGACGACGACCTCGCTCCCGATGGTCAGGCGTTCGTCCTCGTCGAAGGCGACTTGATAGAGCTGAAAGTCCTCGATGCCGACGGCGTAGCCTGCCGGCGACTTCGCGTACTGCGGTCGGCCGTCGTCCGACAGCCCGTGTGCGAGATAATCCAACACGACCGCACGACGAACGTCCATCTCATCGCGATCAGCTTCGCTCATTGGTTTACAGTACGACGACGCCGTACTTAAAGAGTCGGCTCGCTTGCAGGAGGCTGTGTCAGCTACCCACCCTCGATGACGGTGAACCAGAATACGACGCCGGCGATGACGGCCACCCCGGCGAGAGCGAGGCTCGTCAGTTCGATGCTCACCAAGAGCGCGAGGTTCGATCCGATCGCGATCAGCGGGATCCACGGAACGGCCGGGACCCGAAATCGCCGCTCGCGATCGGGGTCCTTCCGACGGGACTGAATCAGCGCGACGTTGACGAACACCAGTCCGCCGAGGAGCATGGCGTCCGCGAAGTGAGCCAGCGACTCGAATCCGAGCACCAGACCCCCATCGCCGCCGGGCGTTCCCGGAGAGGTCCCGAAGGCGACGCCGAAAACCAGGAAGAAAAAGAGGATCAGTCCACCGGTACCCACAACCGCGACCGTCGGGACGCCGGACTGGGGATCGATTCGCTGGACCCGTTCGGGGAGGTGACCGCGTCTGGCCATCGCCAGCTTCACCCGGGAACCGGCCAGCACCGTCGCGTTGGCGGCCGAGATCATCGAGAGTAACGCACCGACGACGAAGACGTAGAACCCGGTCCCGCCGAGATAGTATTGGGCCGCTCGGGCCATCGCGACTTCGCCGTGCTCGGCGACGAACGTCGTCGCGACATCGGGCGACGAAAGACCCCCTCGATCGGCCAGAAACGAGAGGAAGGCACCGTCGTTGATCGCGAGCACCACGACGATGACGACCAGTCCGTACAGGACGGACACGATAGCGATGCTCAGAAAGATCGCCCGGGGAACCGTCCGCTCGGGCGCGTCGATCTCGCCTTCGCTCGTGGCGATCGCCTCGAACCCGAAGAACGTGATGAACACGAGCGCCGAGGTGAGTGCGATGTCCCCGAACTGCGTGATGTGGGTCTCGAGCGACGATACGACGATCTCCGCGCTGAACGCGCGGAGACCACCGAGCAAGAACAGGCCGATCAGCGCGATTTTGAGCCCCGTGACGACGATCTGGAATCGACCCGTCTCCTCGGCACCGGCGAGGTTGATCCCGACCAGCACCGCGAGGACGACGACCCCGGGAATCCAGTAGGGGAGCGCCTCGGGGAGTGCGATCGCGGGCCGGACGAACCGGGCGAACCAATCGGCAAAGCTCGCGAGGTAGAAGGCCGCGCTCGCGGGATAGCCGAGGATGAGCAGCCACCCGACGAGATACGACCAGTCGGAGTCGAACACCTCGGCCACGTAAGCGTAGCCGCCGCCGTCGACGGTATAGATGGTCGCGAACTCGGCGTAGGTCAGTGCGGTAAACGAGGCCACGACCGCCGCCAGCGCGAACGAAACGATCGCTGCCGCGCCCACGTTGGCGACGGCGAGCCCCGAGAGGACGAAGATACCGCCGGCAATCATCGTCCCCGCTCCGATCGCCGTGGCCCCGAGGAGCCCGATGTCCCGTTCTAGCGAGTCGCCTCCCTGCATGTCACTCGGTTCGGTCTCCGTCTCGGTAGCGTCCACGACCGTATCCCGGACGGCTCTTTCGTCCACAGTACAAGGAACGCACCGCTACCTGCCAGTCAGTGGCGGTTACGGACACATTGAAAACGGCCCGGGACAGGGCCTCGAGCGCCGCTGCTACTCACGTAGCGGCGAGTGACGAAGCCGCGTCGCAACGCCACGAAGGGACCGCGTTCAGGCGTATTGTGCGACGATGTTGAGAATTTCGTCGAGTTCATCCCCCGACAGCGAGTACCGCTGCTGTGCGTACACCGACCGGAGTTCGTCCCGGTCCTGTGGCAGGAGATTGGCGATCTTGTAGGCCGTCGGCTCGTCGACCTTCTCGATGTCCTGCAGGTCGTCGACCAGCGCTTGGGCCTCCTTGGGCTCGAGGACCGCAAATCGGTTCGCGTGTTCGATCGCTCGCGCGAGCTCGTAGCGCAGCTCGCGCTCCTCGTCCATCGCGCGTTCGGCTTCGATGTCGGCGAGCAGCTCCTTCGTCTCCGAGACCGTCAGGAACTCCTCGTCGACGATCTCTTTGAAGATCGTCATCCCTGATTAGATCCGGTTCTTGTCCTGATTCTGTGCGCGCATGTGGGCCGCGGTCACGAGCAGGGTCTTGTCCTTGCCGCCGTCGTTGATCTCGACTTTGAAGGCACTGCCCTGTTTCCCGACGACTTCGCCGGTGTGTCCGTCGAACCGCGGGTGGAAGCGACCGTCTGGAACGCTTGGGTCGATCTTCAGGTGGACTTTCTCACCCTCCTCGTACTCCTGAATCGCACGCTGTGGCGGCGAACCGCCGCGGTCTCGAGGATCGTTCGCGAGCTTTCGTCGGGTTCCCTGACGAGGGCCATTAGATTTCGGCATAGTCGTACGACCGCTTTGTCCGGTGACGGTTATAAAACACACGTATTCCCACGCACCTTTTTGCTCCTCGGGATGCGCTCACTTCGTTCGCGCACCACTCGGAGCAAAAATCTGCACCAAAAAGGCCGCGCTCGCTCCGCTCGCGCGGTACGACTGCTTGCGGTCGACCGCATCCGTCGCGCTAATATCGTCCACAACAGTGATCCGACCGCGAATCCCCTATCTCAATATGGACGACGACAACGACCGCCGGATCGAGACCCGCTCGATTCACGCCGGCCAGGAACCAGACGAGGAGACCGGCGCACTGATGACGCCGATTCACGCCAACTCCACCTACAAGCAGGACGCGCCGGGCGACCACCGCGGCTACGAGTACTCCCGCACGGGGAACCCCACGCGCACCGACCTCGAGGCGAACCTCGCGAGCCTCGAGAACGCCGACTACGGTCGCGCGTTCGCCAGCGGGATGGCCTCGATCAATACCGTTCTGAACCTGCTCGAGGCCGGCGATCACGTGGTGACGGGCAACGACGTCTACGGCGGGACCCACCGCATCTTCACGCAGGTCTACGAGGACTACGACCTCGAGTTCTCCTTCGTCGATATGACCGATCTCGATGAGATCGAGGCCGCGTTCCGGGAGGAGACGGCGCTGCTGTGGCTCGAGACACCGACGAACCCGCTCATGTCGATCGTGGATATCGAGGGCGCAGCCGAGATCGCCCACGACCACGACGCGCTGTGTGCCATCGACAACACGTTCGCGACGCCGTACCTCCAGCGACCGCTCGATCTCGGTGCGGACATCGTCTCGCACTCGCTGACCAAGTACCTCGGCGGCCACTCCGACGTGGTTGGCGGCGCACTGCTGACCAACGACGAGGACATAGACGAACAACTCGGCTTCTATCAGAACTCCGTCGGTGCGACGCCCGGCCCCTTCGAGTCCTTCCTCGTCCTCCGGGGCACCAAAACGCTGCCCGTCCGTATGGACCGCCACTGCGAGAACGCCCGCGCGATCGCCGACTTCCTCGACGACCACGCCGATGTCGACCGCGTCTACTACCCCGGCCTCGAGTCCCATCCGGGCCACGAGATCGCCGCCGAGCAGATGGACGACTTCGGCGGCATGCTGAGTTTCGAACTCGACGCGAGCTTAGAAGAGGCCAGCGAGGTCGTTTCGAACACCGAGGTCTTCACCCTCGCAGAGAGCCTCGGCGGCGTCGAGAGCCTGATCGAACAGCCCGCGCCGATGACCCACGCCGCGATTCCCCGCGAGGAGCGCATCGAGGCGGGGCTCTCGGACAGCCTGATCCGCGTCTCGGTGGGGATCGAACACGTCGACGACCTGATCGCCGACCTCGAGGGAGCCATCGACGGCGTTCTCTCCTGACTCGTCGGGCGGCGGCTGCTTTCGACTCGGTCCACCCGACTCGAGGGCTACGCCTTTGGGGTCGGCCCGCCAATCGGCCCGCATGACCGACCGCGACGATCCCGGCGTGTACGCACTCCCACTGACCCTCGAGTACGGCGGCAGCGAACACACGTTTACCCCGACGGCAGTCGAGACGGACCGCGGACTGGTGTTGCTCGATGCCGGCCCCGCCGGCGCAGTCGGCCAACTCGAGACCCATCTGGCCGGAATGGGGTTCGAACTCACGGACATTTGGCTCGTTGTCTTGACCCACCACGACGCGGATCACGCGGGCGGGCTCGCGGAACTGCTCGAGCGAGTCGACGCGATCGTCGCGACCCACCGCGACGAAGCACCGTACGTGTCGGGCGAGCGCGACCCGATCAAGGGAGCGGACGACGGCGACCGGTATCCGCCCGTCGACGTCGACATCGAACTGGCAGACGGCGTCCGGCTCCCGACGCTCGCGGGGCCGATGGCGGTCGTCGCCACGCCCGGCCACGCGCCCGGACACATCTCGTTGTACTTCCCGACGGGGAACCTGCTCGTGGCCGGCGACGCACTGGTCGGCGACGGCGACGACCCCCTTGCCGGACCGAAACCCCACTTCACGCCCGATATGGATCGCGCGATCGAGTCCGTCGGGACGCTGGCAGGCCTCGAGATCGACCATACTGTGTGCTATCACGGCGGATACGTCGACCGGGGGACCGAACGGATTCGAGAGATCCACGAGCAGCTAGAGGACTGAGCGCGAGCGGCGACGGACAGAAACGGAATTCTCATCGGTATCCAGCCCCAATCGGCACGTAATGCGACTCGAACTCCGCGTCTGTCAGCACTGTCTCGACGGTGACCACGGCAACGAGAAGCGGACCGCCCTGCTCAACGACATGGTCGACTGCGCCGAACAGATACGGGAGTACAAGGAAGTCATCGACCTCGACGAGGTCCACATCCGCAAAGTCAGAGACGACGAGCCGGGGAAGCCGGCGGCGCTGCCGGTCGTCTCGGCGACGATTCAGAAGGATCAGGTCGTCCTGAACGATACACAGCTCGTCGCGGAGGGCAAAGACGGCAACATGCTGGTCTACACCAGCCCTGACGACGTACTGACGGTTCTCGCCGGCAACTTAGACGAGATCAGCAAAGCCGTCACCGCAGACGTGACCGTCGACCTCTCGGCCATCGGCGCGGAGATCGTCTCAGAGGCCGACCTCGGTGCGAACCGCGAGCAATGACATCCTCCCCGGCGTGAACGCCGGGGTTTCCTCGCGCTGGGAGTCTCGGCTACACCGAGTTGGTTCGAGAGAGCCAGCTCTCTCGTCATCACGAGACGACTTCGTCGTCTCGAACGACCACGGAGGCAACTTGCGGGTTCGTGTGCTCCTCGTTGGGACGGGGGGAGCGTGGTGACTCCAGCCAGTCGTGGCTGTCCCACTTGAGGCACACGGGCCGTGCCATCGGCCGTGCTATCTCTTCGTGCCGCTGACGAGACACTTCGTGTCTCGTTCGCCAATCAGAACTCGAAGAGTTCTGATGACGTCTCAGGAACGTCTCGCTTGCGGCGAGGTCCGCGTGGCCCTCGAAGCCGCAGGAACACGTCAGCGTGTCCCGGTGCCGAGTCGTGTTCTCGGTCGAACCGCAGTTCGGACACGTCTGGGAGGTCCACGCTTCTGTTCGCACTTCGACGGTGATTCCGAACTCCTCGGCGGTATCGGCGAGGCGTCCGACGAACCGCCGGAACGCCCAGAAGTTGTGCAGTTTGGCGTTCGTCCGAACCGACCAGTGTGTCTCGAGCACGTCGGTTAAGTCGCCGACGTACACCGTCGAAACACCCTCGTCGTGCAGCCGTTCGATCAAGTCGCGACAGAGTGCGTCCATCGCGTGGTCGCGCCACCGCGTTCGACGACGGTACAGTGAGTCGATCCGCTTCGAACTGTACCGGCCATCCTCGAGTTTCGACTGGAGTTCGGCAATTCGTTGCGTGGTTTCGCGGAACCGTTCGAACAGGTCGCGGCCTTCGTACAGGTACTGCTCGCCGGTTGTGGTCGTGCAGGCGACGATGTTGTTCGCGCCAATGTCCAGAGCGGCGGTTTCGTCCGCCAGTGGTTGTGCCAGTCGAGAATTGTCGATTGTGACTGGCTGAAAGGCCCTGAACGTCTCGCTCACGTCGTCGTAATACAGTTCCAACCGGCCCTGCTTGTCGTACTCGTCCCAGTTCGGTTCACCCCGAACTTCGAGCCGGAGTCGTTCTTGGTATCCAAGACCGTACTCCTCTTTCAGATCTTGACCGACGAGTACCTCGAGTCGGGAGTATTCGCCCCACTCGACCGAGTACGACGTGTTTCGGATGTACGTCCGCAGTTCGCGGCCGTCGTCTTGGTTGCCCCAGAAGCCGGGCTTGCCGTTGGCTTCGCCCTTCTCTCGGAGTACGAAGAACGAGCGCCACGCTTCGCGGTTCTTGCGTTCGATCTGTTGTACCGTCGAAGCGCCGAGCGTCCCGCCGTACCGGCCGCGGTACTCGTCGATTTCCCAAACGTCGCCGTCTGGGTCTTCGAAGTTAGTTCGGCGCTGATAATTGATCTCGTTCCAGAGTGCGGCTGAAGCGTCCAACAGACGCCGAAGCAACTCCTCGTCCGCGTCGGACTGGGGAACTACTTCGAACTCGTTGGTGCGCTTCATTCGCCGTAACACTCAACACGTCCTTACGTCTATTAAGTCTTATGCGTCCAAATATAGACCTCTCCCACGCAACGCATGGCCGTGTGAAAGACTTTGCCGAAGAACGAGACATCACGCTCACCGAGGCATACGAACAACTCTTGAACGCTGGACTCGACACCGTAGAGACTCCGGCCGGGGAGTAACCGGTGGACTGCGTAGCCGAGTGACGCGATTCACGCCCTCCGTGAACGGCGGACTCTCTCGCTGTTTTAGGTAGGCCGGACTGGCCCGCCCGCGATCGCGGTTGCGAGAGCACGGTCTGGCGTTCCGCTCTCGACCTGCCGATCTCCCACTCTCCTCGCGCGCTTCGATCGCTCGAGAACCGGTTGACGACGCTTTTCGAGCGATACCGGCGGCTCCGCCGTTGGAACGAGTACTCGAGCGGAAAACGCATCGCTCACGGAGATTCGAGTCGAAACGGCGAAAACGGACGCCGTGCGTTAGATGCGGCCGACGTTCTCGACGCCGACGCTTTCGACGCCGTCGACTTCAGTGAAGCTCTCCTCGACGGCTTCCGTGCCGCCCGAGCCGTCGGGGACGATCACGGTCGGGTAGAGCGCGACGAGCCCGAACGCGACCTCTTCGCGTTCGACGCCGTTGATCTTCGCGCCCTCGGGGAGGGTGCTCTCGAGGCGCTCCTGGAGCGCGTCGAGGTCGATTTCGGGGCTGTCCGGCATGACCTTGATTTTGGCAGCAACTTTTCCCATTGTGAAACCTTATGGGCCGGTGAATCCGCAGTCGGGGCACTCGTAGAGGTTGCTCTGCTTGCGACACTTGGCACAGCGGTAGATCTGCTGGCCGCAGTCGGGACACTTGAACGCGGCTGCGTTGGTGCCCGCGATGTTGAGCCCACAGGAGACGCAGGAACGCGTCTCTCGGTCGTCGGTCGTACTCATACATGTCCTTTCCCGCCCGGCGTTTTTAAACTACTCGATAGCGGACTGCCGCGCCGCCGCTCGCCCTCGAGTGCGGTCGGGGATGTCGTATCGACCGCGCGTTTTCAGACCCAGAAAACGCACTGGCGACTACTTTATACCCCGGCTCGAAGCAGTGAGTGAGGTTCGGTTGCAGACGCGACTGGACCTCTGCCTCTGACACTTCTGCCGACCGAAACCGGGCGAGGAGTCTCACGGATAGCGTGATCGCTCGGGATCCCGAACGCACTCGGCCGTCCGAAACTCAACATTCAACACCGTCCCCGCCCTAGCTCGAGTGAATGCGCCTCGGCGACTATATCGAGGACTTAGAGCCCGATGAGGAGGCCGAACGTCGCCGCCTCGCCAAGGAGAAGTCCTACGCGATCACGGATCATCTCGAGGAGTTCGAACGGAAGTTCGACGACGCCCTGAGCGGCGACACACTCGTCGGGTCGACCTCGCCGTCGATCTTCGTCGGGCGGTCGAACTACCCGGACATTCCCGTCGGACTGCTCTCGCCGGTCGGCGACGAGGGCGACGCCGCGGAGTACGTCACCGACGGCGACTGGTACCAGCAGGGGTACGCCATCGACGACGTGCTCCAGCGCCGGACCGGGCTCCTGAACTCGAGCAAGCGCGCGAACGTCGACTCCCCGAGCATCGCGAGCCGGCTGACGCCGAGCGTCGACGATGTCTGGGACGGCTTCGTCGGCGTCCAACGGGAGGTCGCCATCGCCGACCGGCCGGTCGATCTCGAGATCGGCCTGGACGACAAGCCCGACCTCGGACTCGACGCGGGTACCGACGTGGCGACCCCACGCGGGCCGCGAGCCAACGCGACCAACGCCGAACTGCGGGAGAACCCCTACGTCCCGAAACCGGTCAAGAAGACCCTCGAGGACGACGACTGGCAGGCCCAGGGCGCGATGACCTACCTCTACCGGCGCGGGTTCGACGTCTACGAGATCAACTCGATCCTTTCTGCCGGCGCGCTCGGGCAGACCAAACAGCGCCGGCTGGTCCCCACGCGGTGGTCGATCACGGCCGTCGACGACACCGTGGGACAGTACCTGCGCGGGCGCATCCGCAACGCGCCGAGCATCGACGAGGTGCAGGTCTGGGCCAACGAGTACGTCGGCAACCGCTACTGGATCGTGCTCGCGCCCGGCAACTGGGAGTTCGAACTCGTCGAGATGAAGGCCCCGGGCAGCATCTGGAACCCCGACCCACACGACGACATCTGGCTCGCCAGCGCCTCGGAGGGGTACGAAGGCCGCTCGAGCTACGTCGAGGAAACCGCGGGGGCCTACTACGCCGCCCGACTGGGCGTCTTGGAGTACCTCGAGTCGATCGGTCGACAGGCGAAGTGTCTCGTCTTGCGCGAGGTCTCCGACGACTACTGGGCACCTGTCGGCGTCTGGCAGGTCCGCGAGAGCGTCCGCAACGCCTTCGAGGGCGAGTACGGCGAGGCGGAGACGTTCCACGAGGCGGTTTCGGAGGTCGCGACCCGACTACCGGTGTCCTACGCGCGATTGCGGCGCAAGTCGGAACTCGCGGCCGGACTGCAGGCCAACCTGAGCGCGTTCTCGACTTCGGAGTAAGCCGGTCGCCCGCTATTTTCGCCGCAGTCTATCGAGTGCGGACCAGCGAGCCGACTGCTGAGAGACTGTTCATTCAGCGATAATGTGACCACTGGTATCGCGAAGCATATCTTCGGGTAATAAACCGCTCTATTTTTATTCCCCAAGTGCATACCACAGCCGATGTCAGCCGATTTCACACCGACAACGGTCGACGACCTCGACCCCGAACGGCGGCCGTCGTTCGCTCTCGCGCTCGTTCCGGTGCTCGCGGTCGTCGCCTTCCTCGGCGTCGGATCGGCCGTTCTCGGCCTCGATCCGCACGTCCCGCTGCTCTGGAGTATCGTCTTCGTCGGCGCGTTCGGTCGCTATCTGGGCTACAGTTGGCCCGAACTCTCCGACGGAATCTCGAGCGGGCTCCTGATGGGGTTACAGGCGCTGTTGATCATCTTTACGATCTACGCGCTGATCGCCACGTGGGTCGACGCCGGGACGATCCCGGCGATGATGTACTACGGCCTCGAGTTGCTAACCCCGACGGTGTTCCTGCCCGTCGCCGCGATCTTGGCCGCCATCGTCGCGTTCTCGATCGGGTCCTCGTGGACGACGGTCGGGACCCTCGGCGTCGCGTTCGTCGGGATCGGTGCGGGGCTCGGCGTGTCCGGGCCGCTGACCGTCGGTGCGGTCATCTCGGGTGCCTACGCGGGCGACAAGCAGTCCCCCCTGTCGGACACGACTAACCTGGCGGCCGGCGTGACGAACACGCCGCTGTACGACCACATCCGCCGGATGCGAACGGGGACGGCCATCGCGTTCGGCCTCTCGGTACTGGGATTCGCCGCGCTCGGCCTGCGGGCCGGCGGCGAGATCCCGGCCGGTCGCATCGTCGAGATTCAGACCGCACTCGCGGGCACGTACGATCTCTCCGTACTCGCCTTCCTGCCGCTCGTGGTCACCTTCGGCCTCGCGCTCTACGGCTACCCCGCGCTCCCGACGCTCGTGACCGGCGTTTTCGCCGGCGTCTTCACCACGATTCTGGTCCAGGGCACCGGCTTCGTCGCCGCGTGGGAAGTCTTCATGAGCGGCACCGCCCCCGAGACCGGAACCGACCTCGTGAACGAACTCCTCGCGACCGGTGGCCTCACCGGCTCCGCGTGGACGATCACCGTCGTCGTCGCCGCGCTGTCCCTCGGCGGCCTCCTCGAGCACATCGGCGTGCTGGCCGTCCTCGCCCATCGGCTCTCGCAGGGCGTGGGCAGTTCCGGCAGCCTGATCGCCGGCACCGGGCTCTCCGCGATCCTCATCAACGCGCTCACCGCCCAGCAGTACATGAGCATCGTCCTCCCGGGACTGACGCTGCGAAACCTCTACGAGGAGTTCGGCCTCGACAGCGAGGAACTCTCGCGGGCCGTCGAGGCCGCCGGGACCCCCACCGGCGCGCTCCTGCCGTGGCACGCCGGCGGCGTCTTCATGGCCTCGGCGACCGGCGTCCCGACCCTCGAGTACGCGCCGTTCTACCTGTTCGGATTCCTCTCGCCGCTCGTGCTGTTCGCGATGGCCCTGACCGGTCGCGGGATTCCGACGACCAGCCGGGCCGAGCGGGCCCATACCGCGGACTGAGCTACGTACCGGCCGTCACAGACACTACTGTTTTGCTTCGACGAAGGATTGCTCTCGATCGGTTCCAGTCGCGGAGTCGCTGTTCGCCGAATCGGCCCGCTCGAGCCGGTCGGCGACGGACACGCAGGCTTTGAACGCCGCGAGTATCACGGGGCCGACGAAGACGCCGACGATACCGAAGAGGGAGATACCGCCGACGACGCCCACCAGCGCGGTCGCGGGATGCAGACTCGAGCCGCGGTCGACGAGGGACGCGCGCAGGTAGTTGTCCGTGACGGCGAGGACGGCGACGCCGTAGCCCAAGAGGACGCCAGCGTGCACGGGATCGCTCGAGGCCGCGTGGGCAACTGTGACCGGCCCCCAGACGAGCCAGACGCCGACCGTCGGGAGAAACGAGGCGAGAACGAGGATCGCCCCCAGCGTGGTCGCGTACGGCACGCCGAGGATTGCGAGCCCCAGCCCGCCGAGTAGTCCCTGTACGATCGCGACGAGGACGTGACTGCGGAGGACTGCCCACGTAACATCCTCGATTTCCGCGAATAGTTCGTCGAGCACGCGCGCCTCGAGCGGCGCAGTCTCGCGGAGCCAGTCGACGAAGGCCGCGCCGTCGACCAGCAGGTAGTACAACAGGAAGACGAGGACGACTAGTCCGACCGCCACGTCGATCCCCGTCGTCACGATATCGATGAGTCGGCCCAGCGTTAACTCCGCTGCACCCGCGATCGACCCCTCGAGTTCCGAGCGCACCGCGATCTCGAGTGTGGTGACCGTCTCGTCGGCCAGTCCGAGGTCGTCTCGAGCGACCTCGCGACCGTAGTCGAGCATTCGATCCGGCTCGAGCGACTCGAGGGTCGACAGGGCGGTGCGGAGAACAACCAAGGAGACGAGAACCAACGGGACGACGCCGGCGACGACGGCAACACCGGTGAGCGCGAGGCCGGCGATTCGCGGGCCGACGCGCGGTTCCAGTCGCTCGTAGGCCGGGCGGAGAACGACCGCGAGCAGACAGGCCGCCAGCACGTACTCCACGAGCGGGAGGACCAGCAGGGCGGCGAGGCCACAGAGGGCGGCGACGAGGAGGGCGAAAAACGCCGTTCGGGCGTCCATATTTCAATCTCTTGAACGGAAAACATAAATATTGGCGTTCGTGACTGTACGGTTCGGCAAGAAGAACTCGATCGGGACGGAACCGTCGCGCTCGGGACGCCGGTTCCGCGAGGAGGAGACGAGACAGTTGTGGTCCAGTTCTAAAGGTTCGCGTAGGCCTCGTCGACCATCTCGCTGGTCGTGTCGACGATCTCCTGCCAGTTCTCGTCGTCGGGAGCGATGCCGAGCAGTCGCGCGATCTTCATGATCGAGACGTGGTAGACGACCTGTCGGCCCGGTTCCTCCTCCCAGACGACGACGTTACAGGGGAACAGCGCCCCCATCCGTTCGGTCACGTCCAAGACCTGATCCGCCATCTCGGGGTTACAGGCCCCGAGCACGTAGTACGGATCGCGGTCCGCGTCGACCTTCTCGTTGAGCAGTTCCGAGGGCGAGAACTCGGCCGGGACGCCGAATCCCGCTTCGGTGAACACCTCGCGAGTGTGCTCGATGGCCGCCTCGTGGTCCATCTCGAGTATCGCGCGGTGTTCGCCGTAGTCGTCCGGCTCGATCTGCGTCGGGTCGATGGGAAGTGCCATAGGTGACGATTCGTCGTCCCGGCCCTTAATCGGTCCCGTCGGGCGGCGACCATCGGGTCCCCGCTACAGCGGGACCGGCAGCCACTCGAGGAACCGAATCACGACCGCCGGATCGAACAGCGGATCGTGCAGGACGAGCCAGTCGAGCAGGACGAGGCCGCCGCCGTGGGCGACGACCGACGGGAGGATCGAGTTCGATTTGTAGTCGACGGCACCGAACAGGATATCCGTCGGCCCCGACAGCAGAAACTCGATAGGCGGCTTCGAGGCGTGGTGGAGCATGTAGACGACGGGGCTGATGAAGACGGCGACGAACCCGAGCTCTCTGACGCCGACACAGAGCAAGCCGCGGTAGTAGGTCTCGGCGGCCAGCGCGAGGACGAACAGTTTGATCGCGTGCGGGACGAACGACCCTGGCGCGGCCGAGGTCTCCCAGATCGGGTAGAACGCCCGGATCGTCGGCAGCGCCGAGCCGACGACGTAGAACGGGACGACGAACAGCCCGAGAAGGATCGTATTGCGCACCGCGGTCCGATCGATGCGCCAGCCGATGCGGTTTCCGTGGGCCAGCCCGAGCGCGAGCGGCCCCCCGATCAGGAGGATCGCGTCGACGACGACCCGCTGGTCGAGATCGCTGGGAACCAGCCGCATCCACAGCACCGTCACCACGGCACCGACCAGTAACGCCCGCTGGATCCACGAGAGGCGCATGCGCTTACGGAGCCAGTGATCGTCGCGTTGCCCCGGCTCGGAGGACACGGTGTTACTCGTCTGCGGTCGGCACCGGCCCGGTCCCGATCACGTCTCGAACGTGGCCCTCGAACTCCTGATGGCGCTGGAAGTACGTCTCGTCGACCGACTCGAGGACGGTCGACAGCTCGCGGGGACCGTCGGGCGTTCGAATAACGGCGTCGCCCTCGAGCCGATCGATTTCGCTTTTCTCCTTCGGCCACGCCAGTCGCGAACTGACGCGGGCGAGCGGCGCGCCCTCGACCGGGGTTCTCTCTCCGAGCGAGACTGCCGGCTCGG
The DNA here is from genome assembly GCF_000337195.1 of Natrinema versiforme JCM 10478. Classification (GTDB taxonomy): domain Archaea; phylum Halobacteriota; class Halobacteria; order Halobacteriales; family Natrialbaceae; genus Natrinema; species Natrinema versiforme. Next base: position 658 of record NZ_AOID01000033.1, on the reverse strand, counting down.
CTTCCTCGTCCTCGTCGCTCATAGGGAGTCGTTTGCGAGGGCGGCGATTCAAGCTTTCGTTTCCGCGGGTCCCATTGAGTCACGCGCCGGTTACCTCTCCGACAACCGAGGTGTGTCTGACGTATCGTTTTGTGATGGGACGCCGAACGACTGGCTATGACAAGCCTGACGGAGGCCTACGACGGGACGGCACCGGGGGTGACGAGTCGCCGACTGTACGCGGGGACGGCGCTCGTGTTACTCGGCGCAGTCCTCGCCGTCGTGGCCGTACTCGTGGCGACGACCGATCTCTTCGGCGGGTACGCGGTCGCGCTCTCGGGGGAGATGGCCGCCCAGTTCGCGACCGTCCGCGCCGCGGGCGTGCTGGCCGGGCTCAGCGTCCCGACCGCCCTCGTCGGCGTCTTCGTCGTACTGCCGGCCAGCCGCCGCGTCCAAGCGACGGCCGCGATCAGCGCGAGCCTCTGTCTGCTCGGGGTCGCGCTCTTCTGGCACGCCTACCCCCAACACTGGCGCTACGGCGGCGACCAACTCACGCTCGAGGTCTCCGCGATCTACCTGCTCGGACTCTTGCCGGCAATCTGGTGTCTGTTCAGCGCCGTCGCCACCTTCAAGCTGCGCAACGACCCCGGTGGCACCCTCCAGATGCTGTCTCTTATAC